>CAJQNB010000024.1 GCA_905479575.1 uncultured Pseudophaeobacter sp.
TGGTGCGCTGGGGAGGATTCGAACCCCCGGCCCCTTGATTCGTAGTCAAGTACTCTATCCAACTGAGCTACCAGCGCACGGGCTTGGCATCTAAAGCCGGATGAACGGCTTTGCAAGAGACAATCTTATTCTGCCGCCTGATCTTCGGTTACAATCGATTTTGGCAGCTCGATGATGAAAACCGTCCCGTCTTCTCCGGTCCTGTCCAGTCTCAAAGTACCACCATGACCGCGCACCAATTCGGCCGCAATTGCAAGACCAAGACCAGCCCCTCCTTTGCGCGCGCCACCCTGAAAAGGGGTGAACAGATGTTCGCGCGCTTTCGCCGGCAGGCCCGGACCGTTGTCACGCACCTCGATGGTCCAAAGTTGACTAGATTCTCCTGCACTCACCGTAATCACGCCGCCGCGCTTTGCCGTTTCCATCGCCTGACGGGCGTTGCGAATAAGGTTCGACAGGACACGATAAAGCTGTTCGGGGTCGGCCCGCACGATCAAACCCGAAGCGACATGTTCCTCGAAGCGAATATCGTCCGACGCCGCAAGTCGCTCGCCTTCCACCGCGTCATTGACGATTGGCGCTAATGCGATGCGATTCAATGCCGGGGGCGGTTCCTCGGCTTTTCCGAACGCAAGCGTGCTTTCGCACAAGTTCACCGCACGCCCGATCGACCCCATAAGCTTTGGCACCATGCGCGTCACCACCGGGTCTTCGCTCGACTCGATGCGGTCTGCAAAAAGCTGTGCGGTCGTCAGTATATTGCGTAGATCGTGACTAACTTTTGCCACTGCGCTACCCAGCGATGCAAGCCGCTCGCGCTGTCGCAGCAAGCTCGTCAGCTCAGTTTGCATGGATTTCAACGCATGTTCCGCGTCGCTTAGTTCGCGCACCGACGCGCTTGGCTGAATTATGCGTCGTGCGTCTTCGGGCGCAAAGGCGTAACTTTTCATGGCCTTCACCACGCCTTCGATCGGCTTCACCAGCAATTGCCTGACTGCAAAGAATAAAAGCGTCGCCGTGAAAATGGAAATCACGGCTGATAACAACAAAATCCGCAATCCATAGTCCAGCATCGCGGCGCGCAACGGCTCGGTCGGCATGGTGATCTCGATAAGTTGGCCTGCATCCCGCGTTGGATTACCTATTACCCTTACGACTTCGTATGTCGGGTTCCACAGCCGCTTCATCGCATCGATGATAAGCGTTCCCGCAGGCGCATCGCGCAGATCATAGGTCGCCGCAATCGGTGATGGCATATCAGACGCAAGCACCAGTTGCCGCACTTCATCTCTCCGCAGCACAACATTAAAAACACCTGCGTTCTCAAGAAGTTCCACTTCCAATTCCGCGTCGATCATATCATTGGCCAAAAGCGCAAGGGACGCTATTTGTGCACGCTCCAGGCGATTCATCATGTAATCTTCACGAAAACGCGCAATGGACGGCACGAAGATAAATATCTCCGCCAGCATCACGAACAAGATCGTGAGGGCTAGGAACCGTCCAGAAAGCGTATTCAGGAACATGCGACCTCAAAGCTGTGGGTGTTAGGGTAGATACTTCTGAACGAAACCAACGACCCGTTTAACTGTAGGATTATCAAAAAGTTTGGGAGAGAAATAGGCCCCTGCTGCACGCTTGTTGATTTCTCCAAATGTTGGATAGGGCGCTACCATTGCGGCGACAGCACTCATCTTCAATCGGTTTGCAATTGCAAGCGCCCAGACACCGATCAACTCACCGGCATGCGCGCCAACAATCGTGGCACCGACGGGTTTGCCCTTCACCACCATGACTTTGATGAAACCGGTTTTCTTACCCTCTGCAATGGCGCGGTCGTTTTCGTCGTAGTCAAAACGGGCTACTGTTAGGGCATGATTTCCGTGCGTCTTTCGGGCATCGGCTTCTGTCAGTCCGACCTGCGCCAATTCGGGATCAGTAAAAGTCACCCAAGGGATATGATCCGTACGCTGCTTCGACGGCAACCCAAACAACATCGAGCGGATTACGACACCGGCGTGATAGCCCGCAACATGGGTGAACTGAAGTCCCCCAGCCGCGTCGCCCACGGCATAGACCTTCTTGTTCGTCACAGACCTAAGGTCCGCTCCCACCTTGATCGCCCGGTCATGCGCGACATTTGCCTTATCAAGATCCAAATTGTCGACGTTCACTTTGCGCCCAACCGCCAAAAGAAGGTGAGAACCAGTGAACGTGCCTTTCGGTGTTTTCACAGAAATGACGCCGCCAGCTTTGGAGATTTCCTCGGCCTGGGCCTCTTCAACAATTTCAACACCTTCCGCCCGCAAACTCTCAAGGACGATCGTCGCCGCTTCTGGGTCGTCTTTGCCCATTGCCTTTGCGCCTTCGATCACCGTCACTTTGGAACCCAGCCGGACATGCGCTTGCGCCATCTCCATACCGATGGGCCCACCGCCAATAATTATCAGGTGGTCGGGCTTTTCGCGCAGATCAAAGATGTTCTCGTTCGTGTAATACGCAACGTCCTTCATACCCGGGATGGACGGCACAAACGGCCTTGACCCAGTGGCGATCACGATCCGCCGCGCCGTTATGATAGTCTCGCCTGCCTGCACTTCGGTCGGGCTTATGAAACGGCCAAATTCGCGGATCACGTGCACGCCAAACCCTTCGAACCGCTCCTGACTATCGACGGGTTCGATTGTCTCGATCACTCTGCGGACATGGTCCTTGGCGGCGGCGTAATTCACGTCCGGCATTACCGGCGTCACACCGTATTTTTCACCAGACCGCATGGCATGGGCCTGCTTTCCGGCCGCGAGCAATGCTTTGGACGGCACACACCCATAGTTCAGGCAATCTCCACCCATTTTGTGGCCTTCAAGCATGACGACCCTTGCGCCCATCTGCGACGCACCAGCAGCGATGCTAAGACCGCCCGAACCTGCTCCGATGATCAGCACATCTGTCTTGATACGTTCCATGGCTCAAATGCCTTTCTTGCCGCGCATGGCCTTCAGAATGATGGGAAGTGTGGCAAGCGCACAAAGGCCAAGGATCGGCAGAAGAATGTGCGGTTCGAAGATGATGCCAAGGTTAGGCGTTTCACCGCGCGCGAATACCTCCCCCAACCCTGAACCGACTGATGTGTAGACGAGCGCACCGGGAATGATGCCAAGAAATGTCGTGATGACGAAACGGAGCAGCGACACACCGACCAACGCAGGCACAAGATTGGCTACAAAGAACGGAACAGCAGGCACAAGGCGGATAAGGAAAAGCGCCTCCCACTGATTGTCGTCTATGGCGATCTTGATCTTTTTCACCGCGCCTCCTGAAGAGTCCATTTTTGCGGCAAGCTTTTCCCCAAGGCCCCAGCGAGCCGCCAGAAAAATGATCATCGCACCTACAGTCGCGCCCGTAATATTGAACAACGCACCGGGGAACGTGGCGAACAGGAAGCCGCCTGTTAGGGTCGCAATGGTTGCTCCGGGCAGCGAAAACGCCACGATCACGATGTACGCGAAAACGAATGCCAACACCGTGAGCACATAGTTCGCATCCCGAAAGGCGATAAGTTCGTCACGGTTTTGCGCAAGTGCATCAAAGCTAAGGTAGTCACGCAAGGTGAACGCGCCGATGGCAGCAACCAAAAGGATCCCAAGCAGTGGCAATCTACGGGCAAAATCGCTTTTTTCGCGGAGGGGAGCGGTCATATCGGACATTCCAAAGGCTTTCGTTGGTGTTTGTTGTTGTGGCAGAAGATGTGGAGAGCCGGGGGAGATTGTCAGGTCGATCACGCCCGCTTGAAGTCGGGTGAGGCTTTGCCCTACTTTCCCGACCAAAGACCGCGGGAATGAAACATTTGCCGCATCAAATCGGCCCGATTGTTGCAATTCGGGGCCGCAGCGGCGTTGACTTGCCTGCACGATCCACTTAGAGACCGGGCTTCGAAGCACATCAGGGAGCGAATCCGTTCGGGATTTGCCCCATAAGACCCGGAGAATAGCGATGAAGCGCACATTTCAACCGTCAAACTTGGTCCGTAAGCGGCGCCACGGTTTCCGCGCGCGGATGGCAACAAAAGCGGGCCGTAAGATTCTGAACGCTCGCCGCGCCCGCGGGCGGAAATCGCTAAGCGCGTAATTCGTTGCGACATGACCTCGATACAACCGCCGCGGGCAACCGCTGGCGGTTTCGTCGTCTCGCAGAGTAACCCGACAATGTCCCTGCCCGGCCTGACTATCCTGACAAAACGCGCTGACTTTGTTGCAGCGTCGCGAGCGCGGCGCGTATCGCGTCCCGCCTTTACGGTTCAGATGCGCAAGTCGGAGAGGACCGAGGGGATCCGTGTCGGGTTCACCTGTTCGAAAAAAGTCGGCAATGCCGTCGCGCGCAACCGGGCCAAGCGGCGCCTGCGTGAAGCAGCCCGGCTCGTTTTGGCAAAGCAAGGCAAATCCGGGTGCGACTATGTCCTGATCGGCAGACGCGATACGACCGCATCGCGCCCGTTCGACCAACTTTGCCATGACCTTGAAACGGCTTTAAAAGACCTGCACGCCACATGAGCCCGTTTGCGCATATCGTTGCCCTCCCAGTGCGTGCGTATCGGTTGGTCTTTAGTCCATGGGTCGGCTTCAATTGCCGATATCACCCGACCTGTTCCGCCTATGCGCTTGAGGCGCTCGATAAGCACGGTGCGCTGAAAGGGATGTGGCTGGCTACAAAGCGTATTGGGCGGTGTCACCCGTGGGGCGGGACCGGGATCGACAACGTTCCCCCTTAAGACAGCTACCTGCGCACCCAGGCGTAATTTGCGGGATAGAATTTCTGCTCGGACCACAACGAATGTAGCATCATCGCTTGGTCTGAAAAACTGTCCTCCATTGTATCGCAGCACCAAATACGATCCATGCGGAAATTCCGGAAACCACTTCGAAATTAACACGCGGCGGCGATCATGACGCACTCGCGGTGATAAATGACCGCCACCGGCCGACCGATGCGCGTGGTCTCGATTTCATCCGCGTTCCGGCAGGCCAGAGGCAATTTGCGTGCTTTACGGATCGCGGCTCTCGAGGAAGCGACCCAGACGCAGCCTTTCGTCGGATCATCAATCAGGCACCCCATGGCGCAACATGAAGGCGAGTTTCTTCGTCTTGAAATCCGTCGATCTTCTGATTGATCCGCAACGCCGCTCTTTTCAGAAAACTGTCCCCAGTTCGACCAACCATCCTCAGCCCGACACGAAGCGCCTCACCTGCCTCATGGTCGAAGTTAAGCGGTGCAGATCGTAGCCGCGACGCATGATGTAGCCGACCCCTGCCTCCCCTTCGTTGGGAACACACATCGCCTGAAGTGCCGCTATATCCCAATAAACTGGCGTTTGGACTCTTCAAATGGTTCGCTCAGCGCTTCGGCCGACAGCGGCCGTGGTGCCGCGCGCAACAGCTGAATGACTTCGAACATCCGGGAAATACTTTGCATTGGCTTCCTGCTCCCTAGGCCTGTTTGTGACATTTTGCCAGACCATGCTGACAGCTGTTTGTCAGCAGCAGTTTGGTTGGGTCTTCCGAGAGGCGGAGGGGCCCGATCACATACTATGATCACGCTGTGAGGATGGCGCACCGCCTTGGCCCTTGGGCGAAAAAAGTCTACTCGCAGACGGAACGCAAACACCTCGCTATGCCTGCGTGTTACTCGCCGAGGATGGTTCTGACGTAGTCTTGCGTTTCTCTGAATGGCGGCACATCACCGTATTTCTCAACCGCCCCCGGACCGGCGTTATAGGCCGCCAAGGCAAGTCGCCATGTCCGGAAGCGCGCATATTGCTGCGCAAGATATCGCGCGCCACCTTCAAGGTTTTCGCTTGGGTCGTCCGGATTGACCCTGAGAGCGCGCGCGGTGTCAGGCATAAGTTGGGCAAGACCGCGCGCACCTTTCGGAGACACAGCCTTGATGTTCCACCGCGATTCCTGATCCACCAATCGCAAGAACAGATTCTCCGGCACATTGTATCGGCGCGCCGCACCGCGCGCTTCTTTCAAAAGCGTGCCACGATATGCCCCGGAATAGGCCGGAACACCTGTGGATTCATCCGGTCGTAGCCTCCTAGAATGCGCGTATTGCTGCGCCGCGCGCCCATCAAGCACACGCAACTGGCGTTCAAACCCTGTCAGTTTGTCAGATGTGTCTGCCGCCGAGCCAGCACCCGCCAAAACGAGGCTAAACACAGCCGCACACCCCCCAAGAGCACGCAAAATCACTCACTCCATAAAAACACTCACCAACTCTAATTGTTTTTTCTTTAAAATTCCAGTCTGCTAACACTTCACGCCCTGTTAACCCTGAGAACCCATGTGTAATCTCGCGCCAACTTTTGAAGAGATTCGTCGGGAGGCAAAAATGGCAGGGTCGGTCAACAAAGTGATTATCGTGGGCAATCTGGGTCGCGACCCAGAAGTGCGCACCTTTCAGAACGGCGGAAAAGTCTGCAACTTGCGGATTGCCACATCAGACCGCTGGAAAGACAAAAGCTCGGGAGAGCAGCGCGAGCGCACGGAATGGCACTCGGTCGCGATTTTCTCCGAACCACTTGCCCGGACGGCCGAGCAATACTTGAAAAAGGGCTCCAAGGTTTACCTTGAGGGCCAGCTTGAGACCCGCAAATGGCAAGATCAGTCCGGTCAGGATCGCTATTCGACCGAGGTTGTTTTGCGTCCCTATAATTCGACAATGGTCATGCTGGACGGCCGCAGCGGTGGTGATGGTGGCGGTGGCTATGGCGATGACCGCGGCAGCGGCTACGACAGTGGATCAAGCTACAGTAGTGGCGGAGGTGGCGGTGGCAACCAGCCTGCTCCTGCCGGCGGTGATCTCGATGACGAGATCCCGTTCTGAACCAGCGATGAGTATTCCGGTTCGGCGTCTCAATGACGCCGATACCGAAGATGCCCTTTCGCTTTATGCTGAGCTAACGGCCGGTCCGACTGTTTTTGTCCCTGAAGATTTTGGGACCATCCTTGGACAGGGCAGTGCAGAAGTGTTTGGGGCGCAAATGGCCGATCGGATTGTGGCGACGTTCACCCTCCATGTGCTGGCGAACGTCACCTGGGGCGGTAGCCCCTATGCGCTTTCAGAAAACGTCGTCAATGCTGAAGCCCACCTTAGAAAAGGCACCGGCAAACAGGTGTTGGTAGCAGCGGTGGAGGCCGCTTAGGCCAATGGCTGCTTCAAGATTATGCTGTTGACGGGCCAAGGCCGAGGCGCGAAGGGCCTTTATGCCTCAGTCGGATTCGGTGACAACGCCAAATTCGGCATGATCCTGCGACGCCCTTAACGTCCTTTTAAGGCGTCTTGCAAAACGCTTTGAACGACACCGCGAGGAATATCACTTGTCACGAAGGCCTGCCCGATCCCACGCACCATGATATAGCGCAGCGCGCCATCTATCACTTTCTTGTCCTGCCCCATGAGATCAAGCAACCCATCAGCATCCGGCAAATCGCCCTGAATATCGCGGATATCTGTTTTCATTCCCATTTTCTTTAGGTGGTCGCGCACACGGCTTGGATCTTCTTGCGAACACAGCCCGGCTTGCGCCGAGACCTCAAATGCAAGCGCACAGCCTATTGCGACCCCTTCCCCATGCAAGAGCCGGTCGGAATATCCCGTCGCCGCTTCAAGCGCATGACAAAAAGTATGTCCCAAGTTCAAAAGTGCGCGATCCCCTTGTTCGGTCTCGTCACGCTCGACAATATCCGCCTTCATCTGCACCGAAACGCGAACGGCCTCAGCCCGCAAACCTGCGTCCCCCATGGCCATAGACAGCGCGTTTTTCTCGAGCCACTCAAAGAAGTTTGCGTTGCCCAGAAGCCCGTATTTCACCACCTCGCCGTACCCGGCAAGGAAATCGCGTGTCGACAAAGAATCCAGCAAGTCCACATCGGCCAAAACAAGCGAGGGTTGATGAAACGCACCCACAAGGTTCTTCCCATGTGACGTGTTAATCCCGGTTTTCCCGCCAACCGAACTGTCAACCTGAGCCAGAAGTGACGTCGGCACCTGCACAAACCGCAATCCGCGACGTGTCACAGCCGAGGCAAAGCCCACCAAATCGCCGATCACGCCACCGCCAAGCGCGATGACAACATCGCGCCGCTCAAATCGCTCGCTCAACAGCCACTCAACAGCGCAAGTCAGTCCGTCCCAGTTTTTGGTCCCCTCGCCCGGTGGCAGCGAGAGAGAGGACATCGTTATCCCTTCCGCCGCAAGCCCTGCATGAAGTCCCGCAAGATGCAGCCCGGCAACCCTATCTTCTGTGATAACTGCAACGTGCTTTCGCTGTAAAAGCGGTGCAATCTCAGCCCCTGCTCGGCACAACAAATCCGTTCCAATCCGCACATCATAAGAACGGTCACCAAGCGGGACATGGACAGTTTGGATGGTCATAGAACCTCCTCAAGGATATCCGAGCGGGTCAACAGGACCTCGATTACTTTGTCCGTCATTTTCTCAATCGAGTAGCCTTCCTGCGCATCAACGACCAATTCTGCCTTCGAATACTCCGGCACGCGCGCGGCATATAGGGTTTCCAATGTGGCGCGCGGGTTGTCAGTCAGCAAAAGCGGACGCGTCGTTTTATGGCTGACGCGGCTCCACAAAAGATCAATATCAGCCCGCAGCCAAACAGCGATCCCATAATGAGAAATAGCCTCTCTGTTGGTCGATTGCAAAAACGCACCACCGCCCGTCGAAAGAACCCCGACCTGGGTCTCCAGAAGTCGCATGATCACCTGAGCCTCTTTTTCGCGAAAAAATGGCTCGTCGTAAGCCTCGAAAATCTCGGCGATCGCCATATTGGAGGCGGCTTCTATCTCGGCATCACTGTCCAGAAAAGGGACCGCCAATCGACGCGACAAAGCCGTGCCAATGGCAGACTTCCCCGACCCCATCATCCCCACAAGGGCGACAGTTTTTTTGAGCTGGAATGGCAAAACGGCAGCGTCCCGCTTATCTTTTGACTTCATTGGTGTGAATGGCGTGATCTTGCCGAAAAGACCAGTTATAAATGGCCATGAGAACCGTGTGCACGCGGCAGGGGGCCCGCCAAGGGTCAGAGGCAAAAGGGTAATTTGGATGCTCCGTTTATTGAAGCTCCTGTTCGTCCTGGTGGTGTTGATCGCCGTGACAGTCGTAGGATATGCCTATCTGGGCGATTTACGCCCGGGACAACAGGATGTGAGCGAACCAGTTGAACTGGACACGAACTAAATTTGCGGCACTTGTTTTGGTGCTGGCGACCGAACCACTCTCCGCGCAAGCGGCGCAAAGTGGCGCGGGCGAACCGCTATCGGCCATCGACTGGCTGTCTGATTCGGTGTCTTTTCCCCCGGCCGTTAAAGTCGTTCCGCCGATTGCACCGCCCGCATCTCCGGTGCCGACGGTGACCGTGTCGACGCTTGGCGCACCCGTGGCGGATGATGCAGGCCTTTTCCCTGCCGAAGACATCGGCCTTTCGGAGACTCTTTGGGGCTTAAGCTCGGCAAGTGACCTGGCCCGCGCTCTTCTCGCGGTCCCCGAGATCACGACCCCGACACTGCGAGCCTATTTCGCGTCGCTCATTCAAGCGGATTTCAACCCGCCAGTCGACGCTGCCGTCGACAACAGCCTTTTCCTGGCCCGACTTGATACGCTTCTCGCACTCGCAAAACTCGATGAGGCCGAGGCCCTGATCGAGGCCGCCGGCCCACCGGAGCCTCAACGATTTCGAAGATCGTTCGATATCGCATTGCTAAAGGGAACCGAGGCCGGCGCCTGCCAGATCATCTCGACGAACCAGGATATTTCGCCGACATTCCCGACCCGTATTTTTTGCCTTGCCAGAAACGGTGAATGGGACGTAGCCGCATTGACCCTTGGCACAGCAGAAGCGCTAGGCATCTTGTCCAACACTGAAGACCAGCTTCTTCTCCATTTTCTCGATCCTGATCTGTTCGAGGGCGAAAAGCTGCTGCCGCGACCCGCCTCGATCTCACCTCTGCTGTTTCGCTTGTATGAAGCTATCGGCGAGCGGCCTCAGACAGACGCTCTTCCGATGGCTTTCGGCGTCGCCGATCTGTCCGAAACCGTAGGCTGGCGCATCCGATTGCGCGCCGCCGAAAGGCTGACCGCAGCGGGCGCGCTTTCGGCTGAAGGGCTTCTCGGCGTCATGTCAGACCGACGGCCTTCCGCCTCTGGTGGTATCTGGAGCAGGGTCGCCGCCATTCAGGCTGTCCGCGCGGCCTTAGTCGACGGGAATGCGGCAGAGATTAGTCGAACGCTGCCGCCCGCCTGGGATGCGGCAGTTTCTGTCGGCTACCACGCCGCTTTGGCCCCATGGATCGCCGCGCACATTCAGACAGTCACGCTACAGCGGCGCGCCCACCATACGGCGTTTGAGATCGCCTTGTTCAGCAACAATATTGATATGGCCCGCCAATACGCCGGATCGTCCGCAGACGACCAAACGCTTCTCGCCATATTAACGAATTCGCCCTTTGAAATCAGGAATGCAGCACCGCTTGCGATCGCTGTTCGCCGAAGTCTGTCGGGCCTTGCGCCAAGCGAGAGCTACCGCATGCTGGTCCGCGAAAATCGGCGCGGCGAAGCGCTTTTGAAAGCCATCGCTGTTCTTGCTGAAGGGATGGACGCTGACCCGAATGCCATCGCCGACGCGCTTTCCCTTCTGATGTCATTTGATCTGGATATCCTTGCACGACGCATTTCGGCCGAATTACTCTTGGAAGATAGCCAGATATGAGCGATGCGCGCCTCATCTCGACTTTCTTGGAAGCGCAAGCAGCCGAACTTGATGCAGCCGTGAACACGCAGCTCGCCTATGCGCGCGATCTGAATGACTTCAGCGGCTGGTGCACAGTCCACAAAATGGATCTGATGGAGGCCACGCAAACCGATATTGAAAGCTATCTCGTTGATCTTGAAGCCTCTGGCCTTGCGCAATCCACACGCGCGCGCCGTCTTTCTGCGATCCGTCAGTTGTATCGGTTTTCCTTTGAGGAAGGCTGGCGCGCAGACAACCCGGCTTTGCGTATTTCTGGGCCAAAGCGTCGCAAACTTTTGCCGAAAACCCTGACAGAAGCCGAGGTCGACGCTTTGCTTTCAGCCTCGCGCGACAGCGGCCGCGCCGGCGATCGCTTGCGCAACACCTGCCTGATGGAACTCCTTTACGCGACCGGCATGCGCGTCAGTGAATTGGTCTCGCTTCCCGTGTCGGCCGCGCGCGGAAATCCGCAGATGCTTCTGGTGCGTGGGAAAGGCGGAAAAGAGCGCATGGTCCCATTGTCGCCACCGGCACAAGGCGCTCTCGTCAAGTGGCTCAAAAGATGGGATGAGACCGAGGAAACCGCGCGCATAGCAAAGGCGGCCACACCCTCGAAGTTCCTCTTCCCGTCGCGCAGCAAAGCGGGCCATCTGACCCGGCACCGGTTCTACCTGATGATCAAAGAATTTGCGGTCGCAGCGGGAGTGTCTCCTGCAAACGTCACGCCGCACACGCTTCGACATGCCTTCGCGACTCACCTTTTGGCGCATGGAGCCGACCTGAGAGTCATCCAGACGTTGCTGGGCCACGCCGATGTCGGAACCACCGAGATTTATACGCATGTTCTTGAGGAGCGACTGCGTGATCTGGTGCTTGAACACCATCCAATGGCGCAAGACTAGCCCGCCCTAGCGTCGCAATTCGTCTGGCAGGATGTCCTCGCTTGGCCAAAGCCCTATTTGCAAAGCGACGTCATAGCCCTGCACCAGCCCCGCCCCCTGCATCGCGTTTATGGCGGCATGCACATCGTAAGAAAGCCGCTCAAACGTCACGTCCCCCCGATCCAGAACAGCAAACCGTGTCTCAGGTCGGCCATCATGCGGTGGCATTCCGACCGCACCCGCATTGATCCAACTGTAGTCTCCAAGCCGTCTTTGAAAAGCGATACCCGAGTGCCCCGCAACGATGCCGTCAATCTGCCCGGTTAGGGCCTCCAGGGCATTAATCTCGTCCTCGAAGTCCTCTGCGGCAGTTGAGGGCCAAAGAAAACGGTTGTTTGCAGTCGCACCACCATGAAGAACCGCGTAGCGCCGTTCGCCTTGTTGAAAAATCCCGATATCAGGCAGGGCCGCCATCCATGCCCTGTCGTTTGGGCCTATCTGGGCCGCCGCATGGGGGTACCAGCCGCGCGAAAGCATCTCACATGTGCTGCCTGGACCGAAACCGCATCCACAATCGCTTGCCGCATCAGCAATCTGACGCTCGCAATTCCCGGCAACCAAAGGCCAGCCGCTCTGGCGCACCAAGGCAACCGAAGCCGATGCATCTGCACAATACGCAACCACATCACCGGTACAGATCGCCGGGCGATCACCGATGGCCTTGATCAATGCTTCCAAGGCCTGAAAATTAGAATAAACGCCCCCAAAAAGGACCAAAGGACCATCAAACCGGCCAAAATCTTGAACCTTCATTGCCACATATCCTATGAATGTTCCCTTGAACGACTGGACCTCAGCCCCCATAACACATCAAACTTATCCTTTGTCATGACCTATGGACCCCTCTTCACAAATGCTTGATGCCGCCTTCTGGATCACCGTCGGTTCGATCCTGGCTCTTTTGATCCTTTCGGGATTTTTCTCGGGATCGGAAACCGCCCTTACAGCCGCGTCCCGTGGCAAGTTGAAATCGAAGGCCGAGAAAGGCTCAAAAGGGGCCGAACGCGCGCTGCACATCACCGAAGACAGCGAACGACTGATCGGCGCGGTTCTTCTGGGAAATAACCTGGTCAACATCTTGGCCGCATCGCTGGCCACAGCGCTTTTTACCCGGCTTTTCGGCGAAAGCGGCGTGGTCTTTGCAACGCTTGTCATGACAGCCCTTGTTTTGATCTTCGCCGAGGTTCTGCCGAAAACCTACGCCATTTCAGACCCCGAACGCGCGGCATCGGCCGTTGCCGCACCCATTCAGGTGCTTGTCACAATTTTTGCACCAGTGGTTAACTTTGTGCGGCTTATCGTGCGCGGCGTCTTGCTTTTGTTTGGCGTGCGGATTGATCCCGACAGTCGCATCATGTCGATGCGCGAAGAAATCGCCGGAGCTTTGCAGCTTGGCCATTCCGAAGGGGTCGTCGAAAAAGAAGACCGCGACCGCATTCTAGGGGCTTTGGATCTCGCGGACCGCACAGTCGAAGAAATCATGCTGCATCGCAGTCAGATCGAAATGATCGACGCCGATTTGCCGCCCGCTCAGGTTCTTGAGCTATGTCTTGCCTCGGCTCACACCCGCCTGCCCGTTTTCCGCGGCCAAAAAGAAAATATCGTTGGCGTCATCCACTCAAAGGATCTCCTGCGCGCGATGTTTGTCCGTCGCGCTGAACAGTCCGATGTAGAAGGCCCCTTTGAGGGCTTTGACATCCTCGACGTTGCTATGAAGCCCTACTTCGTACCTGAAACGACAACACTTGATGAGCAAATGCGGCAGTTCCTGCGGCGGTCGACACACTTTGCTTTGGTTGTTGACGAATACGGGGCGTTGGAAGGCCTGATCACTCTGGAAGACATCCTGGAGGAGATCGTCGGCGAGATTACCGATGAATTCGACATCGGCGAGGACTCGCCACTGCGCCGCACAGATGCCGGAGACGTCATCGTCGACGGCGCAATGACCATCCGCGACCTGAACCGCGCAACAGACTGGAGCCTGCCCGACGAGGAAGCCAATACTATCGCGGGCCTTGTGATCCACGAGGCGCAATCCATCCCGTCCAAGGGGCAGACTTTTTCGTTTCATGGGTTCCGATTTGAAATCCTTGATCGACAGGACAACCGCATCACACGGCTAAAAATCCGCCAGCTGATCTGATCACGTGTCTTTTTCGAAGATGATGATCACATCACCGATGTCGACGCCAAAACGCTTCACATAAGCGCGGTTCAACAGACGATCATCGGACAAAAGCCACATCCAGTCGTCAAATGTCACTTTGATTGTTTCGACCGATCCGTCAGCCGATGGCACTGGCAAATCAATGGTATACCGCCAGTTGAACGTATCGCCCCGTTCGATGCCGGTGGCGACCCCCTCGACACCCGGAGCCGTTCCCTGCCAGCGGTCTTCGCCTGTCTTCTCAAGCGTCCAGACCCGCCGTTCGGTCGCGCCATCCTCATAGACAAAGTCTTCTACAAGTTTCAGCGTCTCTCCGTCATACGTGCCGGTGATCGTTACATCAAATCTGCGACGGACAGTTCCAAACACATCCTGAAACTGACCGCGCGCGACGCTTGTGCCGACAAAGAAGGTTTCCAGATCAAGTTTCCTGTCACTAAGAACGACGTCCCCGCCCCCAGGCTTGCCCGTACAAGCCGCCAGTGCGACGAAAGATAAAACAATGATGAGAGTGCGCATTCTAAACTCCTTCGTTCTTTTACGCAGCAGGTCGCGAACCGGATGCAGGCGCGCTTTCCCGAAGTCCCGAAAACCCCCACCCGGCATTCACAAGTAATATATTCTGGGGTGCTCTACAAACCTCTGCTTTGGCCGGCCCGGAGCATGTTGTGCGATCAGTTGACATAAAAGCGAACAGTTTCCGGTCGCGCAAAAAAACATTATTCTGGAGCGCATGATGATGGTCCGGGGGCGGTTTGGACTTACAAATCAGCCTATGGCAAGGCTCCACCAAGCGATAATGAACTCGCTGACCAGGTCACATCACCCCTCGAAACGGGCAGATAGTTGCGTGCTATCAACCAAAGGTCTCAACTCATACCGGCGAGATCACTGGTCTTGAGGCGCTAGCACGCAGAGACCACCCGACGCCTGGTCTTATCTCTCCTGCGTCACTTTTAGGGTTGATTGAGCAACTTGGACTGTCGCAACGCATTGCAGAAGTCGTACCGAGCCACGCGTTGAGGCCCCTCCGTACCTGGGTGCCATGCCGATTTTAACATCCCTTCGGTATCCGTCAATTCCTCAACCGATGAACTCCGCAACCCTCGCCTTCCCGGGTTTTGCAATGGGAACTTGATCGCTTTGGTCTCATGCCAGATGGTCTACCGATCGTGGTCTTGGAAAACGGTATCGCCAAGTCGCAAGAGGACATCATTTCCCGCAACCTTCGGGCGACGGCGGCAATGGGATGCCTGAGTGACCTCGACGATTTCGGGGCCAGTTACACAAGCATCCTGAATATTCGGAAATTCTCGGTGTCGCGCCTGAAAATCGACCGACAGCTCATTTCCCGCGTCGACGCGGATGCAGATCACCGCACTCTGGTCTCGGCCTTGCTTGCGATGTCCGAGCAATTAGGCATTGAACCCCTTGCAGCAGGTGTTGGAACTCCCGAGGAGCATACGCTCCTCGCCTAATTCGGTTGCGACCATATTCAGGGCTTCAATCTTGCCCGTCTCCTGCCGCGTGATTATAGTGTGGCATGGATGGGGGATTGTCGTCTGGGTCTGCCTTGACAGCCCCCTGTGCCACTTCCATCCGCCAAAACCGTGGGTTCATAGTTGCTCACGATGCGCCACAATCACAGCCTCAGCCCAATTGATCCTCACAAGAAGACAGCAACTGCACGCTTTCGTGACCGAAAACGCTTGACCTTTGGGCCGCCGGACGGTTGAACCACCTCCAATCCAAAACCCCAGGTGGCACTCAATGGACGACCAGAACAGGAACCTTCTGCTGGCTATGGTGTTGAGTACAGCCGTACTCTTCGCCTGGTTTATTCTATTTCCGCCCCCGGACGCGGTTGAACCGAATGCGGTTACGCAAAACGGTGTGGTTGTCCTTCCCGAAGCCGAGTCTGCAACGGGCGCACCGACGAGTGCCGACGGCGGAGCAGCGGCACCGGACGCGATACAAACCACAACGGCAAACGCGCCGCGCCTCGACATCGAAACCGAAAGCCTCACCGGGTCCATCTCATTGGCTGGTGGTCGTATCGACACGCTTTTCCTGAACGATTACGAAGAAGAACTCAGCGGGACGGATAAGGTCGAGTTGCTCGCGCCAATCGGTACCGAACAACCCTATTACACAGTGTTTGGGTGGGCGCCGGGAGGCAGCCTCAGCGGGGATGACGTTCCAGGCCCGGACACCATATGGTCTGCTGAAAGTGGCACAAAACTGACCGCAAACACCCCAATCGTTTTGCGCTGGGACAGCCCCGCCGGCCTTATCTTCCGCCGCACAATTTCGATTGATGAAAAGTTCATGTTCACGGTGGCGCAAGCCGTCGAAAACCCGACAGAGAACGCAATTCGAGTGGCACCATACGGGATTGTAGCCCGCCATGGCGAGCCCCAAGACCTTATGGGCTTCTTCATCCTGCACGAAGGCGCGATCCAGATGGTTGATGGCGTCCTAAGCGAGATCGACTACGACGACATCCTCGGCGAGACCTCCGAAGCCCAGATCACAGAAAGTGGCTATGTCGGGTTCACAGACCACTTTTGGATGACCGCGCTGATCCCAGAGGAAAATACGCCTCACACGTCCCGCATACAATACGTCGCCGGTTCGGACGTCTACCAGGCTTTGACCGTATATCCCACGATCGACGTCGCTGCGGGAACCTCGCGCGAAACGACGACGCGCGTCTTTGCTGGCGCAAAGGAATGGGACACCATCCGCAATTACGAGGCGGGTCGCAACGTCATTGGCCTCCGCGATTCCGTGTCGTACTTTTTCGGGTTTTCTGATCAAACCGGCATCGACGGTTTTGTCGAATCAATCGACTGGGGTTTGTTTCAATTCCTGACAAAGCCAATCTTCTTCATTCTCCATGAACTGAACTTGGTCATCGGAAACATGGGCCTATCTATTATTGCCCTGACCCTCCTCATAAAAGGGATTCTGTTCCCGCTGGCACGGAAGTCCTACATCTCCATGGCGAAGATGAAAGAGCTCCAGCCAGAGATGGAGAAAATCAAAGAGCGCACAGGCGATGACCGCCAAAAGCTTCAGACCGAGATGATGGGTCTCTACAAAAAGGAAAAGGTAAATCCGGCGTCCGGCTGTCTGCCCATTCTTCTCCAAATCCCGATCTTCTTCTCGCTGTACAAGGTGATCTTTGTAACGCTGGAACTGCGTCACGCGCCCTTCTTTGGTCCTTTCCAGGATCTGAGCGCACCGGATCCAACCTCTTTGCTCAACCTCTTTGGTTTGCTGCCCTTTAACGGCCCGGCCCCTGATAGCATCATGGCACTGGTCTTTATCGGCATCCTGCCACTGCTGTTGGGGATCTCGATGTGGCTGCAGCAAAAGCTGAACCCGGCGCCAACAGATCCAACACAGCAAATGATCTTTGCCTGGATGCCTTGGGTCTTCATGTTCATGCTGGGTGGTTTTGCCTCTGGTCTGGTTGTCTACTGGATCGCCAACAACACCATCACCTTTAGCCAGCAGTATCTGATCATGCGCAGCCACGGCTATAAGCCTGACGTTTTTGGCAACATCAAAGCCAGCGTCAAGCGTAAGCCAAAGGCCGGGAAAGAATGACAGCGACTGTCAAACAAATGTGGCGGCACCCGATCAAAGGCATCGGGGCCGAATCAGTGACACAGGTCCGTCTGGAGACAGGCGGACCTATGCCGTTGGACCGGGCCTGGGCTGTGCTGACCGGCACCGCCGAAGACACCGGCGCATGGCAACACTGCCGCAACTTTGCCCGCGGCTGTTTCGGTCCCGAACTCATGGCCGTTACCGCCCAAACACAGGGCGATAAAATCACTCTCCGCCACCCCAAACAGGGTGAGATCACCCTGGACCCGGCAACGGATGGTGCAAAACTGGTGGATTGGCTGCGACCGATCTACCCGGCCGAGCGGCCACAGCCACACAGTTTGATTGCAGCCCCGGCAGGCGGCATGGCTGATGCCAGTTTTTCGGCGCTCTCGATCCTGTCACTGGCCTCCTTGCGGGCACTTGGGGAAACTCTGGGACAGGAATTGGACCCGCGCCGGTTCCGTGGCAATCTGTGGATCGACGGCGCTGCCCCCTTTGAGGAATTTGACTGGGTTGGGCGCCAGTTGCAGATTGGTGAAGTGCGTCTGGAAGTGATCGACCGCATCACCCGCTGTCGCGCAACCGAAACCAACCCGGACACGGGCAGCCGCGACGCCAACACCCTAAAGGCCCTGCGCGACCACTGGGGCCATACTGATTTTGGCATTCGTGCCAAGGTGCTGTGCGATGGGAACATTGCCCTCACCGATACTCTGGAGCTTGTCTGATGCAGATCCCATTCGCCCTCGCTGAAGAGCCTGACCAGATCACCACAGAAAAGGGCCGCAAGCTGTTTGCCGGCGAATCCCTGTTTGTCAAAGGCGTGGTGGCCATGTCCGGCCTGCCCGATGCAGACCGCATGGAGGTCTGCTTTGCCGGCCGTTCCAACGTTGGCAAATCCAGTCTGATCAATGCCCTCACCGGCACCAAGGGCCTGGCACGTGCCTCCAACACGCCGGGCCGCACGCAAGAGATCAACTTTTTCACCCAGGGCCCCGAGCTCTACCTGGTGGACCTTCCCGGCTATGGCTATGCCAATGCGCCGCTGGCGGTGGTGGAGAAATGGCAAAAGCTGCTCAAACGCTACCTCAGTGGCCGTCAGACCCTGCGCCGCGCCTTTGTGCTGATCGACAGCCGTCACGGCGTCAAGGATGTGGACGAAGAGATCATGAGCCTGCTGGACAGCTCTGCTGTGACGTTTCAGTGCGTCATGACCAAGGCCGACAAGGTCAAGCTGAAGGATCGTGAACGGGTGATTGAACAGGTCCGCACGGCCCTGGCACGCCACCCTGCAGCCTATCCAGAGATCGTGCTGACCTCCTCGGAGAAAGGCGATGGCATCGCCACCCTGCGCTCCATCATCTGCGGTCTTGAATAGACTAGGTTGAACCTGGCCCTTTTTCATCCCGTCCCCCCGCAGAGCCCATATCCTCCTGCGGGGAGTTAAATTACTTCTTCTCGTAAGACGGGGGCCGTTTCTCTGTCGGGGCAGGTCCTAGTGACTAGGGCCTCGGGCTCCAAACGTAATACGGGATCAACTTGGATTGTCCACCGGCTTGGGCAACATCGGAAATTAGCATCCCTAGCTTAGACGACTGGCTCACCTGACGTTCATGGCGTTGCAGAATAAAATAGTCCTGTCGGCTCTTGAACTCCAGAACGATGGTGGTCCCATCTAAAGCCACTAGGTCAGCAGGCTTACCATCCTCCCCAAGGTAGGGCACGGTTTCATCAAAACCATTGGCGATCCCCCCTGCAAACAGTCGCAGATCACTTACCACCTTCTGAAACTTTTTCACGTCCTGTCCGGGAATGGCGCCGGCATCCACATCATATAGCCAGCCAACTTGATAGCCTAAAACCCCAGAGGGGTCCTTTTGAACAAAACGGCCCTTTCCATCCTCCATCAGGTTTAAGCGCACCAGGCTACCCGCCCCGACGCTCGGCAAGATCAGAAGTCTGACAACCAACAGCTCGTCATCCTTCAAATCGGCGTTCCAGAGGGCTTTCTCCCGCATGAAGTAGAGATTCCGCCCGAACCAGTTAGAATAGAAGTCTCGCCGAGGCTCCCGCTCGATCTCAGCCGGAAAAAGATTTTCCTTATAATTCTCTGGCAGTTGCGGCGTGCACGCCGCCAGAAACACGGCTGCAAGAGAACAGATCAATACTCTAAGCGACAATGTTCTATCCACTAAAAGATTTGACCTCAGACGTGTTGGGCGCCGTTCACTTCGATCTCCGCACCCGAGATATAAGAGCTTTCCTGCGAGCACAGGAAATAGATCGCCGCGGCGACCTCCTCTGGCTGGCCGAGGCGCTGCATCGGGAGTTTTTCGACAATCTTGTCGGTACCAGGGGACAGGATCGCGGTTTCCACCTCCCCCGGCGCGATGGCATTCACCCGCACCCCGAGGGGGCCAAAATCATGGGCCATCTCGCGGGTCAGCGCTGCCAGTGCCGCCTTGGACGTAGCATAAGCGGCCCCGGCAAAGGGATGCACCCGACTGCCGGCAATCGAGGTCACGTTGACCACTGATCCCTTGGCGGCGGCCAGTTCATCCTTCAGCCCGCGTGCCAGCACCACAGAGGAAAAGAAGTTGACGTGAAAGACCTTGCCCCAGGTCATCAGGTCGGTGTCCAGGGTGTTCAACCGCTCACCTTCGGGCCCTTTGGGAGAGATGCCCGCATTGTTGACCAACGCATCGAGCTGCCCGCCAAGCCGTTCTTGGATGACGCCCACCGCGTTGATGGTGTCAGAAGGGTCCGACAGGTCCAGTTGCACGTGATTCTCAGCACCGCCACCCCAGGGGCATTCCTCGGGGAAGGGTTGCCGTGAACAGGTGATCACCCGCCAGCCTTCGGCGCTGAAGCGTCGCACAGTTGCGTGGCCAATGCCCCGGCTGGCGCCGGTCAGAAGCAAAGTCTTTTGGCGCATGGCGTAAATTCCATCTTTCTGAGCTGTGAGGCGACCCTATCAGGCCAGCTCGGAGCTGCAATCTCTATGTCGCACTTGGCAGCAGTGCCAGAAGCAAGTAACACCAGATGCCAAGAGGACCCCGAGCCATGAAGAAACAAGATATGAACCGCGACTGGATTGCCACTGCTGAAACTCTGTCGAGCGCCCTGCCCTATTTGCAGCGCTATGACGGAGCCATTGTTGTCATCAAGCTGGGTGGCCATGCCATGGGCAGCGACGAAGCGATGGAAACCTTTGCCCGCGATATCGTGTTGATGCGTCAGGTCGGGGTCAACCCGGTGATCGTGCATGGCGGCGGGCCGATGATCAATGCCATGCTGGACAAACTGCAGATCCAGTCAGAGTTTGTTGACGGCAAGCGGGTCACCGATCAGGCCACCATGGAAGTGGTGGAGATGGTGCTCTCTGGGGTGGTCAACAAACGCATTGTGCAGGCGATCAATGCCCAGGGAGGCCGCGCCGTGGGCCTGTCGGGCAAGGATGCAAACCTGATCACCTGCGATCAGGCCAATGCCAAGCTTGGCTTTGTCGGTGCCCCGGTACAGATGGAGCCACAGGTTCTGCATGATCTGTTCGAAAAAGACATCATCCCGGTGATTGCCCCCATCGGGGCTGGCCGCGCGGGTGAAACCTTTAATATCAATGGTGACACCGCAGCTGGCGCTATCGCCACTGCGCTCAACGCCGACCGGCTGCTGCTGCTGACGGATGTTTCCGGCGTCAAGGATGCAACTGGCGAAGTTGTGACCGAGTTGAAAGCCGCAGATGTGGAACGTCTGACCGCCGAAGGTGTCATTGCTGGCGGCATGATCCCCAAAACAGAAACCGCTCTGGAGGCCGTTCGTTCCGGCGTGCGCGCCTGTACCATTGTTGATGGCCGGGTCAAAAACGCTGTGCTGCTGGAACTGTTTACCGATCACGGCGCAGGCTCGATGATCCGCGCCTGAACCTAGGGCCCCGCCTTCAGCCTCCAATAGAACGGCCCAAGCCAGCCTATCTGAACGGTAGTGCCGTTTTTGCGCATCCCCTGCTCAACATTCTGCTATCCTCCCCTGCAGACGCCTCGGGAGGTTAGCATGACATCGGCACCCACGCCTCAGCAGGCCAAGACCGGTCCACAGCAGGGCTACGCTGATATCGCCCAGGCCGCGCGTGCTGTGGGCCTGCAGATCTATGGCGCGCTTCACCCCTGCGAGCGCCCAGTCAAGGGGCTGTCCCATGGCACCCTGATTCTATTGGGCTGCGGCGCGGCGTACTGGCCGATCTTCACCCGCTCCCCCGAGTATCTGGAGGCCAGACCGGATCCTGTGGATCGCTGGTCAACACGCGTGATTGGCAGTCTGGCGGCGAATCTGGGCGCCACAGCCCATTTTCCCTTTGGGGGCCCACCCTATACGCCCTTTGTGGACTGGGCTCTGGCTTCGGGTCGGGCTTTCACATCCCCGTCACAAATGATGGTGCATGATGAGGTAGGCATGTTGATTTCCTTTCGGGGGGCGCTCCACTTCGATCAAAGCTTTGACATCCCCCCTCCTCCTTTGGCACACTCTCCCTGCGCGACCTGCACAACCCAGCCATGTTTAACGTCATGTCCGGCAGATGCCATGGCTGAAGGTGGTCCCTATGATCTGGCCGCCTGTCACCACCACTTAGAGACCCCGGCCGGAGTAGCCTGCATGACGCAGGGATGCCGCGCCCGGTGCGCATGTCCCCTCAGCCAGGGGGCTGGACGACCCATTGAACAAACCGCACATCACATGAGGTATTTTCACCCATCATGACCTGTACCCTGATCCTGACCCGTCACGCAAAATCCGCCTGGGACAGCAACGCCCCTAGCGATCATTCTCGCCCGCTGAACAGTCGGGGGCGGGATTCTGCCAGGGCGCTTGGGAATTGGCTGCGAGAAACAAACGAACTGCCGCTACAGGTCCTGTCGTCCTCCTCTCAGCGCACGCGAGAGACCTATCAGCTGACCGGCATTGAGGCGCCTGCGGTCTTTACCGAACGGCTCTATCACGCAAGCTCTGACATCATCTTTCAGGTGCTAAAAGAAGCATCACATTCACGCACGATGATCTTGGGCCATAATCCGGGGATAGCGGCCTTTGCCCATGCCATTGTAAACTACCCTGCGGATCATACCCGCTTTGACGACTATCCAACCGGCGCAACCCTGATCGCCAAGTTTGACATCGACACCTGGGCGGATCTGACCTGGAGTAGCGGCAGGGTGATTGAATTCATCGTCCCGCGTGAATTGCTGGTGACCTGAATTCGCTCTGGCTAAAGGCATGCTGTTGATATAGTCATCCGCATATCTACCCTGGAGATTTTATGTCCCGTTGAGGATGGTGCCTCCGGCACCGCTGCACAGTTCAAAACCACATCAGGCCGTTTTCAACATGCAACGGCACGGTTTGTGTGTGCTTCGTCTTTCTCAACTTTCCGAACTGCGTAAGACGCAGTTTTCTTCAAGGGACATGCCTGACATGATCAGACCCTATACTCCAGCGGACAAACCCGCTGTTCTTTCCATCTGGCGTGAAGCCAGTGCGCTCGCCCATCCGTTTCTTACGACAGAGGCCACGGATCAGGCAGAAGCCATGATCCGCGACCATTTCTTGGATTTGGCAGAAACCTACATGGCCGACGTCGCAGGTGCGCCCGTCGGTTTCATCTCACTGATCGACCACGAGGTCGGCGGGTTGTTTCTACGCCCTGCGTTTCACGGACGTGGCATCGGACGCGCGCTGATGGATCGCGCCGTTGCACGCAAAGGATATCTCGAACTTGATGTCTTTACCAAGAACTCCATCGGGCGTCGCTTCTATCAAAGCTACGGTTTCACCGCAGGAGAAGAGCGGATCAATGGCTTCTTCGGCCATCCCGAAATCCGCATGCACTTCGGCGCCGCCTGACCTTTATGGCGGAAAAGAAAAGGCCCCCCGGAAAACCGGGGGGCCACTCTATCTCAGTTTACTCTCAACACTCAGTGGCCGAGGATTTGGCTCAGGAACAGCTGTGTCCGTTCGCTTTGTGGGTTGTTGAAGAACTCTTCCGGCTCGTTCTGCTCCACAATCTGGCCGGCATCCATAAAGATCACCCGGTTCGCCACCTGACGGGCAAAACCCATTTCGTGGGTCACACAAAGCATCGTCATGCCCTCTTCTGCCAGTTCGATCATGGTGTCGAGCACCTCTTTGATCATCTCTGGATCCAGCGCCGAGGTTGGTTCATCAAACAACATGATCCGCGGCATCATGCAAAGCGAGCGGGCAATGGCCACACGCTGCTGCTGACCACCGGACAATTGGCCAGGGTATTTGTTGGCCTGATCCGGGATTTTCACCTTTTCCAGGAAATGCATCGCCCGTTCTTCGGCTTCTTTCTTGGGTGTTTTACGAACCCAGATCGGCGCCAGCGTGCAGTTTTCCAGAATGGTCAGATGCGGGAACAGGTTAAAGTGCTGGAAGCACATGCCAACCTCTGACCGGATCTTGTCGATGTTTTTCAGATCATTGGACAGCAGGGTCCCATCGACCTCAATCGAGCCCTGCTGGTGCTCTTCCAGTGCGTTGATGCAGCGGATCAGGGTCGATTTACCCGACCCGGACGGACCACAGATAACAATCCGCTCCCCCTGATTAACGGTCAGGTTGATGTCGCGCAGCACGTGAAACGACCCGTACCATTTGTTCATCTGGTTGATGGTGATTGCAATTTCGTCAGAGACTTGCATTTGAGAAGTGTCAGCCATTGTCCGGCCTCCTTATCGGTGACCAGTGGCGAGGCGACGCTCGAGCCACTGAGAGTATTGAGAAATGCCGTAGCAAACGATGAAGAACAGCAGCGCTGCAAAGCCCAGAAGCTCCCAGTAGACGCCGTTCCATTCGGTCGAGGCAAGAATAGGACCACGGATCATTCCCACGAGGTCGAACATCGAAATGACCGACACCAGCGTAGTATCCTTGAACAGGCCAACGGCCACATTCACGATACCCGGAATAGAGATCTTCAGGGCCTGAGGCAGAATGATCAGACGCATCGCCTGAGGGTAATCCAGACCCAGACTGTCCGCGGCCTCATATTGTCCCTTTGGCAAAGCCGCGAGACCACCCCGGATCACTTCGGCGATATAGGCCGCAGAGAATAGGGTGATCATGATGACCACACGCAGGAACAGATCCACAGATGCATCCGGCGGGAAGAAGTAGGACAGCATCACCGAGGCCACAAAGAGCAGCGTGATCAGCGGCACGCCGCGCACGAACTCGATAAAGACCACGCAGATCCATTTGATCAGCGGCATAGAGGACTGACGTCCCAAAGCCAGGGCAATCCCCAATGGCACCGACAGCGACACGCAGGTCACACCCAGCATCATGTTGAGCATAAAGCCACCCAGATCCCGCGAGGGCACTGCCGACAGCATCGCCGTGTCCGACGCGCCTTCAGGAATGAGCATCCCGCCGACTTTCCAGATCACCAGGGCCGCAACGATGGACCCAAAGAACCCCGCTGCAAAGCTGCTCTTGCCAAGGTACTGAAACACAACCGCAGCAACAGCAAAGCCAACCAGGGCAACAACAGGCACCATGAAAGCGCCGCCCCAGATCAGCCAGAAGGCCAGGAAGGGGTAAACAACGGTAAAGGCCAACAGCTTGCGCGGCAGGTCAAAGAACAACACCGGTGCCAAGGCGATCAGCAACAGGACCAGCGCCAGGTTTGGCCGCCAGTATTGGTCTGTGGGGTATTTGAACCCATAGAGCAGTTGATTCCAGCGCTCAGTCAGGACCGAGAAACAGGCGCCAGACTTACCATCCAGAATCTCGCGACACTCAGCCAGCGAAGAGGTGGTCCAGATTCCGTTCAGCATCCAGGGTAGGGTATTGCTGAGCAGGGAATAGAGCAGAGCTAGGGAAAGAAGCGTCAATATACTGTTGGGAATGTTTGAGAACAGGTTCTCGCGCACCCACTTATAGGCACCAGTATCACGCGCAGGCGGCGGCGATTCTGGAATGACGCTTGTGGCGACAAAGGCAATCGGATTGTTTTGTTTATCGCTCATGGCTCAGCGCTCCTTCAGCTTAACGGAGGCGTTGTAGACATTCATCACCATAGAAATCATCAAGGATGCGGTGAGATAGAACAGCATCAGCAACAGCACGCATTCAATCGCCCGCCCGGTTTGGTTCAGGGTAACCCCGCCCAGTGTTGCGGTGATATCCGCATAGCCCACGGCGATCGCCAGCGAAGAGTTTTTGGTGATGTTGAGAAAGTTGGAGATCAGCGGCGGGATAATCACCCGCAAAGCCTGGGGCAGAACCACCAGGTTCATGATCCGGCCAGGACGCATACCCAGGGCCGCAGCCGCCTCGGTCTGGCCTTTTGAGATCGCCTGGATGCCAGCACGGACGTTTTCCGCGATAAAGGCGCCGGTATAGATCGACAGCGCGAACCACAATGCGATCAGCGGGCCACCAATTTTGATACCGCCCTTAAAGTTAAAGCCCTTCAGCTCTGGCACTTCCCAGGTCAGTCCCATCACAAGCATCAGCAGGGCAAAGGGAACAATCCAAACCGCCAAGTTGACAAAGAGGGTGTTGGGACGAATGCCCGTTGCTTCCTGCTTTTGGGTTGCACTGGCGTTCACCATGCGCATCACAAAAAACGATCCTACCAGAACCGCGAGAACCAATAGCCAGTTCAGGGCAGCGGAGGCAAACAGCCCGCTCTCGAACAATGGCATCGGGGTGTAGACGCCGCGGTTGGTAAAGGCAAAGAGGTCAAACACCATGCTGGAAGATGGGTCTGCACCACGAAAATCGCGTGGACCCGGCATAACGGCCGTCATGATGGTGAAAATGATGATGATCCAGATCAGCACCGGAATGTTGCGAAAGATCTCAACATAGACGGCCATCAGTTTTGACACCAACCAGTTGTTCGACAAACGCAAAACACCGGCAATGACGCCAAAAAATGTCGCCGTAATACAGGCTAAGAAGGCCACCAAAAGCGTATTGAGAATACCCACAACAGCGGCGCTGGCATGGCTGGACTGGCTGTCATATTCGATAAGACGTTGAGCGATGTCATAGCCAGACCGATCGCCCAGAAAACTGTAGGAAATGTTCAGGCCAGCGGCGCGCAGGTTCTGAATGAGGTTATTGCCCAGGTACCATATGGCCAAGGCCAGGACCAAGGCGGCTATCGCCTGGAAGGTCAATGATCGATAGCGGGTATCGTTGACCAGCATGGAGAGCCGGAACTGCTCCTGCGGTGGGTCAGTGAGAGTTGACATGAAAGTGATCCCCGTAGCTCATAGATCTACCGTTCGGCGGGGTTGGCTCCCCGCTCGTGTCAGATCTAAAGCGTTTTTTGGTTGGATAGTGTCAGAAGGAAAAAGGGCGCAGGATATCCTGCGCCCCTTCCTAAATGGATCTTAGCGGAAAGGAGGCGCGTACAGCAGGCCGCCTTTGGTCCACTGTGCGTTCAGGCCACGTGCCAGACCGATAGGTGTTGCTTCACCGATGTTATCAGCAAAGACTTCACCGTAGTTACCGCCAGCAGCGATCGCGTTCTTGCCCCAGTCAGCCGACAGACCAAGCATCTCACCCAGGGTACCTTCGGTTCCCAGGAGACGGTTGATTTCAGGGTTGTTGGTGCCAGCCGCCATCTCATTGATGTTGGCCGAAGTGACGCCCAGCTCTTCAGCTGCGATCAACGCGTTCAAAGTCCAGCGCACAACGTCGCCCCACTCGTGGTCGCCATGACGAACCAGCGGGCCCAGAGGCTCTTTGGAGATGATTTCGGGCAGCAGGGTGTGTGCATCTGGTGCTTCGAATGTGGCACGGGTTGCGGCCAGACCGGAGGCATCGGTGGTGTACACGTCACAGGCACCAGCCAGATACTGCTGCTGTGCTTCAGCGTTGGTTTCGATTGGAACAGGCTCATAAGAGATGTTGTTCGAGCGGAAGAAGTCCGCCAGGTTCAGCTCGGTAGTGGTACCAGTCTGAATGCAGACAGTGGCGCCATCGAGTTCTTTGGCCGAGGAAACACCCAGCTCTTTAGGAACCATGAAGCCCTGACCGTCGTAATAGTTCACGCCAGTGAATTCGAACTTCAGGTCAACATCGCGCGAAAAGGTCCAGGTGGTGTTCCGGGCCAGCATGTCGATTTCGCCAGACGCCAGCGCGGTAAAGCGGGTCTTGCCAGTTGTTGGCACGAATTCGACAGCGGTGGCATCGCCCAGTACAGCGGCTGCAACAGCGCGACATACGGCAACGTCAAAGCCTTCCCATTCGCCGCTGGCATTTGGAGCCGCAAAGCCCACCAGACCGGTGGTGACGCCGCAGTTCAGTTTGCCGCGGGCTTTGACGTCGTCCAGAGTGCCAGCCGCAGCTGCACCAGCAGACAGACCAGCAATGGTCAGCGCGCCCAAAATTACGGTATTTTTCATATTTACCTCTTCCTGATTTTCCACCTATTGCGGTGGTTTTTTTTGCCCGACACAGGGGTGCCGGAAATGGTGTGAACTGGGGTGAAACCCCAATTCGTACAGGGAGTTTGGGCGCATTCATCAACAAACGTCAAGTGTGTGATCATGAATTTCGATGTCCGCATAGCGAACTCTGCACTAATAGATACAAAATTTCTGAATAGTGATCAGTCTCGCAATTTGCTGTCTTCTTAACAAATGTCGTAGAAACTTTTTGCGTGTAGAAAGGCGGATCGCTTCAACTCTGCAGTCTCTTGCGCCTCCTCATCGACACCCCATTGTTCTTCTTGCCAGGTCTCGTCCAGGCGCGATATCTGCCAAATATCATCCGCTGTGCGCCAATTATGGGCAGCCGCAAAGCCCAGGACCAGGGATCCGGACATCGAAACCAGGTCGTGAAAGGCCGCGAGTTGGAAATTGTTCAGATCGTGAACCGCATCGCGCAAGACCGACAGGGCCGCAGGATTCTGCCGCGCATGCAGCAGGCCCTGGCGGGTTTCAAGCCGCGCACCCAGGGTATCTTTGGCCCAATCCAAGGCAGGGTCCCAATGCGCGGCCTGACGCGCCACCAGCTCCTGCGGGCTGTCCGCGCGGTAGCACAACAGGTCCGAATCGCCATAATCCGCCAGCATGTCGGCGACTTCAGCATGCTGATTCGCGACCTTATCAATGGCGGCATTGGCCGAGCGGGTATAGGGCATGGTTTCGGGATTGATCCCTTCCACCTGCGCATCCCACTCCGCAGCAATCGCCTCTGCCATCTCAAGACTGGGCAGGGTCAGGGAAACCTTCGCAGGTGTCTTTACCCCGCGCCCATCCAATAGAACCGAGAATCCGCCATCAACTTCGACCGCAGAGACCTCTTTCCAGAACCGCTTTTGCTTCCAATCACTCATCTCTCATGTCTTCCAGATCTGTTGCAACAAGGGCGCCAACTGGTCAAAACTGCTGATGATATGATCCGCCCCCAGCTCAGCCGCCGGATGATAGCCCCAGTCAACTGCGATGGTGCGGACGCCAGCGGCGCGCCCCATATCAATGTCAAAACTCGTGTCACCGATCATCACCGCATCTGCAGGTTCAACACCGGTTTCAGCCAGCGCAGTCAAAATCATCGACGGGTGCGGTTTGGAGGGATGGTGATCCGCAACCTGCCGGGTGACAAAACAGTCTAACCCGTGGGCGGCAATCAAGGCATCCAATCCACGTTGTGATTTGCCCGTCGCGACCCCAAGCAGATACTCTGGCACCGCATGTAGCTGCGCCAGAACTTCGGCAGCGCCCGGAAACAGCGGCGAATGCCCTGCTCCCTGCGCCAGCCGTTTGTCCATATAGGCTTGCTTGTAGCCCGCGACCAACTGCGCCCGCACCTCTGAAGGGTGGCTCGGCGCCAGCTGGTCCATCGCCAAAGGCAGTGACAATCCTACAATAGACAGGATCTCAGCCCGCGCCGGGACCACCAGCCCCTGCCCCTCAAAGGCAAAACGCATGGCCGCTGCGATGGCGTCCTGACTGTCCGCCAGGGTGCCATCCACATCAAACAGGATCAGCCGCAGGTCTGCGCTCACATCAGCCCCTCAAACGGGTCATCTGCCGCCAGGTCTTCGGTCCAGCCAAAGGTCTCCCAGCTCTCCTTCATGTGATCCGGCAGCTCCGCCGTCATCACGATGTCTTTCTTGGTGGTTGGGTGTTCAAACACCAGACGACGGGCGTGCAGATGAAGCTTTTTGCTGATCACACCGCCCAGCTGAGCCCCCCAGCCATCGCCCAGGTTTTCCTGACCCGAGCCACCGTATTTGCCGTCGCCAATAATCGGATGGCCAATCTCTGCCATATGTGCCCGCAGCTGATGGGTGCGCCCGGTGACCGGCTCCATCGCAACCCAAGAGGCCCGTCCCGCCACCCGGTACAGGGTGGCGTAATAGGTATGGGCCCGCTTGGCGCCTGGGGTTCTGTCGATCTCATTGGGATGCACGGCGATCATTTTTTCGCCCTCCCCGCTGGCGCCATGTCCGCCTGCCTTGACCAGACCTGCCTTGATCTCGCCCAGGTAGGGCGTCGGAACGCCCGCAACCAGCGCCCAGTAGATCTTGCGGGTGTTGCGATGGCGAAAGGCCGCTGTCAGCGACTTGGCCGCCAGCCGGTTGCGCGCCAGCACCAGAACACCAGAGGTATCCTTGTCGAGACGATGCACCAGACGGGGCTTTTCCTCTGCATCAAAACGCAGGGCATCCGCCAGGCCATCGACGTGCTTGGTGGTGCCGCTGCCACCCTGCACCGCCAGACCCGCCGGTTTGTTCAGCACGATGACATCGTCATCTTTGTAAATGACACAGCCCCGGATCATCTTGGCGTCGGCCTCGGAAATCCGCGCCACACGGGGGGCTGCCGGTTTCAAATCCGACTCCGCCAGGGGTGGCACCCGCACCACCTGCCCGGCTGCAACCCGCGTATTGGCCTTGACCCGCCCACCATCCAGACGCAGCTCGCCCTTGCGGCACATCTTCTCAATCCGGCCCTGGTTCACATGGGGGAACAACCGACGCAGCCAACGGTCGATCCGCTGGTCGTCATCCGCCTCGGCTACGGTAATCATCTGTACGCCGCTCATGCGAACACTCCTCTTGCGAGCCAAAGGCCCAAAAACAATCCGCCAACCGACAGGCCAACAGAAAGCAAAACATAGACCGCAGCCTGCCCCAGGGCGCCACGCTCAATCAGATTGGCCGTCTCCAGCGAGAAAGCCGAAAAGGTGGTAAAACCACCCAGAAAGCCGGTCATCACCAAGGGGCTAAGGTGAGTCACCCCTTTTTGGGCCGCCACCACCACAAAGACCCCCATCAAAAAGGAGCCAATCACATTCACCGAGATAATGGCGAGCGGAAACTCCTGATGGCCAACCAGGCGCAAAACACCCAGGCCCGTCAGATAGCGCAGCACCGCTCCGCAGGCGCCGCCAAGGGCGACCAGAGATACCGTTGAAATCATCAAGGGTCTGTGGCGCGACCGGAACAGGATGTCAAGTTTTAGCCGCTATGCAGCACGTCCCCTGCCTCACATCCGAACAGCTGGGACACTCGCCCCAAAAAAAACCAAACAGGGGAGACATGAAAACAACACCTATAATCACTGCATTGACCTGCCAGGGCAAAGCCGAGCAGGCTGAACGCCACTCTGACCCATTTGTCCAAGACGGCAAAACGGATGCGGGCAAAACACGACGGTTCAAATTTACGGCGATTGATTGCAGTTCACGTCAATAAGGCCCCCCAGAAGATGCCCCCTTCCGCTTCATCTTTCCCAAAATACCTCCGCCGGAGGCTGCGGTTTTCCAGCAGGGAAAGCCGCTTTTATGAGTTGCGCTGCAATCGAAGCTTGGCAAAATACTCTGATCGCCGTTTCAACTCGCGCTCAAAGCCGCGCTCCACTGGCTGGTACAGCACGGGGCGGCGCACCCCATCGGGAAAGTAGTTCTGTCCCGAAAACCCATCCTCGGCATCATGGTCGTAGGCATAGCCATCGCCATAGCCTTGTTCCGCCATCAGCTTGGTTGGCGCATTCATGATATGTTTAGGTGGCGGTGCTGATCCGGTTTCCTTGGCCAGACGACGTGCCGCCTTGATGCCGACATAGACCGCGTTGGATTTGGGGGCCAGCGCCAGATAGACCGCCGCATTGGCCAGAGCCAGCTCGCCTTCGGGGCTGCCTAGGCGCTCATAGGTGTTCCAGGCATTCAGGCAAACCGTGTTGGCCTGTGGATCCGCCAGACCGATATCCTCGGTCGACATCATGGTTAGGCGCCGGGCCAGGAATCGCGGATCCTCGCCGCCCTCCAGCATCCGCCCCAACCAATACAGCGCCGCGTCCGGATCGGACCCCCGGATGGATTTATGCAGTGCCGATATGAGATTATAGTGCTCGTCACCGGATTTGTCATATTTGGAGGCCCGTCGCATCAACCGGGTTGCCAGGGCCTCGCGCCCCAGCGGGATGTCCACCCGCCAGGCCGCAACCTGTTCAATCAGGTTGAGCAGCGTACGCCCGTCGCCATCGGCCATTTCATGCAGCGCATCCCGCGCCTCACCACTCAGCGGCAGCGCTTTGCCCAACTCCCGCTCGGCCCGCTGGGTCAACAACTCCAGATCCACCAGCGACAACCGCTCCAGCACCAGGACCTGCGACCGCGACAGCACAGCGGCGTTCAGCTCAAACGAGGGGTTTTCAGTAGTGGCGCCAACCAACAAGATGGTGCCATCTTCCATATAGGGCAAAAACCCATCCTGCTGCGCCTTGTTGAAGCGATGGATCTCATCGACGAACAGCAGCGTGCCCTGACCATTTTGGCGCCGGATCTTGGCGGCCTCAAACACCTTGCGCAGGTCTGGCACCCCGGTAAAAATCGCCGAGATCTGGACAAAATGCAGATCCGTTTCCCGTGCCAGCAACCGCGCGATGGTGGTTTTCCCCACCCCGGGCGGACCCCAGAAAATCAACGACGACAACGAGCCCGAGGACAGCATCACCCCCAGCGGCGCCTCTTCGCCCAGGACCTGCGCCTGGCCGATCACCTCTGCCAGCGATTTGGGGCGCAAACGATCCGCCAGCGGCCTGTTTACCTCGGCAGCCGCTTCAGCTTCGGGCTTTGCATCACTGTCAAATAGATCCGCCATCGCTCAGCGCCGCATATGCAGGCTGACCCGCTGCCCACGCCGGTTCAGATCAAACCGAAGACGGCGACCGGCCTGCTCCAGCAGAGCTGGCACATCTTCGGAGGAGGTCACCTCCTTGCCATTGATGGCCAGCAGGATATCGCCCGCTTTGATCCCGGCGCGCGCCGCGTAGGGGCCTGGATCCAGCACCGCAACCCCAGTGGCCGAAAGCGGCAGCTGCAGACGAACAATGGCAACAGGGTTGATCAAGCCGACGGTCAGCCCCGGCAACACACTGTTTTCATTCATTACCACAGACCGCGTCGGCGGGTCATTGGGGGCGGTAAACATCTCTACCACCAGAGTTTCGCGTATGTCACCGCGCAGCCGTGTCACCATCGAGGTACCATCCAGACCAGCCACCGACATGCGAAACACCATTTCCGAAGGAGAATTCACCACCTGGCCATCCACGTCTGTAATCACATCGCCGACCTCAAATCCTGCCTTGGCAAAGGGGCTTTGCGGATGCAATTCAGAGATAACCATTCCTTCAGGCAGATCCATACCCAAGGAGGCTGCCAGATCCGCATCCACCGGCTGGCCCGCCATACCGGCCCAGGGGCGCTGAAAGCCCTCCGAGCCAGCCTGCGCCTGTTTGACAAACTCACGCACCAAATTGGCCGGAATGGCAAAGCCGATGCCGTTGGAGCCGCCAGAGCGGCTGAGAATACGGGTATTGATGCCGATGAGATCGCCATTCACATCAATCAACGCACCGCCCGAGTTACCCGGGTTGATCGGCGCATCGGTCTGAATGTAATAGCCAAAGCCCTCCCCCGAGGCGGTGCCACTGCGCGCCAAGCCCGAGACAATGCCGCTGCTCACGGTCTGGCCAACGCCAAAGGGGTTACCGATGGCCAAGGCCAGCTCGCCAACTTCGACTTCGTCACTGTTGCGCAGGGTCAAAAACGGCAGATCTGCGGCGTCTTCCAGCTGCAAAATGGCCAGATCGCTTGCCTGATCGGCCAGGACGACGCGGGCCTCATATTCGCGCTTATCCGTGGTCACCACCCGAATTTCAGTCGCCATCGCCACCACGTGGTAGTTTGAAACAATGATGCCGTCCTGTGACAGAATCACCCCTGACCCGAGTGAGCTTTCAACCCGTGGGCGCGGGTTGGAAAAGTTGCGGAAGAAATCCTCAAAGAAGGGATCGTTCATAAAGGGAGAGCGCTGGTGTTGCTGGCGCACGATCTTGGCGTAGATATTCACCACCGCTGGCGCCGCCTGCTTGACCAGGGGCGCAAACCCAAGCGAGATTTCGGTCTGGGATTGCGGCACACGGGTTTCCGCCTGCGCTGGGAGCCCTACAGCGAGAGCAAGAACCAAAGATAGGGCAAAGCGGGCGAAAGAAGCAGTACGGATCATGGGATCTCCCGTAAAAGTGTTACTCTAGGATATGCTTCTGCCGAGGCCCAAATGCAAGCTTTGCCAAGGAGACCCGGTCTGGGTCCTCCCAGTCCGACAACAGGACGGGAGCAACCCAGATCTGCGGTCGTTTCACCCCGCCATTTGATTGGGCCGTGCCCGGCGCGCTTTGACAGCATCCGCCAGCTTATGCAGTTCCGTCACGGTGTCGTCCCAGCCAATGCAGCCGTCGGTGATCGACTGGCCGTAGGTCAGATCGCCCTTGCCCAGATCCTGACGCCCGGCGACCAGATGGCTCTCCACCATAACCCCGGTGATACGCTGCTCGCCTGCCCGCAGCTGGTCACCGACATCCTGCAAAACCAGCGGCTGTTTGGCCGGATCTTTGTCGCTGTTGGCGTGGCTGGCGTCGATCATCACATGACCGCGAATACCGTCCTGTTCAGCCTTCTGACAGGCGGCATCGACTGAACCCGCATCATAGTTGGTCCCACCGCCGCCCCGCAGGATCAGGTGGCAATCCGGGTTGCCGCTGGTGGCCGCAATTGCCGCGCGACCATTTTTGGCCAAGGCCATGAAATGATGCGGATGCGCGGACGAGCGCACCGCATCAATGGCGATCTGCACATTGCCCCGGGTGCCATTTTTGAACCCCACAGGGCAACTGAGCCCCGAGGCCATCTCGCGGTGGATCTGGCTCTCGGTGGTGCGCGCACCAATAGCGGCCCAGGCCATCAGGTCCGACAGGTATTGCGGCACCGCCGTATCCAGGAATTCGGTCCCCACTGGTAGCCCCATCTGGTTGATATCAAGCAAAAGCTTGCGCGCCATCTCCAGCCCGTCATTGATACGGAAGGAACCATCCAGGCCGGGATCATTTACCAGCCCTTTCCAGCCGCTGATAGTGCGGGGCTTTTCGAAATAGACCCGCATCACAATTTCCAACTCGCCCGCCAGCTCTTCGCGCAGGGGTTTTAGACGCGCAGCGTAGTCCAAGGCCGCCACAGTATCATGAATCGAACAGGGGCCGACAACAACGACCAAGCGATCATCGGCGCCGCGCAGCACCTTTTGAATATCAGCGCGGCTATCCAACACGGTCTTGCTGGCCAGATCATTGCTGGGCAGTTTCTCTGCCAGCTCATCCGGCGAGATCAGCTCCTGCATATCGGTGATGCGGAGGTTTTCAATATGGGGTGTCATAGTCCTAAGGTTCCTTGCGGGAGGCCCTTTTTGCGTGGCGGCGGATACAAAAAAACCGCCATCTGCTGAGGGCGGTTGGTGTGGTATCTGCTTTTGCGCACTATGTCATCTGCACGCCAAGACCCCTCCGTCCGCCTGTCGGCCCGGATAAAAATAAAACCAGATTGCAGCATAGGTTTGGGTCATGTGGGCGAAGCTAGCGGAGATTCGCCAGACTGTCATCAGGAAAGTTGAAAGCGGTTTTTCAAAACCGCGCTAGCCAAGCTTTCGCAAGACCTCATCGAAAGGACAACGTCTGCTTTGAACCCGGAGTGCGCCCATATTTCACCACGGTGAAAGCCGTTTTTTACGAACCACTCTACAGTTTGCAAAAGCAAATTCAGATGGTCGGCTTTGTTCCCGCTCGGCAGCTGAGAATCTGAGGCGCATCGTTTGAGTTCTTGAGGTGGCCCAAACAGGCCACCTCAATCTTGGGCAGATCAGATAGCGATCTTCGGCTCCAACTCAACCGACCAAAGCTCCACATCTGCGCTGTCCATCAAGCGCACAGTCATCACGCCCGTATTCGCCGCAATGTCGACTTTGCCAAAGAACTGCAACCCGTCGCTTGGCGGCAGGTTGGCTTGCCCTTCTTCAGGATGTTTTGCAAAGCGCACTTCGGGACCAAAGGTGTTGTCGTATTCGGAGGGGCCGAATGTACCGGCATGCAATGGACCGGAGACAAATTCCCAGAACGGTTCAAACTCCTGAAAAACAGCGCGGTCAGGCGAATAGTGATGAGCGGCGGTGTAATGCACATCTGCAGTGAGCCACACAGTGTTGGTGATCTCGGCGGTTTTAATGAACGACAGGACTGCGGCGACATCCTTTTCACGGCCCAGGACCGGGCCATCGCCGTTTGCACCGTTTTCCATGTTGTCACCATCTCGCACCATCATGCCAATTGGCATGTCGGCCGCGATGATCTTCCATGTTGCGGTAGAGTTCACCATCTCGCGTTTCAGCCAAGCAAGCTGTTCCGCGCCCAGGAACGGAGTGCCTTCAGCCTCGGTGTTCGCCGTGTTGTCGCCGCGATAGGTCCGCATATCGATCACGAAAATATCCAGCAACGGGCCGTAGGACACCTTGCGATAGACGCGCATCGGTTCCGACAGAACCTGACGGGTTGGCATCATTTCGTGGAACGCGCGTGCGGAACGGGCTGACAGGACCTGCAGTGATTTCTCCGTATAACGGTCATCCGCAGTCAACATTTCATTGGGATACCAGTTATTTGTGACTTCGTGGTCGTCCCACTGAGAAATCATAGGCACGGAGGCATTAAACGCCTGCACGTTTTTATCCATGTAGTTGTACAAATGCTGGCCGCGGAATTCGTCCAAAGTCTCAGCCACTTTCATCTTGGCGGGTGTGACGATGTTTTTCCAGATAGAGCCGTCGTCGAGTGCGACTTCTTCTTGCAACGGACCATCGGCGTAGACCGTATCACCGGAATGCAGGAAAAAATCAGGCGCGTGACTGTTCATCGTCGCATAGGTGGTCATGCCGCCGCGATCTTCGTCAATACCCCAACCTTGACCAGCCGTATCGCCAGACCAAACAAAACTGATGTCCCGGTTGCCCATGGGCGCGGTCCGGAAAGTGCCGGTCATCGGCTCTGAAAGCGTGCCGTCGGCAAGATCGGACATTGTTACGCGGTAAAAAATATCCTGATCGCTTGGCAGTCCGGTGAGCGCCAGCTTGCCTGTGTAATCGGTCGGTGTTCCAACTGCCAATGCGGGAACAGCGCGCGCGTCTGTCATGCTTTCGGTGGTTGCCCACTCGACAAGCATCTTGGCCTCGCGATCAGCGCGGCTCCAAATGACAGCGCCATCATGGGCGACATCACCAGACATAATGCCATGGGTGATCAGTGGACGCGATTGCGCTCTCGAAAGGGATGGCATGGCAATGGTAGCAGAAAGTGCGGCCGTGCCCAAAAGCGCTTGGCGACGGGTAAATGTGATGCGAGGCATGGGAATGTGATCCTAATCAGATGAGATACCGATGCTTAACGCGGTGCAAGTTTCAGCTCATTGACAGTGGTATGAAAGTTAAATGAACTTCAGCGACATCTGGGTAAAGGCGGTTTACTGACACGATCTACAAGCTCTTTCATACGGTCAAAGCCGACCTTCGTCGTAGCGCCTTGAACGACAGCATTGCCGCAGATACTGCGCCTGCAAAGGCCGTCGTGTTCCAATGCCCAACCTGCGCTCGGCCACCCACCCCAATACCCCAACGGGGCCAGCGCGGTGGATTTGTGACGGAGCGCAAAACCCGTAAAGTGGTCCGACGCTAGAAAATTCATGGTCAGAGATCATTACAACAAAAAGCCCCCGCTCCAAAGGAGCGAGGGCCATGCCATCTGACGATGTCAGACAGTCTTATTCTGCGTCGTCAGCTTCGATTTCTGCAGCAACGCGCGCCTTGTCGGCGGCGCCTTTGGCAGCAACGTCACGATCGACGAATTCGATGATCGCCATAGGCGCCATGTCACCATAGCGGAAGCCCGCTTTCAGGATACGAACATAGCCGCCCTGGCGGTCTTTGTAGCGGGGGCCAAGCACATCAAACAGTTTGGAGACATACTGGTCTTCTTTCAGGCGCGCGTTGGCCTGACGACGGGCGTGCAGGTCGCCGCGTTTTGCCAGGGTGATCATCTTTTCGATGATGGGGCGCAATTCTTTTGCCTTGGGCAGAGTCGTTTTGATCTGCTCGTGCTCGATCAGCGAGCCAGCCATGTTTGCAAACAGGGCCTTACGGTGCTCATGAGTACGGTTCAGGCGGCGGTAACCACGTGCGTGACGCATTGTTCAATTCCTTCTTTCGCGTTTTGCTTTGTCTGTCAGCCGATGCGTGTCAGCTGCTCTCCTTGGGGCATGTGCCCAGATATTCCCCGCCAGCGCGGGCATTGTTTAAGGGCAGACCTGGGCCTGCCCTCAAATTCTGTGTGACCGAGTGAGGTTCTTAGAACGTGTCTTCGAACTTCTTGGCCAGATCTTCGATGTTGTCTGGTGGCCAGTCCTCGACGTCCATGCCGAGGTGCAGCCCCATACCGGACAGCACTTCTTTGATCTCGTTCAGCGACTTGCGGCCAAAGTTTGGCGTGCGCAGCATTTCTGCTTCGGTCTTCTGGATCAGATCGCCGATGTAAACGATGTTGTCGTTCTTGAGGCAGTTTGCCGACCGGACAGACAGTTCCAGCTCGTCCACTTTCTTCAGCAGAAGCGGGTTGAACTCGAGACCATCGTCTTCGTCCTGACGGTTCGCCGACTCGGGCTCTTCGAAGTTGACGAAGATCGACAGCTGGTCCTGCAGGATACGCGCGGCATAGGCCAGGGCGTCATCCGGGGTAACGGAACCGTCTGTTTCGATTTTCAGCGTCAGCTTGTCATAGTCCAGCACCTGGCCCTCACGGGTAGGCTGAACGTCATAAGACACCTTTTTCACCGGCGAGTAGATCGCATCGATTGGGATCAGACCAATGGGTGCGTCTTCTGGCTTGTTCTTATCGGCAGAGACATAGCCCTTGCCGGTATTCACAGTCAGTTCCATGAACAGGTCAGCGCCGTCATCCAAGTGGCAGATAACATGCTCGCGGTTCAGAACCTCGATGCCTGCGGACTCAGAGATGTCACCGGCGGTGACAACAGCTGGGCCTTTGGCATTGATCGACAGGCGCTTGGGGCCTTCGACGTCCATGCGCAGGGAAACACCCTTGAGGTTCAGGATGATATCGGTGACATCTTCACGAACGCCAGCAACGCTGGAGAATTCGTGCAGAACGTTGTCGATCTGTACGGATGTGATCGCGGCACCTTGCAGCGAGCTCATCAGAACACGGCGCAGCGCATTGCCAAGCGTCAGGCCAAAGCCACGCTCAAGCGGTTCGGCAATAATTGTTGCCTGACGTGCGGGATCGTTGCCCGGCTTTGCTTCAAGCTGCGTTGGCTTGATCAGCTCTGCCCAATTTTTATGGATCATGCAGTCCCTCCATTCCTGTCTGTACCTCATGTCCGAAGGTGCAGACGCCCGAGGTTTAAAATGACGGACTGGGGCCCGGCAAACAAGCGGGGCCCCAGCGTAAGTCTCGAAGTCTTAGACGCGACGACGCTTAGGTGGACGGCAGCCATTGTGTGCCATCGGCGTTACGTCGCGGATCGAGGTGATGTTGAAGCCGATTGCGGCCAGAGCGCGCAGAGCAGATTCACGACCGCCACCGGGGCCCTGAACTTCAACTTCAAGAGTTTTAACACCGTGATCCTGTGCCTTTTTGCCGGCATCTTCTGCCGCCATCTGAGCCGCATAAGGAGTCGATTTACGCGACCCTTTGAAGCCCATGGAACCAGCAGAGGACCATGCGATCGCATTACCCTGAACATCAGAGATCAGGATCTTGGTGTTGTTGAACGATGAGTTCACATGCGCAACACCAGTTGCGATGTTCTTACGCTCTTTTTTCTTCGTACGAGTCTTATCGCGTGCCATTGATCAAACCCTCCCTTACTTCTTCTTACCGGCAATGGCCTTTGCGGGGCCTTTGCGAGTGCGAGCGTTGGTGTGGGTACGCTGACCGCGAACGGGCAGGTTACGACGATGGCGCAGGCCGCGGTAGCAACCCAGATCCATCAGACGCTTGACGTTCATCTGAACTTCACGACGCAGGTCACCTTCAACGGTGAAGTTTGCATCGATGTGCTCGCGGATGGCCAGAATTTCGGCATCAGACAATTCGTTGACGCGACGGGCCGCATCAATGCCAACAGCTTCGCAGATTGCGGCAGCCGAGGTGTTTCCGATTCCGGTGATATAGGTGAGGGCGATAGGTACCCGCTTAGCAGCGGGGATGTTTACGCCGGCAATACGTGCCACGTGTCACTTTCCTTTTCGTTGCGGTTCCGTAGCTCCAGAACCTTTTTTCACAACGCTCGACCCTGGCAGTTCAGCCGTTCAGCCCAGCATTTTGAGGTGGTCATGCAGGCAAAAGAATCTGCCCACATGGAATCATCCCACAAAGGGATGGGGTTGCGTATGAGGATTTGAACAGAGCGTCAACCCGTCAAGAGATGAACCAGACCTTTTTCATCAAAAGGTGGGCTTTTCAGCCAATTGGCGTCACGATGCGCAATTATAAAACCGCAGTGGCTCTGCGTCACCCGTAAAAATGGAGATGACGCCCGGTTGGTCGGGGTCGCGGACAATGGTGAACAGCTGCGGCACAAACTCCGGCCCTGGCATCTGGCACTGGCCCACGTGGGTGGTCACATCATAGACCTGCCATTGGTACAGCGCCTTGGGCGTGAAAGAGCAGAAATACTCCAACGAGCTATAGCCAGTTTCATTCAAGAGCAGCCCGCCGTCCCCCGCATAGTCAAGATCGCCATCCGGGCTCGACATCACTATGTCACATCCCTCCGGACTATCGACAAGCAAATGCTGGGCCTGCAGCGGCAGGGTGAAGGAAAACAGGACAATGGAATGCAGAAGGAATTTCATCAACTGGGCTTTCTCCAAAATGGGATGGGTCAGGATCACTATAGGCTGCTTGTTTCAGATTTTGTAAACGCACAGCCTGTTTCAGACAGAAACAGCCAACAAAGACACTCTCACCGCCAAGCGTCCCCAAAATCGTTTCCAGCACCCCAACAAAAAAGGGAGCAACGAGGCTCCCTTTTTCGATATCAGATCTCAGCTTGCAGAGTTTACTCAGCCAGAACCGCTGCAATATCCGCTTTTACAGCGTCCATATTCTGCAATCCATCAACGGACTGCAGATCGCCCTTGGCGTAGTAATAGCCCAACAGCGGCGAGGTCTTTTTGTAATACTCCATCAGACGGGTCTTGAGGCTTTCCTCATTGTCGTCTGCGCGGCGCTTTACCTCTGTGCTGCCACAGTTGCTGCATTTGCCATCCGCAGGCCAGGGCTTGGTCTGGTCGTGGTAGACTTCACCGCAACCGCCACAGGTGGAGCGGCCGGTGATGCGCGCAACAAGCGCACTGTCATCCACTGCCATCTCAATCACCGCGTCCAGGGTCAGGCCCGTTTCCGCCAGCAATTCACCCAAAGCATCAGCTTGCCCCAGGGTCCGGGGGAAGCCATCAAAGATAAAGCCTCCTTCGGCGCCTTCCACGAGCTTTTCGCGGATCAGACCAATAACGATCTCATCTGTGACCAGCTCACCGCGGGCAATGACGTCGGCAACCTTTTTTCCCATCTCCGAGCCACTGGACTGCGCGTCGCGCAGCATATCACCAGTGGAGAGCTGAACCATGCCGCGCGCGTCGGTCAAATGACGCGCCTGCGTCCCCTTACCCGCACCGGGTGGCCCTAAAAGAATGATATTGGTCATCGGCGAGAGGGCCCCCGTTTTGCTCGTTTCTTGTTCCGGCCACGCAGCTGGCTCTTCTCGATGAGCCCCTCATACTGGTGCGCCAACAGGTGGCTTTGCGCCTGCTGAATGGTGTCCATGGTCACGGAGACCACAATCAGCACCGATGTACCGCCAAAGTAGACCGGGAAGGCAAACTGGCCACGCAGCACTTCTGGAAGCAGGCAAACCACCGCCAGATACATCGAGCCAAGTACCAAGATGCGGTTCACCACATATTCGATATATTCGGCAGTCTTCTTGCCTGGGCGAATACCGGGCACAAAGCCGTTCTGGTTCTTCAGGTTATTGGCCACATCCTCGGGCTTGAAGGCCACGTTGAAGGTGTAGAAATAGGCAAAGAACACAATCATCGAGACAAAGAACAACAGGTAGAGCGGCTGGCCGGGGCCAAAGTTGGCCAAGAGCCAGGACATCACCGGACCGTTGGTTGCACCGGATGAGAAAGCCGAAATCGTGGTTGGCAGCAGCAGCAGCGAGCTGGCAAAGATCGCTGGGATAACGCCCGCGGGGTTCACTTTCACTGGCAGATGCGAGGACCCACCATCATAGACCTTCATGCCGACCTGGCGGCGCGGATACTGGATGTGGATCTTGCGCAAGGCGCGCTCCATGAAGACCACAAACATGATCACCGCAACCACCATCAGCATCACACCAATGATCACGGCTGGGCTGATTGCACCGGAACGGCCAGAGGCAAAGAACTGCGCAATCGAGGCCGGAACCTCGGCGATGATGCCGACAAAGATGATCAGCGAGATACCATTGCCCAGGCCGCGCTGGGTGATCTGCTCACCCAACCACATCAGGAACATGGTGCCACCCACCAGGGTGATCATGCAGGCCATACGGAAATACATGCCCGGATCAGTCGCCAGGTCACCGGCTTCCAGCGAAACCGCGAGGCCATAGGCCTGCGCTGTCGCCAGCGCCACAGTGCCATAGCGGGTGTATTGATTGATTTTCTTCTGGCCCTGGGCACCCTCTTTTTTGAGCTGCTCAAGTGCCGGGACCATGGAGGTCAGCAACTGCACAATGATCGAAGCCGAAATATAGGGCATGATCCCGAGGGCAAAAATGCCCATCCGGCCAAGGGCGCCACCGGTGAACATCGACACCATGCCGCCAATGCCCTGCCCTGCCGCTTCCATAAAGTTGCGAAGCGCGCCTGAGTCGATGCCAGGAACCGGAATGAAGGTTCCGAGGCGATATACGATCAAAAGGCCAAGCGTAAACAAGATGCGATTGCGCAGATCCGTGGCTTTGCCAAGTGCGGACCAGCTGGTGTTCGCTGCCATTTGTTCTGCTGCTGATACCATGAAATGGGTCTCTTTTTGCAAAAACGCCGCCCGGAGCCCTTTTCCGGCTCGGACGGCGTATAGGGAAACTGATGACCTATGTAAGCGGCAATCTCGCCGCTCACAAGCCGTTACTCAGCTGCGGCTGCTGTTGCCACGGTCAATGCGCCACCGGCCTTTGCAACTGCTTCGATAGCAGCAGCGGATGCGCCGGTTACGGCGATGGTGGCTTTTGCGGTCAATTCACCTTTGGCCAGAACGCGGACACCGTCTTTTTTGCGACGGATCAGACCGGAAGCCACCAGGCTGTCTTCGGTGATCGAGGCTGCGTCCAGCTTGCCCAGGTCGATGAATTTCTGGATCAGGCCCAGGTTCACAACGGCGTATGCTTTGCGGTTTGGCTTGTTGAAGCCACGCTTAGGCAGACGCTGGTACAATGGCATCTGACCACCTTCGTAGCCATTGATCGAAACACCCGAACGGGATTTCTGACCTTTGATACCACGGCCACCCATTTTACCCTTGCCGGAGCCGGGACCACGGGCAACACGCATGCGTTTTTTGGCGGCACCTGGATTGTCGCTGAGTTCGTGAAGTTTCATTTCGCTTCTCCTTCGCCGGATGTGATCCCAGAAGCGTAAACAGGATCAACCACGGCATGTCTTTGATATATGATTCCATGACCCCAAGAGGCCACCGTGTGCCTATAGCCGCCCAGCCCCCCCGGATCAAGCCCTTGCGGATCTCGCCCCCCTCACATTGACGCCATGCCAAAAGTTTATTGGACAGAGACGGTTTCAGAATCAAAAAAACGTCCCTGTTGAAACAGAGACGTTTTTACGATCAGGAGCGAGGGAGGAGAGCTCTGGCTGATCGGGTTACAGGTGGTGAACGTGTTTGCGCGCGATATCGGCGATATCGCAGCGGCGGACACCGATGTCTGCCAGCTCGCGATTGGTGAGACGCGACAGCTGCGCATAGGTGCGCTTGTACTCACGGTTCATCGCCCAGTTTGCACTGGCCTGCGCCACAAAAGCCCGCAGACGCGCGGTGATACCAAAGTCGGTGGTGGTGTTTTGAACAAATGCCAATTGGCTATTCCTTAGCTGCGGCTGAGACCCATTTCCCAACCCTTTTTCTAACCTGTTTAGGTGTCTCTGGAATAAAGGAATAAATTTGTTACAAACAACCACTGCAACAAGACAACCCGCTATGCATTCGATGCATAGGCCGGGCTCATGGTCGCCTCGACCAGGGTGACGGGCAGAGCCCCCCCCCGCCACAAAAAAAGACGCCCCCGGTTTCCCGGAGGCGTCCTTAATCAGTCATTCGAAAGAGGCTTAGTCGCGCTCTTCGATGATCTCTACCATGTGAGAGACCTTGCGCACCATGCCACGAACTGAAGGAGTGTCTTCGAGTTCACGGGTTTTGTGCATCTTGTTCAGACCCAGACCGATCAGCGTCGCGCGCTGGTCGGCGGGGCGGCGGATCGGGGAACCGATCTGCTTAACAACGATTGTTTTAGCCATTGTCCGTCTCCTTACGCTTCTGCTGCTTCAGCAGCAGGTGCTTCGTCCCGCTTGGGCAGGATATCGGCGACCTTTTTACCACGACGCTGAGCAACCGAACGGGGGCTCTGCTCTTTGGTCAGGCCATCAATGGTTGCACGGATCATGTTGTAGGGGTTCTGCGAGCCGATCGATTTGGACACAACGTCTTTGACGCCGAGCATTTCGAAAACTGCACGCATTGGACCACCAGCAATAATACCGGTACCTTCAGGAGCCGTCCGCATGACAACTTTGCCGGCGCCGTGGCGACCTGCAATGTCGTGGTGCAGGGTACGACCCTCTTTCAGAGGCACACGAACCATCTGACGCTTGGCCTGTTCAGTGGCCTTGCGGATCGCCTCGGGGACTTCTTTGGCTTTACCTTTGCCAAAGCCGACGCGGCCCTTTTGGTCACCAACAACAACCAGTGCTGCAAAACCAAAGCGCTTACCGCCTTTTACGGTTTTGGATACACGGTTGATTGCAACCAAACGATCCGCAAATTCGGGTGTCTCATCACGGTCGCGGCGATTGCCACGGCGGTTATCACGTTCTGCCATAAAGCATTCCTTTGTGTGTGGCGACGAGCGCCAATTGTTCCAATCCTGGTGAGGCGCGCCCAAAGACGCGCCTCCCGGATCATCGGGGTGGCGAAATCGCCACCCGCAAGTCTTTAGATCTTGAGGCCGCCTTCACGCGCAGCGTCGGCCAGAGCCTTCACCTTGCCGTGGAACAGGAAGCCGCCACGATCGAAATACGCCTCAGAGACGCCAGCCGCCTTGGCACGTTCGGCGATAACCGAACCCACTTTGGTTGCTGCTTCGATGTTGTTCTTGCCTACAAAGCCAAGATCTTTTTCCAAGGTCGATGCGGACGCCAGAGTCTTGCCTGCCAGATCGTCGATCAGCTGAACCGAGAGGTTCTTGTTCGAACGGTGGACAGAAAGACGCAGACGGCCAGCGTTGACCTTGCGAAGTTTGTTCCGGACGCGCAGGCGACGCTTCAGAAACAGGGTACGTTTGCTGTTTGCCATTGTGCTGGTCCTTACTTCTTCTTGCCTTCTTTGCGGAAGACGAACTCACCCTTGTAGCGGATGCCTTTGCCCTTGTAGGGCTCGGGACGGCGCCAATCACGGATCTTCGCCGCGACTTCGCCCACCTGCTGCTGGTCGTTCCCTTCCACAACGATTTCTGTCTGCTTCGGCGCGGTGATGGTAACACCCTCCGGAGCAACAAATTCGACATCGTGGCTGTAACCGAGGTTCAGCTTCAGGGTATTCCCCTGCATCTGAGCCCGGTAACCCACACCCTGGATCTCCAGCTCTTTCTTAAAGCCGGTGGTCACGCCGGTTACCAAGTTGGCAACCATGGTGCGGGACATACCCCACTGCTGACGGGCGCGCTTGGACATGCCGCGAGGCGTGACCGAAACAGCGTTGTCTTCAACAGTCAGAGTGACATCGTCGGTTGCAGTGAAGCTGCGGGTCCCTTTGGGACCTTTGACTTCGATGCTCTGGCCGGACACTGCAGCGGTTACACCGCTGGGCAGGTCGACCGATTTTTTACCAATACGGGACATCGATTAGGCCTCCTTAGAAGACGGTGCAGAGCACTTCGCCGCCAACATTGGCTGCGCGTGCGTTTGCGTCCGACATCACACCCTTGGGGGTGGAGACAATCGACACACCCAGGCCCTGACGGACCGACGGGATGTCATTGACGCCCATGTAAACGCGACGGCCAGGTTTGGAAACCCGCTTCACTTCACGAATGACAGGATCGCCGTCGTAGTACTTGAGACTGATTTCCAGCGCCGGATGGCCGCGTTCATCAGTGGATTTCTCGTAGCCGCGGATGTAACCCTCGTCTGCCAGCACGTCCAGAACCCAAGCCCGCAGCTTTGACGCTGGGGAGCTTACGGTGGATTTGCCACGCATTTGCGAGTTACGGATACGGGTGAGCATATCGCCGATAGGATCGTTCATATCTGTCTCTCCCTTACCAGCTCGATTTCACCATACCGGGGATCTGGCCATTCGAGCCCAGTTCCCGCAGCGCGATCCGGCTGACCTTCAGCTTACGATAGTAAGCGTGAGGACGACCGGTCAGCTGACAACGGTTGTGCAGACGAGTTGCCGAAGAATTCCGCGGCAGTTTGGCCAATGTCAGGCGCGCTTTGAAACGCTCTTCCATCGACTTGGATTCGTCATTCGCGATTTCTTTCAGCTCGGCGCGTTTTGCGGCATATTTTGCCACCAGACGCTCGCGCTTTTTCTCGCGTTCGATCATGCTTTTCTTAGCCATGTCTCTACTATCCTTCCCGCGCTCAGCTATTGAAGGGCATGTTGAAAGCTTTCAACAGTGCCTTCGCTTCGGCGTCGGTTTTCGCGGTTGTGGCAATCACGATATCCATGCCCCAGTTTTCGTCGATTTTATCAAAATCGATTTCTGGAAACACGAGATGCTCTTTCAGACCCATGGCGTAGTTGCCACGGCCGTCAAAGGAGGTACCCGATACGCCGCGGAAGTCACGGATACGGGGCATCGCGATGGTGATCAGACGGTCCAGGAATTCAAACATCCGGTCGCCGCGCAGAGTAACCTTTGCGCCCATCGGCATGCCTTCACGTACACGGAAGCCAGCGATGGAGTTCTTTGCCACAGTGGTCAGAGCTTTCTGGCCAGCGATGGTGCTGAGATCAGCCTGAGCGGATTTGGCTTTTTTGCTGTCACGAACAGCAGCCCGGCCGCAGCCAATGTTCAGAACGATTTTTTCCAGCTTCGGCAGCTGCATGTCGTTCTTGTAGCCAAACTCTTCTTTCAGGGCGCCACAGATGGTGTCCTTGTAAAGAGTCTTCAGACGTGGAGTGTAGGTTGCATTATCAAGCATCAGACAGTCTCCCCAGTCGTTTTGGCGAAGCGGACCTTTTTGTCGTTTTCCATGCGGAAGCCAACGCGGGTTGCTTTGCCATTGGAGTCGAGCAGAGCCAAGTTCGACAGATCGACTGGCAGTGCTTTGGGCAGACGGCCGCCCTGTTCGTTCTGCGATTGACGGGTATGGCGGATCGCCATGTTCAGCCCATCAACGATCGCCTTGCCGGCTTTGGGATCAACAGAAGCAATTACGCCCTCTTTACCCTTGTCCTTGCCGGACAGCATGACAACCTTGTCGCCTTTGCGGAGTTTAGCAGCCATTGTTACAGCACCTCCGGAGCAAGCGAGATGATTTTCATGAAGTTCTTGGCGCGCAGCTCACGAACAACTGGTCCAAAGATACGTGTACCTACGGGCTCGTTGTTGGTGTTCAGGATGACGGCGGCGTTGCGATCAAAACGGATCGCTGTACCATCGGCACGACGGACTTCTTTGGCGGTGCGAACGACGACGGCCTTACGGACATCACCTTTCTTAACGCGACCGCGGGGGATGGCTTCCTTAACCGAGACAACAATGATGTCGCCTACGGATGCGTATTTACGCTTGGAACCACCCAGAACCTTGATGCACTGAACTCGGCGAGCGCCGGAGTTGTCAGCAACATCCAGGTTTGTTTGCATCTGGATCATGTGGTTTCTCCCGACCTATGGGGCAGCGATGCGTGCTGTAATCCCCCAGGGTTTCGACAAACTGGTCAGTTTGCCGCTTATGGGACCTTACGGTCTCTTAAGCGGTCACAACTTCCCAGCGTTTCGTTTTCGATTTCGGCGCGCACTCGATGATGCGGACTTGGTCGCCGACCTTGAAAGCGTTCTGTTCATCGTGCGCCCGATACTTTTTGGACTTACGAATGGTCTTTTTCAGAACAGGGTGCGTGAAGCGGCGTTCAACCGAAACTGTTACGGTCTGGGCGTTGGCGTCGCTGGTCACGGTGCCTGTGAGAATACGTTTGGGCATCTGTCAGGCTCCTTATTCTGCTGCTGCGGCTGCAGCTTTTTCGTTCAGGATGGTTTTCACACGAGCAGCATTGCGGCGTGCCGCCTTGATGCCTGCAGTGTTTTCCAGCTGACCGGTAGCTTGTTGAAAACGGAGATTGAAGCTCTCTTTTTTCATGTTGGCAAGCACATCGCGGAGTTCATCCACGGTCTTGTCACGCAGATCATTGGCGTTCATCGCCTTTGTTCCTTGTCCAAAGCACCAGAAGGCCCCGTGAGGGTCACCTTGTTATCTGGTGGGTTATGTAAAACCCGCACTCAATAAAGTGCAGAAAAGAATCACCGGGGCCAAATCCAAGACGAATTTAGCCCAAGCGATGTGCCCCTATAGGGGAGATAGGGGGTGGGGGCAAGGGAAAGGTTTGGACAGCCCCCACCCTAAGGCAATTTGGCCAAGGACAAAACAAATCGCATTCCAAGCGCCGCACACGATCCCACCAAAAGCGCTGAGAGCCAAAGTTCAAAATGGAGATTAAGGATCAGGAAAGCTGCTGCATAGACAGTTGCCAAGTAAACGACACAGCTCCCCACCGAGGTCACCCAGAACAATTTCTTAGTGTGCAGCACCCGACGCAAAAACGTCCTGCGCATTATTCTGGCAGCAACCAAGGCGGCAACTGTTAGCCCGACAACGGCACAGGCCAAGAAAAGGTAGAGAACCCAAAGCTGGTCCTCAGGGATGAGATTGAACCCCATAGCAAACTGCAGGGGCAAAACCGACATTTGCAGAACCAAGGGGATCGTTAGTGGCACCAACAGAAGATATGCAATGAGCTTCAGCTTATACGACATTGAACGTTAGCCTCCAGGATCGCATAAATACTATTTTCCAAACCCCACCAATTCCACCTATAGATGCATCGGAATCTCAATTCCGGCTCAGGCTGAAAGCCCGGGCCGCGCCTGACTTTCCCCATGGGAAGGCGCTTTGCACCTCCCCAAGGTCAGACACCGCCCCTTTGTTCCGCGGTCTGGCTTTGGTTTCCGGCGGTTCGCGCCTATATCGTTCCCCCGCAACGATAGCCACTGTGTGGTTCGGCTAGGGCTCCGCCCGTTCGAAAGCGAAACGCTCTCCCAGAGCGTTTCCAAGAAGCTTTCTCACTCCCACCGATAATTGAAGCTGACGGAAATACGCTCGTCCTCGGCCATGTTCATCGGCACCTCATGGCGCAGCCAGCTCTCCCACAGAAGCACATCCCCCACGGCAGGCTTCATGTAGATAAAAGGCTTCAACTCACGCCGCGCTTCTTTGGTGCGCGTGGGCGCCGCCATCATCCGGCCGGACCGCGGGTCTTCCAGCTTCAGCGCAGAGGTCCCCTCTGGCATCGACACATAGGTGGTGCCGGAAATCACCGAATGTGGATGGATGTGTGACGCATGCATGCCGCCTTCGGGCAGGATGTTGATCCACAGATCCTCCAGCACCAGCTTGCGGTCATCCAGATCAAACTCCAGATCCTTGGCAAAATTGGCGACATGTTCATCCAGGCATTTCACCAGATCGGCAAACACCGGGAAGCGCCAGGGCAGATCCGTCAGGGACGCATAGGAGGTATAGCCGGGATAGCCGTTCGCCTCGCACCAGTCCTGTCCGGCCTCGTCATCTTCGGCGATAACAATGCAAGAGGTTTCCATTTCCTGCGCATCAATGGCCGGTCCGCATTCGGACAGGGCAGCGCGGTACAAGCGGGTCACAAAGAGGGATTCTATCTGGGCCATGGCCTTTCTTTACCGCAGCTCTGCCGGAGAACCAATCCGACATTCCTGCCACCCGCGCACTTTCGAAAACCAGCCCGCCCAGTTTTATCCAGTCTTACCCAGCCCTACCCGCGACAAAATAAAAAGAGCGCCGCCGGGACCGCGCTCTTAGGTGTTGAAAGGCGCTCACCTAGAACTTCAGATCAAACCCGACCTGCAGCCCGTAGCTCTCATAGCCGCTCATGCCGATCCCATCATAAAAGGTCTCTGCCTGGAACACGCCCTGATCCGCAAAATGATAACTCAGCCCCAGCTTGGCCCGCGCGCGCCCCCCCCTGCACATTGGAAGAGGTGGTGACTGCATTGCCCGAGTTTTTCACATGGCTGCCAATTGCGCTGATCCCGCCAAACAACAGCACCTCGCCATTGCCGCGCCGCACTTCAAGCGGTGTCTCAAAATCAAGCCCAAGCTCAACCTGCCCCCATGCAACATCCAAGTCCGGGATCAGGTTGCCCAGACTGTCGCGGTAGGCCTTCTGATCGTCCGTCGCATAGGTAAGCTGAACCTTTGGGATCAGGGTGGTTTTGCCATAGAGCATTGATCCCGAAAGCTTCAACAAGGCGAGAAAACGCTCAGTCTCGACCTTGTCCGTATAGGTGCCAAACGGAGAGACATCGTTTGAACTCTGCCCATAAAGAATCCGCCCCTCAACAAAGACGTCACGGTCTGGAAACTTGGTGACAAAATAGGGGCCGATCAACCAACCCTTGCCTTTGATACTGGCCGCCCCATCGTCCTGATCCAGGTAATCCAGCTGCAGCATTGCCCCAAGCAATAGGTTCTTGTTGATGGCAAAGTGACTGCCGACAGCTCCAAAGACATAGGAGCTATCACTGGTACCCTCACGGCTTATGGCCCCCTGCAACCGGGTCCAGACACGCGACCCTGGCCGCGTCGAGATGTCAAAGGTTCCCTGCCCGCGGGTGACCGCCAGGTTAAACTGCCCCTGACCCTGGCCCAGCCCCGCTCCGCTACCGGACAAGAACCCTGTCAAATCGGGCTGATTGCTGATCAACTGGGTTGCCCGGGTGTTCATGAACTGACCAATAAGCTGACTGGTCTCCTCAACTGCCGAGCTCTGGACAGCAATCGCGCCGGATGCGATGTTGCCATTGCCCGAAGAATCCTGTGCCCCCCCAGCCGCAATCGAAACGCCAATGTCACCACTTCCCGTTGGCCGGATCGTAATAACGTAGACAGACCCGCTCCCGGAAAGCGCAACCGCAGAACCATGCGTGACGAGCACATCAAGCAGGGCAAACCCGGTGACCGCTTCAGAGAATGTCGCCGTGACATCAAAGTCTTCACCAGGCCGCACCGACACCGCACTGGTTGATAGCGTGACAGTAGGTGCCACAACATCCAAATTTGTCAGCCCAAAGGTCACCGAGGTCAAACCCGTGGCGCTGGCCGTCACATTATAGGCCCCCGCCACTGTATTCGCCGTCGCCGTCACCGAGGCCAGGCCCGAGCCATCCGTCACATCAGAGCCCGCCGACAGCGCCGCCGAAGCGCCACTCCCCGGGGCCGCGAAGTTCACCGTCACCCCAGAGACAGGATTGCCCCCGGCATCCGTCACCAACGCCACCAGCGCGGTGCCAAAAGAGGTCGAGATCGCCGCGCTCTGGCTGTCGCCACTGGACACCGCCAGCGTTGCCGCAGCCCCCGACGTATTGGTCAGCCCGAAGGTCACCGAGGTCAAACCCGTGGCGCTGGCCGTCACATTATAGCCCCCCGCCACTGCATTCGCCGTCGCCGTCACCGAGGCCAGGCCAGAGGCATCCGTCACATCAGAGCCCGCCGACAGCGCCGCCGAAGCGCCACTTCCCGGTGCCGCGAAGTTCACCGTCACCCCAGAGACAGGATTGCCCCCGGCGTCCGTCACCAGCGCCACCAGCGCGGTGCCAAAAGAGGTCGAGATCGCCGTGCTCTGGCTATCGCCGCTGGACACCGCCAGCGTTGCCGCAGCCCCCGATGTATTGGTCAGGGCAAAACTTTGGTTTGAAATACCCGCACTGGAGGCAACTACGTTGTACCCCCCCGCCACAGTATTGGCGGTAAAGGTGGTCGAAGTCGCAACACCTGACCCATTTGTGGTGACCGTTTCTGATACACCGCCCCCGGAGAAGGTGCCACTGGCACCGGAGCCGGGCGCCGTGAAGGTAACGGAAACACCTGAAACCGGATTACTGCCAGCATCGACAACCGTTGCCGTCAGAACCGAGGCAAAAGCGGTCGAGATCGTGGCGCTTTGCCCGCCACCCGAGGGGGAGGTGAAGGCCGAGGGGGGGCCAACTGTGGCGCCAGTATCGCCTGATAGACCCGTATCAGTATAGGTAAAACTAAAGGGAGTGCCGCCATGGGTGCCGGATGCAGAGCAGCCAGCGGAACAGTTTGTGGTGTAGTTTGGGTTCCCGTTATTGATGGTTACGCCATTTACAACATAGGACACCGACCGCGCATCAGCTCCGCCATCAGCGAGTTGAAAATTTGTTGATCCCGCAGAGTTCGCCATCTGAATGAGTACGTAGTCTTCGGAGCCGTCAGAGTTTGGACCAAGGCCAAGTTCCGCGATAAAACACTCACCATCGGTCAGGTTCAAAGCCAATGTGTGCCCGACAGTCGAAACTGGCGGGCAGTCTGAAAAACCCGCATGAGCTGGTTTGGGCAGCGCCAACACAAGCACCAACGCAACCAGAGGAAAAACTGCGAAGGCAGAAAGCGCCTTGAGGCGGAACTTTGACAAATATCTCATAAATTTCAATTTCTTGCGGAGAAAACACTTAATAGAGGCGGTTTCCCCACATCCTCCCTAGGTCAATGTTACCACTTTTTACAATTTTGGATTGCGCAAATTGAGCAAAAATGCAAGCGTTTCCCTAGAGGGTTGTAATATCAGCTCTCTGATAAATTGGACATGTTGCCAACATGCGCGCATTCGGCATTGTGCAATACATTGATTCCAGATTGGATAATTGGAGGTTTCCGTGTCAGAACCCTTTCTAGCTGAAGTTCGAATGGTAGGATTTAATTTTGCGCCACGTGGCTGGGCATTTCTTGACGGCCAGATACTTCCTATCAATCAAAACCAATCCCTTTATTCATTATTGGGAACGACTTATGGCGGTGATGGCCGCACCAGCTTTGCGCTGCCAGATCTGCGAGGGCGCACCCCGATGCATGTCGGAGATGGCCACCAGCTCGGGCAGAAAAGCGGGGAGGAAACCCATACCTTATCCGCGACAGAAATGTCAGCGCACAGTCATGGCGTTATGGCCTCGTCGCAGGCTGCAACCACTGCCAGTCCCGACAGGGCCTATTTTGCCCAAGAAGTGCAGCCCGATTTGGTTTATCGGGATTTCGAAGCCGCGAGCGCCACGTCTTTGCGCAGCGGCACAATTACCAGTGCCGGAGGTGGGCAGGCACATAATAACATGCAGCCCTATATTACCCTCAATTTCTGCATCGCCCTACAGGGGCTGTTCCCTTCACGTAATTAGACCTCGGAGGTCAATGCATGTCAGAGCCTTTTGTTGGCGAAATTCGTATGTTCGCAGGTAATTTCGCGCCTCGCGGGTGGGCTTTTTGTGATGGGCAATTGCTCGCTGTTTCACAAAATGACGCCCTCTTCTCCCTTTTGGGAACGATCTATGGCGGAGACGGGCGCACCACATTCGGCCTGCCCGATGCGCGTGGCCGTCTTCCTATTCACGCAGGCCAAGGTCCTGGTCTCAGCCCGCGACGGCTTGGCGCAAAAAGTGGCGCAGAAAAAGAGACCTTAACCGTCAACCAACTGGCAAGCCACTCGCATGACTTTCGCGCCAACACCCAGACGGCCACAAGCACCTCGCCGCAAGGCAGGGCGCTTGCTGCAGATGTTGGCGTTGCCTATCTCGCCGATGCGTCACAGGACACCAGTATGGGTAACAGCATGGTTACCAATACAGGTGGATCCCGCAGCCATACAAATCTTATGCCTGCTCTTTGCATTCATTTCATAATTGCTCTCTTTGGCATTTATCCAAGCCGTCATTAGGAGTTTGTCGCATGTCAGAACCTTTTATTGCGGAGATCCGCATTTTTGCCGGTAACTTTGCTCCACGCAGCTGGGCCTTTTGCAACGGTCAATTGCTTCCAGTAGCACAAAACACCGCATTATTCTCACTGATTGGAACAACTTATGGCGGTGATGGTCGCACAACCACAGCGCTTCCCAATCTTGAAGGGCGTGCGCCGATGCACCCCGGTCGGGGTCCGGGCCTGACCTCCCGACGCCTCGGGCAAAGAACAGGGGTCGAAACGGTTACCCTCACCGAGGCACAGATTCCAAACCATTCGCACACAGTCCGTGCACGTACTGGCGCAGGGGTTGCCGGTACTCCCCCCGGCTCTACAGCCGCTATTTCAAAAAACGGCTTCCTGGACCGGCTATACGAGACCAATGGGTCAGGGCTGACGAATATGGCAAGTGAAACGGTAACGGATACAGGTGGCAGTCAGGCACATAACAATATGCAGCCCTTTTTGGTGATGAATTTTATCATCGCACTGCAGGGGCTTTACCCCTCTCGCGGATAGGCTGCGGCCGCGCCAAAAACTTGTCACACCGGCGGGGCGAAACAGACTGCGCCCTTTCCTGTCAAACCTTTTGGTTCTAGCCCCGGGCCTGTCACAGACCTGCCCGGAGATCTGCCCCTCGCAACCGCAAAGGCCTGTTTATGACCCAATTGCCCCTGCTTCACCATGCAGCGCGACACCACATAGGTTTTCGTCCGATCACCGACCAGGACATGGGATTTCTGTCGCGGCTTTATCGTTCGACACGTGAGGCTGAACTGGCGCAGGTCGGCTGGGGCGAGGCAGAGAAGCAGGCCTTTTGCCAAATGCAGTTTGAGGCCCAACACAGCCACTACCAAAAGCATTATCCAGATGCGCTGTGGCTGGTGATTGAGCAAAAAGGCAACCCAATAGGGCGTCTTTACCTTGAGCGTTGGCCCAAAGAGCACCGGATTATCGACATTGCCCTGATGCCAGAGGCACGTGGTCAGGGCATCGGCGCCAGCTTGTTGCGAGACTTGCAGATAGGCGCGGCTGCCGATGGCTCACGCGGTATTGGTATCCATGTGGAAAAGGCCAACCCAGCGATGGCGCTCTACCACCGGCTTGGCTTTGTCACGATCGAGGAAAAGGGCGTCTATGATCTGTTGTTCTGGACGCCCCAAGCTGCTGAGGCCGCACCGACAACGTCAGGCGATCAGGTAAAGACCGCCTCGTATTGAAACCCGGCCTCCTTCTGCGCCACAGGCACCAGAAACAGGTCCTGATCCCCCGTTTCGGGATGGGACAGCTTATGTATTTCCTGGGTTAATGCTGGCGTTTGCGGTCCCTGCCACAACAATGAAAAAGCGCCGCCTTCCCGCTCACCCGTCCCAAGTTTGGTCACTTCGATCAACTTCAAAGTGACGGGTGGCTCCGCAGAGGTAATCACAAACTCCTGATCCTGGAATTTGGCAAATTGTTCAGCGGTTACAGTGGTCAAATCAAACATGTCTCTCACACTCTTCTGGAACGGGTTAGCGCAACCTTGCCTTCAAAGCGCTCTCTTTCCAAGGGTTTCTTTTGAAACTGCTCGCCTATAGTCTGCATACCCCGTTGACAGATGACCACCAGCGTAGCGTCAAACCCTGCCTATGAAAACGCCCAGCCAGCCTCCTGACTGCAATATCACGCTGCCTTCACAGTCGGCTTTTACGATGTTTCAAAAAAAACGCCAAATTGGTGAAACCGGGAGAGAACCATGGCTGAGTTGCACACTGCTGAACCAATTCGCGACACCAGTTTTCCAGCAGATTTGGATTACCCGCTTGCAAAGGCCTATCAGACCTTTGGCCACCGTTCCTATTTTCGCGGCGTGGACATCGGCTATCGCTGGCGGCAGGGGCAGCGCACCGATGAGATCTGCCTGCGCCTGCATCTAGATCGCAAACTGCCGCTTGACGCCCTGATGCCCTCACAGGTGCTGCCAACCCATGTGGAAGGCGTCGCACTGGACGTCATCGAAGCCGCCTACCAGCCCTCATTGGAACCTGGCGCCGCGCGCCGGGCCAGCACCCGACAACCCTATACCATGGGCGGCCTGCCCTGCGGCAGATCCGGTGAAGGAGCAGGTACAATTGGCCTGGTGGTAATTGATAAGACCACCGGCAGACCCGGCATCCTGTCAAATTGGCATGTTTTGGCTGGCCCACGGGCACGCCGCAATGATCCAATCATGCAACTGGGGGAGCGTGATGATGAATTTGACCCGCGCAATCACATAGCCAATCTGAAACGCTGGATGCTGAACCGCAGCGGAGATGCCGCTTTGGCTGAACTACTGCCGGATCAGCCCTGGCTGCCGCTGCAGTTTGGCGGCTTTGAGAGTATCAGCCGTGTCAGATCTGCCTGTCTGGGTGAAATCCTGAACAAAACCTCCCGCGCATCCAGTAACCCGCAGGCGCGGGTCGATGGCAGGGGGCTGTATCGCCTGCAGTATGAAACACGGCAAGGCATGCTGGAATACCGCGATATAGAAGGGCTGAAATTGGTCTATGAAACCGACATTCCTGTTGCAGGCGGCAAGGTCTCATCCGCTGGCGACAGCGGGGCCGCCTGGGTCTCGGCGGCCACAGGCGATGCCGTGGCGCTACAGATTGGCGGGCAAACCGCATCTGCCAATAGCCCCAGCAGCATAGGACAGGGCGTCATTGCCAGCGAGATGGCCCCAATCCTCGAGACCTTAGAGATCCGGCTGGCTAGTTTTGAGGATCTCCTGGCACAAAATGGCCAGAACCCTGTGCTCACCCATCGTCAGCAGGTCTGCGCCGACATGTCCGATGACAGTGATGAAGTGATGCGCGCACCACAGTGGCCGCACCCTCAGCACTGGGTGGATGCATCGTTTTCGCAGCCCCGGCGCCCCCGCCGCCCGGATCGCAGCGAAACAAGCCCCTCTGCGGCCCAGGTTGTTCCCATGGTGCGCATTCTGCCAAACCAACCTGCGCCGCTGCAGCCGCTCCTGGCTACAGCCTCACAGCAAAGCGAGAGTGGCCAGGACATCTGGGAGAAACGCCTATGCCCGGCCTTGCTGGACTATGACCCCAATTTCAGGGGCGTCTTGCCTGCTGAACCACTGGTTCAACGTATCTCGATTGCGGATGAGCGAAATATAAATGCCTTTTTCTCCCGTCTTATCAATAGGTCAGAACGGTTTGACGGCATTGGCCTGAGGCAGGTTCTGGAAACGGATTTCACAGGTGCAACGACGTATATGCAAATCTGCGACCGCATTGACGCCCTACGGCGGCAACCCTGAATTCCCCTTGAAAAGGCTGCCAGTTTGCCAGCCCTGGCCGTTTTAACACAGGCCCTGATTCCGGAGCGATCAGGGCTGGGCGGCGCCGTTTTCTGTGGGGAGCTCGGACCACCCTGGTTTGATTTCAGCTGGCGGCCTCAAATCGTCACCATCATAACGTTTCCCTATGACAACAATACAAAAGTGCAATTTCCTTTTATCAATTCACCTTGCTACCCTGCCTGCATACCCTAAGAAGGAGGCAGCAAAATCTGCGTCCTCCTCTCGCCACGGCCATAAAAGCAAGCCAGATCGGAGACCAAAATGGACGGAAACGACGCCCCTCAAACAGGTGGATGCCCGGTGATGCACAGCGGTGCCAAAAGCGCCTCAACCGGTGTAAGATCAAACAAGGACTGGTGGCCCAACCAGCTCAATCTGAAACTTCTGCATCAGAACTCCGAAAAGTCCGACCCTATGGCGGCTGATTTTGACTATGCAGAGGCCTTCAAATCCTTGGACCTTAAGGCTCTGAAACAGGATCTCGTGGCGCTGATGACCGACAGCCAGGACTGGTGGCCTGCCGATTATGGCCATTACGGCGGCTTGTTCATCCGCATGGCCTGGCACAGCGCCGGCACCTATCGCACCTCGGATGGGCGCGGCGGCAGCGGCACTGGGCAGCAGCGGTTTGCGCCACTCAACAGCTGGCCCGACAACGGCAACCTCGACAAGGCGCGCCGCCTGCTGTGGCCGATCAAACAGAAATACGGCAACAAGATCAGCTGGGCTGACCTGATGATCCTGGCCGGCAATTGTGCCATTGAAAGCATGGGCGGCAAGACCTTTGGCTTTGCCGGGGGCCGCGCCGATGTCTGGGAGCCCGAAGAAGACGTCTATTGGGGACGCGAGGACGAATGGCTGGCGGATAGTTCTGCCCAGAACAGCCGCTATTCCGGCGAGCGCGATCTGGAAAACCCACTGGCTGCGGTGCAGATGGGCCTGATCTATGTGAACCCCGAAGGTCCCGATGGGCAGCCCGACGCCCTGGCCTCGGGGCGGGACATCCGCGAAACCTTTGCCCGCATGTCGATGAACGACGAGGAAACCGTCGCGCTGGTGGCCGGTGGCCATACCTTTGGCAAGGCCCATGGCGCCGGGGATCCGGATTTGGTTGGCCCAGAGCCAGAAGCCGCTCCGATTGAAACCATGGGCCTGGGCTGGATCAACAGCCACGGCACCGGCAAAGGCGATGATACCACCACCAGCGGTATTGAGGGCGCCTGGACAGCCAACCCGACCCAGTGGGACAACGGCTATTTTGACCTGCTGTTTGGCTATGACTGGAACCTGACCAAATCGCCCTCTGGCGCCTGGATCTGGGAACCGGTCAATGTCCGCCCCGAGGACATGGCCCCGGCGGCCCATGACTCCAGCAAGAAGGTCAAGACCATGATGACCACGGCTGATATGGCGATGCGGATGGATCCGATCTACGGGCCAATCTCCAAACGCTTCCATGAGAACCCAGAAGAGCTGGCCGATGCCTTTGCCCGTGCCTGGTTCAAGCTCACCCACCGCGATATGGGGCCACGGTCGCTTTATCTCGGGGATGAAGTCCCGGCAGAAGAGCTGATCTGGCAGGACTGCGTTCCCGCTGTAGATCACGCCTTGGTCAATGAGGCTGATATTGCTGCTCTGAAAGCCGAAGTTCTGGCCTCTGATCTCTCTGTTGCAGATCTGGTCTCCACCGCCTGGGCCTCGGCCTCCACTTTCCGCGGGTCTGACAAACGCGGCGGCGCCAATGGCGCGCGCATCCAGCTAAGCCCGCAGAAAGACTGGCAGGTGAACCAGCCCGAGCAACTGGCGCGCGTCCTCAGTGGACTTGAAAAGATCCGCAGCACCTTCAACGCCACAGTGCGGGAGCGGCAGATCTCAATGGCGGATCTGATTGTTCTGGCCGGTTCAGCCGCTGTGGAACAGGCCGCACGTGCCGCAGGTCAGGAGATCGAGGTGCCATTTGCACCCGGTCGCACCGATGCCACCCAAGAGCAGACCGATGTCGACGGCTTTGCCGTTCTGGAACCAGAGGCCGATGGCTTCCGCAACTACCAGAAAAAGCAGTATAGCATCTCCCCCGAAGAGATGTTGCTGGACAAGGCCCAGCTGTTGACCCTGACAGCGCCGGAAATGACGGTTCTGATCGGTGGCTTGCGGGTCTTGGGCGCGAACTACGGCGGATCCTCGTTGGGTGTCTTCACCAGCACCCCTGGCAGCCTGAGCACCGACTTCTTTGTCAATCTGCTCGATATGGCGACCCAGTGGGCGCCGCAGGAAGATGGCAGCTACGCCGGGACCGAGCGCGCCAGCGGTGCAGCAAAATGGACCGCAAGCCGCGTTGATCTGGCCTTTGGCTCCAATTCGCAGCTGCGCGCCATCGCAGAGACCTACGCCCAGGACGACGCCAAGGCGCGGTTTGTGCAGGACTTTGCTGCCGCCTGGGTCAAAGTGATGAACGCAGATCGCTTTGATCTGAGCTAATCCACCAGAAAATCCCGATCTAGGCCCCCTGGGGCCTAGATCCCCTGCAAGGCAAAGGCGATAGCCTGATCCAGCTTGTCCACCACTTCGCCAATCTGGGCTTCGGTCATGATAAAGGGTGGTGCCAGCAGGACATGGTCGCCGATACGCCCATCACGGGTGCCAGACATCGGATAACAGATCAACCCGGCCTCAAAAGCAGCGCTTTTCACCTTGGCAGCAAGGGTCTTACCCGGATCAAACGGCGCTTTTGTTGTACGATCCGCCACCAATTCAATGCCGCGAAACAAGCCACGACCACGAATATCCCCCACATATGGATGATCCGCAAACTGGTCGACCAAGGCCGCCTGCAGCTGCGCCCCCCTGTTGCCGCACTTGGAAATCAAATCCCTGCTGAGCATCTCCGTCACCACGGCAAGCCCGGCTGCGGTTGCCACCGGATGACCAATATAGGTGTGGCCATGTTGAAAAAAGCCGCTTCCTGCCGTGATAGCTGCATAGATATCTGCGCTGCACAGCATCGCACCTATGGGCTGGTATCCCGCGCCCAGGCCTTTGGCGATACACAGGATATCAGGCGACACCCCATCCGCATCGCAGGCAAACATATGGCCAGTGCGGCCCATGCCACACATGACCTCATCCAGGATCAGCAAGACGCCGTATTTGTCACAAATCTCGCGAATGCGTTTGAAATAGCCCGGCACCGCAGGCACCGCGCCAGAGGTGGCTCCGACAACCGGTTCGGCGATAAACCCCATCACGGTTTCAGGACCCAGACGCAGGATTTCCGCCTCCAGTTCATTGGCGACCCGCTGCCCATAGTCAAAGGCGTTCTCTCCCTCGGGGCGATCGGCATATTCATAACAGGGCGCGATATGCGACACGCCGATTAACAGCGGATCAAACTGCTGTCGCCGCCAGGCGTTGCCGCCGGCGGCCAGGGCCCCCAGAGTGTTGCCATGATAGCTTTGCCGCCGCGCAATCAGATGGCGGCGCTCCGGCTCGCCGCGTTCAAGGTGGTATTGACGCGTCAACTTGATTGCGGCTTCGGTGGCCTCGGACCCTCCAGAAACAAAATAGACCCGATCCAACCCCGCCGGGGCTTGCTCAATCAGCAAATCAGCCAGAGCCTCTGCCGGTTCCGATGTCATAAATCCGGTATGGGCAAAGGCCAGCTTTCCCACCTGTTCCTGCACCGCGCGGATCACAGCCGCGTCCGAATGGCCCAGGCAGGACACCGCCGCCCCGCCGGAGCCGTCAAAATAGCGTTTGCCCGTTGCATCGATCAGATAGCAGCCGTCACCCGCCACAGCAGTGGGCAGGTTGGCCTTTGTATGACGTGGAAAAACATGGCTCATGGATCAGTTCCTTTTTAGGGTATGGCCTGCCAGTGAGGCGGCCTTGACCAGCGCCGCGACCGAAGCGGCATTATCCTGCAGCACTCTGCCCTCTGGGGTCTCCAGGTTGTTCTCAAATCCAACACGGACATTGCCGCCCGCCCGGATCGCCGCCAGCAGGCAGGCGCGCTCGTCTCGGCCAAAGGCGCATAGGCTCCAACTGAGATCAAGCGCCTGAGCTGCCGACACAAAATCGGCCAGCCCATCGGGCCGTCCCGGTGTCGCGGGCGCGTATTGCCCCAGCACAAAGATCACATCTCGCATCGCCGCAGGGACGACGCCGTCGGCATACCAGGATGTGAGCTGGGCAATGCAGGCCGGTGAATACAAAATATGCTGAACCTGAGTGCCCGCCTCGGCGCACAGCCCATAGGCACGCACCGCTACCTCGGGCGCCCTGGCCATTTCCCGCACCGCAATCGAGGCCGCAGCGGGGCGCAGCGCCTGCAAACAGGCCAGCTGCGTCTCTGGGGCATAGATCCCGGCGCTTTCGGTGGTAATCTGTACACCCATATTGGGCGCTGCATCCGCCACAGCTGCCATGGCCGCACGATAGCGCCCGGCATCCAGGGAATGCCCGCCCGCATCATCGCGCACGTGCAGGTGTAATGTGCTGGCACCTGCCTCGGCACAGGCCCGTGCGGTTTGTGCCAGCTCCTGCGGCGTGATTGGCAACTCTGGATGATCGGCTTTTTGCCGACGCGCCCCGTTGGGCGCCACGGTCAGCTGATAGTCTGCCACCTCTTATCTCCTGCTTTGGTGTCGCCAAAACACTGGCGACAGCCCAGTGCGATCTCAAGATAGCATTTTCAGAACATTTGCTCTTTCGCTATCTCTTCACCCGGATGTGAAGCCATTTTCGACCTCAACAGACCAAACATGGGTCCCAAACCCTACGGGTTCTGCCCACAGGTCCCCCCTGTCCCAGGGGGAAAGTTCTTTTTTACCAATTGGTTAAAAATGGGCCTGCCATAGCCTGCCAGGCCTTCCCCAAAACTGGACGCAAAACACCCCACCATCTGGCCCTAGAGTATCCGCCCGTTTTGGCGTTTCGTCACATTATGACGACTCCGGCTGACAGGCAGCTGGCAGACACCCCCACTTTTACTTTTATGGAAGGACATGTCATGGACGGCACGTTCAACGAAAACGATCTCAGCCGGGTAGTTGCGGCTGATAAGGCCCATGTCTGGCACCACCTGATTCAGCATAAGCCCTTTGAAGAGAATGATCCGCGCATCATCGTCGAAGGCAAAGGCATGCGCGTCTGGGATCAGAACGGCAAAGAGTTCCTGGATGCGGTCTCTGGCGGCGTCTGGACCGTCAACGTCGGCTATGGCCGCGAGCGGATCGGCAAAGCGATCTCTGACGCTGTAACCAAGTTGTGCTTCTTTGGCGGCACAGCAGGCACAATTCCCGGCGCACA
>CAJQNB010000025.1 GCA_905479575.1 uncultured Pseudophaeobacter sp.
TGGTCCAGCTACTTCCGGGCGCGGTTCAACAGCCCGCGCGAGGTGGCGCTGTTTTGCGACGTGAGCTTTCAGACCGCGCTGAACTGGTGGGGGGCGGTCACGTCTCCGGCCAGCCACATCGCGTTGCTGATGATCATGACAGATCCAAAGGCGCCGGAGTTCTTTCACCAGCAGATGGGACGTGCCGCATGAGCATCAAAACGCAACGTATCGCCTATCAGATCTGGTGGATGACCCGCGCAACGGCAGGGGATTGCACCCTGGCGGAACTGGCGCGCTTCACCGGCGCCTCGGCTAATACCTGCCGCAACATTTGCATGCACCGGGGCTGGGGCAGCCGCTATCGCCGCCGCGTCACCGATCGTCGTCGCATGGCGCCGTTTGAGGCGGCGCAGGCCTGCGAGGTTTATGAACTGGTCGAGGCCTTTGTCTGATGGTTGGGGCGCATCATCTTAAGCCGGTCAGCACAGGCGAAGTGCCGATCTATCCGATCGAGGCAGGCGAGCGGCTGGAGAGCCACTACTTTGTTGAGTTCCACTATCAGCGCTGGCTGACCAGCGACACAAGGCTGCTGGCCGATCTGGAAGTGCGGGCGGTGTTCCTCGATATGATCTACCTGGCGCAAACGCAGTCGCCGGTGGGCACATTGCCGACCAATCCCAAACTGCTGGCCAAGCTAGTCGGGGTTTCGCAGGAGGTTTTTGACAGCCTTTGCCAGCGCGAGATTGGCCCGCTGCACAACTGGTCCCTGTGTCTGTGTGACGGGGTGCAGCGGCTGCATCATCCGGTGGTGACCGAGATTGCGCTCAAGGCGGTTGGGTCGAAGAAACGAAACGCGGCCAAGAACGCGGATGACCGGATGCGCAAACGGCTCGGAACTATCCGCGAAAACCTGGTGAACCGGATCCCTGGCGGGCGACAGGTCGCGGCAAATGATGAGTGGGTGAACCGGCTCAGCGATTGGATCGAAGATGCCTATCCCGGCGGCAGTGCCACCGAAAAGCGCATCAAGGAAGCCTGGGAAGACCTTTCCTCGCAGCCGTGAAAACCGCCTCAAAACTTCCGCTGGAAGATTTCGGAAGTTCCGGGGGAAGTTTTCAGGAAGAAAAGCGCGGTTTTTAGAAGTTTTGGTTTTTGATTTCCGTCCAAAACCGCGCGGCTGAAAGGAAAAGAGAAGAAATGAAAAGAAACGATAGAGGCAGGCGCGCCGCAATTAGTGGTGGATCCTGTGGATAAGTCGGATTTGCTGAGAAAGAGGAAGAGCAGAGACATGGATGCCAAAGAACAGGCCGCAGGCGAGCGCCGGGTGAAGGATCACCTGATTGAGCCATTGAAACGGTTGGGGCTGGCCAAGCCGTCCAGCCTGACGGTGGCGCAGTTTGATGCGATGGTCGCGGATCTGACCGGCAAGCTGGCCTATATGTCAGAGCTGAACCTGCAGGCGCTGGCAGAGCAGGTGGCCAATATGCCCGGCGGCAAAGAGCGGGATCGCTTCCCGATCGCAGCCAAGATCCTCGGTTGGGCCGCAGAGATCCAGCCGCCATCCGATGATGCCTCGCCGCTGTTTCGGGCGGTCTTTGCCCATGCCCTAGGCCAGCGCGCCCTGGCAGAGGGCTGGGCGCCGGAATTACTGGCCGAGTTGCGCCGGGCCCGCGTCTGGCCGCGCGAGTATGATCTGCGCCAGGTGCAGGACCGCGCCGGTGATGCACGCCGTCGGGTTGCGCGGCTGGAAGAGCAGCTGCGCCGGGGCGATAGCGTGTCACCACAGGACCAAACCTTCCAACAGCGTCGCGCCGCTGCCGAGGTGAAGTGCCGACGCATCGCAGCACTGGCAGCAGGGGGCGCAGCATGAAGGACTTTGTTGTGATCGTCAGCCCTGACGGCGCTGCGCGGCTAGAGGCGGAAGAGATCCTTCTGGCTGGGATCAAAGCCCGCAGCGCGGTGCCAGAGATCTGCGGCGATGCCATTGCCGATGCCCCTGCGCGCGGCGCGTTTCGGGTGTTTGAGCCACAGGCGCTTTATCCAGACGGGGAGGGCGGTTTTGCGGTTAAACATGCGGGCTATCGTGGGCGCAGCGCAATCCAGCGCGCCGATGTGTTTGATGTGATGGCGGCCAAGGCGGCCCGGCACAACAAGCCGTCGCCGCTCTCTCCGGGGCAGGTGGCCATTGGCCGCCATTACCGCGACCTGGTCGAGCGCCACGCCTGCGCTGGTCTCAAGTGTTCCTCGATCGAGGCACTGCGATCCGGCGGCGGTGGTCGCGGCGGCGACTTCATGGATGCGGTGCTGCGCGATCGCGAAGAGATCGACCGCCTGCGCCGCCGCATCGGCTCCGGTTCCGCCATGGTGGTACGCCGTATTCGACCATCGAGACGCGGATGCCGCACCAGCATTTTCGACCGGCGCCTGGTCGATATGGTCTGCCTGGAAGATCGCCCCCTCAGCGATGTCCTGAAGGCGCATGGCTGGTCAGTCTATGGGGCCACATCGCAGGCCATCGCCCAAGCATTGGGGCTGGCGCTGGAGAGGATGGGAGGCGGCTGCGGATTAGGTACTTGGGGACCGTGATTATAGCGCGGAATGATTAAGGGAAGCATTGAAAGATAGAGGGGGCCTGCCAGTCTTTTGGACTGCATACTTGGCAAGAAGACTGTGCAAACGATAAGCGCCAATCTAAACATTGCATCCGAGTTCAGATCATGTTTGGCAGGCTCAGGGACTGGATAAGAAACTTAATGAATACAGGCCCTAGGTGCTTGCTAAATATATCAAAAAGATGACATTGGTGCTTTGGTTGGCGCTGCAGGTGATGCTAGGGGTTACCTGCAGCATCCGGGAGGAGGGGTGATATACGCGGCTTAAACTAGCATAGATTCGATGACTTCCAAACCACGGCTAATCCCGGTGCGTTTCAGATAATAATTTGAGGCAATAAGTGAGGGAAGTTATACGAGTTTTGGCCCCCTCTTTTTCTTAGGTGAAGCTATTTTTCATGGTGATAAAAAGCTTCATTGAATGCTCTTAATTTTCTGAAAGAAAGAAAGATGGAATGAGAAAAGTACTTTCGATTTTGGCTCTGTTGGTGGTTTCGGCTTGTTCTGGGACACTACCTGCGTCTTACACACCACAGACGTTTGTTTCGCTGCCTGGAACGCGGGCAGCCGTTGGAGATTTCAATTACCTGCCTAGTGATGAAGGGAAGGTTCAATCTAACCAGATCCAAAATACTGCCATTGGGAACGTTCTTATTGGTGAAGATGTTGCGGTTTATGTCCGAAGGGCAACTGCACTAGAATTACAAAAAGGCGGTACCAGAGTCGATGCGAACAACGGGAAAGTCATTTCGGGACAAGTGAATAAGATCCTTGCTGACGACCTTGGGTATTCAGTTAGGTGGTCATATTCGGTTACCTACACAGTCAGCAACCGCTCTAGTGGTGCTCAGGTTTTTCAGAAAACTTATGAAGCAAAGCCACGAAAAACTGGGAAATTCAGTCAGCCTGCGGATTTTGTCGCAGTGTTCAACGCAATGATCACGGATGGGATCGAACAATTTATGAGTGAAGTCAAGCGAACTAGAGTGCTGCGGTAGGGTCGATGTAAGTTTCACCTCAGCGGGATGGAAGTTGAAAATAGCGCAACATGTCAAAACCAGTGATTGGTCTCCGCATATCCAATTCACCGGATATGCGGAGGAAGTCATGCCATCCATTATCTCCATGGTGCGTGAGACATTTCCAACGAATCCAGCTCTTCAAATGCAGTTAGGACAGACGCCTCATTGTTGAGCGCTGACAGTGGTAGTTTTACTCTTGTAGATAAGGTCACTCATGACCTGCGGACTCAATGTAGACCTCTGCCAAAAAATCCCCCTTGACGCTTACCTCATCGGCATGCGAGTAGATTTGCATCATCAATAAATGCGCCCACGGGAAACCGGCGGGCGTTTTTGCGTTGTATCATCTGACATCATTGAGAGGGCGCGGGATGCCAAAGAAACCCTGCGCGCATCCTGGCTGTTTCCGACTGATTGAGGTTGGGATTGGCTATTGCGATGCGCATGCCCGATCGGCAAAGCAGGACCGGGACAAGCCATCTGAGGCCACGCGGCGCTCGGATCGGCCCAGCCGCAAGTGGTACAACAGCAAGGGCTGGCGCGGCAAAACAGGACGGCGTTTGCAGCAACTGGATGCAGAGCCGCTGTGTCGGCTTTGCCCGGATCACTCAAAGCAACTGGCCACGGTCGCTGACCATGTGGTGCCGCACCGGGATGACTATGGGTTGTTTTGGTTCGGAGCGCTGCAATCGCTCTGCAAGAGCTGTCACGACATCAAGAAACAGCGGGCCGAGAGGCGCGCAACACAGGGAGGGGGGGGCTTTGAAAGTCTGGACCCTCCAAAGCTGAAACCGGCGGGAATAATCGGATTTATTCGCGCGCAAATTTAAGGGGGGGGGTATGCACCACACTGGCACAGACATTCAGAAACTGGTGAACCTCCTGGGGGGCTGGCCCGCTCATTTTGATGAGGTCGAGAAAGCGCATGGCGAAAGCCTGCTGCGTTACTTGAAGCGGGACGGGCTGATCGATGAGCCGGTCTTTGGGCAAGTTGTTCGTTACGCGGTTCACCGCGCTGCCTTTGATCGGCTGTCTGTCCTGATCGTCGATGAGGGGTTCACCGGCACCGAAGGCAACTTCATGTCGGGCCTTGCCCAACAGCGCGCGGCTCATGAGAACCGGATCGCGGTGCTGGAACGCGAGCTTCTGGGAACACCCTATGTCCGGGCTAAGCAAGGGCAGTCGACCCAAACCTCATTTATGGGTTTGCTCAATGATCCCGCGCCGGAAGACGGCGGGCAGGGCGGCAAGGTTATTACGCCGTTCCGCCCCCTGACCCGTAAAGGGACGCGTGCCTGATGCTGGATTGTGGAGTTTCAACGCCAATCACCCAGCGCGGTTTGCAGTGGGTGGAGGATGTGCTCGCAGGGGAGGTGCCGAGCTGCAAGCGCGCCCAGCAGGCCTGCAAGCGGTTTAAAGCGGATCTGAAACGCGCCGGAACTGATGCCTTTCCCTATGTGTTTGACGCCGAGGCGGCGGAGCACATGTGCGCCTTTCTGGAAGCTTTGCCCCATATCGAGGGGGCATGGGCCGCGCGTGGTGAGACCCTGACATTGCTGCCGTGGCAGGCCTTCATGATTGGCCAGATCGGCGGCTGGCGCCATATGGTTACGGGGTTGCGGCGGTTCCGGACGGCCTATGTCGAGGTGCCGCGCAAGAATGGCAAATCCACGCTGCTGGCCGGTGTCGGACTTTACTTTCTGGTGCCGGATGGTGAGCCGGGCGCCAAGGTCTATTCGGCAGCAGCTTCGACCCATCAGGCGCGGATCGTCTTTGACGCGGCCCGCGTCATGGCGCTGTCAGGTGAAGCCGAAGGCATGGGCCTGGATGAGGTGCTGGGGCTGACGGTCGAAGAGCACAAGATCAAAACCCAGGATCCGGCGGCGGTGTTTCAGCCGATCGCCAGCCAGACCAAATCAAAGGACGGCAAGAACCCGCATTGTGCGATCGTTGATGAGCTGCACGAGCATGACAAGCGCGATGTCTGGGACTCGATGGCCTCGGCTCTTGGTGCGCGCGAACAGCCCTTGCTGATCGCCATCACCACAGCCGGTTACAACACCGGGGGGATCTGTTTCGAGCAGCGCAAGTATCTGCAGAGCCTGCTGGACGGGGACCGCAAGAATGAGCGCTATTTCGGCCTGATCTTTGAGGCCGATGAAGGGGATGAGCCGGGAGACCCCAAGACCTGGGCCAAGGCCAACCCCAGCCTGCATGAGGCCAAGTCATTGGATTACATGCAGGATGAGTGGGAGAAGGCAGAGGCCAGCCCGGCGGCGCTTGGGGAGTTCCTGCGCAAGCATCTGGATATCTGGACCAGTGTTGGTGCTGCAGCAATTGATATGGAGGCCTGGCGGGCCAGCGAGGATGCCAGCATGAAGCTGGTGCAGTATCGCGGGCACAAAGCCTATATTGGCGTGGATCTTGCCACCCGGAAAGATCCGGCCAGCGTTGTGGCGCTGATCCCTGACGGCAAATTCTATCGCCTGTTCAGCTGGCATTTCTTGCCGGAGAAAATCGTGGATGCGCCGGGCAATGAGCATCTCTGGGGCTGGAAGAAAAAGGGCCTGATCTACACCACGCCGGGGGCGGAACTGGATCTCAACATGGTTGAGGCACTGGTGCTGCAGCTCGCGGGGCTGGGCGATGATACCTGGGGCTGGTCAGATCTACCGGCACTTGATGTTGAGATGGTGGTTTATGATGCGGCCTTTGCGGCGCAGATGGCCGCGAACTGGGAGAGCGCCGGCATCACTGCAGTCGAGCTGCGATCGCGGGCGGCCAACCTGAATGAGCCCTTCAACAAGCTGATTGCCAGCGTTGAAGATCACCGGGTGATCAATGACGGCAATGAGGTTCTGACCTGGATGGCAGGCAACACTCTGCAAAAACAGGTGCAGGGCGGCGACTACATCTATCCGACCAAACAGGTGCCTGAGGATTCCATTGATGGAATGATCGCCACCATGAATGCCATCTGGCCGCTGTGCCAGGTGCCTGAAGACACCAGCGACGCAGAACGACGCGGCAGCTTTTTTGCAGCACTTGGAGCCTCCTCATGAGCCTGATCGACAAGGCGCTGTCAGCCGTGGGGCTGCAGCTCAAATCCGCAAGCGCGGTTAAATGGACGGATGGCCGTGGCCAGGGTGGCGCGGCTGGCAATGCTGGAGAGCTGGTCAGCGCGCAGTCGAGCCTGGGGCTTTCGGCGGTCTGGGGCTGTGCCAACTTGATCAGCGGCACTCTTTCCTCACTCCCCTTCGAGGCGATCCGGCGGACGGAGGGCGGTATTGCCGAGGTGGCCAGCGATCATCCGCTGCACCGGGTGATTTATGAAAGCCCGAACTTTGACCAAACGGCGCTGGATTTCTGGGACTTCATGAACCTGTCGCTTGAGCTTTGGGGCAATGCCTATGCCTCGGTGGTGCGCAAAGATGGAAAAGTGACGGCGCTTTACCCGGTCCAGCCGGAGGCCATGGCGGTGCGGCGTCTGGAGGATGGCCGGATCGAATACCGCTGGAGCGACAATGGCAGGCCCTTCGTTAAGCTTGATCGGGATGTGTTCCATGTCCGTGGCCCTGGGGGCAATCCGCTGGGTGGCATGTCGACGTTGCGCTTTGGGCTGCAGACGTTTTCCTCGGCGCTGGCGGCAGAGCGGGCGGCTTCCAGCATGTTCAAGAACGGGCTGCGCCCCTCTGGGCTGATCAAATTCAAGGAATGGCTGAATGCGGAAGAGCGGATCACGGCGGAGGCCATTGTTGAGAAATATCAAGGTGCGGTGAACGCGGGCAAGCCGTTCATTGCGGAGGGCGGTCTGGAGTATGAGCAGATCACCATCTCGCCGGAAGATGCGCAGATGCTGGAAACGCGGCAATTCTCTGTGGAAGAGATCTGCCGGTTCTTTCAGGTGCCGCCAGCCTTGATCGGGCATGCGGGGGCCTCGACGGCCTGGCCGACAAGCGTGGATCAGCAGGTTTTGATGTTCACCAAGTTTTACCTGCGCCGTCGGGTGAAGCGGATCGAGCAGGCGGTGCGCAAGCAGTTGCTGACGCCTGCGGACCGGGCAGCCGGGATCTCGGCGCGGATCAATATGGATGGGTTGTTGCGGGGCGATAGCGCCAGCCGCGCCAGCTTCTATCAGACCATGGCCCAGATCGGCGGGCTGACCATCAATGAGATCCGCAAGCTGGAAGGCAATCCGCCAGTGCCGGGCGGGGATGTCGTGCGGATGCAGATGCAGAATATCCCACTTTCGGAAACAGGAGAAAGCTGATGTCGATCGAGACAAAAGATGTGGCCTTTAACCTCAAGGCTGCAGCGGCAGATGGTGCCATCGAGGGCTATGCCAGTCTGTTTGGTGAGGTGGATCAGGGCGGTGATATCGTTGCCGCTGGTGCCTATGGGGCCAGCCTTTCCAAGCTGACGGCACAGGATCGCAAGGTGAAAATGCTGTGGCAGCATGACCCGGCGCAGCCGATCGGGGTTTGGGAAGAATTGCGCGAAGATGATCGGGGTCTTTGGGTCAAGGGCCGTATCCTGACCGAAGTTGAAAAGGGCCGTGAGGCGATAGCCTTGATCAAGGCGGGTTCGATCGATGGTCTGTCGATCGGCTATCGGACGATCAATGCGCAGAAAGACGATGGCGGCAACCGGGTGCTGAAAGAGGTTGATCTTTGGGAGGTGTCACTGGTGACCTTCCCGATGCTGCCAACGGCGCGCGTGGCGACCAAAGGCGAGGTGCCTTCAGAACTCATTGAAAAGCTCAAGGCCGGGGACCGGCTGACAGAGCGGGAATTCGAGGCAGCGGTCAAGGGACTTGGCCTCTCGAATTCACAGGCGGAGCGTTCCGCGCGCATCCACCTGAAAGGGCAGGGGGACCCTGCTGCAGCGGAGACTGACGCGAGAGTGTTTCTGACAACTCTCATGGGTTCCTGACCCAACACTCAATCCATAATTTATAGGAGGTTCCCCATGTCGGGAGAAACCAAATCCGCTGCAGAACTTGCAGTGGAAATGAAAACTGCGTTTGAAACAAAGTTTGATGCGGTGAAGGCCATTGCAGAGGATGCCCTGGGCAAAGCCAAGGCGGGGGAGACCCTGAGCCAGTCCATGAAGGAAAAGGCTGATGAGGCCCTGACCGAGCTTGGCGGTCTTAAAGGCAGCCTGGAAGAGCTGGAGCAAAAGCTTGACCGCACCGGCGGTGACGGCGGGGCAGAGGTCAAATCTATCGGCAGTCAGTTCACCGAGAGCGATGATTTTTTGCGCTTCAAGGACAACCCGCGCAAAAGTGACAGCGCCGAGCTTACGGTTAAGGCTGATCTGACCACCACCACTGGCGGTGCGGGTGGCATGGGCGCAGCGGTGCATTCCAGCCACCTGCCCGGCATTGCGCCGATGCCCCAGCGCCGGATGACTGTGCGTGGCCTGTTGATGCCGGGGCAGACGGATCAGCCCAACATCGATTACGACCGCGAAACCGGGTTCGCCAATAACGCGGATGTGGTTGCCGAAGGTGGGTTGAAGCCGCAGTCGGATTTCCAGATCGAAGAAATCCAGACCCGCACCAAGGTGATCGCCCATTGGATCCGAGCCTCCAAACAGACTCTGTCTGATGTGGCGCAGATCCGCTCCATTATCGACAATCGCCTGCTTTATGGTCTGTCTTTCAAAGAAGAACAGCAGCTTTTGTTTGGCGACGGCACCGGCGAAAACCTGCATGGCATCATTCCGCAGGCCACGGCTTTTGCGCAGCCTGCAGGCTTCCCTGCTGGGACGTCCATCGACCAGGTGCGTTATATGGCGCTGCAGGCTGTACTGGCGGAATACCCTGCCACCGGCATTGTCATGCACCCGGCAGACTGGGCCTGGATCGAAACCCTGAAAGATGGCGAGGGCCGCTATATTATCGGCAACCCGCAGGGCACCCTGTCGCCTACGCTCTGGGGGCTGCCGGTGGTCGCGACCCCGGCTATGGCGCTGGATAAGGTGCTGGTTGGGGCCTTTGATATGGGGGCGCAGATCTTTGATCAGTGGACCTCGCGCATCGAGACCGGCTTTCAGAATGATGACTTCACCCGCAACAAGGTGACCGTGCTGGCAGAAGAGCGCCTGGCGCTGGCGGTCTACCGCGATGAATCTTTCATCTACGGCGATTTTGGCCGTCAGGCTGACTGATCCAATCTGACCACCTGGGAAGGCGGGTCAGCCGCCTTTCCGCTGTGAAAACTGGAGTACTCTCACATGGATTATAAAGTGTTGCGCCCGCATCTGGGCGATAAGGCCTATCTGCCGGGCGATGTGCGATCGGCAAAGCCTGCCTCGGTATCGCACCTGGTGGCGAAAGCTGTGCTGGCCCCTGTGACGCAGGAAGAACCATCTTCTGAAGATGGTCAGAAAGCCGTGGCCGAAAACAGTGGCAACGCGGCAGGCGCGCGGACTGCGCTGGAAAACAAGGCCGACGAGCCGCCGCAGAATGCAGCGACCACAGGCCCTGGCGCGGCTGAAACAACCAACTCCCAAACCTAGCAGGAGCATAGGCAATGTGGCTGGAGAGACTTACAGGCGGGGCAACTGACCTGATCACTTTGGCGGATGCCAAGGACAAGTTGCGCATCATATCGCCTGAGGGTGAGGACCCAGAGCTGGACGCGGAGATTGCCCGTGTGATTGCCTCTGCATCGGCTGCTTTGGATGTGGATCAGGACGGCTTTGGCGGGTTGGGGTTTCCTCTGGTCTCGCAACAATGGTGCCGTCGCGGTGCCGCGTTGGATGAGCGGTTTCTGCAGCTTCCCTTTGCGCGGATCTTGTCGGTTGACGAGATCCGCTATCTGGATGCGACGGGAGCGGAGGTAGTTGTTCCCGCCGAGAGTTACGCCCTGGTGGGGCGCGGGCGGATGCGCCAGGTGGCGCAGATCTCCGGCGCGTTGTGGCCCGCTGTTGCTGATCGGCCTGATGCTGTCACACTTACATTTACTGCAGGTTTTGAAAGCCTGGAGGCGGTACCGGAGGATTTGAAGGCCGCAGCAAGAGAGTTGGTCAAGTTTTACTATGATCATCCGCTTGCCGACGCCGCCACCGGAATTCCTGAGCAGGTGCAGCGCGGTGTCGATCGGTTGACCCGTCGCTATCGGGCATTTGCGCTATGAAACGACAAGCACTTCCGCCTTTCGATCGGCGTGTTTCTCTTTTGGGCGCCCAGGTTGAGGAGAACGATGCAGGTGAAACTGTTGCGACTGGTTGGAACGAGATTGCACAGGCCAGAGCCAACTATGCGCCAGTGTCTGATGGTGAGCGCCTTCGGGCTGCGGCTGTTGAGCAGAAGGCCGAGGCGCGCTTTGTTGTGCGTTGGTCTAAAGCTCTAGCCGTGATCACTGGTGAAAACAGGCTGCGTTTCGACGGTACGGATTGGCGCATTACCGAGATCAAGGAAATTGGTCGCCGCCGTGGCTTGGAGATCTCTGCGTGGCGGTTGAAGAAGGCGGGTGGCTGATATGGTTGCGAAGCTTCGCATTGAGGGATCCGGCGATATTGAGCGCGCCCTGGTGCAGCTCACGCGGGGGCAATCCAAAGCCTCGGGGCGGCGGGCGCTGAAGAAGGTTCTGAAACCGGTGGCGCAAGCGGCAGAAGGCATGGCGGGGGGCAAGTTCAAGGTTGCGGTGACCAGCAAGCTGGACAAGGGGCAGAAACGGGGCGCGCGCGGAGATCAGGGGCGCAACCGCGTGGCCATGTATGTCGGGCCGGTGCAGGAAGATGGCAGTCTCGCGCCCCATGCGCATCTTTATGAGGATGGCAGCGCGCCGCGTTATCAGCATTCCACCGGCAAATTTACCGGCGAGATGCCGGCCAACCCCTTCCTGCGGCCTGCCTGGGATCTCTATGCGCCGGGGATGCTGGAGGCTCTGGGTCAGGAGATCCGCAAGGATATCGAGAAGACGCTGGAGCGGGCGCGGCGCAAAGCTTTGAGGGCTGGCAAATGAGCCTGGAACGCGAGTTGAAAGACCTGCTCAAGACGCTTGGGGTGCCCGTTGTCTGGGGCCTGTTTGACAGTGATGTGGGCTTTCCCCGCATCAGCCTGCACCGGGTTGGCACGGTGACGGGCTACGCGCTGCAGGGGCGGGCGGATGTGGAAACCGCGCGGGTGCAGGTGAATATCGATGCCCTGTCTTACGGCGAGCTGATCTCGCTGGGGCCGCAGGCGTCCCAGCTTTTGACAGGTTATCGCAGCGGGTCGGTGATCCGCATCAAAGAACTCTCGCGCCGGGACGGATCATCCGAGACCGGCGGTGAAGTGGTCCGGCGTCAAATGCTGGATGTCCAGGTGCGCTACCGCACCTGAATAATGGCCGGGTAACCGGCTGAATACTCTGACAATCTGAAAGGAATATGCCAATGGCAGAAAATGTCATTCCGGGCGATCTGTGCGATGTGCAGTGGTCCGAAGACGGGGTTGCCTGGGAGGTAATCAAGGGGTGCAAAACAGTTGGTATCCCCGAGGAAAGCCCGGAATACCGGGACCGCACCTCGCTGGACAGCCCTGGCCGCAGCAAGGAATACGGCGTCGGCCTGACCGATACGGGCGAGCTGACGCTGTCCTGTTTTTACTCGGCCGAACTTTATGAACAAGCGCTGGCGCGCAAAGGCAAGGTGATCTTCTTCAAGGTGGATCTTCCCGCTGTGGACGGCGAGCAGATCACCGGGGATGCCTTTGATTACAAGGCCTTTGTGAACCCCTCCATTCCGTCGGTGGATGTGGATGGCGATCTGATGACCGATCTCAAACTGCGCCCGACGGGTGTGGTTGGATGGACCAAAGGGGATCCAGTCGTATGATCCGCAGTGCAAGCATGAAGCTGGGCAAAAAGACCCTCAAGCTGAAGTTCTCGACCCGTGCCCTGATCCGCATTGAAGCGGAAAACGGCGGTCAGTCTTTTGACACCCTGCTGGATCAGCTGATCACCGGCGC
>CAJQNB010000026.1 GCA_905479575.1 uncultured Pseudophaeobacter sp.
CGTCAGCCGTCTTCTCGCCAGCTTCCTGCTCCTTGATCATTTGGATGATCTGTTCGTCCGTGAATCTCGTCTTCATTTGTCCGCCTTTCGGTTGGGCGGACTCTACACAAAAATGGAGGAAATTCAGGGGCTCAGGTCACAAAGCGGAATGCATGGTGAAGACTGTTAGCGCTTATGGTGATGAGAAAAAACTAACTCTCGAAGCTGCGAAAGCAGTCTTTTTACGAAGCCGAGCGAACAACCCTAAGCCTCCAACTCAACCATAAGCATAGGCCGATAACGTTCATTCTTGCCACGAGGGGCTTGATCGCCAAAACCAATGAAAATTCATATGACGGAAACCTTTAGCAGAACCCAACTTGATTTTCCACGTTTTTGGCCAGTTCTGCTATAGCTAACATTTGTTCAAGGCGCAGCATCCGTGAATAACGGCACAAAGCCGCCTTTCGGCGATGCAGCGTGTGGTTTTCACCCTGAACACTCTGTCGCCGGTCTGATCGACAGACCTGGTTGACTGCTGTCAGCCCAAACACGACATTCATGCCTGGTGCAGCATTGGCCGGAGCTCAGGCACAAGGGGCGGAAAACGGTAGTTCACTGCGGTCTGCGCAGAGGTCTGCTTGTGGACAAAGCGACAATCCAAAAATTCATGTTCTTTCGATGACAAAATACAACAATGAAGGTAATTTCGGGGCAACCGCCCCGTCTGGAACTCTGTGATTACTTGCGGCCCTATGTATCAAGCGCACCAAGCAGGTGTGAGTGATGATTAAGGCTCTCCTATTCTACCTTGCCCCAGTTTGGTTTGCGCCAATTGGGCACGAGGTGAGCAAAATCAGCTTCTTCGAGGTCAGTCCCAAGCTCGTAATGTATCTGGCTGGCAAATTTGGATATCATGTAAGCCACGTCATTTTGGGGGTGGCCCCCAGCCATAAAGAACCGGGAAGCCTCCACCCGTTTTTTGAACACATCGTGAGCGATTATTTTGATTTGGATGTGACAAGCGCACGAGGATTTGAACCTGTTGTGGGAAATTTTAGCATCAGTGTAGGATATTGGTGGCCCTTCACTTTGACCGGTGGGGATTTCTCCAATCTCGTGGAACAACTTGTGTTCAACTGTGCCACCATCGATAAAAAGAGATACCTTGACCAGAGCAAATGCATCACTTGCAGGAGACTGGCCGTGGTTAGTAATGTTGCACCTAAATGTAAGGCAAGGATTTTCTGCGGTGCAAGAAACCTGAACAAGTGATGGGGTCAAGTAAGCCCTGACTTGCGCCTCTCCGATATCACGGGTGACCAGAACTGCGTCCTCAGCGGATCGGGTGGCCTTCCTAGTCAAGTAGAGCGTCCAAAACAAAAGGAAAGTTCCCACCGCTACGAAAACGGTAGACAGCAACGCATACAGAGCCATGCTCTGGGTGGCTTCATTCATGGCCTGCGTAGCCGCGTCCATGCCTTGTTGGGCGCGAAGATCTTCTATTTCGCGCTGGCGGGCCTCTGCCTCATGCCCCTCGCGGGCTTCGGAGGTTTCCTCGCTTTCGACGATCACAATGGGAACAGGTATCGGAAGGCTTTGGGAAAGCTCTTGCTGTTCGGCGGCGGGTTGCTGGGGCTGCTCACCAGAATCCTGTGCCTGCCCTGATCCGGCCAATGCTATTCCAAATACAGCGATGTACAGCCAGGCGCGGAAAGACATTGTAACAAAAATCCTGCGGTAAATTTCCCTCGACTTACTATATTGCGCAGGTTTCGCTCATTGTCTTCGATTCCTTTGTCGGCCAGCTTTTCAACAAGTTGAGCATGAGTGACGCCATGCCGTGCCATCTCTGCCCGCAAAACCCCTGTTGCCTTTTCTTCCCAGTCCGTTCTCTCTGCCATAATCATCTCCTATGGCGCAAATGTCATCATTTAACGTGCTACAGCACTTGACATGGTGAAAAATGGCACAGCTTTTTCTTCTCTCAGCCCAAAGCGGTCCCAAGACGATAGAGCGAGATTTGTGATAGCTGCCCTTCACTGCGCCGATCGCGAACTGGCACACTGCGGACAAAGGTTCCTTTCGCTGCACGCGCCCCAATGTCCGCTTCTAGCGACTTCACTTAAAAAAGGGGCATCGGTATAAACCGACGCCCCCTGTGCAGTATCGCCCGCATTGAAACACCCAGATAGTTAACCCAGAGTTTCAAGCACCAACTTAGCGACGGCAGTCGATGATGCGGGATTTTGACCTGTAATCAAATTGCCGTCCTTTTGAGCGTATGATGCCCAATCTTCGATCTTAGAAAACAGGCCGCCACGATCTGACAATGTGTCTTCTACCAACAATGGAACTACATCGGTTAGGCCTACTGCAGCTTCCTCGGTGTTGGTAAAACCTGTGACATTGCGGCCCTTTACAATGTAGTCGCCATTTGTGTCTTTGGCATTGGCAAGAGCGATGGATGCGTGGCAAACGGTTGAAACAACCTTATTCGAGGCCCAGAACGCTTCGATCAGGCTGATGGAGTGTGCATCATTCACCAGATCCCACATCGGACCGTGACCACCTGGGTAAAACACGCCATCAAAATCGGATGCGTTGACATCAGAAAGTTTTGCAGTGGTCGCGAGGGCCGCTTTTGCTGCTTCATCGGCATTGAAACGTGCAGTGTCTTCTGTTTGAAAACCGTCTTCACTGCTTTTGGGATCCAACGGGGGCAGTCCACCTTTAGGTGATGCAAGTGTGAGTTCAACGCCAGCATCCAAGAACGCGTAGTAGGGTGCCGCGAACTCTTCCAACCAAAAGCCGGTCTTTTCACCTGTGTCACCAAGTGTGTCGTGCGAAGTCAGTACAATTAAAATTTTCTTGGACATCTGCGTTCCTTGCAAGGCCGTAAGATTACAGGGCCGTAACCTCTTCAATCTAGGACCTATCCAATCATTGCCGGATTGCCACAAGTGGGGTACTTGCCAAGACAGTTTTGCACAGCAGCAACAATGGATAGATAGATGTCGGTTTGGGATGGGGTTGAAGAGTTTGTTATGGTGGCGCGCACTGGCAGCTTCACTGTTTCTGCACGCCGTCTGAATGTTTCGACCTCACATGTGTCTCGGCGCGTACAATCGCTTGAAGACAGATTGGGTGTAAAGTTGCTTGCGCGTACTACACGAGCAGTCAAGCTGACGGATCTTGGCCGTGACTATCTAAACAGGGTTGATGAGTTGATTGGTGGGATAGACGACGCCAATCAGGCGATCACAGGCGCATTCTCGGACTTGTCTGGGCCTGTGCGTGTTTCAGCAGCAGGTCCATTTGCAGAAACCGTGGTCATGCCCATCCTTTTGGAGTTTGCTGAGCAAAACCCGCAAATAACGCTTGAAGTAGATTTCAACAATAGAAACGTTAATCTGGTTGAAGACGGATATGACTTTGCCATCCGATATGGCGCTTTGGCCGACAGCGCATTGATCGCGCGCAAGCTTGCCACCCGTAAGCTGATATGTGCGGCATCACCTGCCTACCTCGAACGATACGGAGAACCGTCAACGCCTCATGAACTGCGTCAGCATTCGTGCATATCGGCGAACAACAATGTATGGCAGTTCTTGGACCCATCAACGAGAAAAGCCATCTCGGTTAGAGTTAAGGGACGCGTAAAAACGAATAGCATGGGCCTTATGTGCTTAGCTGTCGAAAAGGGTTTTGGTGTCGCTTACACGCCGATGGAAAACCTTGAGGCGATGATCGCGGATGGTCGGGTTCTGCGTATTCTTGGAGGCTTTGAAGATCAAAGTCGATCGCATTGGATCGTCTATCCAGAGCGTCGTCATATTCCGCGCAGGGTGCGCGCGGCAGTGGAATATCTTTTAGATCGGTTGGAAGACCAGCGGATATAGCGGGGGCGCGCTTCGGCAACTGATTCTGAGATTGTAAGCAGAGGAATGAAAGTGAAAGCCTTGATTAACGCTCTCCAATTTACCGAAGGACCTGTTAACCTGACACACTGCAATCATTCAAAGAAGACCTTCATGTGGCTCGCAGCATCGGTTACTAAGGGCTCTCTACCGCCATTCGCCGCCCCTTGCACGAAGGTCGGCTGTTGGGAAGCCAACCAAACTTTGCAAAGATCGCTACCTGCGCATAGTCGGCATCTGCCGCTGGTCCGACCACAGCTAGATCCCCATCTTATATCCAGGTCGGAGACGAGAACGGCCCACACCAGCCGTTGGCCAGATATCAAAGCGCTGCGTTACAGCTTCCCCGAAGCTGCCATTCAACACGTTGTGCAGCATTTTTGTTGGCCGGACGGCAGGACTGCGGACGAAGCAGACAGTAAGATCATCCGCAGCAACTGTCGCCCGTCTGAATGGGTTGGCAGGGCACAGTCGCGTAGGAGCAAAACACGCAGCAGTCACCCTCTTTGGGCTTCAATACTGACTTGCACGATCTGCATTCGTAGAACCATTGGCACGAGTCCGTTGGCATCATTTCGGTTTCGGTATGTCCGCAACGCG
>CAJQNB010000027.1 GCA_905479575.1 uncultured Pseudophaeobacter sp.
AGCCGAAGCCTATATCCTGACCAAGGATGAAGGTGGTCGTCACACGCCGTTCTTCGCCAACTACCGTCCTCAGTTCTACTTCCGGACTACTGACGTCACCGGCACCGTGACCCTGCCCGAAGGCACCGAAATGGTTATGCCTGGCGACAACCTGAAGTTCGACGTTGAACTGATCGCCCCCATCGCGATGGAAGCCGGTCTGCGCTTCGCCATCCGCGAAGGCGGCCGCACCGTTGGTGCCGGCGTCGTTTCCAAAATCACCGAGTAAGGTCGAAGCCCAGCTTGCTGGGGTTCTGGCCGGTGGTGACAGGGTATTCGCGCCAAGGCGCGAATGTCCCGAAAACCACACAGGTGAAGTCTACAAAAGGGCGCCCCCAGGGGCGCCCTTTTTGCATTGCTACCGCAGCAGGTGGGAGGCACCATAGGGAGCAGGAACAGGACATAGACGGTTCCCGAGGGAAGACTAAATGCCGGTTTTAAAATTTCTGTTCTGGATTCTGGTGGGGTGGCAAGGCGCCCTGGTGATCTGGCTGTTCAAACGTGTGCCATGGTGGGCCTTCTTTTTTCTGGCCTATTTCCTGCTAAGGCTCATGGGGCCAGAGTACGCAAAATACCAAATTGCGATGGAGAATGTCGTCGCTGATACCGATCCCCCACGCGCGCCGCTTGTTTTGGTCGAAGACTTTGATGCCAGTCGGGATCTTGGTCCGATGAATGAAATTTTGGTTCAGGCCAGATGGTCCGAGGACCTGCCCGCCATCGCTTTTGATGGGGTATCCGTTATGGACTTCACAGTGTTCCCACTGTTGTCCACCGCCGAGGATCGGATTGCGGGGCTCGCCTTTGCCGGAAAGAGCGAGCGCGAGCAGCTGTTGCATCTGGTTCGCGCAGGTTTAGAGGCAGGGACGCAGCTGCCGCTGCATGGGCGCTATGACAACGTGCCTTTTACCGACCAGCGCGTGCAAAAGGAGTTACAGCGCTATCGCAGCAGGTTCAATCGCTTGGGTTACGAGATTGGGGAGCATCTGGTCCTCATCAGCCCCTATCTGGACGGGCGTCGCGCAGAATTGGTGCGGGCAGCGGAAGCCAATAGATTCTGGGCGCGTGTGTTGATGGTCCTGGCGGGCCTCAGCCTTGTCTTTGGCACTGTAAAGCTTGTGCAAAAGCGCCGATCTGCCGCGGGCAAGATCAGCATTGGTAGCTCTTGAAGTCGAACCTCTTAGGTTGAGGCTAAGGGGGGCTTCCTGAGGTTGCTCTGCTATCTTGGTTCGGGGGGGCGCCCGACTGCGCGGTCGGCTTGATCGGTGATCTCATCCAGCGCGGCTTGCAAGCTGAGCCGCAGGGCCTCGGCCTCGTCCTCGTTGGGCTTTTTCGGCACCGGGTCGGTCCATTCCTGGCAGATCAGCACGCCGCGCGAAAAGGGCAGGGGCAACATCTGTTTGTCCCAGGTGGGCATTTTCAGCACCCGGCGTTCGGCAAAGGCGACGGTAAAGACCCGGCAGCCGGTCATCCGCGCCCAGGTGATGGGAACCCCAGAGCTGACACGCGCAGGGCCACGGGGGCCATCTGCGGCAATGCCGATGGCGCAGCCCTCTTTGGTACGGCGCAGCACTTCGCGAGACAGGGCAACATGGCGTTTGTGGCTCGACATCGGGATGGTTTCAAACCCCAGGCGCACCAGGATCTGCCCGGCCAACCGCCCGGCGCGTGCTGCGGATGTCAGGGCGCAGATGCGGCCCAAAGAGGTGTCAAAGATAAAGGGCGCCATAATCAACCGCTGATGCCAAAGTACAAAAATCACCGGCGCGCCGCTGGCCACAGCCGCATCCATGTCTTCACAGCCAGAGCGCTGCCAGCGCGATGTCTGGAAGGCAAAGCTGACATAGCGGGCAAAGAGCCCTTCAATCATCCGATTGAAACGAGGGCTGTCGGCAATTTTCTTTCGTAGGCTCAAAAGTCGATCCCTTTTTCGACTGTCATAGAATACTGAACCGGCAAGAGCCAGTCTGGTTGCGCGTTGGGGCAAAAAGCCAAGGGTTTCTGCTGATTTCCCTCTTGCGAGTCAGCGAGAGGTGGCTTAGGAACACCGGCACTGCAGGGGTATAGCTCAGTTGGTAGAGCGACGGTCTCCAAAACCGTAGGTCTCGGGTTCGAACCCTGATGCCCCTGCCAGTAAAATCAATCACTTATCATTACTCTAGGCAGACTGACTCTGATCGGTTGGGGCTTTAGTTGGGGATCTTTGTCTTTTTGTCATGGCGCTCCAGCTTCATGATCGCAGATTCTGCGAGTTGTGTATTGCGGCTCAAGTAGTGCGCATCCAAAATTGCTCCGACATCTTTCAGGCTGTGGCCGGTGATTGTCGCAATTTCTGGAACTTCACACCCTGCAATTGCTAGCCGTGTGACCGCAGTGCCCCTCAGGTCGTGAAATGTTAGGCCAGAGATCTTCGCCTTCGCCAGCGTTTTGCGCCATGACGCACTGAACCCATGCGATGTCCACGAGGTGCCCCTTGATGTTGTCAGGATCGTCGTGGCGGTCCGCCTCTTTGCTTCCTTGTCCAGAACAGATCGAAGGGTGGAAGCCACGGGAATGACCACACGGCGTTGTGTTTTGCTTTGGATTAGGCGGATATGGGTTCCATCGTAGGCATCCCAAGGCAGGCGCAATAGGTCGCCTTGTCGCTGGCCGGTCCAGGCCGCCATTAAATAGGCCATCTGAATTCGTGCGGGGGCGATTGCAAGTAACGCGCTTTCGTCTGCTTGGGTCCAGATGCGTTCAGCACGTCCAGATCGGTACAGCTTTCCGGGTTTCTCACAGGGGTTTGCGTCGGTCAGACCCCGGTCATAGGCCCAAGCGAGAATAGAGGCAAAAGTGGCAAACACATAGTCTGCCTGCCGCCTCGACGTTGTAGCCATTGTGTCTCGCCATTCGAGGAACGCCGCGCGAGCGCGGCGATCAGCAAGGGCGGAGATCGGAAAATCTCCAAAGGCTGTTTCAATCTTTCGAATGTGAGAGCAGTAGTCTTTCTTTGTGCGCTCCGCGAGGCCTCCCCATTTCGGGGTGTCCTGGTAGCGGTTTAATAGCGATTGGATGGTGTCCGACCTAGATTCGGCCTTTTGGCCAATGGCTTTGTTGTAAGCTTCGATGAATTCTGGGTCGCCAGGTTTCCCTGGGAGACGCGGTCCACCTTTCCAAGCATAGTAGTAGGTAACGCTCTTGCCGTTTGCGAGGCGTTTGGTGATTTGGTTAGTACCTTTGAGTTTCACTCTCATTGCGGTTGGCTTTCCACTTGTCGAATGGGGAATCCGCAACGGGTTCGGATTCCGGTAAAATGCGGACCGTTCCTGCAGCCGTCACAATCTCTACTATGGCATTTGGATCGGCAGAGCGGGCAGCGGTGACAAATCGTTTGATCTGGGCAGCGCTAAAGTTTTGTTGTTTACCCATGTCCGCTCTCTGGCTGTACCGCTGTATATTCTTGTTTGGTGGCATGACGGCCCCACTGATCTGCCATGGCATTGGCAATGCCTGGGAATGTCTTGCTGCGGATCTGCCAGCGCAGTTCGCCCGGTGGGGCGCGGTGGATGGCGGACCAGCGTTTGTGGGTCTCTGTGCCTTTCTCAGGCGGTGTCAGCTTGTTTGTGGGGGTGAGCTTGGGCAACCCGCGCAGGTAAAGCCCTGTAGCCTTGAAGGCGGGCTCCCCAAACCACCAGGGCTGCACATGTTGGGCAGCGGGCTGAAAGTTCTCGATCCGCTGTTTTGCGTGTTTGTGCATCACCGGATTTTCCACCGCGACGCGCGCGATCGGTGCATTCCAGCAGGCAGAAAACAGCGCGGCGCCTTCATCGAGGTCTGCCCACATCTCTGCGAGGCTGCGTCCTTTTGGGGGCTGGTGCAGCCAGCGTACGCCGCTGTTGCACAGCCGGGTGCAGGGCGGGTGCATCACGGCCAGCAGATCCCAGCCCATACCCAGCACCTCGCGCACATCGCATTGCATGTGACGGTTGCTGCGATCTTGCGCGGGCAACAGATCACAGGACCAGGCGTCATGGCCGCGCTCAAGGAATGCCCGGCGCACCGCGCCGCTGGTTTCGCAGCCGATCAGAACTTTTAGCTGTTTCATTGTGGTCCTAGTCTTTTCCTGCGGCACGTCGCATGCGGCGGATACTGCGCCGCATGATGCCGGCGCGTTCTTCACGCATGGCTGCAAGCGCCAGTTCTTTACGCAAGATCCGGCTGTGAAGGCGCGCAAGGCGTTCAAATTCTTCCGGGGTGGCGTGATGCATCCAGGGCGCGCCGAGGCCGAACGGCTTTTCTTGGCGAGGGGCTGGCATCTCTGCCTGTACAGCAGCAGCAAGTGCACGGACGAAATCAGTCGGGGCGTGTTTCATGGTCATTTACCCATGCTTTCTGGGGGCTTGGATGCGGCCAGACCAAAT
>CAJQNB010000028.1 GCA_905479575.1 uncultured Pseudophaeobacter sp.
CCAGTAGCGAAAGCGCGGCAGTGTCGGTATTGTTCTTCATGGCGTGATCTCCCTGGCGGTTGCTGCCGCCGGTTGGGTGGGTTCAGTTCACCCGGAGATTACGCCACCTTCAAATTTCCACCACCTTCGCGACACGACCCCGGCAGTTTCTTGACCTCAAACAAGGTCGGGTGGCTGCAGGCAATCACCGCAGCCGGATCATGCAGGGAGCAGCCGTCAAACTTCCCCACGGTTTCATAAAAATTCAGATAGAACTCTGACATCTTCTGCAACATCCCCCCCAATGCGGGCGACCGGGCCGCAATCGAGCGGAAATCGGCCGCGGTACACAGAATTTGATGGGTCACATCCAGCCCAACCATCACCAGATCCGCGCCCGAAGCGAAGACCACATCCGCCGCATGGGGGTCGTGGTAGATATTCGCTTCGGCATGAGCGGTGATATTGCCGCCTTCCTCCAGCGAACCGCCCATAATGACAATCCGTTTGAGGTTTTTGACAAACTCAGGGTCGCGCTGAATGGCCAGGGCGATATTGGTCAAAGGACCGATAGGGCAAAGCACCAGCTCGCCCCGGTGTTCGCGGGCCATGCGGATCAGAAAGTCCGCGGCCTCCTCTGCTACCGGCGCGCCTATGGGCTGCTGGGCTGGGATATCGCCAAAACCTTCGTCGCCGTGAACCTGTGCTGACGGCGAGAACGGCGGCAAAGACAAAGGTGCCTCGGCCCCATGGGCCACCGGCACCTGCAAATCTGCGGCTTCGAGCAGGCGCAGGGCATTTCGCGTGGCAATCTGGGTGGTGACATTGCCAAAAACCGTGGTGAGCCCCAGAAGCGAGATTTCCGGCGCCGCCGCCGCGTAAAAGATCGCCATGGCATCATCAATGCCGGGATCCGTGTCAATTATCAGTTTAATCATGGCTGTCTCCACTTGGCGCCCCCGGCCGGCCTAGCATTTGCGCCCGCAGCGCTTCAAGCCCCGCCCCCAATTCAGGGCCAGGGATGCCAAGGCGGCACCTGACCAATCAAAAGAAAACCCCCATACAGTTACACTGCATGGGGGAGCATATCGGCAAAATGGCCGTTGATAGGCCAGGATCACACTACAAAAAGCGTTTAGGTATTGAACAAGAAGTGCATCACATCGCCGTCTTGTACGATGTAGGATTTACCCTCGGCGCGCATCTTGCCGGCCTCTTTGGCGCCCTGTTCACCATTGCAGGCAATAAAGTCCTCATAGGCAATGGTTTCGGCCCGGATAAAGCCCTTTTCAAAGTCGCCGTGGATGACACCAGCAGCCTGCGGCCCAGAGGTGCCCTGACGAATGGTCCAGGCCCGCGCCTCTTTTGGGCCGACAGTGAAATAGGTTTCCAGGTGCAGCAGCTCGTAGCCCGCACGAATAAGCCGGTCGAGTCCGGCTTCTTCAAGACCCATTTCCTCAAGAAACATCTGAGCTTCGTCTGCATCAAGCTGGCTGATCTCTTCTTCGATCTGCGCCGAAATTATCACATGTGAATTGCCCTGAGCCGCCGCCATTTCCGCAACTTTGGCAGAATGCGCGTTCCCTTCGGCTGATTCCGACTCACCGACGTTGCAGACATAAAGAACCGGCTTGGTGGACAAGAGCTGCAGCATCTTCCAGGCTTTGGCGTCTTCTTCGTCCACTTCTACCAGGCGGGCAGGCTTTCCCTCTTCCAGCATTTTCTGGGCTTCGGCCAGAAGACGCTCTTGTTGCTGGGCCTCTTTGTCATTGCCTTTTAGCTTGCGTACCAAATTGGCACGGCGCTTTTCGATGCTCTCAAGATCCGCCAGCATTAGCTCGGTCTCGATGGTTTCAGCATCCGCAACCGGATCAACGCGCCCGTCGACATGGGTCACGTCGCCGTCCTCAAAGCAGCGCAAAACATGTGCAATTGCATCGGTTTCGCGGATATTTGCCAAGAACTGGTTGCCCAGGCCCTCGCCTTTGGAAGCGCCTTTTACCAGACCGGCAATATCGACAAAGGTCATCCGGGTTGGGATGATCTGCTTTGAGCCGGCAATCGCCGCCAGTTTGTCCAGGCGGCTATCCGGCACGCCAACTTCACCCACATTGGGCTCGATGGTGCAGAACGGAAAATTCGCGGCCTGCGCCGATGCAGTTTTGGTCAATGCGTTGAACAAGGTCGACTTGCCGACGTTCGGCAGGCCCACTATTCCCATTTTAAAGCCCATCTCGGCCTCCTGATGCCATTTGGCAATGGCTTCTAGGCAGCATTGCGTCCCGGCGCAAGGTAGCATCGCCCGCCGAGCCTAGCCGGACTTCACGCGCAGATCTCTTGACCCGCAGCAGCACACTGTTAAATGTGAAATCTTCACTTATTGATATCATAAACGTGTGCGCAGGTTTAAATCGCCGTTTTTTATCCTACCTCCTCCCAAGTTCCATGACGTTTTGAGGAAAGACATGAAAAACAGCATTCTTCTCTCTGCGGTTCTCACCGCAGGGCTCGCGAGCTCCGCCTTTGGTCAGGAGATCGTTCTTGGCGCAGGCTACTCCGACTATTCACTGAATGGCGCAGAAGATGGTGCGATCCTGTCACTGGAGTACAACCATCGCCCCTTTTATGAAGGCAATGTGTTTTCCGCACGACTGGCGGGCGCGGTTGAAGTGGTTGACACAGGGGATGCCTTTGTAGGGGGCGGCCTAAGTGGCAAATGGGACCTGAAACAGGATTGGTTTATCGAGGCCAGCGTTTTGCCTGGTGCCTTTATTGAAGGCACTGCCTTGAACGATCTCGGCTCCACCTTTGAAATCCGCAGCCAGCTTGCGGTGGGCAAACAGTTCAAGAACGGCAAGGCCCTATCTCTGGCGCTGAGCCATAAATCCAATGCCTCGACAGCCGACATCAATCCTGGTGTGAATAGTTTGACCCTGCGCTGGCATATTCCGCTGAACTAGCGGATCAAAACGCAAATGGGCTCAGCCTCGGGATTGATTTCCCTTGCAACTTTCGGCACACCGGAGCGGTAAGTTGCAAGAGGCCTGACCATGACCCGTATTGATGCCAAATTCGCCGAACTCAAAGCTGCCGGCAAAAAGGCCTTTGTTTCCTATGTCATGGCTGGTGACCCAGACTATGAGCGCTCGCTAGAGCTGGTAAAGGGCCTGCCAGCGGCGGGTGTCGACATTATCGAACTTGGCCTGCCCTTCACCGATCCCATGGCCGACGGCCCCACTATTCAGCTGGCAGGCCAGCGCGCGCTTGATGGCGGCATGACCCTGGAAAAAACGCTGCAGCTGGCCGCTGAGTTCCGCAAGGATGACAACACCACGCCCATCGTTTTGATGGGGTATTACAACCCGATCTACAGTCGCGGTGTCGACAAGTTCCTGCTGGATGCCAAAGCCGCCGGCATTGACGGGTTGATCGTGGTGGACCTGCCCCCTGAAGAAGACGATGAACTGTGCATTCCGGCACAAAAAGCGGGTTTGAACTTCATCCGGCTGGCAACCCCAACAACCGATGACAAACGCCTGCCCACCGTGCTGCAGAACACCTCTGGGTTTGTCTACTATGTCTCCGTCACCGGCATTACCGGTTCAGCCGAAGCCCAGGCGGGCGATGTCGGCCCCGAAGTGGCCCGTATCAAAGCTTCGACTGATCTGCCGGTCATCGTCGGGTTTGGCATCAACACGCCAGAAAAAGCACAGAACATTGCCTCGATCTCTGACGGGGCCGTGGTTGGCAGCGCCATCGTCAGCCAGATGGCAAGCGGCAAGCCGGTGTCTCAGGTGCTGGGTTTTGTAAAATCCCTCGCGGATGGCGCTCATCGGGGCTAACCATTTTCACAGTTCCGGAACAAGACTGGGTCGCGCCTTTGGGTGCGGCCTTTTGCGTTTTGGGAAGGGCACTCTGAGTGTTGCAGTGAGTGCTCAAAATTGGTAAGGAAACCTTACCACACCAAAGCGAGGGTTTATCCGTGCCGGTAATCACCAATATTCAGGATCTGAAACGCATTTACGAGCGGCGGGTGCCGCGGATGTTTTTTGACTATGCGGAAAGCGGCAGCTGGACCGAACAGACCTTTCGCGAAAACACATCTGACTTTGAACAGATCCGCCTGCGCCAACGGGTTGCGGTGGATATGTCAGGGCGCAGCACTGCCGCGCAGATGGTCGGTGAAGATGTCGCCATGCCCGTGGCCCTGGCGCCGGTTGGGCTGACCGGCATGCAACATGCCGATGGTGAAATCAAAGCCGCCAAAGCCGCCGAAGACTTTGGCGTCCCCTTTACACTGTCGACCATGTCCATCAATTCGATCGAGGATGTCGCCGAAGCAACAACCAAACCCTTCTGGTTCCAGCTCTATACAATGAACGACGCAGACTACGTGCGGCGGCTGATCCAGCGGGCCAAGGATGCCAAATGCTCGGCCCTGGTGATCACCCTGGATTTGCAGATCCTCGGTCAGCGGCACAAGGACCTGAAAAACGGTCTGTCCGCCCCGCCAAAGCTGACGCCAAAAACCATCGCCAATCTGATGACCAAATGGGCCTGGGGCATTGAAATGCTTGGCGCTAAACGACGTGAGTTTGGCAATATTGTCGGCCATGTCGACGGAATCTCCGATGCCTCTTCGCTGGGGGCCTGGACTGCGGAACAGTTCGACCTGTCGCTGGACTGGAACAAGATTGCCAAGCTGAAGGAAATGTGGGGCGGCAAGGTGATCCTCAAGGGTATTCTGGATGCCGAAGACGCCAAGATGGCAGTCAAAGTCGGGGCAGATGCAATTGTTGTCTCCAACCACGGCGGCCGCCAGCTGGACGGCGCGCTGAGCTCGATCCGAATGTTGCCGCAGATCATGGATGCGGTTGGCGGTGAGGTCGAGGTCATCCTGGACAGCGGCATTCGCTCAGGCCAGGACGTGCTGAAATCGCTGGCCATGGGTGCCTCTGGCACCATGATTGGCCGCGCCTTTGTCTACGGGCTGGGCGCCATGGGACAAAAAGGCGTCACCACGGCGCTGGAGGTGATCCACAAGGAGTTGGACACCACCATGGCGCTCTGTGGCGAGCGCGACATTGCCAACCTCGGGCGGCACAATCTGCTGATCCCCAAGGACTTTGAAGGCGACTGGCAGGACTGAACCCATTAGAAAATCCGGTCCTGAAACCAGATCAGGGCCGGATAGGCACAGAGCCAGATCCAGAAAAACCGGTTCAGTCCAAAAAAGCAGGCGTTGGAAAAGTGAAACCCGGCAGCACACAGTAGCGCCAGCTTCAGCGCCACCGGATCCAACAGAGCCAGCGGAAAGACCAGCTCGAACAGGATCACCGCCCAGCCCATCACAAACAGAAAACGCGGATGATCCGCCAGCCCCCGCAGTCCCTCGCTCACCGGATAGGCGGAAAAGCGAAAGACATCGCGCAGAGCCTCCCCGCAGCGCCATTCCGGGTTCACCACCTTGACCAGGCCTGAGACAAAATAAGACAGCACCAATTGCACCGCCAGATAAGACAGTGCCATCTCCTGCCAGAACGCTGTTGGCGCCAGATGGGCCAGGCTCAGACAGCTGAGTATCAGCATGGTCATCTTGTCGCTGCCGCCATTATAGGGACCCTGAAAGCGCCAGAGCATGGCCAGGCTGATCCCCCAAAGCCCCCAAACAGGCCAGGCGCCGCCAATGCCCAGCCCCATGACAACACAAAGCACCAGGCGCGACACAAAGATCATCCGGTCCCGCAGCCCCAACGCACCCAGTGCCAGGTGCTCCAGGCTTTGCTGAGCAATGGCGAAGGCCAGCAAAAGCTGCATCCAGCCCATCGCCTGCCCCGCTGACAGCCCCTGCTGCAAGAAAATCAGGCTACTCATCCCACCGCCTCCTGCAGGGTGATCAGAGAAACAGGACTGCTTTCATATTCCACCAGCTTGACGATCTGCCCCTGCTCACGCGACACAAACACAAGGCGAAACTGCAGCTCTTGCTGTCCGGCCGGTAATAGCCGCGCAACCCGAAGGTTGATTTCGTCGACGCTATGCTGACTGGGCTCATCAATCAGACGCTCAGAGCAGCTGACCAGATAAAGCTGCTCATTCCATTCCGGGTTCCACAGCATGCGCCGCAGGATTTGACCAAGCCCAAGATGCCCAGGCCGCGGACGGTCCTCCTGCCAGTCCCCGACCCGGCCAGCCTCTATCAGGCGGTATTCAATCCGCGGCGAAGGCGCCACGGTCTTGAAAAACCGCCAGGAAGGAATCACCGTTGGCAAAAAGAGAGAAAGGAGATGCAGCACCTCAGCAGGCTCCGGAGAATGAACAGGGTTTCCAGACTAACCTATGGCCTTTAATACTTCCCTTAGCACCGGCGGCTTTACCGCATCCCATATCTGTGCGACGCCTCGCGACAGATCACCTTTTTCAGTCCCTTTCATTTGGACAAAAATATCCCGGCGGAAGGCCGCAGTCCGGGGGCAGCGCCCGCAACAGGCAGTTCAAGAGAATGCCCCCTTGCGAGAATCCCAAATCCCCTGTAAGCGCAGGCCTTCACGTGGAGTGACAGCCTTGGAGGCACTCCACCTAGATATATTGGAGAATACAAATGGCAAAAGAGATTCCTGATCTCGTCGCCGAGGAACGTGCGGGGACGGGCAAGGGCGCCGCTCGCGCAGCACGTCGTGCTGGCATGGTTCCTGGTGTTGTTTACGGTGGTGACGCGGATCCTCTTTCGATCCAGATCCCGTTCAACGTTCTGTTGAAAAAGCTGAAAGCCGGCAAGTTCAAGTCCACCCTGTGGAACCTGAAAGTTGAAGGCCAGGAAGACGTGCGCGTGATCTGCCGCGACGTTCAGCGTGACGTTGTCAAAGACCTGCCCACGCACCTCGACCTGATGCGCCTGCGCCGGACTTCGGAAATCAACCTGTTCATCCCGGTTGAATTCATCAACGAAGACACCTGCCCCGGCGTCAAAAAGGGCGGCATGCTTGCTGTTGTTCGCCCCGAAGTCGAGCTGGTTGTCACCGCAGGTGACATCCCTGAGAAGCTCACCGTTGATCTGGCGAACAGCCAAATCGGCGACGTGATCACCATCTCCTCGATCGAGCTGCCAAAAGGCGCGCGTCCAACAATCGACCGTGACTTCGTTATTGCAAACATCGCAGCACCTGGTGGCATCTCTGCCGCTGACGAAGACGAAGAAGCCGGCGAAGAAGCCGCTGCAGCTGAAGAGTAAAATCACCTTCCCTTTGGGATGTGATGAAACGGGGTCCTGCGGGGCCCCGTTTTTTTTGCGTCGGCCTTTGCGCCTGCCCCTGTGTCCGTTTCAGCTGTGTCCGTTTCCGCTGCGTCTGTTTCAAAGGGGTGTGTTTCGGCTGCGGTTTTTTCAGCAGCTTGGCGTATTGTCGCCCTCGCAGCGGCCAGACGCCAAGCATCCGTCGAAAGTAAAACAAGCCATAAATCCGCAAAAACTGTCCAAAAAAAGGGACAAGCTCTAAAGAGAATCCTGCTTTGTGAAAACCTCTCGTTTGCCTTTTCCAGCCAGGCTCCCATCTATCTAGAGTAAGGGGTGATGTGAGATGTTAGATCGGTTGGAACAGGAAGAGGCCAAGCTGCGCAGGAGGCTGTTGTTCCGGATCTTGCGTGGGTTCAACTTTGATGCCCCCAGATTTCGCGGCGAGATCATATCCGATCCTATTCCCCGTCATTTGCTGGGCAAAGATGCGGACTATTCCCTACCACAGCGCGGCGCCCACGGGCTCTGAGCAGCGCAGGGCCCAAGACACCGCATCCAGTGTACATACAGATCAAACCAGCCCCCTCGTTGGGATTTCGACCTCCTTCGGACCGCTGCTCTGGATTCTTGCGTCAAACCGCGCCATATAGCCTCAAACCCCATGACCGGTTGCCAATCTGACTGGCACGCGTACAGTCAGGGATCGCAAGCACCCGAAACCTGGGATGAGACAGGCTATGAAACTCTTTGTTGGGCTCGGAAATCCCGGTGCCAAATATGCCCGCAACCGGCACAATATCGGCTTTATGGCGCTGGATGAAATTGCTTCTGACCATGGGTTTTCGCCCTGGAAATCAAAATTTCAGGGCCAGATCTGTGAGGGCACACTGGGGGGCATCAAGGTCTTGCTGCTCAAGCCCCAGACCTTCATGAACCTCTCTGGTCAGTCCGTTGGCGAGGTGATGCGGTTTTACAAGCTAACCAGCGCAGATGTGACCGTATTGCACGATGAACTGGATCTGGCGCCGGGTAAATGCCGGGTCAAACAGGGTGGTGGCCATGCCGGCCACAACGGGCTGCGCTCGTTGCATTCTCATATCGGAGCGGACTATGCCCGGGTCCGGCTGGGGGTGGGACACCCTGGCCACAAAGATGCGGTGGCAGGCTATGTGTTGCGCGACTTCCCCAAGGCGGATGAGGCCTGGCTGGATGATCTGCTGCGCGGCACCTCGGATGGGGCTGCGGCGCTGGCCGCCGGGGATGGGGGCAAGTTCATGAACGCAGTGTCCCTGCGGGTCGCCCCACCACGCAGCTCTGGCGGATCAAAACCGCCCGCCGGCAAGAAACCAGCCCCCCAACAGGATGCCCAAAAACCTGAGTCACAACACGCTTCAGAACCTGCTGCCCGCCCTGCACCCCCCAAAGCACCCGCAGAGCCGGATGATAGATCTGCTCTGGAAAAGCTGGTAGATAAATTCAAATAACGCCCCCCTTTTGCACCCGTCTTTGCAGTCGCCTCTGGGCGGGGACGCCCCGTTTTGCCGCGAATAGACGCGTCAGCAGGATCAATATCAAAATGTTCCGAAACCTGGCTAGAATGTTGTAGGCTAAACCCATGAAACAGGATCAAAGCATAAATGTTCTGGGCGGCGCGCTGGCGCCCTGCTCACTGGCGCCGCTCACCGGCTTTTTTCGCGACGGGTATTGCAACACCTGCAGCCAAGACCAGGGCAGCCACACGGTCTGTGCCGTCATGACAGCCGAATTCCTCGCTTATTCAAAATATGTCGGCAATGATCTCTCCACAGCGCGACCCGAATTTGGCTTTGCTGGATTGAAGCCCGGGGATCAATGGTGCCTCTGCGCCGGGCGGTTTTTGCAAGCCGCCGACGAAGGTTGCGCGCCGCTTGTCTGTCTTGAGGCGACCCATGCGCGGGCCCTGGACATTGTGCCTTTGCCGCTGTTGCAAAACCACGCCGTCAAGACATCAGACCCGCGCCCCTAGCGGCGGCGGTAGTGCCTGTATAGGGCAGCCGCAGGTCCGAGGTTTCAAGACGGTTCTGCAGAAACCCTGAAGCAGCTGAACGCCGCCCCTGGTGGTTTCCGGGGCGGCTCTTTTCCTTTGATTACAAGGCTTGGACTGTGACCGGTTAGTCTTCCAGATCCCGCCCCTCTTCCGTGTCGGACATGTCAAAGCCCAAATGGCGCGCGACGGTAAAGACATCTTTGTCGCCGCGCCCGCACATATTCATCACGATGATATGGTCCGATGGCAGCTCTGGTGCGATCTTCATCACGTGGGCCAGCGCATGACTGGGCTCCAACGCCGGGATGATACCCTCCATTGCGCAGGACAGCTGGAAGGCCTCCAGGGCTTCCTTGTCGGTGATCGAGACATATTCGGCGCGGCCCGTATCGTGCAGCCAGGAATGCTCTGGCCCGATGCCAGGGTAATCCAGACCAGCAGAGATCGAAAAGCCCTCACGGATCTGACCATCATCGTCCTGCAACAGATAGGTGCGGTTGCCGTGCAATACACCAGGGCGGCCCCCTGTCAGCGAGGCACAGTGCTGCATCCGGTCATCGACGCCCTTACCGCCGGCTTCGACGCCAATGATCTGGACCGATTTGTCATCCAGGAAAGGATGGAACAACCCGATGGCATTGGAGCCACCACCGATCGCCGCAATCAGCGTATCTGGCAGGCGGCCTTCGCCCTCTTGCTCGGCCAGCTGCCACCGCACCTCTTTGCCAATGATCGACTGGAAGTCACGGACCAGCGCCGGATAGGGATGCGGACCTGCTGCGGTCCCGATGCAATAAAAGGTATCGTTGACGTTGGTTACCCAGTCGCGCAGGGCGTCGTTCATGGCATCCTTGAGGGTGCCGCGCCCCGAAGTCACCGGAATGACTTCGGCGCCCAGGAGACGCATGCGGAAGACATTGGGGGCCTGACGTTTCACATCATGGGCGCCCATGTAAACCACACATTTCAAACCAAACTTGGCGCAGACAGTTGCCGTAGCAACCCCGTGCTGGCCCGCGCCGGTTTCCGCAATGATGCGGGACTTGCCCATGCGCCGCGCCAGCAGGATTTGGCCCAACACATTGTTGACCTTATGCGCGCCGGTGTGGTTCAGCTCGTCGCGCTTCATGTAGATCTTGGCACCACCCAGATGGGTGCTCAGGCGCTCAGCGTGGTACAGCGGGCTGGGACGGCCAACATAGTGCTTCCAGAGGCTTTCCATCTCTGCCCAAAAGCTGGGATCATCTTTCGCCCGGTTATATTCCTCTTCCAGGCTGAGGATCAGCGGCATCAGGGTTTCCGAGACAAATCGTCCACCAAAGATGCCAAAGCGACCTTTTTCGTCAGGTCCGTTCATAAAGCTGTTGAAGAGATCGTTTGCCATGGTTCTTCCCCTTGTCGAAGCACTGGTCGCTGCGCCCGATATGACTAGCCTGCGGGCGGCGGCGGGTAAAGGGAGGCAAGGAAGGATTCTATCTGTCGGGCTTCAGTTTTACCCAACGGCCCCAGCACTGCTGATGCACAAACATGTTGGCCCCAGACGCGGCACCAAGAGACCAGTCAGCAGCGCGTGGGCCAACTGCCACTCAGACAGCCACAGACTGGGCGGCCGTACTAAACTCAGCGATCAGAGCGGCATCTTTTTGCCCCGGCGCTGCCTCGACACCAGAAGAGACATCAACCTGCCGCGCACCAGTCATGCGCACCGCCTCTGCGACATTTTCGGGGGTGAGCCCGCCTGCCAGCATCCAGGGGCGCTGCCAGTATTTGCGACCCGCCAGCAGACGCCAGTCAAAGGCCAGCCCATTGCCGCCCGGCAGATCAGCGTTCTTGGGCGGTTTGGCATCAATCAGCAACTGATCCGCCACCTGAGAATAGAGATCAATCTGCGGCAGATCTGCAGCATCTGCCACCCCAATTGCCTTCATCACTGGCAACCCATAGCGCGCTTTGACCTCGGCAACCCGCTCCGGGCTCTCGCTGCCGTGCAGCTGCAACATATCCAGTGGCACCGCATCGGTCAGGGCGTCCAGCATGGCATCATCGGCGTTCACCGTCAGCGCCACCTTGCACAGGCCAACAGGGGCCTCCAGCGCCAGCTGGGTGGCCTGTTCAATGGAGATATTACGTGGAGATTTTGGAAAAAAGACAAAACCAACATAGGCGGCACCTGCAGCGGCAGCCGCAGCGACGTCCTGTGGGCTGTTGAGCCCACAGATCTTGACCCGAATAGCACTCATTCGCTTTGCTCAGCTAGCCTCGTCCAAAAGGGCCAGAACCTCGTCCTTACCCTCATGTTTTTGTTGCTTCAGCTTTTTCACTTCGCGCGACAGTTTCTTTACTTCGCGATTCTGGTTGCTGACCGCCCGGCGATGTTTATGTTCGCGGATCCATTCCCAGATAAAGCCAATGACCAGACCGGCCCCTAGCCCCCCCAGAACCACCGTGAACAATGGTAAAGAGATCGAAGGGTTCATCCCGACAAATTCAGCAACTGCATCCGGCAGCAGTTTCAGCGAAACGATAGTGCGGTTTGCGATACAAACCGAAACCAACAGAATTCCCAGGGCTCCCAGGATAGCGTAGCGAATATAACGCATTTAGGCCTTTCCGTTCAGGCGATCCCTCAAGAGCTTACCGGTCTTGAAGAACGGAACATGTTTTTCTTCAACTTGGACAGTTTCACCAGTGCGTGGGTTGCGACCAACGCGCGAGTCCCTTTGTTTCACTGAGAAAGCCCCAAAGCCACGCAATTCAACCCGGTCGCCCCGGGACATCGCATCAGTCACTTCCTCAAACACCGTATTCACGATCCTTTCGACATCCCGCTGATACAGGTGCGGGTTTTCGTCTGCAATCTTCTGAATCAATTCAGAACGGATCATACTCACTGCCCTCCCAAAACTACGCAAGCCTTTGCCGGCTAACGACAACTATAGGTCCAAAAGCCCCATCTAGGAACCAAAACAGCAGAGAGTTGGCCGATATTTACCCTGCAAAATTCGTCAAACGACCACAAATTCACAGTTTTAACCGCAGCAAAGAGCAAAGCTGAGCCAACAAAGACCTTAACTGCGCATCGCAGGCGGCAAGAGAAGTAGTTGATTCGCAAGCCGTTCCCCAGCAGAACAGCGCCCTTTTCAGCGCTGCTGTGAACCGCAGGCCGCGTCCACCGGTGCCGGGGCGGAGCCCCTCTGGGAGGTGCGCCGTGGAGTGGTGGAAATCCGCCGAAAAAGAAACGGCCCCGCCAAAAGGCAGGGCCGTTCAAATCGTTTAGAACCTAAAGTGCAGGTCGAAATCAGTCGTTGTTCAGAGCTGCGCCCAGGATATCGCCCAAGCTTGCGCCGGAATCCGAGGAACCATACTGCTCAACAGCTTCTTTTTCTTCTGCAATCTCGCGAGCTTTGATCGACAGACCCAGACGACGGGTCTTGCTGTCGACATTGGTGACGCGCACGTCGACCTTGTCGCCAACATTGAAGCGCTCGGGGCGCTGCTCTGCGCGATCACGGCTGAGGTCGGAACGACGGATGAAGCTCTTCATGCCTTCGTATTCGACTTCGATGCCGCCTTCTTCGATGGCAGTGACGTTCACGGTGACAATGGAGCCACGCTTCACGCCGCCAACGGCTTCTGCGAACTTGTCGCCGCCCAGGGCTTTGATCGACAGGGAGATACGCTCTTTTTCAACGTCCACTTCGGAGACAACGGCCGAAACCATGTCGCCTTTGCGGTAGTTCTGGATCGCATCTTCGCCGCGCTCGTCCCAGGACAGGTCGGACAGGTGAACCATGCCGTCGATGTCGCCTTCGAGACCAATGAACAGACCGAATTCGGTGATGTTCTTGACTTCGCCTTCGACTTCGGTGCCCTCGGGGTTGCTCTCCGAGAAGACTTCCCATGGGTTGCGCTGTGTCTGCTTGAGACCCAGGGAAACGCGGCGCTTGGAGCCGTCGATTTCCAGAACCATGACGTCAACTTCTTGCGAAGTGGAGACGATCTTGCCGGGGTGCACGTTCTTCTTGGTCCAGGACATCTCAGAGACGTGGACCAGACCTTCGACACCGGGCTCCAGCTCAACAAATGCACCGTAATCGGTGATGTTTGTCACGCGGCCTTTGTGGACCGAGGAGAGCGGATACTTGGCGCCAACCAGATCCCATGGATCTTCCTGCAGCTGTTTCATGCCGAGGGAGATACGGTGGGTCTCTTTGTTGATCTTGATGACCTGAACCTTGACGGTTTCGCCGATCGCCAGGATCTCGGAGGGGTGGTTCACACGACGCCATGCCATGTCGGTGACGTGCAGCAGGCCGTCTACGCCGCCCAGGTCAACGAATGCACCGTATTCGGTGATGTTTTTGACCACACCGTCAACAGAATCACCCTCGGACAGTTTGCCGATAACTTCGGCGCGCTGTTCGGCACGGGATTCTTCGAGGATCGCACGACGCGATACAACGATGTTGCCACGACGACGGTCCATTTTCAGGATCTGGAAGGGCTGCTTCAGACCCATCAGAGGGCCAGCGTCACGCACGGGGCGGACGTCAACTTGCGAACCTGGCAGGAAGGCAACTGCGCCACCCAGATCGACGGTGAAGCCACCTTTGACACGACCAAAGATTGCACCTTCGACGCGCTCGTCGTCGGCATATGCTTTTTCCAGACGGTCCCAGGCTTCTTCGCGGCGTGCCATCTCACGAGAGATTACAGCTTCGCCACGGGCGTTCTCAGCGGAACGCAGGAAGACTTCTACTTCGTCGCCGACAGCAATTTCAGGAGCTTCGCCAGGATTTGCGAATTCTTTCAGGTCAACGCGGCCTTCCATCTTGTAGCCTACGTCGATCAGGGCCTGGCCCGCTTCGATCGCGATAACCTTGCCTTTAACAACGGACCCCTCGTTTGGGGTGTCCATTTCGAAGCTTTCGTTAAGAAGGGCTTCGAAGTCCTCCATAGATACGTTTTGAGCCATGAGGTCTCAGGTTTCCTTTACAAAGTTTTCTGGCCGTGCGGTTGTCTCCGCCGGTCTTGGGGTTTGGTCGCATGGGACGTGGCACAAAGGCATCTGGAGCAAACAAACACAAAGGGCCGGAACTTTCCCCGACCCTGCTCAGATTGCCATTCGAGCGTTAGCCGCCCCTATACTGACAGCGCGCTTGTTAAGCGGATTCCCGGCGCCGCGCAAGTAAAACCAACGCAGCCGCCGGGAAAAGGCCTTATTTTTCTGGATCAGCCGAGCACAGCTGCACCTAATTCAGGCGCTGACACGACGGGAAAAGAGGGCACCCCGGCACGACGAGATACCCCATCTTTCCGTTTAGTCGATATTGGTCACAAATGTGCTCAGCGGTTTGCGCACCTTCTTTAGGTTCACCAACCAGTCGCCGCTTTCGTCGCGGGTGCCCAGGGGCAACAACAGGACCGAGCGCAGGCCTTTTTCTTTAAGCCCCAGAATTTCGTCGACCTTTTCCGGGTCAAAACCTTCCATCGGGGTGCTGTCCACACCCAGTTCCGCCGCCGCGGCCAGGGCAAAGCCCAGACCGATATAGGCCTGACGCGCCGCATGGGCGTAGTTTTCCTCATCAGAACGGGGCAGATACATCGCCTTGAGCCGGTCATAATAGCCCTGCAGCAGGTCAGTCATGCCACCGCGCTCTTCAGCCATCTGATCCACAACCGCGTCGATACGCGCTTCGCTGTAGTTGTCCCAGGCGGCAAAGACCAACAGATGCGAGCCATCGGTGATTTGTGCCTGATCCCAGGCAACAGGGCGAATGGCCGCCCGCTTTTCTGTATTGCGCACCACCAAGAGCTCATAAGGCTGCAAGCCGCTGGAGGTCGGCGCCATCTGCACCGCCTCAACGATCTTCGCCACGGCCTCTTCGGACACCGGCTTGGAGGGGTCCATCTTTTTGGTGGCATAGCGCCAGTTCAGCTTTTCTAGAAACATAGTCTTTCCCGTCATTGGAAGGTTTACATCTCCCATATCGGAACTGAACTGTTTAGTTCAATATCTCGCAGAGAAATTTATTCCTGCGCGACCAGACGGCAGCTGCGTGCCCAAACCTAAAGACCTATGAAGACGAAGGAGGGGCGAATTCAACAACCTGCACAATGCTCGAAAGCTGTATCTCCGGATAGTGTTCGCGCATGCCTTCGAGCATAATCGCGTCGGGCCACTCTTGCGCCCGCCCCACAAACTGCGCAGCCTCGCCCAAAGGCAGCTCGGTACAACGAACCACCTCGACTTCCACACTCTTACTGGGGTCAGCCTGATTGAAGAACCTTAGCCGACCTGGCGCGATGCGCCGCTCCCGCCACCGAATTGTTGACGTTTTTTCGCCTGTCACAATGAGTGGGAAAAGGCGATCGACCACAGCAAGGGATTGAATTTTTTGAGCCATATTGAAGGTCCAGATCAAATCTCAAACGGCAGAAAGGCCCGCATAGCTGCCAATATAGTACACCATCAGGCCCACGCTTGAAGCTGTTCCCTTAGATCAGAGGAGTGCGTCAACGGTGGGCAGAAGCTTCTTGCAGGGCTTTGGCAATGGCCTCTTTGATCGACAATGCGCTGGTGTCGATCACCACGGCATCCTCTGCGGGGCGCAACGGTGCTTCGGCGCGGTTCATGTCGCGCTCATCGCGGGCTTTGACATCTGCCAGCACCTCTTCCAGGGTCTGGGCCTCGCCTTTTGCAGAAAGCTCCAGGAACCGCCGCTGGGCGCGGACTTCGGCGCTGGCGGTGACAAACAGCTTCACCTCGGCATAGGGACAAATCACCGTGCCAATGTCGCGGCCATCCAGAACCGCCCCACCGGCGCGGCGGGCAAAGGCGCGTTGAAAATCGACCAGGGCCGCGCGCACCTCGGCGATCACCGCCACTTTGGAGGCCGCCTGCGCCGCCTCTGGCCCGCGCAGATCATCCCGTTGCAGATCCTTAGAGGTCAGGCCCTGCGCAGCTGTGATGGCCGGGATGCCTTCCAGCGTTTTGACCCCAACCGCCCGATAGAGCAGCCCGGTGTCCAGATGTCCCAGCCCCAGCTCTGCGGCAACCGCCTTAGAAATCGTACCCTTTCCTGCTGCCGCTGGTCCGTCGATGGCAATGGTAAAACTCTGGCTCATGGTCTGTTCTTTCCCTTCCTTAGGGCCGCCCGTATGGAGACGGCCAGAACGATCAAAATAGCGCAGCTGTCCAGCGCCGATTTAACCATCGTCGCGCGCGAAGCTGCGGCAATCGCCCTCGCGTCAATATCCCCTGCAAGCAGACCGGCCACAAGATAGTTTTCCAGGTAGTCCAGCGCGGTAGCGGCCACAATTACGCCGATAAACACCACGCGCCAGGGTCTGGACGCAACCAGCCAGAGCACCGGCCCCGCCAGCGACAGCCCCAGAAGCGCCGGGTAGAGCAGGTCCAGCCACCGCTGCGGGCCAGTGTACAGCGCCCGCCCCTCGGCACTCAGAGCGGTCAGAAAGGCACGCGCCTCAGCTTCGCTATATCCAAAGGGCCGCAGATCAAAAGCCGATAGCCCCCCTGCCGCCTGCGCGATGGCTGGCAGGGTCCAGAACACCATGGCCGCATAAACGGCAAGCCCCGCCAAAACGCAAAGCCAATATGCAGTGCGCCAGCGCATCAGGCTCGCGTAAACTTGGCACCAAGGCCTGTCATCAGCGGCTCAAAGATCGGGAAGGAGGTGGTGATCGGCGAGCCGTCATCCACTGTCACCGGGTTCTGAGCCCCCATACCCATCACCATAAAGGACATGGCGATCCGGTGATCGAGGAAGCTTTCGCAGGTGCCGCCGCCGGGAACCCCGTCCGGCCCCAGGCCTTCAACCGACCACCAGTCCTCACCCTCGGCCACGGTGACGCCATTGGCCCGCAGCCCGCGCGCCATCGCGTCGATGCGGTCGCTTTCCTTTACCCGCAGCTCCTTGACGCCCGCCATCATGGTTTTGCCATGGGCAAAAGACGCCACAACGGACAGTACCGGGTATTCGTCGATCATTGACGCCGCCCGCGCTGGCGGCACCTCGATGCCCTGCATATCGGGAGAGTATTTTGCCCGCAGATCCGCGACCGGCTCGCCGCCCTCTTCGCGCGGGTTCTCGAATGTGAGATCCGCGCCCATATCCTGCAGCGTGTAAAACAGACCGGCGCGGGTGGGGTTGAGGCCAATGCCTGGCACCAAAACATCCGACCCCGGTGTGATCAGCGCCGCGCAGACCGGAAAAGCCGCCGAAGACGGGTCGCGCGGCACCGCGATCTCCTGTGGCTTCAGCTCAGGGCGGCCAGTCAGGGTAATCACCCGGCCCTCCTCGGTGTCCTCCACGGTGATCTCGGCACCAAAGCCAGCCAGCATCCGTTCGGAATGATCACGGGTGGCTTCCTTTTCGATCACCACGGTTTTGCCCGGCGCGTTCAACCCCGCCAACAACACCGCAGATTTCACCTGCGCCGAAGGCACCGGGACCACATAGCGTACCGGGGTTGGCTCTGCCGCGCCCACGATGGTCATCGGCAAACGCCCCCCCTGGCGGCCCACCGCCTTGGCACCAAACAGCGCCAGCGGATCGGTAATCCGCGCCATGGGGCGCCCGTTTAGACTGGCGTCACCCGTAAAGGTCGCCGTGATGGGTGATGTGGCCATAGTGCCCATGATTAGCCGCACCCCAGTGCCGGAGTTGCCACAGTCAATCACCTGATCCGGTTCGGCAAAGCCACCAACACCCACACCAAAGACAGACCACTTGCCGCCCCCGTGGTTGACCACCTCGGCGCCAAAGGCCTGCATTGCCTTGGCCGTGTCGAGCACATCATCACCTTCCAGCAAGCCGGAGATCCTGGTCTCGCCAATGGCCATGGCCCCCAGGATCAGCGAGCGGTGGGAGATCGACTTGTCCCCCGGAACCTCTGCCACGCCTTTCAGAGGCTCAGCACGGTGGGAGGTCATCGGGATCGGGGTACCGTGTCCGGACATGGCGTTTCCTTTGTCTATGTCGTGTCAGCCTGCATCCTGTCAGCCTGCATATGTTTCCGCTATCGGTAACGAATTGCGATCAGAGCGTCCAGCACCGATACCCTGCCCGCTGCCCCTCTAGCCGAGACGGCGGAAGGTCAGATAGGTCGGAGTGCGCCCCTCACGCAGGGCTTTTTGCTCATAACGTGTGGAGATCCAGTCCTGCCAGGGTTCACGCCAATCTGCGGCCTCGCTCGCCAGCCATTCAAAACCAGCCTTTGGCACCTCCTCCAGCGTCTGGCGCACGTAGTCTGGAATATCGGTGGCGACGCGAAAGATGGCACCGGGCTTGAGACAACGCGCCAGGGGCTCCAGATGTTCTTGGGTCACAAACCGGCGGCGGTGGTGGCGGGTCTTGGGCCAGGGGTCAGGATACAGCAAAAACGCCTTGGCAATGGACTGTGGCGGGATCACATCCATCAAATCGCGTGCATCGCCGGGATGCACGGCAATATTTTCGCAGCCTGCCTTGCGGATCTTGCCCAGCAACATGGCAACACCATTGATAAACGGCTCAGCCCCGATGATGCCCACATCCGGGTTGCAGCTGGCCTGATGCACCAGGTGTTCACCGCCGCCAAAGCCAACCTCGAGCCAGGTGTCGCGCCCGCCAAACAGGGCATCGAGATCCAGTGGCGCGCGATCCGGGTTTTCCTCCCAGCCCACAGCACCGGGGCTGAGCGCCTCAAGATCTTCGGCCAGATAGCGCCGCTGGCTGTCTTTCAGGGTCTTGCCACTAAACCGGCCATAGAAATTGCGCCAGGGCGCGCCGCTCACATGAGCGCCGTTTTCCGGGGTGCTGTTTGCTGTGTCACCCTTGGCTGAACCGCTGTCGCTGCCGGTATCACGGGGTGTTTTCTTCTCGGCCATGGCGGGGCACTTCCTTTATTCAGGCGCCCTCTTTGATCAGTCGCAATCAAAGCAGCCTTTGCAAACAAGGCTTGTGCGCAGTTGGCCGCTCATCTGCCGCAAGCAGCGGCGCAGGTCAAGAGAGGCGCCGGTTCAATGCCCCTAGCGCTGCTTTTTCACTTCCGGCGCCGCAAGCGGCAGTTGCTCCGCCTGCGCCACTGGCACCCGTTGCAATGGGACAACCCCCGGCACTGCCTCGCGCAGCACCCCGGCCGCAGAAAGTTCTTCGTGAGACGGATACCAGATCTCATCCGATTTTGCCTTCAAGGTCGACACCACAAAGCCCGGCTCCACCCCGCGCGAAATCATATAGACCAGATGCGCATGTACTTCCGTCTGGGTATCGCCGTAGATCCAGGAACCAAATTCAAAGGGTGTCCCCCAATCATTGCGCGCGCGGTATTTGCGATAGTAGCGCTGGACCGCCAGGGCCGCCCAGCTGCGTTGATGAAAGCCGATTTTGGCCCCACTGGCCATTTGCCGCCGGTTTCCGGCAAGAAAGACATCAACACAGGCGCTTGTGCACTCCTCCTCGACATAGGTATCGAGCCGGTACTTCATCACAATCGCGGCCATCTCGGCCCCGGCATGGACGCTGCCACCGCTGCTGTTGAGGTGTAATTCCGTGACGGCTGTGTGTTTTCTCAGGGACAACTTGAGGGCCCGAATGTCATCATCAAGGATCTCGCCGTTGGCTTTTTCGGTGTCATAGATCAGCACCGATCCTTTGACCTCGAATTTATCCGACATCCGTTCCTTTGCCATAAGCGACAGGGGGCTTAGCGCCAAAGTAGCAGCGACAATACTTCGGATCATCAAACGGGGCATCCTGTCCAAACCTAATCAGTTTCATGTGCTGCCCCCAACATGACTCGATAGGGTGCTTTGACCCAAGTGCAAATTGGCATTGACACTGGCCAGATGGGGCAGAGGGGCCGCAACGGAGCGAACTCCTTGCCGCATGCAGCCCAAAAAGCAAAAGGGCCAAAGCCCTCCATGATGGAAGACCTTGGCCCCTGCAGTTAGGTTGTTGCCTGGATCAGAGCCCTTTTTTGAGCGCTTCGGCCAGGTCAGTGCGTTCCCAGCTAAAGCCGCCATCGGCCTCGGGTTCGCGGCCAAAGTGGCCATAGGCAGCGGTGCGCTGATAGATCGGCTTGTTCAGGCCCAGGTGCTGGCGAATGCCGCGGGGGGTCAGATCCATTGCCTGATCAATTGCACGTTCAATCGCAGCCGGAGCCACCTCGCCGGTACCATGGGTATCGGCGTAGATCGACAGGGGCTTGGAGACACCAATCGCATAGGACAGCTGAATGGTGCATTTTTCTGCCATGCCGGCGGCAACCACGTTCTTGGCCAGGTAGCGCGCCGCATAGGCCGCCGAGCGGTCAACCTTGGTCGGATCTTTACCCGAGAAGGCACCACCACCGTGAGGTGCCGCACCGCCATATGTATCAACAATAATTTTGCGCCCGGTCAGGCCTGCATCCCCATCGGGACCGCCGATGACAAACTTGCCAGTTGGGTTCACATGCCAAATGGTCTCGTTCGTCAGCCAGCCCTCGGGCAGGACCTCATGGAAATAAGGCGCAACGATTGCGCGAATATCTTCCGAGCTCAGGCTTTCGTCCAGGTGCTGGGTCGACAGCACCAGCGAGCTGACCCGCACCGGTTTGCCATTTTCATAGACAACGGACAGCTGCGATTTTGCATCCGGCCCCAAAGCAGGCTCGGTGCCATTTTTGCGCACTTCTGCAAGACGCCGCAGAACAGCGTGGCTGTACTGAATCGGCGCAGGCATCAGCTGCGGTGTCTCGGTGGTGGCATAGCCGAACATGATACCCTGATCGCCCGCGCCTTCGTCTTTGTCAGCCGAGGCATCAACGCCCTGGGCAATATGGGCAGACTGTTCGTGCAGCAGGTTGGTGACTTCCACGGTCTCGTGGTGGAATTTGTCCTGCTCATAGCCGATCTCTTTGATACAGGCGCGGGTAATCGCATCAATCCGCCCCATGTATTCGTGCAGCTTGTCCTGATCGGACAGGCCCACCTCACCGCCGATGACAACGCGGTTAGTGGTTGCAAAGGTTTCCGCAGCGACGCGGGCTTCTGGCTCTTCGGCCAGAAATGCGTCAAGTACCGCATCCGAAATCTGATCGCAGACCTTATCCGGGTGGCCTTCGGAAACGGATTCCGAGGTAAAAGTATAATTCTTACGAGACATGAAAATGCTCCATTGGGTTAACCTCGTCACGTCAGGAAGCCGTTGTGAGAGGACTTCGTACCAAGTACGCTCGGATGAACTAGAGGTCAAATACTAATCGCCAGACGTTAATCTACTGTGACGGTTTCGCGGCCCTGCGTCGTTTTTCTACAGCACCCAAAACCAGGACGATACACAGAAAAAGCACCGGGAGATCGCCCGTGCGGCTGTAAACAGTGGCAGCCAGCGGTCGTGGCAGAATGGCATCGACGGCGCCGGTTTCTCCCAATGCGATGGTTTCACGCAGGCGCCCAAAGGGGTCGATCATCGCGGTGATGCCGGTATTGGCGGCCCGCAGCATCGGCAGCCCCTGCTCTGCTGCGCGCATCCGGGCCTGCACCAGATGCTGATAGGGGCCAGATCGCGTGCCAAACCAGGCATCATTGGTGATCTGGATCAGCATATTGGGACGCGCTGGGGCGGCATTCACATCCCGAGCAAAGACGGCCTCGTAGCAGATCAGCGGCAGCGCCTGGCCAATGCCCAGGTCGATCAGGCCAGGCCCCGGACCGGCACTATAGCCAGCACCGCTTTGCGCCGCAAAACCATAGATCCCAAACCGGGCCATCAGATCGCCAAAGGGTACATATTCCCCAAAGGGCACCAGATGTGATTTGTCGTAGATCTGATCCACCCACCCTTGTGCGTTCACCAGGATCGCTGAATTGTAATACCGCCCCTCGACGCGCCGCTGGATGCCCAGCAGGACAGGCACCCCAGCAACCCGCTCTGAAATCGCAGACAGGGTATCGCTGGCATTGTTCAGAAGCTGGGGAACCGAAGTCTCTGGCCAGACAATGAGATCCGGCCTGACCTGACCTTGACCGGGTTGATCAACGCTTACGCCAGTTTCGCTCATCTCAATGGCACGACGAACAAAATCCCAGCGCCGTTCGGGGAGCCACTTTTCCGCCTGGGGCGCGTTGGGTTGCACCAATCGCACCAGATGAGAGGTCATCGCGGGCTTTGGAGGCAGGGGCGGCAAGGCATAGCCAGCCAAGGTCAGTCCCAGCAACGGCGAGACCGCCAACAACGGCCGCCTGCGCAACAGCGCCAGCGGCAACGTCACCGCAAGGGTCAGCACAGCCAGTCCCTGACCGCCCACCCAGGGCAACAGCTGCGCCGCAGGGGTATCAATCCAGAATTGCCCAAACCCGGCCCAGGGAAAGCCGGTAAAAAGATAGGCCCGCGCAAGCTCTGCCAGGGACCAAAGCGCCAACAGCAGCACAAGCCGCCTGCCATCGCGCCCCGCCTCCAGCTTGTCGCCCTGTTTGTCTTTCAGCCCGGCATCTGGGCTCCAGCGCACCGCCAGGCCAAAACCGCAGGCCCAGAACAGCGCCAGCCCCGCCGCAAGAAAGACCAGTGCAAAGGGGGCCATCCAGGCATAACGCTCTGCATCGACCTGAAAAGGTTCGACAATCCAGGACAGGGCAAAACTAAAATACCCGAGCCCTGCCAGCCAGCCAATCACCGAGCCCTGCAGGGGGGACCGCGCCCAAAGCGCCAGCACGCCCAGGCCGCCAAGCGCCAGTGGCAGGCTCAGCAAAAAATGTAGCGGAGCAAGCGAAACCGACACTAAGGCCCCAAGGCCAAAGGCCGAAAACCCGGCAACCCAGCTTGACCGCTGCCGAGCAGCGCGCAAACATCTGCTCCGCAGGCCGCTCATCCCGCGGCAGGGTCCGGCAGCATCACCCGCAACCGTTTGATCCGGCGCGGGTCGGCGTCCATGACTTCAAATTCCGGCCCGTCGGGGTGCACGATGACCTCCCCCCGTGCCGGAACCCGGCCAGACAGCATAAAGACCAGCCCGCCAAGCGTCTCTATCTCTTCGCCGTCGACATCTTCGTGGTGGGTCAACGACTGGCCTACCTCGGCTTCAAATTCCGCCAGAGGCGTACGGGCCAAAGCGATATAGCAGCCGGCCTTTTCCTGATACCAGGTTTGGTCCTCGCCAGGGTCGTGTTCGTCCTCGATCTCACCGATCACCTGTTCGATCAGGTCTTCAATCGTCACCAGGCCGTCGACGCCGCCGTATTCATCAATCACCAGGGCCATATGCCGACGCTCAGCCTGCATTTTGGCCAAGAGCACACCAATCGGCATCGAAGGCGGCACAAACAGCAAAGGACGCAGCATCTGAGACAGTTCAAAGGGCTTGCTGCCGCCATTGAACCCATGGGTCAGGGCAAAATCCTTGAGATGCGCAAACCCAAGTGGCGTATCCAGAGTGCCCTCATAGACAGGGATCCGGGTGAAGCCACTATCGCGGAACACCTGCACCAAATCGTCGCGATCAATAGAGACCGGAACCGAGAGAATTTCAGCCGAGGGAATAGCCACATCCTCGACCCGCATACGGCGCAGGTTTATCATCCCATGAGACTGGGCTGCGGGACTGGGTCCCTCGGGCTCTGCCTGCGGCTGCTCCACAGGTGTGGCCGGCGCAAAGGAGCCAAAAATACGCTCCCAAAACCCGGGTCGTTGTGCAGCGCTGGCTTCTGCCACAGCGCTGCTTATGTTCTGCAGCGCGCCATGCGCCGCGTTAGAACTGCCTTCTATATCGCCCATCTGTCCTATCCAAAATGCCCCGCTAGAGGCTGTCATCCACAGTATATGGGTTATCCAAACCCATATTGCCAAGTATCTCGACCTCCAAGCCTTCCATCACTGTGGCGTCAAGGTCGCTAATGTGGTCATAGCCCAAAAGATGCAACACTCCGTGAACGATCAGATGGCGCAAATGGTCCGATAGCGGCTTATTTGCGGCATTTGCCTCCCGGACACAGGTGTCATAAGCAATTGCGATATCGCCCAGCGGGATCTCACCGGTAAAATCTGCCTCTGGCCGCAACGGCTGCCCGCCCGGTTCTGACGCCGCCAGATCGTCCGCTGGCCAGCTCAGCACATTGGTGGCAACAGGTTTTTCGCGAAACTCTGCGTTCAAACCGGCGATCTGATCATCGTCGCAGGCCAGCAAGGCAATCTCACATTCCTCTGGATCAAGGTCAAAATGCCCAAGCGCGGCATCAACCGCCTGATGCGCGAGATGTTCCAGCCCGGCCTGCTGCCAGCGGCTGTCCTCTACTGTGATCTCCAAAGCCATCTATGCCGTCACCTTTTAAACCGCCGCAGCTGGACAGAACCTCGCCACCAATGGGCCTGGGCGTCACGCCGGTGGTGTCTCGGCGTCATAGGCCTCGATGATGGCGGCGACAAGCGGATGTCGCACCACATCGCGCGCGGTAAAGTAATTAAAGCTGATCTTGGAGATCGGCGCCAACAAACGCTCCGCGTCTGCCAGACCAGAAGTCACCCCACGCGGCAGATCCACCTGGGTCCTGTCGCCAGTGATGACCATACGTGAGCCTTCGCCAAGACGGGTCAGGAACATCTTCATCTGCATCGAGGTGGCATTCTGCGCCTCGTCCAGCACAACAAAGGCATTGGACAGGGTGCGCCCACGCATGAAGGCCAAAGGCGCGATCTCGATCTGCTTTTCCTCCAGCAGCTTTGCCAGCTGCTTCCCGGGCAGGAAATCATTCAGCGCATCATAAAGCGGCTGCATGTAGGGATCGACCTTGTCCTTCATGTCACCGGGCAGATAGCCAAGCTTCTCCCCGGCCTCGACTGCCGGACGCGAAAGGATGATCTTATCCACCTGGCCGGTGATAAACAGGTTCACCCCGACCGCAACCGCCAGATAGGTCTTGCCGGTCCCAGCAGGACCAATCCCAAAGGCCAGCTCATGCTCGAACAGCGAGCGTACATAGGCTTTTTGCGCATCCGTACGGGGCTCAACCAGCTTTTTGCGAGTCTTGATCTCGACCTGGCCACCTTTGAACATCTCAAGCTGATCCTCAGCGACCTCGTCGCTGGAATGACCCATGCGCAGCTCGCGGTCGACATCGCCATGTTCAACACTGCGCCCCGTTTCCAGCCGATCATAGAGCGAAACAAGCACTTCAGCGGCCTGATCCCGCAGCGGTTCTTCCCCGAGGACCAAAAGCTGATTGCCCCGGCGCACAATCTGGACACCGATTTTCTGTTCGATTTCCGTCAGGTTGCGATCATATTCGCCGCAAAGATCAATCAGCAGGCGATTGTCAGGGAATTCGAGCAGCACCTCCTGCGTGGTGCTGGGGGTCGGTGGCTGGATCCGAGCGCTTGTGACCAATGGGGGGAGCTCCTGAGTATGGGTTTATCTTCGCAGTCTGCATCTGCCACCGATCAGGTGCAAGCAGGCGGCCTACAAATTCACAGAAATGAGACAAAAAAGGTCGCCCCAAGGGGGCGACCGCATCTTGAAACTGATGGTTTCCCCTGGGCGTAAAGCCTCAGAGAGAATCCGGGAAGGTTGAGCCATCCTTGAACGGACCCGTTGCAACATTGCGCGGCAGCGGGCTGTTGCAGACGGGCTTGCCGTCCGGGGTGCGCCGCAGATCAGCGTAGCCTTCGAGGCCATCATCAATGATCCAATGTTCACAGCCCTGGGGATCAACCCAGATCCCCGCTGTCATATTCGACAGGTGCGTATTGGAGCCATCCCCAGCGTGTTGATCACGGGTTTTGTCCTCGGTGATTTCACAGGCCGCTACTGCGGTCAGCGCAAGGGACAGCGCGGTTGCTTTGAGTAGGTGCATCTTGATGTCCTTCTTTAGCGCAAGCAATAGATTTCGACGCGACGGTTCTGCGCCATGTTTGCGGCGCTGGTATTGGGTACACGTGGGTCACGCTCGCCATAGGCACGAATATCTGTGATCCGTGCTCCAACCGATTTTGCAACGCCTGCGACCGCATTGGCGCGGCGCTGTGACAGACGGATATTGTATTCGTCAGAGGCCCGGCTGTCGGTGTGACCAGCGATCACAAAAGAGCGCACGTTGCCTTTGTTGGAATTGAAAAACTCTTTCAGACGCGACTGACCCGCAGCGTTGATGTAGTGCTTGTCAGTTGCAAAGAACTGATCCGTCTCCATCACGCCACACAGATTGCCACGGCGGCAGACGGGTTTGCCATCAGGCGTCACATGCGGCGTCATATAGCCTTCGGCGCCGTCGTCCATCACCCAGTGCTCGCAGCCGTCGGGGTCCACCCAGATGGTGGGAACGTAGCGTTCACCAACAACTGTGCGCTGCTGCGCCTGCACCGACCCGACAGACAGGCTCACCGCGGCCACGGCAGCGGCCAGCAGGGCGACCATGTTATTTGCTTTAAATGTCATCACAACCAGATTTCCTTCACCTAAGTCCCTCCAGGGGTATCGCCCAGAGAAGCTTGCCGCTTAAAATTCCTAACACTCAGGTTATCAGCAACAATCTACACGGCTTTTTCATAAAAACAGCCCCCACCCTTGCAGGCTTTTCGCAAGATTATGCGCTTTCAGGCAACACTCATACCATTTTGTTTAAATTGTCCCCAAGAGCGCAGCAATTATGACTCACTCGCCAAAATCAAACCTCCGCAAAACGGTTGTCCTAGCGAAATCAACCAGCAGTCAACGGCAAAAAGAATCGCCCCTTACCTGAGGCCCCCTCCACGTTGCACAGGCCCGGCGCGCAAGGCGCCCCCAAAGCCCCGCTGCCGCTAGTCGATCAGCTCGCCAGCAAGCGAATTTGTGCGCGACGAAACGATACGCACCCGCGCCAAGTCCCCGGCCTGCCGATCGCAATCCGCAACGTGAACCGCGTGCAGATAGTCTGACTTGCCCAGCATCTGCCCGGCCTGACGCCCCGGTTTCTCAAACAAAACGCCAACCTCACGTCCCACCATGCTGTCCTGAATTTCGCGCTGCTGGCGCGTCAACAAGGCCTGCAACCGCTGCAACCGGTCATCGGCCTCAACCGGGTCGACCTGCGGGCGCTCAGCAGCGGGGGTTCCGGGACGGGTGGAGTATTTAAAGGAATAGGCGGTGCCGTATTTCACCTCTTCGACCAGATCCAGGGTGGCCTGAAAATCTGCTTCGGTCTCCTCGGGGAAGCCGACGATAAAATCACCCGAGATCAGAATATCCGGCCGCGCCGCGCGGATCCGCTCAATCAAGCGCAGATAGCTTTCGGCGGTATGGCTGCGGTTCATCCGCTTGAGAATTTTGTCAGATCCCGCCTGCACCGGAAGATGCAGATAGGGCATCAGCTTCTTGCAGGTGCCATGGGCCTCGATCAGATCATCCATCATGTCGTTGGGATGGCTGGTGGTAAATCGGATACGTTCCAGCCCCTCAACCTTGTCCAACTCCCAGATCAGCTGGGCCAGAGTCAGATCGCCATTGGCTCCGGCACCGTGATAGGCATTGACGTTCTGCCCCAGCAGGGTGATCTCGCGCACCCCGCGCTCAACCAGATCGCGGGCTTCGGTGAGGATACGATCCGCCGGGCGCGAAACCTCAGCGCCACGGGTATAGGGCACAACGCAGAAGGCACAGAACTTGTCGCAGCCTTCCTGCACGGTCAAAAACGCCGTCGGACCGCGTTTGGACTTGGGGCGGCGCTTCAGTTTCTCAAACTTGTCCTCTTCAGGAAAATCAGTGTCGAGCACCTTCTCCCCCTCACGCGCCTTTTCCTCCATCTCTGGCAGGCGGTGATAGCTTTGCGGCCCAACCACCAGATCCACCAGCGGCTGACGGCGCATGATCTCCTGCCCCTCGGCCTGAGCCACACAGCCCGCGACCCCAATCTTGAGATCCGGTTTCTGCGCCTTCAGCTTTTTGAACCGCCCCAGTTCCGAATAGACCTTTTCGGCAGCTTTTTCGCGGATGTGGCAGGTGTTCAGCAGGATCATATCCGCTTCATCAGCCGATTTTGCCTCGGTATAGCCCTGCCCGCCCAGCGCTTCGGCCATGCGTTCACTGTCATAGACATTCATCTGACAGCCATAGGTCTTGATAAAGAGCTTCCTGGGGGCGTCGCTCATGGGCCGGTCTCCTGTACGCTGCCCGGCGGCATAGCCGATGGCCGCCGCATTCGCAACGTCGCGGGTAGGCATTGCGCGAAACCCCGCATTGACCCTAGTTTGCGATGAAGGACGTAGACTCCCAGAAAGCAGGCCCGCTCACATGCAGTTTCGCGACCTCGACGATTTTCTTGGGGAAAGCCGGGCGGTGTTGGCGCGCGGCCCGTTTGCGGTGG
>CAJQNB010000029.1 GCA_905479575.1 uncultured Pseudophaeobacter sp.
GATGCGAAAGGTCGATGGCTGGGAAACCTTGGCTCAGCCCATCGCCCCGATCAGACTTGACCTCGCGGCCTGATCAGGCCCAAATCCACATGCTCGGAGAACGCCGCCAGAGAATTTCCACCAGATTCGAGACACAACCCCTCCGCCATTCACCCAATAGAAATACAGTCTACCCAGCTGCATCGCGATTTCGCGACATCTACGCTTTGCGTGCTGTCCGCGCGGAATTGGGTTCTGTTGTACGGTGTTGTCCAAACTTTCGATATAATCGGCAAAGCAGTGTGGCGCCCCCCTGCGCGTGTCCTTTAGGGTGCTGGGACTGCAGGGGCTGAGGTCACCAGACGGCAAAGAACAATACTGCGTTGGTTCATATCGCGAACGAAGACGTGTGCTCTCTCAACTTCCAGAAGCGGATACTGTAGAAGGGTTTCGGCGGCTGGCTTCCGGGCGGTCTGGCGCAATGGGGACAGGTACAACCTGACCGGGGCCGGATCCGTGGTTCGCGCGGCGCGCCTGTGTTTGCGCCCACTGCTGTCCGTTTGCCCTGGCGTGATAGGTCTTTTGGATAGGGATTACTGCGAAATTGTCCTGAGGTAAGGTTGATTCTGCAGCTGGCCGTTGCGCTACTGGAAACAGTTTCTGGAAATTCCACGCATTGAAGCCGATTGTGACGCGGGCTTCAAAACAGACTTCTGGTTGTTTGCGGTCGGCGTCAAGGGAGGCGAGTCAAGCGGTTGTTGCGTGATTGGAAACAAGGGGGCGCGCCAGAACCTGTAATTGTTTCCTGTTGGTCCTCTATTGCTGGGGTTGGAGTGGATTTCTGTATCTTTGGCAACAGTGGTCTCATTTCAGCTGCCAGTGGGCAGCGAAGGAGAGCGCCAAAGAGAGCTGCGGATCGGGGGTCTGTAAAATTTCGTTAAGTTTTTTCTCTTTGTTGAACTAACTGCTTCAGCTATTCATTAACTTGCCCATTGGGGGGTAACATAATCTCTGGTCTCGGGACCGTATAGCGTAGCTGCCAAAGCAAAGCGCGGCGTGAACTGCTCTCACGCTTTCTGCGGATCCTTGATGAACTCGATCTGTTCGACTGTTGTCGTAGCCTGCGCTGTTGCGTTTGGGGTGCGCCTTGGGTCGCGACCTGTGCGATTGTGCTTCTCCTTATATCGGGTTGTTTATTTTTTGTTGCGCTTTTGCGGGAACGCAGTGGCGGTGACTTTGCAATTCGGTTTTGGGCGCTTTGGTCTATGGGGCGGATAAAACGGCCCTTGGCCGATTAGGAGAACGAGATGGCTGACAATTTTGACAACCCGTATTCGGCGAATCTGATTGGTCTTTGGGATTTCCGTCCAGGATATACCGACGACGATAGCGGTCTTGGCGATGGTATTGCCCAGGACGGCGTCGGAACTGGTGGCGCCAACTATACAGGCGGCTGGATGTTGGGCGACGGCGGCAGCCAGTTCACCGTGGCGGGCGATAATGACGATCCTTTTGATCTGACGACCGGCACAGTCATTACCACCTTTAAGTCCAATGGCTATCCAGGGGTTGGCGACCAAACGGTTGTCAGCCGTGGGCTGTCCTCAGAAGATGACGCAGACGGTGAGAATTTTGTGATCCGCGCCACTGAGGACGGTACCGTTCAGCTGACCCATGCCGATGATGGCAATCTGGTGGAATTTGCAACCGACCCCGGCTTTTTTGCCACCGGCGATGTTGTCACGGTTTCTTATGGCTGGAGCCCAGGTGGCGTCACACTGGTTGTTGAGAACACCACACATGGCACCAGCTACACCACTGGCGACGATATTGTCGGCATGACCATGGATGTGGCGGCAGATGGCGAAGACAGCTTTGTCATTGGCGCGGATGGTGACGGTGGCAACGCCTTTAGCGGCGGCATCGACTATGTTGCTGTGCTTGATGACAATGTTGTGGAAATCAACGGTGGTGGCCTTGACGGGATTGTCGAAGGCACTGCTGGTGATGACCTGATCGACACCTCCTACCTTGGCGATCCCGAAGGCGATCGGATCGACAACGGTGACGCGATCAATCCGGCCGATGGGCCAGATGACGACCTGGTGAATGCCGGAACCGGTGACGACACCGTGCTGTCGGGTGAAGGCGACGATACGGTGCATGGCGGCGGCGGTGCCGACAGCCTGAGTGGTGGCACTGGCAATGATGTGCTGGCTGGGGATAGTGATGTTCCGGGTGTCGGTGGTGGCGGTACCCGGGAAGTGTTCCAGTGGGACCTTGCGCCGGATCCCGACGGCGGCGATCCTGTTGACAGCGGTGATGATCTGAGCGGCGGTTTCTCGCAGGACACTGGCTCAGTCACTGTTAACTTCTCGGTCTCCAGCAGTTCGGGTGATACGGCGACGGAATTTACCGACGTGCCGCAGTTTGTTGGTAACATCAACACCGGTGGCGTCACCGCTGACCCGCAAAGCGGGCTGAACGCGGATGTCAGCTCTGATGGTAGCACCGCCGACTACCAGCTGGATTTCTCGGATCCGGTTGGCGATGTGTCTTTCCGTATCAGCGATATTGATGCAGACAGCCAGGTGCAGATCACGGCCTTTGACGCAGCCGGAAACCCCATTGTGGTGAACCTGGCCGGTGGCCCGGCGCTGACGATGGAAGATACCGATGCGATTGCCGGCTATGATACGGCTTCGACGCGCGAAGACGATACCTTTACCAGCGACGACAACCCTGACACCTCGATGTTGGTGACAATTCCCGGCCCGGTGTCGTCGATTGTCATTACCCATACTCAGGATGGCACCATCAACAGCAGCGTTGTTGTCAGCGATGTGTTCTTTGATGCCTTGGGGACGCCGGTGACCAGCATTCCCGGCGATGATACCATCGACGGTGGCGAAGGTGATGATATCCTTTACGGCAACGATGGCGATGACTCGCTGATCGGTGGCGATGGCGACGATATCATCGACGGCGGTGACGGCGCGGACACCATTGAGGGGGGCGATGGCTCTGACAGCGTTGAGGGCGGTGACGGAGATGACGTCATTGATACCTCCTCGGACGACCCAACGCCGCTGCCTGACCGGGGTTTTGACGGCTATACTGGCACCACGCCAAACATCCCTGCGGTGCCAGCCGACGCTGATCCGCTGGATGACCGCGACACCGTGGATGGTGGCGCTGGTAATGATGTGATCCTCACCGGCGACGATAACGATCTGATCACCGGCGGTGCGGGCTCGGATACCATTGATGGCGGTATTGACGATGATACCATTGATGGTGGCAGCGAGGATGACCTGATCACCGGCGGTGAGGGCTCTGACAGTCTGATGGGGGGGGACGGCTCTGACACCATCTATGGTGGCCTGGACCCGGCTTTCCCGGATGGGCTCAATATCACCGATGATGGCTCCGACGGACGTCCTGTGGATCCTGATCCCACCAATGGCATGGATACCATTGAGGGCGGCGCAGGCGATGATGTGATCTATGGTCAGGATGACGATGATCTGATCTCTGGTGGCACTGGCAACGATATGATCGACGCCGGCATCGACGATGACACCGTGACTGGCGGCACAGGGGATGACACCATCCTTGGCGGTCAGGGCGATGATGAGCTGGACGGCGGCGCCGGCTTGGACAGCATTGACCTGGGCGCTGGCGATGGCACCGATTTTGCGCGTGGTGGCACCGGATCGGATACCATTTCAGGCATCAGCCAGAATGACACGGTCTATGGCGGCGAAGACGCCGATGACAGCGATGTCGACGTGCTTGATCTGCGCGGTGTTGCCGAAGAGCAGAACCCAGGCGGCTCGCTTGAGGTGGAGTATGACAGCACCAACCCGGAAAACGGCACTGTCACCTTCCTGGATGCAGGTGGCGCGGTCACCGGCACCGCCGAGTTCTATGAGATCGAAAACGTCATTGTTCCCTGCTTTACGCCGGGCACCCTGATTGCCACCCCCGAAGGGGAGCGCCGGGTCGAAGACCTGGATGTTGGGGACCGGATCATCACCCGGGACAATGGCATCCAGTCCATTCGCTGGCTGGGTAAGCGCAGCCTTGCCACAGCAGAGCTGAAAGCCGCAGAGCATCTGCAGCCGATCCTGATCCGCGAAGGTGCCCTGGGCAATGGTCTGCCCGAGCGCGATATGATGGTCAGCCCCAACCACCGGGTTTTGGTGGCCAACGACAAAACGGCGCTGTATTTTGAAGATCGCGAAGTCCTGGTTGCCGCCAAACATCTGACCGGCCTGGCTGGGGTGGACGCGGTGGAGACCAGCTCGGTCACCTATATCCACTTCATGTTCGACCAGCACGAGGTCGTGCTGTCGGATGGTGCCTGGACCGAAAGCTTCCAGCCTGGCGATCAGACCCTGCGGGGCCTGGATAATGCGCAGCGCAACGAAGTCTATGAGATCTTCCCTGAGCTGAAGTCCGAGGAAGGCCGCGAATCCTATAGCTCAGCCCGGCGTTCGCTGAAACGGCACGAGGCGCGCCTGCTGGTGCATTGATTTTAAACGTGCCTTGGTGCCAGTGGTGATTTCTGGCGGTGATCCGTGGTGGTGATCTGCGGCGCGCAGGACGAGACAAGAATACGGGCGGGACCGCAGGGTTCCGCCCGTTTTTGTTTGACGGCCCATCGTTGAGGTCCAGGTTTGTTTGGGGGGATGCCAGACGCTGTGGCAAAACCTATCGTGCGGCGCGCCAACGCGCCCAGGCCTCTGGAGTGTCCAGATCCGTGACTGCGCGTTGGCCGGGCAGGGCGACCAGCTGCAGCTTTTGGCCCTGCAGCACAGCACGAGCGCCCTGGTCGCCGCTGATCTTACTGAGCGCCTGAAAACAGCGCCGGGGAAACAGCACCGGGTGGCCCGGGGTACCGTCACTGGCGGTGGCGCGCAGCACCGGGCCGTCAGGACCTTGGAACTGGCCGGCCAGATCTAACAAATCCTGGGTTTGCAGTTCTGGCATGTCGCAGGGCAGGATCATCACGGCGTCGATGGTCGGCGGCAGGGCGGCAATCCCGGTGCGGATCGAGGCGGCCATGCCTTCAGCCGCATTTGGGACCGGGATCACCTGGGCGCCGCCGGTGGCAGAGCTGCGCGGATGCGTCGGGCTGGGCAGGGTCACAAAGCAGGGCAGCTCGGTTTGTGCTGCACGGCTGCAGATCAGTGACAGCAGCGGCGCTCCCTCAATGTCTTCCATCAGCTTATCACGCCCCTGCATTCGCGCGGAAGCGCCGGCTGCGAGAAGGAGGATGGCAATTTTGCTCATGATCCTGTGTTTATGATCCTGTGTTTATGAAAGTCTATGTTTTGCAAACCTACGCCCCAACAGGCTTAGGTGTCGAGAGCGCGAGAGGCAGGATGCCTCCGGCGGAGGTATTTGGGGAAAGATGAAAGCAATAAGCCCGCGAAACAAAGGGGGGCGCAGAAGGGGAAGGCGGCAGGTGCCAAGGCCATAGCAGCCTTGGCGGGGTGGTTTTTGGCAGAGCTGTGGGCTTAGCCGCGCATGCGGGCGCCATCGGCGTCAAACAGCAGTTCGGTGATCAGCCGGGCCTGATGCATGTTGCCAAGGATTTCGATCTCAACCTCCAGTCCGGGCTGGGCCATTGGTGTGGGGACAAAGCCCAGGGCGATGGATTTCTGGCCGTGGTGGGAATAGCCGCCTGAGGTGCAAAACCCGACGACCTCTCCTTTGATCGAAATCGGTTCGTAGGCGTTGATATCTGCATCTGTTGCGTCCACCTCAAAGGCGCAGAGTTTGCGCTGCGGCCCCTGGGTGCGCTCTGCTTCGGCGGCGGCGCGGCCGATGAAGTCACCGGGTTTCTTGAAGGAGATAAAGCGGTCCAATCCGGTTTCTGCTGCGGTGTAATCGGGGGAATACTCCCGCATCCAGGAGCCAAAAAACTTATCCAGCCGCAGGGACATCATTGCGCGCATGCCAAAGGGCACCATGTCATGGGATTGGCCTGCCTGCCACAGCGCCTGCCACAGGGCGCGCTGGCTGGGGAGGTCGCAGTAGATCTCATAGCCGAGATCGCCGGTGTAGCTGACCCGCTGCACCAGACAGTCTACCATGCCAACCGTCATGTGGGCCACATCCATGAAGCGCATCTGCGCAACATCCTGCAGGGTGCAGGCCTGCAGCACCTGTGCCGCCTTGGGACCGGCAATTTGGAAGCCATTCAGACTGTCGGAGATGTTTTCGATTGCCACATCCGGCGCCTGATGTTTGAGGAACCAGCGCATATGATAGGCCTGCGCGCCATAGGAGGCGGTGAGCTGATAGTCTGTTTCGCCGAGACAGGAGATGGTGAAATCGCCAATCAAACGCCCCTTGGGCGACAGCATCGGCGAGAGGCTGATCCGGCCTGGCTGGGGGATCCGGCCGGCCATGATGCGATCCAGCCAAGCGCGTGCGCCCGTTCCGGTGATCCGGTACTTGCCAAAGTTATGCACCTCGTTGATGCCCACACTGCCACGCACCGCTTTAACCTCGCGGGCGGTGGCGTCAAAGGCGTTGGAACGCCGGAAGGATGGGGTTTCAAAGCGGGGCTCATCCGCCGTGGCAAAATAGTTGGGGACTTCCAGGCCGTATTGCTGGCCCCAGACCGCGCCCATGGTGTCAAAGACATCATACATTGGCGTGGTGCGAAAGGGGCGTGCGGCGGGCAGTTCTTCGTTGGGGTAAGAGATGGAGAACCGTTTTTGATAGTTCTCGATGACCTTGGGCAGGGTATAGCCGGGGGTGATCCAGTCACCAAAACGGGCGCAGTCCAGCGCCATGGTGTCGCGCTCTGGCTCGCCTTCGATCATCCACTGCGCCAGCATCAAGCCAACGCCGCCGCCCTGGCTAAAGCCGGCCATGACACCGCAGGCGGACCAGTAGTTGCGCACGCCTGGTACAGGCCCCACCAGCGGGTTGCCATCGGGGGCAAAGGTGAAGGGGCCGTGGATCACGGATTTCACCCCGGCGGCTTGCAGCGCGGGAAAGCGTTTGTAAGCAAAATCAATGGAATCTTCGATCTTGTCAAAGTCGTCGCCCAGCAGCTCATGGCCGAAATCCCAAGGGGTGCCATTGACCGCCCAGGGTTTGCAGGGCTGTTCATAAAAGCCGATACACAACCCACGGCCCTCCTGGCGCAGGTAGCTTTCGCCAGCGGGATCCATGACATGGGGGTGTTCGCCGCCCGCGTCGATGATTTCGGCAATCAGTGGGACCTCGTCGGTGACGATATACTGGTGTTCCATCGGGTGCAGCGGGAAGTAGATCCCGGCCATGGCGCCAACTTCCCGTGCCCAGAGCCCGCCGGCATTGACGATATGTTCGGCGTGGATGGTGCCCTTGTCCGTCACCACATCCCAGCTGCCATCGGAGCGCTGGTTGGTCTCGATCACCTTGCAATGGGTTTCAATGTCGGCGCCGCCCATACGGGCCGCTTTGGCATAGGCATGGGTGGTGCCGGAGGGATCCAGATGACCATCCAGCGGATCATACAGCCCGCCGACCAGACCCGCTGTATTGGTGGCCGGGGCGATCTTGGCGATCTCTTCAGGGCTAACGATTTCTGTCTCCAGCCCCATGACGCGATGTTTGGCCCGTTCGGCCTTCATCATGTCAAAGCGGTCCTGGCTGTCCGCCAGGGTGACGCCGCCGACGTGATGCAGCCCACAGGACATGCCAGTGATTTCTTCCAGCTCGCGGTAGAGATTGATCGTATAGCCCTGCAGGGCCGCCATGTTGGTGTCGCCGTTGAGGGTATGAAAACCGCCTGCAGCATGCCAGGTGGAGCCCGAGGTGAGCTCGGACCGCTCCAGCAGCATTACATCAGACCAGCCGAGTTTGGTCAGGTGGTAGAGGACCGAACAGCCGACGACACCGCCGCCGATCACGGCCACGCGGGTGGTGGTTTTCATGAGGCTTCTCCCTAAATGAGGCTTTTCCTTATTCTGGACAGAAGTGAACAGTAGTCCAGTAAAAAAGCGACAAAACCCGTCGCTGCCAGCCAATACGTGACACAGGCAGCGTGGTTTTTCCCAGATATTGCAGCCTTTATGGGGGGGCTAATCGGTGCTACGCAGCGGGCTGAGCTGTACCAGCAGGATCGCGAGCAATGGGATTGCCAGTTTCAATAGCGCCACGGTGATCAGCAGTGCGCCAAGGCTACTGTAATCCGCAGGGGTGATGATCTGACCCTCAGCAGAGCTGACTTCGCGGGTGACCACAAACACCTGGTTGAGGTATTTGGTGCCCAGGCTGGAGGCTGAGAGCGCCAGATTGGTGAAGGAGGCCATCACCGCAAAAAAGGTCGCTTTGAGATTGCTGGGGGCGTTGCGGGCAATCCAGGCCAACATCGGGATCATTGCGATTTGCCCAAGCGGGGATTCCGCCGCCGTATCCACCAAGGCGATAAAGCGCGCATCCACCAAACCACCCGTGAGCGGAGCCGTCCAGTTGTGGATGCCGTAGTACAGCCCGATATTGGGCAGGCTGAGCAGGGCTTCGGTCAGGGCCAGAAAGGTGATGATCCAGGCGATGGTGTTATTGGCGATCAAGGGGCGCAGCAGGATCATGCCAAACAGCGTCAGCAGGGAGGAAATCAACGACAGAACCGATAGGAACTGTTGGTCAAAGCCAAGCGCGTCGATTTCGAACCAGGTGGCTGCCGCGCCATTAAGGGGCGTGGCGCGGTAGACGAAGATAATGATGGCGGTGCCAATCAAGGCACGCGCCTGTTGCGGTGTCAGCGCCTTGATCAACTGGCGCATCAGCAACAGCACGATAAGCATCGAGCCGCCAAAGACCAGCTCCTGCGCCTGCGCGACATCACTGAGCCCCACGCTGAGCGACAGCGCTACAAAGGCGCCACCACCGATAAAATACCACCAGTTGACTGAGACCGGATCCCGCGGCAGCGTCAGGCGGTTCTGGATCTCGGCAGCGCCGAGGCCGAGTTTGCGCAGCTTGGCGCCCAGATGCCTGCGCTGAAACAGCGCCACGGCAATGCCGGTCAGCGACAACAGCGGCACCATCAGGGCCAGTAAATAGACCTGGGCATAAAGCGCGCCCTTCTCCGCCTGGTTCAGGGCATCGGCGCCGTCAAACAGCCAGACATTCATCGCCGCCGCAGCGCTGAAACCACCAATCAGGGTGATCCGTCCCAGGGTCTGCATGGTGGTATGCATGACCCGGTTCTCGGCCTCAGAGAAGGCGCTTCCGTCGAGTTTGCGGTGCGGGATTGCCTCCACCGACATGGCATCGGCCACCACATCCTGCAGCACAAACCCACAGGGGGCGAGCAGCGCCGCCGCCACGTACCAGCTGTTGGCGGGCATGATCTGCCCCATGGCATCAGGCGCGATCAACAGACTGGCGATGATACCATAGCTGGTGGCCATCAGTGTGGCACCAAGCAGGATCAACAGGTATTTCCAGCGCCAAATCAGATCCACCAGATGCCCCAGCGGCATCTTCAGCGCCCAGGGCAGGCCCACCCAAAAGGCAAGACCGGCCAAAAAGGCGGCCTCCAGATCCAGGTATTCCTTGACAAAAAATGTCGCCACAACCGAGGTAATGCCCTGAACACCATAGGCAAAGTAGATCAGCAGCGGCGGCAGGAAGCTCCAGCGGAGCTGACGCAGCAGGTCCAGAAAAATCTGATCAAACCATGCATAGGCCCGGTTCATGACAGAGGACGCACCTTAAATGCAGTGATCCGGTTGCCCTCGCGTCCGGTGACCTCAAAGCGGAAGCCGTGAAAGGAGAACACCTGACCGGTGGTCGGGATCATCTGGGCCTCATGGATGACCAGCCCGGCGATGGTATTGGCCTCTTCATCCGGCAGGTTCCAATCCATTGCCCTGTTCAGGTCTCGAATGGTGGTGGCGCCTTCGACGGTGTAGTTGCCATCGCTGTCCTTTTTTACCAAGGACTGTTCTGCCGGGTCAAACTCATCGGTGATTTCGCCGACAATTTCCTCCAGGATGTCTTCCAGAGTGATCAGCCCCTGCAGGGCGCCATATTCATCCACCACCAGGGCAAAATGGCTCCGCATCCGCAGGAACTGCCGCATCTGGTCGTCCAATGTGGTGGTTTCAGGGACAAAATACGGGGGCTTGGCCACCGTGGTGATCTCAAATTTGCGCAGCGCACTGGCATCGCCCTCGGGGCCACCAATCTGGGCATACATCTCGCGCAGCAGATCCTTGGCATGGACAATGCCGATGATGTTTTCCGGCTCATCCTTAAAGACGGGCAGCCGGGTATGGGGGGAGGTCAGACATTGCTCCAGAATATCCGCCGGTTCTGCTGCTGCATCGATCATCTGGATATGCGAGCGATGCAGCATGATTTCTTCGACAAACCGGTCTGACAGATCCAGCGCGCCCAAAATGCGGTCGCGGTCTTCTTTTTCCACCACGCCCTCGGAATGGCCCAGATGCAGGGCGCCGGCGATTTCTTCCCGCATTGCCATGATCTGGCTGTCCGGGTCGATCTGTACCCCAAAGAGGCGCAAAATCCCGCGTACCAAAAACCGCACGGCGGCTACGATCGGGGCGAGGATGGTCACCAACACGCCAATGATCGGCGCCACGGCAGAGGCGGCTTTTTCCGCATTAGAGATGGCATAGGTCTTGGGCAGAACTTCGGCAAAGATCAGCACCAGCAGGGTCATGACCAGGGTGGCAAAGGCAACGCCGCTTTCGCCAAAGGTGCGGGTCAAAAGCGCGGTGGCCAATGAGGTGGCCAGGATGTTCACCAGGTTATTGCCCAGCAAGACCGAACCGATCAGTCGCTCGTTGTCTTCGGTGACGTCAAGCGCGCGCTGCGCGCCGCGGGATCCTTTGTCTGCCTGGGTGCGCAGCTTGCCGCGGGAGGCCGCGGTCAGCGCGGTTTCCGAGCCGGAGAAGAAGGCTGAGAGCACCAACAGCAGCGCAATTGCCCCTGCGGAGATCCAGAAGGCGCTGTCCAGAACAGTTTGAGCAGTGTCCATGATGGGTCCAAGTTCAGTTTGTGTTTCTATAGGTTATGGGGTGCGATGGCGCGCCAGACAAGTCCCGTTGCACCGGGAAAGGCAGGTCAGAAATCAACCAAGAGGGCTGGGATCTGCGCAGCGACTGGCGCTGTCTTAGTCATCTTTGTGCGCCTTACCCCTGGTTGGGCTTTGGCTGGCCTCGCCAGGGCGGGACAGCGGGTGGTGTTGCAGAACCAACTCGCTAAGCCGGGCATCCAGCACATGGGTGTAGATCTCGGTGGTGGCGATATCCGCGTGGCCCAGCAACGCCTGAATGGCGCGCAGGTCGGCGCCATTGGCCAATAGATGGGTGGCAAAGGCATGGCGGAGCGTATGGGGCGTCACCTTCTGCGGATCAATGCCACCGGTCACCGCCAGGTCCTTGATCAGCAGATAAAACCAGTGGCGGGTCAGATGACCCTCTTTGCCGCGCGACGGGAACAGGAATTTTGATCCCGGCGCTCCCGTGGCTTGGGCTTTTTCCTCGCCCTCATCGCGGACTTGCAGCCAGACCCGCAACGCCTCTCGGGCGGGCGGAGACAGCGGCACCATGCGCTCTTTGCCACCCTTGCCCAGCACCAGCAGCATATTGGGATCCCCACGGGCCGAGGCCACAGGCAGCGACACCAGCTCGCTTACCCGCATGCCAGTGGCATAGAGCAGCTCCATCAGGCAGGTGTTGCGCAGCCGGTCCGCCGGTTTGCGACCAGTCTGGCGGGCGGCCTCCAGCAGGCGGTCAACCTCGATCACCTCCAGCGTTTGGGGCAGCTTTTTGGCGCGGCCCGGTCCCTTGATCTGAATGGCGGGGTTGTCGGTACGCCAGCCTTCCTCAAAGGCAAAATGGTAAAGCTGACGAATGGCCGACAACCGCCGCGCACGGGTGGCGCGGGACAGCCCCTCTGCGTCGCAGGCGATAAGATAGGCCTCGATGTCATCCCGTGCAGCCTGCCCAAAGCTATTGTCACGGTGGGCCAGCCAACCGGCTGCATCCTTCAGATCCCGGCCATAGGCCAGCAGCGTGTTGCGCGCGGCCCCGGCCTCAGCCGCCTGGGCTTCGAGAAAGGTGGAAATCCACTGCAGATCATCGCGCGGCGCGGCCATTCAACCGCGTTCCAGCAGCATCAGCTGCAGGGTTGCCCGCCTTGCGGTGTCCTCAAGCCCAACAGCGCGCAGCGCCGCCAGGGAATTGCTGAGATCGCCAAGATTGCCCTGGGCGCCGCGTGCAAAGAGATCCATGGTGCGCAAAATGGCCTCGCCCAATTGACCATTGTCCAACAGTCTGCGGATTTTGACGGGGACCTCTGCGTCATCGTCAAAACCTTTCATGATCGACAGCATCAGCGGGCTATGACCACTGCGCGCTGCGGCTGCGGGCTGCGCGCTTTCTGCTTGTGGCTTCTGCGATGGCTCCCCCGCTGGATCAGCTGGGGCGCTTAGGTCGGATCCGGGCTGCCCCGGTGTTCCCTGTGCCAGCGCTGCGAGAAAGCTGTTTTCCAGGCTGTCATCGGGCGGGCTATGGGAGGCTATTTCATAGGTCGGTGCCAGTAGGCGAATGCGCCAGGATAGCTTTGCCGCTTCGCCACTAAGGTTGAAACGCGCCAATTGGGTGGAAAACAGATCGGCAAATCCCACTTCAAGCCCTGCCTGTTGCATGGCCTGCCAGACGGCAGGCAGCGCATTGGCCACCTCGGCGCTGTTGGCGCTGTTGAGCGCCGCCTCAAAGCGTTGCAGGGCCGCGACCCGGTCCCAAATCCCACCAGAGGCTGCCGGGGTGCGATCTGTGTAGAGACCCAATAGCTGGTTGGGGTTCAAAGCCCCGGCACGGGTCAGCCGCTCGGCGGCTTCCAACTGGGCTTTCCAGCCAGCCACATCCCGCAAATCTGCCGCCGAAAAGGCCCGTGGCAGCGGCGCAGTCGGGAGCCGTTCTCCGATCGCCTCATAGAGCCGGAAGGTCAAAGGGTCGGGGTTGTCGGGCAAGGGCAGGGGCGGGGCAAGATCAAAAACATCCGGGTTCAGGAACCGGTCAAGCAGATCCAGCTGCGCCTTTGGCAACAGCTCAAGCGCGTGAGCCGATTCAAACATCAAAGCTGCGGTTGGCCAATCGCTGCGACGGGCCGCGCAAAAAATGCTGGTTCGGTAATCCGGCGCCAGAAACGGGGCTGCAACCAAAGCGGCGCAGGCCCGGTCCTCGTCGCCGCTGAGAAGGGTGGTGAAGAACCAACGCCGAAACCGCGCTGTCGTGGCGGACGGGCCTGCCTGTTCCACCAGTGCCTGCGCCGGATCAGAGGCGCCCAGCGAGATCAGCCGATCCAGGCGCGCCAGCAATATGACATCGCCCTGAGGCTTTAGCGGGCGGCTTTCAGAAAGCAGCAGGGTAAACAATAGCGACTGCATCGCCGGGTTGCCCTGCACGGAAACGGTGCGGATGAGCGCAGCAATATCGCTGGGATCACTGCCGTGCCACAGATCAATCGGCAGGCCAGTGGCAGAGGGCGCCACCAGTCCAATAGAGGGCAACAGCGCCTGAAGCGGCGTTACGGTGATCGCGGGCCGGGCCGCACTGCCGGTGACCGGAGGCTCCAGCAAGACCGTGCTTGGAAGCGGCGCCGCGCTGTCGGGCTGGCCGAGCCAATCAATCACCGTCAGTGGGGCCTGCGTCAGTGCAGGGCCGCCACAAAAGGTGCTGATAAGGAATGCCGAAAGGGCCGCCTTTTGTCTGATTTTATGGCGCTGCCTATTCTGCATCTAGCAACACCGGTTTGCGAATCTCCTGCACCGGAACGCTAAAATCTGCTCCGAACCAGGGGCCGATATAGGCATAGGCCACCAGTCCCAGCACTGCCAGAACACCGAAGATTACTAGATATTTGATCAATCGCACCATTGCGCACCTGTTGCCTGCTTCTTTGTATTTTGCTCAAGTTATATATGGCCTTTTTTGCAATATCACGTCATTCACGGAAGAATGAGCGAAAAAGAGCAAATAGCCGAAGTGGATGTCGCAGCTTCTAAGCCTGGGCGACTGAAAAAGACCGTTGTTATGGTGGGCATGATGGGGGCTGGCAAGACGGCCGTGGGGCGCGCTTTGGCGGCGCGACTGCAGGTGCCGTTTTTAGATAGTGACCACGAGATCGAAGCGGCCGCCAATAGGACAATACCTGAGATTTTTGCCCGCGATGGAGAGGCCTTCTTTCGATTGAAAGAGCGTCAGGTGATTGCGCGGCTGCTGACTGAGGAATGTGGCGTGCTGTCCACCGGGGGCGGCGCTTTTCTGGCAGCGGAGAATCGCGAGACCATTACCCGCAATGGGGCGTCGATCTGGTTGCAGGCGGATCTGGATGTGTTGTGGAATCGGGTGCGATACCGCGACACTCGCCCCTTGCTGCAAACCGCAGATCCCCGCGCCACCCTGGCGCAGCTTTATGAGGCCAGAGTGCCGCTCTATGCCAAGGCGGATTTGGCGGTGGTCTCGGACGGCAAGGCCTCAATTGAAGAAATGGTGGACCGGGTGTTGGAGGCCTTGCGGTCTCGCCCCGATGTATTGGAGAGCTGAGGATGGAACAGATCGTGCATGTCCCCCTGGAGGGGCGATCCTATGATGTGGTGATTGGGCCTGGATTGTTGCAGACTGTTGGAACGCGGATCGCGCCCTTCCTTACACGGCCCCGCGTTGCGGTTCTGACAGATGAGACAGTTGCGGATCTGCACCTTGAAACCCTGCGGCAGGGGCTGCGCAGCGCCGGGATCGACATGGTATCGTTGGCTTTGCCTGCGGGGGAAAGCACCAAGGGCTGGCCGCAGTTCACCCGCGCAGTGGAATGGCTGCTGGAGCAAAAGGTGGAGCGCAACGATGTTGTGGTGGCTTTTGGCGGCGGTGTGATTGGCGATCTGGCCGGGTTTGCGGCATCGGTGCTGCGCCGGGGCGTGCGGTTTGTACAAATTCCCACCTCGCTTTTGGCGCAGGTTGACAGCTCTGTTGGGGGCAAAACCGGTATCAATGCACCGCAGGGCAAAAACCTGATTGGCGCCTTTCACCAGCCCACTCTGGTGCTGGCAGATACCGAGGTTCTGGGCAGCCTTACGCCGCGGGATTTCCTTGCGGGTTACGGTGAAGTGGTCAAATACGGCATGTTGGGCGATGCCGAGTTCTTTGCCTGGCTCGAAGACATGGGGCCCAAACTGGCCTCCGGCGATATGGCTGCTCGGGTAGAGGCTGTCGCCCGTTCGGTGCAGATGAAGGCCGATATCGTGGTGCGTGACGAAACCGAACAGGGCGATCGCGCTCTGTTGAACCTGGGCCACACCTTTGGCCACGCGCTGGAAGCGGCCACCGGCTATTCTGACCGGCTGCTGCATGGGGAAGGTGTTGCCATTGGCTGCGCGCTGGCGTTTGAGCTCTCTGCCCGGTTGGGCCTGTGTAGCCAGGAAGACCCAAGCCGGGTGCGCGCGCATCTGAAAGCCATGGGGATGAAAACGGATCTGTCGGATATTGCAGGTACTCTGCCGGATGCGCAGACACTGCTGGATCTGATGGGGCAGGACAAAAAGGTGGTGGATGGTCAGCTGCGCTTTATTCTGGCGCGCAGCATTGGCGATGCTTTTGTGACCGCCGAAGTGCCCGAACCGGCGGTGCTTGCGGTGTTGCAGGATGCCTTGGCGGATTGTTCAGGGGCCTAGAGACGCGCCCCAGAATTTTGCAGCAATTTTACGGTTCTGGCTGAACTGTCCCAAGGGCTTTTGAAATTGCTGCCAGTAAGTCACTGCGCATGATGGGTTTCATCAGCCGGATGTCTTCTGGGCGCAGGCCGTTTCCATGCACAGTGGCCTCGGCCGCGTAGCCAGACATAAAAACAACCGGGAGGTCGGGATTGATGGTACGCAGCGCAGTCGCCAGGGCGGTTCCTTTCAGCTGACCCGGCATGACAATATCCGTGAGCAACAGATCAAATTCCTGATCGACTTCAAAGATCTCTTTGGCCTCATCCCCGCTGGCGGCGGTGGTCACAGAATACCCGGCCTTTTCCAGAATGGATTTCAGAACCTGCAGCACTTCTTCCTCATCCTCGGCGAGCAAAATGCGTTTGCCCTGGAGTGTCGCGGCCTCGGCAGTTGCGCTATGGGCTGGGGCTTTGCGCGGGTCGGGGGCCATGGCAGGGAAATAGAGCTTGAAAGTGGTGCCAACGCCAGGCTCTGAATAGACTTGGGCGGTGCCTTCTGATTGGCGCATAAAGCCGAGAACCATGGAAAGCCCCAGGCCTGAGCCCTCGCCGGAAGATTTTGTGGTGAAAAACGGGTCAAAGATATTGTCCAGGATCTCGGCGTCTATGCCGTCTCCGGTGTCGGATACGGCAATCATCACATAGCGCCCTGGCTTCAGGACTTCGTTGCGACTGTCCTGATAGGTGTGGTCAATCCTGACATTTGAGGTCTCGATGGTCAGTTTGCCACTGTTCGTCATTGCATCGCGGGCGTTCAGGATCAGGTTCAGCAGGGCGCTTTCGGCAAGGCCGGGGTCCACTTCGACATTCCAAAGCCGTGCCAAAAGTGAGGTTTCAACCTCAATATGCGAGGGCAGGGTGCGCCCGGCCCAGTTTTTTGTTTCCAGTACCAGCTTGTTGAGGTCCAACACCTCCGGCTGTAGGGGCGTGCGCCGGGCGTAGCTCAACATGCTTCTTGTCAGGTCTGCACCGCGCATGGTGGCACCGATACAGGAGGCTATGTAATCTGCCTGCTTTTGGGGGTCTGGTTCCTCTTGCAGCAACTCAAGGTTGCCCAGGATGACGGCGAGAAGATTGTTGAAATCATGCGCCACCCCTCCTGTCAGTTGGCCAATGGTTTCAAGCCGTTGCGAGGCGGCCAGCTGTGATTGCAAATCTTCACGTTGCTTTTGATCCGCCAGCCGTTTGGAAATATCGGCGATATTGGCCCGGATGAGTTTTTGCCGAAAGGGCGGCATGCGGGTAAGAGAAATTTCACAGTCGATTTCCTCCCCGGAAGCCTTGAGGTGACGCCAATGGAAAATGGGGCTCTCGCCGTTAAGGGCAGCCTGTAGGTGTTGCTGGGCTTGTGTCGCGCTTTTCTCGCCTGAAGGTTGCTTTTCTGGACTAAGTTCCACCAGGGTAAGTCCGCGCACCAATTTGTCTCTGTCGTAACCAAAGAACTCTGCCGCCCGGGCATTGGCCAAGATGAAATGGTTTTTCTCGATGTCATAAATCACAATGGCGTCCGGGGCATAGTCGACCAAGGTTTCAAACTGCTGCGACTTATCGGTCGCCTCATTTTGGGTCTCTTTCCAGTAGCGACTGAGATTGGACACCAGCGTAATGATCAACAGGTTGGTGGCCATGAGCGCGACGAGCAGGACCACCCAGTTTCCTGCCCCCCGATTCCATTCCGCGACCTTGGGATCGGGGGAGACCAGGACCCCTGTGACAAACAGATAGGCAATAAGCGCAATTGCGCAGCCGAGGGCCCCTAGGAGCAAGAGTGACAATTTTCGGCTGAACATGGCCGCACAGAGAGCCATGTAAAAGGGGAAGGCCAAGATGGCTGCCGCACCCAACCCAAGGTGTGTCATGCTGAAAAAGTTGGTGAGGACAAGCCCTGCAACGGTCAGGCCCCCACTCAGAGCCAGGTATTTGCTCTTACGCAGGAAAATAGCCGGAAGAATACTGAGAGAGACAAGAAGTAGGGTGGTAACAATAAAGGCGGGGCTAAATTGGCCTAGGCGAAAGAGGTTCACCACCGCCACCAGGCCGGCAATGATCGCCAGTAGGTCAATAACCGCCCGTAGTGTTTTGCGAACGCCTTGGCGATAGGTGACAGGGATTTCAGTGCTCATGTCGTCTGTCATGGGGAGCTGCTTTTATGTTGTCTTTACGCACCATAGCCTGAAATGACCCACTGGGGATACCGAAACAAAAATCTGTTTGCCGATTTTTTGAGCACCCTTTCCAGAGCTGGATTTGTTCTGCACGGGTTGCTTGGACTTGGGCCTGGGGGCGTGCGGCAGGAATTGGGGCCGGGCCTCTTGCCTTGGGTGCCTGTTGGTCTTGCGGCTTATGCGCCCCGTCATGGCCCCGTTTGGGCCCGGTCTTGGCTTGTCTTGCAGCGTACGCAGGGCTTACCTCCTCTCAAACCCCGCTCCCTAAAGTGTCCTGTCACTGACCTAGATTTTTCTTGGAGGAAACGGATGAAGCTCATTTTCAATTGGCGAGCTGTGCTCACCAGAGCTGCGAGCGTCTGGTTTATTCTGGCTGGTCTGGTGGCGCTCATTGGGTTTTTCTTTGCCACACTCAGCCCGGACATGACCCGTTGGTCGCCGGTCTACTTTGCGGTGGCCTCGGCGGTGTTTCAAACCTTGGCGATTCCGGCGCGGATTGTGCTTCAGGCGGGGCTTGCGGATCTGGGAGAGTTTCGCCGCAGTCAGGCGGGGGCGATGCGGAACCGCAGTTTGGGGATCATCGCGGGCAGCGGTATTGCGCTCTCCACTGCCCTTGCCTTTATTGGCGGTTGGGAAGGGCTGCGCCAGGAGGCCTACCGCGATGTGGTTGGTGTCTGGACCGTCTGTTACGGCAAAACCCAGGAGGTAGCGCCAGGCGATCGCTATAGCAAGGCGGAATGCGACCAGTTGCTGGCGGCTGAAATTCTGGCCTATGAGGCCGCGCTTGATCAATGTCTTAAGGTGACAGTGCCGCTGGGTATGAAGATTGCCCTGGTGTCCTGGACCTACAATGTGGGGGCCAGGGCGGCTTGCCAATCAACCTTGCTCCGGCTTGCAAATGCAGGGGACCTGGAGGGGGCCTGCAATGAGTTGCCGCGCTGGAACCGGGCAGGCGGCAAGGTCTGGCGTGGCCTGACCCGGCGCCGGTTTTCGGAAATGGAAATGTGCCATGCAGCTCTGAAAGACGCCAGATGACCCTGGTCTGGCTGCTGCGCAATCTGCCTGTTCTGGCGGTGGCACTGGGGGGCGCGGTACTGGTCCTGTGGGGCGGGCGGCTAATGCAGGAACGAACCCGGCTGAGTGCTGAACTGGGACAGCTGCAAAGACAGTTGTCCACGGCCCTGATTGAGCTGGACCGCGCACAAGAGGCGGCGCGCATTCACCGCGCCCATTTGGCCCGTGCCGAAGACGCGGCGCGGCGCTGGTCTGGAATTGCCAATGATCTGCAACGGATGGAGGGCCAGGATGCGCCTTTGTCACCTCTGCTTGGCTATACTGCTGAGCGCCTGTACCAAACCCGCCCCTAGGGTCATTCTCGCCCCGCATCCGGTACCGCCCGACCTGTTGCGCCCCTGCGCCGGATATCAAGGCCCGCTGCCACGCACCGAAGGCGGCCTTGCCAAAGCGATCATTGCCGAAGCCCAGGGGCGGGCCTGTGCAAATGCCAGGCTGGTGGCGGTGGCAGAGATCCTGTCGAAACCGGATCCAAAGGACGGTTGATGTTTTTTTGCCTGAACCGGCTGAAATAAAGCGCAGCGCAGGGCCAAAGAAACGGGGCACTTACCGTTGTGGGAAAACAAAACGATTCCGTGATCGGCGAAAAAAACTGATCAATTCATAGTGCGTCTCGCTGGGTGCAATGCTGCTTTGATTTGAGTGCAGGCGCTAAGTGACGTAGTTCACTTAACTGTGTTTGGTATTTGAAAAAAGTGACCGAATACATTGGCAGGAAAGCAAAATATTGCCAATTTCTGCTCCCTGGCAAAGCGCAATTAATTTCAAGACTGCGCGCCAAAAAAACTGATTGTTATATGTCAGGCGAGGAACGGATCCCTGGGATGGGGGGAGTACGGGCCACATACGTTCAACCAGGAGACTCTAGATCCATGAGCACCAAATTCGTATTGCGCAGCAGCGCGGCTGTCGCCGCAGCTTTGCTCGCAGCCCCGGCATTTGCGGGCCCCACCTACACCAATGACAACGGCGGCAGCTTCCGCTAGTATGGTCAGTTTAACCCATCCTTCCAGTCTTTCGACGATGGCGTCGAAGAGTACAACCGCCTGTCTGACAACTCCTCGTCGAACTCGCGGATCGGTTTCTGGGTTGAACAAGCCTTTGGCGAGAACACCCTGAAGTTCCGTTTCGAAACGGCCTTTGGTTTCCGCGCCTCCGATGGCACTGACCAGACCTCCAAAGGGGATGTTACCAGCTGGAGCCGCACCAACCTGCGTCACGTTGATCTGCAGTTTGAAACCGCAAAATACGGTACCTTCTCGGCTGGTCAGGGTTCGATGGCCTCTGACGGCATCACCGGCGCAGACTACTCTGGAACCGGTCTTGGCGCCAACGCGTCGATCGCTGACATCGGCGGTGGTTACCTGTTCCGCGATGGTGCCGGTAACCTGACCGGCGTGTCCGTGGGCGATGTTACTGCGACATACGACGGTCCGCGTCTGGGTCGTGTGCGCTATGACAGCACCAACTATGGCGGTTTCACCTTCTCGGCTTCCTACGGGACCGATATTTTGAAAACCAACAACGACCGCGAAACCTACGACGTTGCGGTTCGCTACAGCAATGATGAGCTGGGCGCCTTTGCTCTGGACGCAGGGCTTGCTGCGGCCTGGACCGAGGAAACCGGCAAGCAGGACAGCCGTGACATCTCTGGCTCTGTTGCGCTTTTGCACAAAGACACAGGTATCTCCCTGGCGTTGGCTGCGGGTGAACGCGATATCGCTGGCACCTACACCTATGCCAAGCTGGGCTATTCCGCTGATCTGATCGCAGCAGGCAAAACCTCCTTCTCGGTGGATTACTATGATGGCTCCGATCAGGTAACAGCAGGCGATTCTTCTGAATCCTGGGGGATTGCTGCGGTTCAAAAAATCGACCGTTTCAACGTGGAAACCTACATTGCCTACCGCGATTACTCCTACGCGGATACTTCAGCCACCGCCTATCAGGATGCAAATGTGATCCTGGCCGGCGCTCGCTGGAAGTTCTGAAGACAGATTTTCCCCTCGGGTCTTCAGCTCGGTTTTCAAAACAACACGCACGTCCCCTTGCTGGGGGCGTGTTTTTTTGTGGGAAGATAAAAAAATTCCTAACGAATTGCGCCTTTGAGAGGGGGAAACCGGCAATGGCTCTTGCACCGCGCCGCCAGTAACAATAGAAGGCCACAAATTGTCTGGGGGCGGTGCCTGCGCACGCGCTCCGAATCTCTATGGGGTATAACATGCAGGTCACCGAGACGCTGAACGAAGGTCTGAAACGCGGCTACGCCATCACGGTTACGGCGGCCGAGCTGGACGCCAAGGTCAATGAAAAGCTGGTCGAAGCCCAGCCGGAAATCGAAATGAAAGGTTTCCGCAAAGGCAAGGTGCCTATGGCGCTGCTGAAAAAGCAGTTTGGCCAGCGCATGATCGGCGAAGCCATGCAGGAAACCATCGATGGTGCCATGAACGAGCACTTCGAAAAAACCGGTGACCGTCCCGCGATGCAGCCCGACGTCAAGATGACCAATGAAGATTGGAAAGAAGGCGACGACGTTGCCGTTGATATGTCCTATGAAGCGCTGCCAGAAATTCCTGAGGTCGACCTGTCTGGTGTGACCCTTGAAAAGCTGGTTGTGAAAGCCGAAGACGAAGCTGTCACCGAAGCGCTGGAAAACCTGGCTGAAAACGCCCAGGAATTCGAAGCCCGCGATGAAGCAGCGGCTTCTGAGGACGGCGACCAGGTTGTCATCGACTTCCTGGGCAAGGTTGACGGCGAAGCCTTTGAAGGCGGTGCGGCTGACGATTACCCACTGGTTCTGGGCTCCAATTCCTTCATCCCTGGCTTTGAAGAGCAGCTGGTTGGCGTCAAGGCTGGCGACGAAAAAGACGTCTCCGTGACCTTCCCCGAAGAGTATCAGGCCGAGCACCTGGCGGGCAAAGAAGCCGTGTTCTCTTGCACCATCAAAGAGGTCAAGGCGCCTAAAGCGGCCGAGATCAACGACGAGATGGCCAAGAAATTCGGCGCCGAAGATCTGGAGGCTCTGAAGGGTCAGATCCGCGAGCGTCTCGAATCTGAATATGCCGGTGCAGCCCGTGCTGTGATGAAACGCGCCACCCTGGACAAACTGGACGAGCTGGTCACCTTTGATCTGCCTCCGTCGCTGGTCGAAGCCGAAGCCAAGCAGATCTCGCATCAGCTGTGGCACGAGGATCACCCAGAGGTCGAGGGCCACGATCACGGCGAAATCGAAACCACCGAAGAGCACACCACCCTGGCTGAGCGTCGCGTTCGTCTCGGCCTGCTGCTGGCAGAGCTGGGCCAAAAAGCCGAGGTCGAAGTGACCGATGCGGAAATGACCCAGGCCATCATGGCACAGGCCCGTCAGTACCCTGGTCAGGAACGTCAGTTCTTTGAATTCATCCAGCAGAACGCTCAGATGCAGCAGCAGCTGCGCGCGCCTTTGTTTGAAGACAAAGTCATCGACCACCTGTTTGATCAGGCCACCGTTGCTGAAAAAGAAGTCTCCAAAGAGGAACTTCAAAAAGCTGTCGAGGCGCTGGAAGAAGAATAAACTCAATCCTTTTGAGTATTACGGGGTCGCCTTTTGGGCGGCCCTTTTTTGTTTTAAAATAATGGAACTGTTTGATGTTTCGGATTTTGGGCTCATGCTAATTTCGTAATAGAAAAATATCTTCACAACCCTTGCGGTAAATAAGACTATCGTAATTCTTTTATCCGATCGTGAATCCCATATTGATTCACACGGGATGAAACGATGGTTGCTAGTTCTGCGAAGAGATTGCGGAGATTTTCTCCTGCCAATGCGAAGACCAAAACAAAGGTCATGTCTGTGGCATTGTTTCCTTTGGCTCTCATTGCTGCAGTAGGCGCATTGGCGGTTTATGATCTGCAACGCATGGAAGAGACCTCTCATAAGGTCGATCATTCGCAGCAAATTATGGACCAGGTTGCGACCCTCAACGCAGCGGCGTTTGAGATGGAGGCAGGCCTGCGCGGTTATGAGTTGGCGGGTCAAGAACGCTATCTGGAACCCTATGAAAAAGGTTCGGCCGAGACCTTTGCCGCCCTTGAGGAACTGTCTGTATCCGTCCGTGACGATCCCGCGATGGCAGAGCGTTTAAGCGAGGCTGAAAACACACTGCGCGCCTGGCAGTCCGATGTTGCTGAACAGGCCATCAACCTGCGACGTGACATTGGCGATGCCATGACCATGAATGACATGGCCTCAGAGGTTAAGACGGCCAAGGGGACAGTGTTCTTCGAGGCGTTTCGCTCTGAAATCGAACAATTCATCGAAGAGGAAGAGGTTCGTCTGGCTGATCGCCGTCAGGTTTTTATGACCATGGTTAAAACTGGCATTGCCAGCCCAGATTTCATGAACAGTTCGCTGATTGCCGTTGAACAGGCCCATTCAATCATCAGTGAGGCCAAGGATCTCTTGGCGGTTGCTGTGGATATGGAATCCAGCATGCGCGGCTATCTGTTGACCGGAGAAAAGGCTTCTCTGGAGCCGTATAACATCGGCATCGAGACTTTTGATCGCTTGGTCGCCAGCCTGACTGAGAAATCCAGTGAGAGCCTGATGCAGGAGATCCGCATCACCAAATTGGCAAAGATCATAGCGGATTGGCGTCAACAGGCGGTTGAGCCCCTGCTGGCGCTGCGCCGTGAAATTGGCGATGCCAAGACCATGGATGATATGGCTGATTTTGTAGCCGAGGGGCGCGGTGCTGCCTATTTTGCAGAGTTTTCCGAAATCATGGCTTCTTTCGAAGCAGAGGTACTTACCACGATGCGGGCGCGACAGGCTGAAAATGCTGAAATTTCAGCGCTGACCCAAACCATGATTCCTGCAGCGATTTTTGTGGCCATTCTGCTGGGCGGTGCCTTTGCCTTGATCGTGGGCGGCAGCCTGGCCCGCGCGGTCAATCGCATTACGGTGTCGATGAAAGGTCTGGCCGATGGGAACAACACGGTCGAGATCCAGGGGCAGGATCGCGGTGACGAGATTGGCCAGATGGCCCGGGCGCTGGATGTTTTCCGCGATGCGCTGGTCGAAATGCAGGCTCTGGAGAAGAAAAAGGCCGAAGGCCGTGATGCAGAGCTGAACCAGATGGTAGAGCACCTGAGCCGGGTGTTGTCGCAGCTGTCGGATGGCAATCTTATGGTACAGATTGAGGAGCAGTTCCCAGAGGGATATGAAAAGCTGCGCGGTGATTTCAATCAGACTGTCATTACCCTAAAGAGCATCGTTGGAGACGTTATGGCCACCTCCAGCAGTATCGGTAATGGCGCCGTTGAGATCAGCCAGGCCTCGACGGACCTGTCCCATCGCACCGAGAGTCAGGCGGCAACCCTGGAAGAAACCGCGGCTGCCTTGGATGAGCTGACACAGTCGGTGAAATCCGCCGCCGAAGGGGCAAAAGCGGTCGAACAGACCATGGAGGCGGCCCGCGTCGAGGCTGAAAGCAGCGATGTTGTGGTTCAAAAAGCGGTCGCGGCGATGACCAAAATCGAAAGCTCCTCTCAAAGCATTGCGCAGATTATTTCTGTGATTGATGACATCGCCTTTCAGACCAATCTGCTGGCGCTGAATGCCGGGGTGGAAGCCGCACGTGCTGGTGAGGCGGGGCGTGGGTTTGCCGTGGTGGCGAGCGAAGTACGTGCCTTGGCTCAGCGGTCTTCGGCTGCAGCGATGGAAATCAAAACGCTTATAGAAGACAGCGGCAAACAGGTCGGTGAGGGCGTGGATCTGGTGGGGCAGGCGGGCGACGCGCTGCAAACCATCGTTGAACAGGTGAGCCGGATCTCGACACAGCTTTCCGATATTGCCGAAGGTGCCGTCGAACAGTCCACAGGGCTTAACGAGATCAATACTGGCATGATTCAGCTTGATCAGGTGACGCAGCAAAATGCCGCGATGGTGGAAGAGGCCACAGCGGCCAGTATTCTGCTCAAAACCGATGCGGGAAAACTCGCTGATTTGATGGGGAATTTTCAGATCTCGCATCAACCCCGCTCCTTGGGTGCGGACGCCAGCCCTGCGGGTGCAGTGGCAACTGCGCTGCGGGATGTTGAGCCGACAGAGAGCTGGGACAGTGTCGCCGAGGTCGCGCCGATGATGGCTGCAACCGGGACGGATGGCATCCGGGCGTAGGGCGGTTGCTGATATCCAGGATTGCACCTGATAAATAATAAGGGCCCGCCAGATCTGCGGGCCCTTTTCTATTTTGTTTACTGGCGGGGTCAGCCGCCCGGACGGTCGACCCTACTAGAGGTCAATGCGGAAGCGGGCAAAACCATCGGGACCGTCGCCTGCGGCTGACAGCGTGACACCCTGAACATCCTTGGCATAGTCGCTTGCTTTGGGGCCGGTATCGAACAGAACACTGGTGCCGGGCAGGGGCGCAAAGCTCCAGTTGGCATCGGCGCGGGGGCTAATGGTGCCCTTCTCCACAATGTAGCGCACAATCACATCGCGGTTGGTGTCAGGCCCTTCAAAGACGATGGTGTCCCCCATAGCGCCGGGGAAATCGCCGCCGCCGCCGGCACGGTAGTTGTTGGTGGCAATGATGAACTTGGCCGCTGGATCGATTGGCGCGCCGTTGAAGGTCAGGTTGACGATACGATTGGCTTCCGGGTTCTGCAGAACGCCCTTGCTGCTGAATTTTGACGGCTGGCTCAGGTCGATCTGGTAGCGCACCCCGTCCATCACATCAAAATTGTAGCTTGGGAAGTCAGGGTTGAGCAGGATCTGGTCTGCCTTGCCCGGCTCTACCTGATTGAACATGCCGGCCGAACGCTCCAGCCAGTCCTTGACCTGGGCGCCGGTCACCAGAACCGCGCGGGCGGTGTTGGGGTAAAGATATAGGTCCGAGACATTCTTGATCGCCACATCGCCTTTTGGCACATCGGTGAAATACTCAGGCCCGCCACGGCCACCGGCCTTGAACGGGGCTGCGGCTGATAGAATTGGCAGGCCTTCGTATTTGGTGCCCCTTAGCATCTGGGCGATGTACCAGCTTTGTGCAATCGACACGATCTGCACCGAAGGGTCATCAGCAACCAGGGCAAAATAGCTATGCAGCGGCGCATCGGTTTTCCCCACCGCGCGGCGCACATAGGCCAGGGTTTCCTCGTGCTGCTGGGCGACAGAGGCCAGCACCTGTGCGTCGCTTTCCGCCAGCGCGGTGATCGAGCGATCCTCATTCCGTTTGGAAATAGGGCGGGCCTCAGCGGCATGGCCGACGACGCGCCAGCCACCTGCGTCGCGTTCCAGCATCAAATCAATCAGCCCCAGGTGGCTGCCCCAATAGCCGCCCATGGTGGCGGGTTTGCCCTGCAGGGTGCCTTTGGCCACGTCGATACCATCCAGCCCGTCATATTTGGAGGAGGGAAACACCAGATGGCTATGGCCGGTCATGATGGCGTCAATGCCGTCCACACCAGCCAGCACCAATGAGGCATTCTCCATGCCGTCACGTTCCTGCCCCGCGCCAATGCCAGAGTGGGACAGCGCAATGATGATATCGGCGCCTTTCTCCTTCATTTCCGGCACATAGGCACGGGCGGCCTGCAGGATATCACGGGCCTGGACATTGCCTTCCAGATGGCGGCGATCCCAGTTCATCACCTGCGGCGGCACAAAGCCAATGAGGCCAATTTTGATCGCATGTTTAGCGCCCGCGCCATCGGTCAGTTCGCGGTCCATCAGCACATAGGGGGGCAGTAGGGTTTTATCGTCACGCGGGCCAGCCCCGGTTTCTTTGGCAATATTGGCGCAGACCACCGGGAACTGCGCTCCGGCAAGGGATTTCATTAGGAAATCAAGGCCATAGTTGAACTCGTGATTGCCTAGTGTCGAGGCGTCAAAGCCCACGGTATTCATCGCGGCAATCACTGGATGCAGATCGCCTTCGCGCATTCCGCGTTCATAGGCGATGTAGTCCCCCATCGGGTTGCCCTGCAAGAAATCGCCATTGTCCAGCAACAGCGCATTGGTGGCCTCTGCCCGGATGTCATTGACGATCGAGGCGGTGCGGGCCAGACCTACCGTATCGCGGGGTTTGTCGGCGTAATAATCATACGGAAAGACATGCACATGCAGGTCGGTGGTTTCCATCAATCGCAGATGCACCTGGTTCGAGGCGGCCTGCAGAGAAAACGGGTGCAGCGCGATGAAGCCGGCGCTGCCAGCGAGAAAAGACCGGCGGTCAAGTGAGATCGGCATGAAGAAACTCCCAGTGTCAGTTTGCAGCGTAGCTATCCGGTAACGATAACAGCAAAATGACAGGAGTCCCGGCGAATTTGAGCCACAGCACCGACCACAGCTTGTTGAACTGGGAGGCGGGTTATTTCACCAATCCGGTCTCTTTCAACATGCCGCGCCGTTTCGCCTCGTAGTAGTAGCCGCGCGAATAGTGTTTGACCGCAGTATCAAAACTGCCATCCGACAAGAGCCAGGCGCCGCGCAGGTATTTCACCGAATACTCAAGGTTTGTATCCGCATCCAGCAAGTCCTTCGGCGCGCCGGAAAACCCCATGGAACGTGCGGTGGCCGGCAGGATCTGCAACAGGCCATAGTAGGGGCGGTTGATGGCCTTGGGGCGATGGGTGCTTTCGCGGATTGCCAGGCGATGTACCAGGGCGCGCGGAACCTCATAGTGGTCTGCCCAATGGTTGATGCTTTGCCGCAGTTGCGGTGTTTCATTGGGGTAAAGCGGCGGGGTGATTTGGGTTTGTGCCCCACCTGGTTTGACCGGGCTGCAGGCTGTGGATGCCAGCGGCACGGCCAAGCTCAGCAAAAGAACCATAGTCTTGCCGCTGTTTCTGAATGTCATCATGCAGAGAAATCCACCAGTTGAATTATAGTGTCGGGGCATCGGGGCATCCTAGGCATTCCTTTGGGAAAGGAAAGAAAGCCCCGCCTGGATCGGCGGGAACTTACTCATTCAGACGCGGGGCGGGGTTAGCCGATTACGGGATGGTCCCGGTTCTGCATGCAGCGAATGATCATCTCGCGTTGCTTTTCTTCCTTGTCCATTGTGCCTTCTGCGGCGCCGATCAGCCCGCCAATGGCGGCTCCGGCAATGGCATCCTCGTGGGATTCCCCGGCGCCGGTTGCGGCACCAATCAAAGCGCCGATCATGGCCCCTTCTGATGTCAGCTCATTGTCGTATCGCATCGCGATTTGGCGGCAATCCACCAGATCACTGTTGTAGCTGGCTGAGATCGGGCCACTGGTGCGCAGCGGTTGCGCGGCCGGCGACAGGCCGCAGGCGCTCACGCCTAGGCCCAGCGCCGTGACGGCGGCGGTCAGGATCAGTTTTGGGGTTACAAATTTGTCGGTCATTACCAGAGTCCTTGTTTGAAATTCAGCAGCAGGTTGCCTGCTGTTGCGATCGGCCTGGAACATAGGAGGGAATTTTTAATCTGCAACAATAAATTTCTGTAAAACAATAAAAAGTACTAGTTAAACAAAAAACTCTTGCCATCGACGGTGTCGGCTGCGATGACCGCAAGACAGGACGGAGATAGGAAGGGAAAGCCGATGGCCTTGGTCGCACGAATACTGATGGGGGTGACCAGCGCTCTGATGGTGGCCTATATGGTGCTGATCTGTAGCCTGGTGATGATCGGAAACTATGACGAGATCTGGGAGCTGGCAGATTTCCCGCCGCAGGATTTTGCCCCGTCGTCGATTGGCATCGCTCTTGGATTGTTTTTTGCTGTCGTTGTGGTTGGCGGACTGCTGATGACCTTTTGGCAATCACATCTGTTGCTGAAACTGGGGCGTACGCATCTGTTTCGCGCCTTGGCGCACCGGCTGCGTCTTTGCGGTGTTGGTCTGACCCTGATGTGGGTGGGGCTCTATGCCTTTATGAACCTGGTGCCGCTGACCCTGTCGATGGGACGTGTCGCACCTGATCTTATGGACATTGAATGGTCCCCGTTTGAGATCGAAACAGTGTTTCTGGTTCTTGCCGCGGTGATGGTTGCCTTGTCAGAGACCTTGACACGCGCCGCAGAGATTGAAGACGAAAATAACCAGTTCCTATAAGGGGATAGGCATGCCGATCCGTGTGAACCTTGATATGATGCTGGTCCGTCGCAAAGTGAAATCCCGGGAACTGGCCGCCGCGGTTGGCATCACCGAGGCCAATCTGTCCCTGCTCAAATCCGGCAAGGTCAAGGGCGTGCGCTTTGCAACGCTGGATGCGATCTGCCAGTTTCTGGAGTGCCAGCCCGGCGACATTCTGGAATATCTGCCGGAAGAGGACAGTTAGGCCACCTGCCTTCGAAGAGCGGCCACTCTGGGCGAGGGGCTGGGAATGGCGTGCTTCTGCGGCAGGCGCCGATCAACTGCTCTGATCCCCTAGCCCGTTACGGGGTGACCGCGCTGCTGCATACATTGGACCAGGTAGTTGCGCTGCGCCTGCTTGACCTCGGCATCGCCAATCGCAGCTCCAACGGCCGCCCCGACGACGGCCCCTGCCAGTGCCTTGTCGTGGCCTTCAAGCGCACCGCCCAGAGCGCCACCTGTTCCGACGATGGCTGCGGTCTTGCCGATATGGCCCTGGCCAACACGGCGGGCCTCGGCGCGGCACTGGGCCTCATCATTGGCATACCCACTTGGCAGAGCGCCACTGACCTGCAGCGGTGCCTCCAGCGGAACGGTGTCGCAGGCGGAGACTGCCAGGACAAGTAAACCACCACAAAGACCCGTCAAAATTCGGCTATTCATCTGCTTTGCTCCCCAAAATCCAAAGGTGACACCGCCCCAGCGTAGGGCGCAGCAGTGGATTGAGCCAGCCCAAAAGAAAAAAGGCCATACCGCAGGGGCATGGCCTTTTCTAATTGATGTCTGATCAAAGAGTTGATCAGGTTGCAGACTCTTCGTCAGCGGCCGCTGCGGGGGCATCGCCCTCGTCATCGTCGTCAGATGCGGCAGAACCGATATCGTCAAACAGTTCAGAGATTTCGAATTCAGCAGCAGCTTCCTCTTCGGCAGCGAGCTCCTGGATCGATTTACCAGAGGCCTGCAGCTCAGCTTCTTCGGCCGAACGGGCTACGTTCAGTTTGATCTGAGCTTCGACTTCTGGGTGCAGTTTGACCAAAACGGTGTGCAGGCCGAGGTCTTTGATCGGATCGATCAGAACAACCTGCTTTTTGTCGACCGAGAACCCGGCTTCGCTGGCGGCATCGGCGGCGTCGCGAGTGGTGACAGAACCGTAAAGCGAACCGGCATCCGAAGCGGAGCGAATCACGACGAACTGCTGACCGTCCAGCTTTTCAGCCAGAGCGGCGGCTTCTGCTTTGGTTTCCAGATTGCGTGCTTCCAGCTGCGCTTTCTGTTCTTCAAAGGCGGCCAGGTTGGCTTCCGATGCGACCTTGGCTTTCGCCTGGGGCAGCAGGAAGTTGCGGGCAAACCCGGGTTTGACGTCTACAACGTCGCCCATCTGGCCCAGCTTGGCCACACGTTCAAGAAGGATAACTTGCATTGCTCAGGTCTCCTTACTTAACAGCATAGGGCAGCAGGGCGAGGAAGCGGGCGCGCTTGATAGCACGGGCCAGTTCACGCTGCTTCTTTGCCGAAACGGCGGTGATACGCGAAGGTACGATCTTGCCACGCTCAGAGATGTAGCGCTGCAGAAGACGGGTGTCTTTGTAATCGATCTTTGGCGCGTTGTCGCCCGAGAAGGGGCAGACTTTACGACGGCGGAAAAATGGTTTGGCTGCCATGGTTTAGCGTCCTTTTCTCAAGCTAGATCAGCGGCGCTCGCGACGGGTGTCGCGTTCGTCACGTTTCTGCATCTGGACCGAAGGTCCTTCGGCGTGCTCGTCGACCTTGATGGTCAGAACGCGCATCACGTCATCATGCAGGCGCATCAGGCGTTCCATTTCCTGAACAGCCGCTGCAGGTGCATCGGTGCGCAGGAAGGCATAGTGGCCCTTGCGGTTTTTGTTGATCTTGTAGGCCATCGTTTTGACGCCCCAGTATTCACTGTCAACGAGCTTACCTTCGTTGTCAGCCAATACGGCACCAAAATGTTCGACGAGACCTTCAGCTTGCGAGTTGGACAGATCCTGACGCGCAATCATAACATGCTCATAGAGGGGCATGCGAACTCCAGTTTGTTTCAAGGCGCATTTCATAGACCGGGCGGTTGAGCCTTCCGCTGCCCTGTCACGAGAGTCTGCGCGGATCGAATGTGTCGCGGAAGGATGGCCTCATATAGCTGCTTTGACGCAAAGAGCAAGGTGAAATAGGTCACAAAGACATCTCAGGCGGGCAACATCAGCTGCTGCGGCAATTGCAGGGCTGGGTGAGATGCTGTTTTACCGAATACGTCGACCAAAAGATAAGGGAAATCAACAATTCCCATCTCTCGCCCCATTGTCGCCCCATTCCTCGCGTCAAGCTTGGTTAATAAAACGTTAATCCGCACCGAGTTGGTGACGGTTCAGCAGATTGAGGCATATAATGAGCATTTCCAGCCAGGCCCCGCTCCCCTATGGGCACCAGTACCGTTCCAGATTTATGGGCAACGCGCGCACCGCTGGAAACCTGGCGACGGCGATGCCACTGGTTTTGAGCTTTGAGGCAAATTGGGGAGTGCGTATCTTTATGCTGCGTGGTCTGGGACTTGCCACACTGGTCAGTGCCAGCGGGCTGTGGCTGTTTCCAAGCAATGTTGCCGATCCTGAACTGAGCCTGCTGAAGGTTGGTGTTTCGGTATTGTTTTGTGTGCTCGGCCTGGTGTTGATGACCACCCGTAACCAGAACCAGCCGCCAGAGGCCTGTTTTGATCCGGTGCGCCGTGAGTTGCGGGTGCTGCGCTGCGACGCCCATGGGCAGCCCAAAACGGTTCTGCGCCGCAGCTACGATACCATTGGCGGTGCCCGGTTGAATGACGGAGCAGTGCAATTGTTTGAAAATGACGGCAGCCTACTGATCGAGATTCCCCTTGGCAGCACGGCGGCGCGCAGTCAATTGCGCGACCAGCTGAGCGGCGCGGTGCAATTGTTCAATTGATTTGTTCACGCCTGCGTGAGCAGATATGATATCTTCCTCCGGGAAACCTTGATAAATATGGGGCTCTGCGTCACCGCGCAGGGCCTTTGTTCTTTTCTCAACAGATGATGTTGGAAAATGCCGGTTTCAATTTGGCTGCCCAGACCACAGGTTAAGCTCACAAGTTTTGACCACACTGAAACACTACTCTTCACCAACGGAGCGAAAACTAATGAAAAAGATCCTTGCTGCTGCAGCACTTGTCGGCCTGAGCACAACCGCAGCCTTTGCTGCCCCCGAGAAATATGTCCTGGACTCCAGCCACAGCCAGATCGTGTTCAGCTACAACCACCTCGGGTTCTCGACCGGCGTTGGGATGTTCTCGGGCTTTGAAGGCGAGATCATGTTTGATCAGGAAGACCCTGCAAACTCCAGTGTTTCCGTTTCCATGCCGCTGAACTCCATGTTGACCGGCTGGCAGGCGCGGTTTGATCACTTCATGTCCGCCGATTTCTTTGGCGCCGAGGGCGACGAGCAGATCACCTTCACCTCCAGCAAGATTGAAGTGACAGGCGACACCACAGCTCACATCACCGGCGATCTGACCCTGAATGGCGTCACCAAATCCGTGGTTCTGGACGCAACCCTGAACCAGGTTGGCGATCACCCAATGGCAGGTAAGCCCTGGGCTGGTTTTGATGCCACCACCACGCTGGTGCGGTCTGACTATGGCCTCGGCAAATTTGCGCCATATGTAGGCGATGAAGTCTCTGTGCAGATCTCTGTTGAAGCGATGAAAGCTGAGTAACAGCTGTTTCCCTGCTGAAAGCAATGACATGAAGGCGCCGCTTCCCCGAGGGAGGCGGCGTTTTTTATGTGAGAAACCCTGGTGGCACTCAAAGGCTGCTGTGGCGTCGATTGACGATAAAGCCAGCGGGTCGTTCTGTGATGTCAAACCCCTGATCCTGCAGACCAGGAGAGAGTGCGTTGAATTCGGCGGTTGAGAGTGCGAGGCCCTGTATCTGGATGTCCGCAACCTTTGGGTGGTGATCTTCGATATCCCACAGCACCCGCAACAGGCTGTCTTCGGGGCGCTCGTCGTTCTTCAGATAAAAGACGGCGCTTCCTTGCGCGAGGGTGCTTTGCTGCGCGAACCACATGGCGTTTGCGACTGAGTAAACAAGTCAGAGCGGGCCAGTCCATTTGCTCGTGTGGTTAATATCATAGGAGATGCAGGCCAACATCCCGTCAGGATGGCGCCGACATGGCAGGCGGTCGAGGCGTGCCAAGCCCCCAATCCATAAAACAGTACCGATGGGCCAGGCCACGATCCGTAAAACGGAAAACCTCCCCAGGTTTCCCCGGAGAGGTTTGCTGCGTGGTGTGAGTGGTGGTTTAAGAGTGGGGCGCGGCGTTAGTTGGTCTGTTGGGCTGTGAGGGAAATATCCAGAACAACCTCAAAGCCCAGAGTGCCCTCGTCCTGGGTGCCCGCTCCGATGTCAAAATCAAGCCGGTTCACCACAGTCTGGCCCTGCATCTGAGCCGTGTCGCCATCGATTTGCAGGGTGAAGGGCAGGGTTAGGGGTTGTGTCTTGTCACGGATCGTCAGCTCTCCAACCGCTTGGTATCCGGTCTCCAGCTTTTCCAGCTGAGCCTCAAACCGGGCCTTTGGGTATGTGGCGCTGTCAAAATAGTCCGCGCCCATGGCCTGATCTGTGACGGTGCCCAGGGTGAGTGAGGTAATGTCGATTTCAACCGCGACCTGGCCTGCGGGGCCTGGGGCATCCGGATTGTCAAAGGTGATATCTGCCTGCCAGTTGGCAAAGGAGCCGCTGACGCTGCTGCCCATTTGTTGAATGGTCAGGGCGAGTTTTCCGTCCTGCACGGTCCAGTTGCCTGTGCCGTTGCTGGCCTGGTTTTCACTTTGCGCCCCGGCCTGAGCCGCAGGGCTTGCCTCGGCGTGGCTGTGGCCATCGTGATCATGCGGTGTGCTCTGCGCCAGCATGACGCCACCGGTCAGGACCGCCGCCCAGATCACTGCTGCGATAGCTGCAGGAACTAGACTGTGCTTCTGCGCCGGTGGTGTTGGCAGGTCGCCGGAGTTGGGCAACATGCGGCGCAGGGTTGCGTCGCGGTCGATCACCACATGCTTCAGCGCGCCCGCTACATGCAGGCCAAAGGTGACCATCAGCGTCTTGGTTGAAATCCAATGCAGCGCGCCAAACAGAGCTGCGCTGGCATCAGACTTGGCCACAAAAGGCAGCTCCTGGCCAAAGGGCCACCAGATAGGGGCAAACCCGGTGCTGGCGGCATGGTGGATCCAGCCGGTCAGAGGGGTCGCCACCATGGCGCCGTAAAGAACCCAGTGCACGACCTCTGCGGCCAGGGCTTCGGGTTTGTTTTCAGGGTGCAACAGCCCCGGTTTGGGCTGGGACAGCGCCCAGACTATGCGGGCCAGCCCGGTAAAGAAGGCAGCAACGCCGATGGTCTTGTGGATGGAGAACAGCAGCACGGCACGCGACAGGGTCTCGGCAGAGCCATCAAAGCTGGGGCTTTGAATGTCATGGGCCAGATCGTTGGCAATCAGGCCCATCAGAAAGGCGGAAATCAGCAGGAGCGCTGTGAGCCAATGGAAGCTCTTGGTGACGCTGCCATAGCTGGAGGTGGTGTTTTGGGCTGGCACTGGGTTGGTTCCTTGAACAGGTGCGTTGCTGTTACTTTAGTCTTGCATCAGATCCATGCAATGGGGGGCTCTGTCCACCTGCGAACAGAGTTTGTGCAACAGAGTCTGTGCATAGGGACCGCTGGCGCAGGATCCTGCGGCGCCGAGTGCCAATCTGGCCGCCACCAAGGGGCCAGTTTCGGTGGGGTGGGATCGCGGCGGAACTGGGAACTGGGGTCAGTTCTCTTGTGCGTTGGGTCGGCTGCGTCTAAACCGGGGAAAACGATAGCGAAGGAAGTGACCCTTAATGACGATCGCATTTGTATTTCCGGGGCAGGGCGCCCAGGCCATTGGAATGGGCCAGGCATTGGCAGAGACTTATCCGGCCGCAAAGGCTGTCTTTGATGAGGTCGATGCGGCGCTTGGTGAAAATCTCAGCAAGTTGATCTGGGAGGGCGACATCGAGACCCTGACCCTGACCCAGAACGCCCAACCAGCCCTGATGGCGACCTCTTTGGCGGCCATGCGGGCGCTGCAGGCCGAAGGTATTGCAATTGATCATGCGGGTTTTGTCGCCGGGCATTCGCTGGGGGAATATTCGGCGCTGGCCGCAGCCGGAGCGATTTCCATCGCAGATACCGCGCGCCTGCTACGGACCCGGGGCGAAGCCATGCAAAGCGCCGTTCCGGTAGGCATTGGTGCCATGGCTGCCCTTCTGGGGCTGGATTTTGCCACCGTAAAAGAGGTGGCTGCCGAGGCTGCAGCCGAGGGCGAAGTGGTCCAGGCGGCCAATGACAATGACCCCACTCAGGTGGTTGTCTCCGGTCACAAGGCCGCCGTGGAACGGGCCGCAGAAATTGCCAAGACCCGTGGTGCCAAACGCGCAGTGATGCTGCCGGTCTCGGCGCCGTTTCACTGTGCGCTGATGCAGCCCGCCGCGGATGTGATGGCAGAGGCCCTGGCAGCGGTTGAAATCAAAGCCCCCGCCGTGCCGCTGATCGCCAATGTGCGCGCAGATGAAGTGAGCGACCCGGCTGAAATCCGCCAGCTGTTGGTGGAACAGGTCACCGGTTCGGTGCGCTGGCGTGAAAGCGTTCAGGCCATGGCCGCCAAAGGCGTGACAGAATTTTGGGAAATTGGCTCTGGCAAGGCCCTGTCCGGCATGATCCGCAAGATCGACCGCAGCCTGACCTGCCGCCAGTTTGGCACGCCTGAGGCGGTTGCAGCCGTCACAGAGGCCTGATCCCCACGCGCGTAAATGCGGTGCAACCGGGGCCGAGCGCGGCTCTGATGGTCCTGCACACGGAAATAAAGGAAGAGTTATGTTTGATTTGACTGGTAAGACGGCCCTGATCACCGGGGCATCGGGTGGTATTGGTGGCGACATCGCCCGTAGCCTGCATGCAGCGGGTGCGACCGTTGCGCTGTCTGGCACCCGCGAGGCCCCGCTGCAGGAACTGGCAGCTGAGCTTGGCGAGCGCGCCCATGTGCTGACCTGCAACCTGAGCGATCCAGAGGCGGTGGAGGCACTGCCCAAACAGGCTGCCGCCGCCATGGGCAGCGTTGATATTTTGGTGAATAACGCCGGGATCACCAAAGACAATCTGTTTATGCGGATGAAAGATGAGGAGTGGCAAAGCGTGTTGGACGTGAACCTGACCTCGACCATGCGCCTGTGTCGTGGGGTGATGCGCGGTATGATGAAAGCCCGCTGGGGCCGGATCATCAACATCTCTTCGATTGTGGGCGCCACCGGTAACCCTGGGCAAGGCAATTATGCTGCCTCCAAGGCCGGGATGATCGGCATGTCGAAATCCATCGCTTATGAGGTCGCCAATCGCGGCATCACGGTGAATGCGGTAGCACCTGGGTTTATTGCCACTGCGATGACCGAAAAACTGACGGATGCGCAGAAAGACGCCATCCTGACACAGATTCCTGCCGCGCGGATGGGAGATTCGAAAGAAATCGCCGCAGCGGTGCTGTATCTGGCCAGCCCCGAGGCTGCCTATGTCACCGGAACCACCCTGCATGTGAACGGCGGCATGGCGATGCTGTAGGCGGGTTTGGCTTTGATAATTCCTCGGCTTGCTGCAAAAAACATTGCAGAATCGAGGTAATCGAAGCACAAAACACACTAGAACTTTGTAAATATCGTATTGATTTCAACAGGGTTTTAGAAATCTTCGGTGCCGCCCCTTGTCCTTGGGGCAGGGCGGCGCCATCTGCTCGACTTGGGCGGCCAAAACCGTGCATAGACTGGAACCGCAGATGCAGCGAAACCATTTGCCTCTGCGCTGGTCTGTGCTATAGGCGGCCCATATTCGTCCTGACGTTTTCCTCGCAAGGGAAAGCGATCAGGCAGCTCTCGTTTGTGAGAGCAGAACCGCCCGCATTGGGCAAAACCATGCCACCCCAAGCGGGTAAGGGCAAAAACCGGGCAGACTGCCCTGAAGAACGAGGAAATGACATGAGCGACGTCGCAGACCGCGTAAAAAAGATCGTTGTAGAGCACCTGGGTGTTGAAGAAGAAAAAGTGACCGAAAACGCGTCCTTCATCGACGATTTGGGTGCTGACAGCCTCGACACCGTTGAGCTGGTCATGGCATTTGAAGAAGAGTTTGGCATCGAGATCCCTGATGATGCGGCCGAAACCATCCAGACATTTGGCGACGCTGTGAAGTTCATCACCGAAGCTTCCTAAGTCCCGCTCACAGTAATGTGATTATCGAAACGGCGTTTTCCACCTGGGAAGCGCCGTTTTGCGTCTCGCAGCCCTTACCGTTCTGAGGAAGGTTGCCCCTACACCGCTATGATATGTGTTATCATGCAAAGGCTGAGCAACGAGGAGGGGATTGAGGATGCAAATTTATCCAACAATGGAGCTGCTGGACGGGCACTGTGTGACCTTGGAAAAGGGGCGCCTGGACGAGCCCCAAATCTGGCACGTGGATCCTATTGAAAAAGCCAGGGAATTCGCCGCCTCCGGGGCGGAGTGGATGCATCTGACTGATTTCAACGCTGTCAAAGGCGACGATCAAAACAGCGACCTGGTTAAGGAAATTATCCGCACCGCGGGTATTCCGGTGCAATTGGGCGGCGGCATGCGCAGCCGGGACAGCGTCGAAGCCTGGATCGACCAAGGCGCTGGTCGTGTTGTGGTTGGAACGCTGGCGGCGCTGGATCCTACTTTGGTGTGCGAGTTGGCCAAACAACATCCCGATCAAATTGTTCTGGCAGTCGATATCTGGCAGGGGCAGGTTATGACCGAAGGCTGGCTGAAAGCCGGCGCTTTTGAGCCGGAAACCTATATTGCTGCCTTTGGCACCGCCCCCTTTGCTGGAATCATTGTCACCGATATCGACAGCGATATGTCTGATATCGAGGCGCAATTGGGATTGATCTCAGGCTTGGCGTCTGTGGCTCACTCTCCAGTGATCGCAAGTGGCGTTGTGCGCAGTGCGGACGATATTTCCCGTCTGAACTACATCCCCAATATTGCCGGTGCCCTGGTCGGGCGGGCCCTGTTCCGCAAATCCCTGAGCTTGGAGGACGCCCTTGCGATGGCGCAGCCTCAGGGCGAGCAAGTCGCTGAATTCATTTGACCTAAAATGGAGGCCCCTGTCGTCCCCTCCCCGGGGGGTCGAACAAGGGGCGACCAGCACAGAGGGCTGTCCTGAGCCGGATACATTTGGCTCAAGGGCAGTCGGCCCCGATTGTGGTGGCAGCCGGAAACCCTGCGATTTGGGGCGGGCTGAGTGGCGAGCTTTCACCACTTTTTGGTTTCCCCTGCCTGAGGGTGCTATTGGCGCACTTGCACCCCTAGGGCAATCCAAGCTATCTGGTTGCGAATTGCCGAGGCAGAGGAGATCAAGGAATGCGTCGAGTCGTTGTAACTGGGTTGGGATTGGTGACACCATTGGCAACCGGAGTTGAAGAGACCTGGTCGAGCCTGTTGGACGGCCAATCTGGCGCCGGACCGATCACTCTGTTTGACGCAGAGGCCAGTGGTGTCGCCACCACCTATGCCTGCGAAGTCTCTCGCGGTGACGGCACAAACGGCACCTTTAATCCGGATGACTGGGTGATCAAGAAAGATCAGAAAAAGATCGATGACTTTATCCTCTATGGTATCGCTGCTGCTGAGATGGCGGTGCGCGATGCGGATTGGACACCGGAAGACACCGAAAGCCTGGAACGCACTGGCGTGATGATCGGCTCTGGCATCGGCGGGTTGAGCTCGATCGCGGATACTGCGGTGATGATCAAGGAAAAGGGTCCGCGCCGGGTCTCTCCTTTCTTTATTCCAGGCGCGCTGATCAACCTGATTTCTGGCCAGGTCTCAATTCGCTTTGGCTTCAAAGGTCCCAACCATTCGGTTGTGACGGCCTGCTCAACCGGGGCCCATGCCATTGGCGATGCGGCCCGGCTGATCAAATCTGGCGATGCCGATGTGATGATTGCAGGCGGCGCCGAAGCCGCCATTTGCGAAATTGGCATTGCTGGCTTTAACGCCTGTAAGGCCTTGTCGACCAAACGGGCAGATGACCCCAAATCGGCGTCGCGCCCCTATGACGCCGATCGTGACGGGTTTGTCATGGGCGAAGGTGCCGGTGTTGTGGTGCTGGAAGACTACGACCATGCCGTGGCCCGAGGCGCCAAAATCTATGCCGAGGTCCTGGGCTATGGCCTGTCGGGCGATGCCTACCATATCACTGCCCCCTCCGAAACCGGCGAGGGCGGCGAGCGCTCCATGCGCGCGGCGTTGAAAAATGCCGGGCTTGAGCCCAAAGACGTTGATTACATCAACGCTCACGGCACCTCGACCATGGCCGACACGATTGAGCTGGGCGCGGTTGAGCGGATGCTGGGGGATCACGCGGGCAATGTCACCATGTCCTCGACCAAATCCTCCACCGGCCACCTTTTGGGCGCGGCTGGCGCAATTGAGGCGATCTTCTCGATCCTGGCGATTCGCGATCAGGTTGCACCGCCCACCATCAACCTGGACAATCAGGCGGTTGAAACCCCTATTGATTTGGCACCAAATGCCAAGCGCGCACGCAAGATTGACGTGGCCCTGTCCAATTCCTTTGGCTTTGGCGGAACCAATGCCTCGGTTGTCTTTGGGAAGCCTAAATAAATGTGGCGCAGCCTGGCTTCGAATATGCTGACCGTCCTGGTGGTGCTGCTGTTCCTTTTGGGCGGTGTCATCCTCTGGGGTAAGTCGCAATACACCGCGCAAGGGCCGCTGGAGACAGCGATCTGTCTGCAGGTGCGCCCTGGGTCAAACATGACCCGGGTCAGCGCCGAGCTGGAACAGCAGGGGGCGGTAAGCTCTGGCGTGTTGTTCCGGGTCAGCGCCAAATACACCGAGAAGTCGAACCAACTCAAAGCTGGTAGCTTTCTTGTCCGTCCGGGGACCTCGATGGAGCGTATTCTCGATCAGATCACCATTGGCGGCGCCAGCACTTGCGGCACGGAGGTGGTGTACCGTGTAGGCGTGACCCGCCTGCGGGCCGAGGTGCGTGAACTGGACCCGGCCTCCGGGAAATTTGTCGAACGGGCTGATTTTGAGCTCGGCGCGGACGATGTGCCGGCAATCTTTACCGAGTTGAAATCCGCCACAGATACTCGTTTCCGGGTTGCCTTGGCCGAGGGTGTGACCAGTTGGCAGGTGGTGAATGCCCTGCAAAACATCGACATTCTTAGTGGTGACCCAGGCGAGCGTCCCGCAGAAGGCATGTTGGCACCTGACAGCTATGAAATTGTCAAAGGGCAGCCCCGCGACGAGATCCTGGCACAGATGCAGGACCGCCAGGAGCTGCTGATCGCGGCCGCCTGGGAAAACCGCAGCGAGGATGCGGCGGTTGAAACCCCTGAGGAAATGCTGATCCTTGCCTCGATCATCGAAAAAGAAACCGGCATCGCAGAAGAGCGCGGCCAGGTGGCCAGCGTCTTTACCAATCGTTTGAACCGGGGCATGCGCCTGCAAACGGATCCCACCGTGATCTATGGCGTCACCAAGGGCGAAGGCGTGCTGGGCCGGGGCTTGCGTCAAAGCGAACTGCGCAAGGTAACGCCTTGGAATACTTACGTCATTGAAGGGTTGCCCCCAACACCTATCGCCAACCCTGGCCGCGCGAGCCTGTTGGCGGCGGTGAACCCGACCGAGACCGATTTCCTGTTCTTTGTGGCCGATGGTTCTGGTGGCCATGCCTTTGCTGAGACGCTGCAACAGCACAATCGCAACGTTGTGAAATGGCGCGAGATCGAAGCGCAGCGTAACAACAACTGATTGACCACCGCGCCAAGGTCTGAATGATCTTTGACCCCGCCCTCATCATCTGATGGGGGCGGGTTTGCTTTGCTCAGGGGCAGTGATCCGCGTCGGTTTGTTAATGTTTCCTTTTATTCTCGGACGCTTGGCAACCCAGGCACATTTGACTTTTGCCCAGGGCTTCGCCTAATTTGTCGCGCAGCTGGTAAAAGATCGAAGATCACTTTCTTGCCCGTCGCGCCAGGTGTTTGGCGCCAGCGTTTGATCCTCTCAGTCTTTAGTCGTGTCGGGGGCCCTTTGGATGAAAGGCCCAGGCCCAGATGTCACAGACAGAGCAACCCCCAAAAACTCAAACCACGCAGGATCTGTTTCAGTCGCTTCAGCGTTCGATCCTGCGCCTGCGTCAGGAGGCCGAAGACCTCCAGGAGCGGCTTGCCTCTTCGGAGGAGGAGGCCTTGGACGCCGCGCTTCCCCGGATCGCAAAACTTGAGGGGCTTATCAGAGATTGCCAGAAAGTGGAGAAGACCCTTGTCGAGCAAAACCCCCAAGAGACCTGTGATCAACAGGGGCTTGATCTTGCCGCAGCCCGGGCTGAAATCAGCTGCCGCCTGGATCGCCTGCGCCGCGCCCATGGTTCGGGAAACCCTGATGCAGGAGATGAGTGACAATGCCACCCGCTGCTTGCCCTATCTGTTTGAAGTCTGGGCCCATCCGCACCAGCTGGCGCCCACGGGAGACTGGCGGAGCTGGGTTATCTTGGGGGGGCGCGGCGCAGGCAAGACCCGCGCCGGGGCGGAATGGATCCGCAACCAGGTCGAAGGCCCCACGCCCCTGGCGCCCGGTCGCGCCCGCCGCTTGGCGCTGATTGGCGAAACCTACGATCAGGTCCGGGATGTGATGATCCAGGGGGACAGTGGCATCCTGGCCTGCACGCCGCCGGATCGCAGGCCCCAGTGGAAATCAGGGGAACGTAAGCTGATCTGGGCCAATGGCGCCATGGCCCAGGCGTTTTCTGCCCACGACCCCGAAGCGCTGCGGGGGCCGCAGTTTGATACTGCCTGGGCGGATGAACTGGCCAAATGGCGCCGCGCGCGCGAGGCCTGGGACATGTTGCAGTTTTCCTTGCGACTGGGAGAGGACCCACGGGTTTGTGTCACCACAACACCGCGCAACGTGGCGGTGCTGCGTCAACTGCTGCAAACGCCCTCTACGGTGCAAAGCCACGCCGCAACAGAGGCCAACCGCGCCAATCTTGCCGGCTCTTTCCTGACTGAAGTGCGCGCCCGCTATGCAGGCTCGCGTCTGGGACGGCAGGAACTGGACGGCGTGCTGCTGAGTGATGTCGAGGGCGCCATCTGGCGGGCGGCTCAGCTGGCTGAGCTACAGGTGGCTGCGGCGCCGGTGCTGGATCGCATCGTGGTGGCGGTGGATCCGGCTGTGAGCTCGGGCAAGGCGTCGGATGCCTGCGGGATCATTGTCGCCGGCGCCTGCCTGCAGGGACCGGTGCAAAACTGGCAGGCCTATGTTCTGGCGGATCGAACGGTGCAGGGGGTGGGGCCGCTGACCTGGGCCAAAGCGGTGATTGCCGCCCATCAGGAGTTCGGCGCTGATCGGGTGGTGGCGGAGGTCAACCAGGGCGGCGCGCTGGTTGAAAACCTGCTGCGGCAAATTGATCCGCTGATCGGCTTTCAGGCGGTTCATGCCAGCCGCGGCAAGGTGGTGCGCGCCGAGCCCGTCGCCGCACTCTATGAACAACGTCGGGTGCACCATCTGCCAGGGCTGGCCGAACTGGAAGAGCAGATGTGCCAAATGGCTGCGCAAGGGTTTCAGGGGCAGGGCTCACCTGACCGGGTCGATGCGCTGGTCTGGGCCATTCATCAGCTGATTTTGGATCCCGCCAGCCAAAAGCGCCTGCCACGCGCCCGAATGGTCTGACGCTCAAACGGGGAATGCAACACCTCACCATCTGTATTTGTGTAGTTAATACTAAGTGTTAGGCCCTTTGTTTCCTCTGTGCGGAACGGTTGCCTTGGGGAATGTTCAGGTCAACAGGTCATATCTTTTCTCCAGCAAAGGGCACGATGCCCGGATGATGGATCAAAGGAGCCGCCCATGAGGTTTGACCTACCCTGGCGCAAGAAACAGTCCAGCGAGCCCCTGGCCTCACCGGCCATGGTGAACCAGACCAAGGCCAGCGCTGCGGCGCGTGGCATTGCCTGGCAGGGCAGCGGCGCCTTCTCGCTGGCTGCCCGCGATACAAGCTCTTTGACGCGGCTTGGCTATCTGGGAAATCCGGTTGGGTTTCGCGCTGTTCGTATGGTGATCGAGGCGGCAGCAGCCCTGCCGCTGGTGGTTCAGGACGCGGCGCAGCGCTATGAAAGCCATCCGCTGCTGACGCTTATCAGCCGCCCGAACGCGGCGCAGACGCGGCAGGACTTTTTCGAGAGCCTGTTTGGCCATCTGATGCTGTCGGGAAACGCCTATGTCGAGGCGGTGAGCGCGACAGAAGGCTGGCCTGCGGAGCTGCATCTGCTGCGCCCTGATCGCATGACAATTGTACCCGGCCCTGACGGCTGGCCCCAGGCCTATGACTATACTGTGGGGGGGCGCAAACACCGCTTTGCCTGCGAAGACGGGTGCGCTGCGGTGCTGCATCTGAAAAACTTCCACCCGCAGGATGATCACTACGGGCTGGCACCGCTGCAGGCGGCAGCGCTGTCGTTGGATGTGCATTCGGCAGCTTCGCACTGGTCAAAGGGGCTGTTGGACAATGCAGCTCGCCCGTCAGGCGCGCTGGTTTGGGCCGGGACCGATGGCCAGGGCAGCCTGTCAGACGACCAGTTTCGCCGCCTCAGTGAAGAGGTGGAGGCCAATTTTCAGGGTGCGCGCAATGCCGGGCGACCCATGGTGCTGGAGGGCGGGTTGGACTGGAAACCCATGGGGTTTTCGCCCTCGGACATGGAGTTTCAAAAGACCAAAGAGGCTGCCGCGCGGGAGATTGCCCTGGCCTTTGGGGTGCCGCCGATGCTGTTGGGCCTGCCAGGAGACACGGCCTATTCCAATTACCAAGAGGCAAACCGGGCCTTTTACCGCCTGACAGTGGTGCCTCTGGTGACCCGGATCGCGGCGGGGCTGTCAGAGTGGATCTCTGGCTATGGCAACGAAATCATCGAGTTGAAGCCGGATCTTGATCAGGTTTCAGCTTTGTCAGAAGAGCGCGAGCGGCAATGGCAGCGGGTCGCAGCTGCGGATTTCCTCAGCCAGACCGAGAAGCGAAGATTGCTTGGCCTGCCGCCATTGCCCGAGGGTGAGTTGGATGGCTGAGTACCCAATGCCGCCATTTGACTGTGCGCCGGGGCTGAGGCTGTCGGCACATGAAAAGGTCATCGAGATTCAATTGCAGGCAGTTGAACGGCGACAACAGCAGCTGGAGCAACTGTTGGAGCGGCTGGAGCGGCGCCTCTGGCTGACACTCTATGGCGTGGCCGCTGTGATACTGACACGGGTCTTTCAGTCTTTTTTGGCGATGAATTGACGTGGTTTCAATCTGTTATGTGAGGTTCTTCAATGGGTATTGAAGCAGGGTTTGAACATAAGTTTTCTCGCTTTGGGGAGATGCTGACGGTTCAGGATGACAGTGTGATCCAGGGCTATGCCAGCCTGTTTGGCGAGGCCGATCAGGGCGGAGACCGGGTCGCACCGGGGGCCTATGGGGCCTCGCTGCAGCGCCTCCATGCCTCAGGCTGTCGGGTAAAGATGTTGTGGCAGCACGATCCGGCCCAGCCGATTGGGGTCTGGGAAGAGCTGCGCGAAGACAATCGCGGGCTTTGGGTCAAGGGCCGCCTGCTGACGGAAATCGCTCGGGGGGCCGAAGCGGCAGCCCTGATTGCCGCAGGCGCCATTGAGGGCTTGTCGATTGGCTACCGCACCAAGCGCGCGCGCAGGGGCGAGGACGGCGGGCGCGTGCTCACCGAGGTTGAGCTTTGGGAGGTCTCTTTGGTGACCTTTCCGATGCTGCCAACCGCGCGGGTGATGGGCCAAAAATCTGATGCCGAAGAGCGCAAGCTGCGGCAACTGGCGGCTGATCTGCGCCGTGCCAGCCGCGACCTGAGCCGTATGACTCTTTCCCCAACCTTGAACAGAACAGGACAAAAACAATGACGAAGAGGGATACCCCGGACTTGGCCAACCAGGCAGTTCCTTTGACCCAGGAAGTCACCCAGGCGATGTCAGGGTTTCTGCGGGAGTTCAAAGGGTTTCAGGACGTTGTGAAAGTGAAATTCAAACAGACGGAAGAGCGAATGACCATGCTGGATCGAAAGACAAACCGGGCTGTGCGCCCGCATCTTGCAGCCGCAAGCGCCGAGCAAGCCCCCCACCAGAAAGCCTTTTGCGGCTATCTCCGGACCGGCGACGATAGCGCGCTTCGCGGCCTGATGCCCGAAAGCAAGGCCCTGTCGACCACTGTCAACAGTGATGGCGGCTACCTGGTGGATCCGCAGACCTCGGAGACGGTGAAATCTGTGCTGCAATCCACCGCGTCGATCCGGGCTGTGGCCACGGTGGTGAGCGTGGAGGCCACCTCGTTTGATGTGCTGATTGATCACAGCGACACCGGGGCGGGCTGGGCCACCGAGACCGATCCAACCGTGGAAAGCGGCACGCCGGTGATCGACCGGATCACCATTGCCCTGCATGAGCTGAGCGCGCTGCCCAAGGCCTCGCAGCGGCTGTTGGATGATAGCGCCTTTGACATCGAAGGTTGGCTGGCCGGGCGGATCGCCGACAAGTTTTCACGCGCCGAAGCCGCAGCCTTTCTGACCGGCGATGGTATCGACAAGCCAACAGGTATTCTGACCCATCCAACGGTGGAAAATGGCAGCTGGAGCTGGGGCAGCCTTGGCTATATCGCCTCTGGGGAAGATGGCGGCATTGGCGACGGTGACGCCATCATTGATCTGGTCTACGCCCTGGGGGCGCAGTATCGCGCCAACGCCAGCTTTGTGATGAACTCCAAAACCGCGGGCCTGGTGCGCAAACTGAAAGACGCCGATGGCCGCTTCCTGTGGTCTGACGGTCTGGCCGCCGGTGAGCCCGCGCGCCTGCTGGGGTATCCGGTATTGATTGCCGAGGACATGCCAGATGCCAGCACGGACAGCCTGTCGCTGGCCTTTGGTGACTTTGCCGCCGGTTATACCATTGCGGAACGCCCCGATCTGCGGGTACTGCGCGACCCCTTTAGCGCCAAACCCCATGTGCTGTTTTACGCCACCAAACGGGTGGGCGGTGATGTCAGCGATTTTGCTGCAATCAAACTGCTGAAATTCGGCCTCAGCTAACTGCTTTGGCTGAATGGGGAACCGGCAGCCCGGTTCCCTGGCGGGTACGCATTTTCTGGTTTTCTGTCGTCTAGCTGCTCCCCCTCCGTCCGAGCGGCAGAGAGCCTTGCGTGCCCGCTGAACCAGATTGGGACATCTTGGGGACCTGAGCCCGCGGAGTTGATGATGATGTTGAGCGAAGTGACACCGGTGCCGGATACGGCCCTGCCGCTGGAGGCCTTTAAGGCCCACCTGCGACTGGGCACCGGCTTTGGCGAAGATGACCTGCAGGACAGTGTATTGACCGGGTTTTTGCGGGCCTCTCTGGCGGCGATTGAAAACCGGACCGGCAAGGCGCTTTTGCAGCGCGGTTTCCTTTGGGTGATTACCGGTTGGCGGCGGCAGGATTGGGCTGCGCTGCCGCTGGCCCCGGTTGTGGCTCTGACCTCGGCAACCCTGTTTGATGCTGAGGGCGATCCCTCAACCCTGGCCACAGAGACCTTCTGGGTCGAACCCGACAGCCAGCAGCCCCGCCTGCACCCCCGCGCAGGATCGCTGCCCCGTCTGGAAAGTGGCGCCCGGCTTGAGATCACGCTGAGCGCAGGAATGGGCGCCAGCTGGCAGGACCTGCCCCATGATTTGGCCCAGGCAGTTTTGATGCTGGCGGCGCATTATTACGAATACCGCGATGACACTGCTCTCCATGGCGGTTGCATGCCCTTTGGCGTTGTCAGCCTGATAGATCGTTACCGCCAATTGCGGATCTCCGCAGGGAGGGCATCATGACCCAGAGCCGCGCACCGCAGCTGCGCCGACGGCTGGTATTAGAAGACCCACAGCGGCTCAGCGATGGGGCCGGGGGCTATAGCGAAAGCTGGGCGCCGCTGGGTGTGGTCTGGGCCGGGCTGAGCGCTCAAACAGGGCGTACCGCCGGGCAAGAGGGCGGCAGCCTGTCGCTGCAGCGCTACAAGATCACCCTGCGCGCCACACCTCAGGGCAGCCTGTCGCGTCCGCGCCCTGGGCAGCGGTTTCGCCAGGGCCAGCGCCTGTTCCGTATCGAGGCGGTCAGCGAGGCAGACCCGGGCGGGCGTTACTTGGAGTGTCAGTGTATCGAGGAGGTGGCGCCATGACCTATGCGCTGGCCAGTGCTTTGCAGCAGTCGGTGTTTAAGCACCTGACGGCAGATGCCGGGGTGACGGCGGCCCTGGGCTCTGATCTGTTTGACGCCATGCCAACGGGCAGCCTGCCGCAGATCTACGCGGTTCTGGGCTCTGAAGAGGTGCTGGACCGATCAGACGCCAGCGGTCCGGGCGCCCGGCATCGTTTTACCATCAGTGTTTTCACCAGCAGCGCGGGCTTTATCGTTGCCAAAGAGGCCGCCGCCGCAATCTGTGATGCGCTGGTCGATGCGCCGCTAACCCTCAGCCGGGGGCGTCTGGTGGGGATCTGGTTCGAACGCGCCAGCGCCCAGCGCCTGAAAGACGGCGGTCGCAGCATTACCCTGCTTTTTGCCGCGCGGGTGGAAGATGACTGAGGTCTAAGCTTCAGTTTTTGCATACAAACACCAATCCATACACACTTACTCAGTTAGAAAGGGGGCGCTGTCATGGCTACCCAAAATGGCAAGGATCTGTTGATCAAGGTGGATATGACCGGTGATGGTCAGTTTGAAACACTGGCGGGGCTGCGGGCCACGCGGATCAGCTTTAATGCTGAAACTGTCGATGTCACCAGTCTCGAAAGCCAGGGTGGCTGGCGCGAGCTGCTGGCGGGGGCTGGGGTGCGCTCTGCCTCAATCTCGGGGTCGGGGGTGTTTCGCGATGAAACGACGGATGAGCGGGCACGCCAGCTGTTCTTTGACGGGGTGACGCCGGATTGCCAAGTGGTGGTGCCGGACTTTGGCACCGTTGAGGGGCCGTTTCAGGTGACGGCACTGGACTATGTGGGCAGCCATAATGGCGAAGCCACCTATGAGCTCTCCCTGGCCAGCGCTGGCGCGCTCAGCTTTACGGCGGCGTGAGCCATGCAACAACAGCCTGAAAATCCCTGGCGCGGTGAGGTGACGCTGGTCATCAATGACAGCCCCCATGTGCTGCGTCTCACCCTCGGCGCATTGGCGCGGCTGGAGCAGCAGCTGCAGGAGGGATCGCTTGTGGCGCTGGTACAGCGCTTTGAAACGGGACGATTTTCGGCAGCTGATATTCTGGCGCTGCTGACGGCCGGTCTGGAGGGCGGCGGCCATGATCTGGACAGTTTGGATTTGGCCGGGGCCGAGATCGCCGGCGGCGCTGTAGAAGCGGCAAGGGTGGCGGCGCAACTTTTGGCCCGCAGCTTTTCACTCCCGACGGAGGCACAGGGCCAGGAGGCCGCGTTATGACCGGTTTGGATGGGCCGGGGTTGGATTGGCCTGGCCTGATGCGGGCTGGTCTGGGCGGGCTGCGGCTGCGGCCGGCAGAGTTCTGGGAACTCACCCCGCTGGAATTGCAGCTGTTGCTGGGCCCTGCGGTGCAGGCCCCAAGCCTGACCCGAAGTGGGCTGCAGGCGCTGATGCAGCGTTTTCCTGATCAGCCGGACCTTCCTCCCCAGCAGAGTGAACACTCTGAGTAAGTTTCAATTTCCCCGCTTTGGCGTCGTGAGACGCTGACGGCGGATAGTACAAAGGATCGCACCATGGCTGACAGTCGTGACATTGCCGCGTTGGACCTCCAAAGCGGAGCACTTGGCGATACGCTGGGCGATGCTGCCGGGATGGCCGCCAGCTTTGAAGCAGAGCTGCGCCGGGTGCGTGATGCTTTTGAAGCCACTGGAAAGGATGTCGAAACCCTGGAACGCGGGTTGTCGCGCGGGCTGCGGCGGTCCTTTGAACAGGTGGTTTTTGATGGAGACAGCCTGTCCTCGGCCCTGGATGGTCTGGCGCGCACGCTGGTCAAAACCACCTATAATGCCGCCCTGCGGCCGATCACCGATCACGTTGGCGGGCTGATTTCCACCGGGGTTGGCGATCTCATTGGCGGGCTCTTGCCCTTTGCCGATGGCGCGGCATTTTCACAGGGCCGGGTGGTGCCCTTTGCGCGCGGCGGCATCGTCAGCGCTCCCACCAGTTTTCCCATGCGCGGCGGCACCGGGCTGATGGGAGAGGCCGGCCCCGAAGCCATCCTGCCGCTGAGCCGCGGCACCGATGGCAGCCTCGGCGTGCGCTCACAGGGCGGCGGCACCACCGTGGTGATGAATGTCAGCACCCCCGATGTGCAGGGCTTTGCGCGCAGTCGCGGCCAGATCGCCGCCCAGCTGTCGCGCGCTCTGAGCCGTGGCAATCGCAACCGTTAGGAGGGCACCCCATGAGTTTTCACGAAATCAGATTTCCCGCCTCATTGAGCTTTGGCTCGGTTGGTGGGCCGGAGCGGCGCAGTGATGTGGTGACGCTGGCCAATGGGTTTGAGGAGCGCAACACCCCCTGGGCCCATTCCCGACGGCGCTATGATGCCGGGCTGGGGCTGCGCTCACTGGATGATATCGAAGCGCTGATTGCATTTTTTGAAGCCCGCCAGGGGGAGATTTACGGCTTTCGCTGGAAAGACTGGTCCGATTACAAATCGGCCCGTGCCTCGGCGGAGGTGGATTTTCGCGATCAGGTTATTGGGCTCGGGGATGGCGCCCGCAGCGATTTTCAATTGATCAAGAATTACCGCTCTGGCGACAGCATCTACCAGCGCCCCATCGCCAAACCTGTTGCGGGCACCGTGCGCCTGGGGCTGGGGCAGGAAGAGCTGAAGGAAGACGTTGATTTCACGCTGGATTCCACCACCGGCCTGATCCGTCTGAGCTATCCCCCGGAACAGGGGGTTGAAATCGTTGCGGGCTGTGAATTTGACGTGCCGGTGCGTTTTGACACCGATAGGATCCTGACCAGTGTTGCCTCCTTTCAGGCGGGGGATGTGCCCAATGTGCCAGTGGTGGAGGTGCGGGTCTGATGGCGACAGCAGCGGAAGGTGTATGGGCCCATGCCCAGAGCGGCATCACCACTCTGGCACGGTGCTGGGGGCTGACCCGCAAGGACGGAACCCGGTTTGGTTTTACCGATCACGACCTGGATCTGGCGTTTGAGGATTGGCATTTCACCGCTGGAACCGGGCTCAGTGCGCGCGCTTTGGTGCAGAGCACCGGCCTGTCGATTGACAATTCCTCCGCCCAGGGGGCGCTGAGTGACGTGGCTCTGCGGGAAGCCGATATTATGGCTGGGCGCTTTGACGGAGCCGACCTGAAGTGTTGGCTGGTCAACTGGCAAAACACCGCAGATCACTGGCTGCAATTTAGCGGCTCCATCGGCGAGCTGCACCGGGCGGGCGGCGCTTTTGAGGCGGAACTGCGCGGCCTCACCGAGGCGCTGAACCAGCCATTGGGGCGGATCTTTCAGCACCCCTGCACGGCGGTTTTGGGCGATAGTCACTGCCGCTTTAATCTCGCGACACCGGGCTATGCCTATGAGGGCCAGGTTGAGACGCTAAACGAAGACGGCAGTTTTGAATGGCTTGGCCTGGATGGCTTTGAGCCAGGCTGGTTTGCAGGTGGGCGCTTGACGGTGCTCAGCGGCGCAGCCACGGGGCTTTGGGGTAGTATCAAACGGGATCAACAGCTGGAAGGCATGCGGCGGATTACACTTTGGGAGGTCCTGCGCGGCGGGCTGCGGGCTGGGGATCAGCTGCGGCTGGTGCCGGGATGTGACAAATCCATGCAGAGCTGTCGTTTGAAGTTCAACAATCTGATCAACTATCAGGGCTTCCCGGATATCCCCGGCGAAGACTGGGTGATGGCGGTGCCAAAATCCACAGGTAGAACAACCGGGGGCAGCCGCAGATGACGGGACAAGGAAGCTCTGATGCAGGGGATAACCTGCAAGCAGTGGCAGAGGCCCGGCGCTGGATGGGAACGCCCTATTTGCACCAGGCCAGCTGCCGTGGGTCCGGCTGCGACTGTCTGGGGTTGATCCGGGGGATTTGGCGCGGACTTTTTGCCGCCGAGCCGGAAACACCGCCGCCCTATTCGATGGATTGGTCGGAACCGCAGGGCGAGGAGCGGCTGTGGCAAGCGGCGCTGGCCCATCTTGTGGCAAAACCTCTGGCGCAGGCGGCGCTGGGGGATGTGCTGCTGTTTCGCATGCGGGCAGGGGCGGTGGCAAAACATCTCGGCGTACAGTCCCGGCTGAACCCGCCGGGTCTGGCCCGCGCCAATACTGGCTCTCCTTCTGGCGCCAGTTTTGGGCCGGGGTTTATTCACGCCTATTACGGTCACGGGGTGGTGGAAAGTGCCCTGACGGCCCCCTGGCAGCGCCGCTTGGTGGCGCGGTTTTGCTTTCCTGAGGAGCACATCTGATGGCAACTATTGTTCTTTCTGCAGCGGGCGCCGCCATTGGTGGCTCGATTGGTGGCGCGGTGGCTGGCCTGTCCAGCGTCGCCATTGGTCGTGCAGTTGGCGCCACTCTGGGGCGGGCCATTGATGACCGGCTGCTGGGGGCGGGCTCTGACGCGATCGAGACGGGCCGGGTGGACCGGTTCCGCCTGACAGAAGCCGGACAGGGCGCGCCAATCCCGCAGATCTATGGGCGCACCCGCATTGGCGGCCAGGTGATCTGGGCCAGCCAGTTTGCCGAAACCACCACCGTATCCGGCGGCGGCAAAGGGGCGCCAAGCCAGCCCCGCACAACCAGCTACAGCTATTCGGTCTCACTGGCGATTGCGCTCTGTCAGGGGGAGATCGCCGCAGTTCCGCGGATCTGGGCGGACGGCGAAGAGGTCTCTGCCAGGGACCTGAACATGACGCTTTATCGTGGCACCCAGGATCAGCTGCCGGATCCGCTGATGGAGGCGATTGAGGGCACCGGCGAGGTGCCCGCCTATCGTGGCACCGCCTATGTGGTGTTTGAAGATCTGGCGCTGGAGTCCTTTGGCAACCGGGTGCCGCAGTTTTCCTTTGAGGTGGTGCGCCCCGAGCAACCCGGTAGCCCGGAGTATTCGCAAGACCTTGGGCAATTGGTTCAGGGGGTGGCTTTGTTGCCGGGCTCTGGCGAATATGCCTTGGCCACCACGGCGGTTCACTACGGTATTGGTCCGGGCCAGGCCACGGGGGCCAACAGCCACACGGCCTCGGGGCAAAGCGACTTTTCAACCTCGCTGGCGGGGCTGTGCTCCGAGCTGCCAAGCTGCCAAGCCACCTCGCTGATTGTGTCGTGGTTTGGTGATGATCTGCGCTGTGGGCAGTGTCAGATCAAACCCAAGGTGGAGCAAAAGCAGGCTGAAGGGATCCCTATGGCCTGGCGGGTCAGCGGGGAGACTCGGACCAGTGCCGATCTGGTGCCAGTGGATGGTGAGGGGCGCGGCGTCTATGGCGGCACCCCCAGTGACGCTGCGGTGATCGAGGCGATCCAGGCCCTGCAACTGTCTGGCAAGCGGGTGATGTTTTACCCCTTCGTGCTGATGGATCAGGTGGCAGGCAACAGTCTTCCCGATCCCTGGAGCGATGCCACGACTCAGCCGCCACTGCCCTGGCGGGGACGCATCACCCTGTCAAAGGCGCCGGGCCTGCCGGGAACGCCGGATCAAACCCTGGCAGCAGAAGCCGAGGTCGCCGCCTTTATGGGGGCGGCCACGGCAGCGGATTTCACCGTTGCCGGCGGTCAGGTGAGCTATACCGGTGCGGCGGATTGGGGACTGCGACGGTTCATTTTGCACAATGCGGCGCTGTGTGCGGCTGCGGGCGGGGTCGCGGCCTTTTGTATCGGCTCCGAGATGCGCGGGCTGACCCAGATCCGCGGGCTGTCCGGCTTTCCTGCGGTTGCCGCGCTGCGGGATCTGGCAGCCGAGGTGCGCCTGTTGCTGCCCGGGGCCAAAATCAGCTATGCGGCGGATTGGTCCGAATATTGGGGCTACCAAAGCCCCGAGGGCAACAGGTACTTTCACCTGGACCCGCTTTGGGCTGATGCCAATATAGATTTTATCGGCATCGACAACTATATGCCGCTGTCAGACTGGCGCGACGGCGTGGATCATCTGGACCGCGTAGCAGGGGCGCCCAGCATCTATGATCTGGACTATCTGCGCGCCAATGTTGCCGGCGGAGAGGGCTATGACTGGTATTACCACTCACCCGAGGCGGCCGCGGCGCAGATCCGCACGCCGATTACCGATGGGGCCCATGATGAGCCTTGGATCTGGCGTTACAAAGATCTGAAAAACTGGTGGAGCAACCAGCATTATGAGCGCATAGACGGGATCCGCCAAGCATTGCCCACCGCCTGGCAACCGCAGAAAAAGCCGATCTGGTTCACTGAACTGGGCTGTGCTGCCATCGACAAGGGGACCAATCAGCCCAATAAATTCCTCGATCCCAAAAGCTCGGAATCGCAGCTGCCGAACTATTCCAACGGCCAGCGCGATGATCTGATGCAACTGCAATACCTGCGGGCTGTGCTGGGCTATTGGGGCGAGGAGGCCAACAACCCGGAATCCAGCGAATATGAGGGGCGGATGCTGGATATGAGCAACGCCTATGTCTGGGCCTGGGATGCGCGTCCCTTTCCTGCTTTTCCAAACCTCGATAGGGTCTGGAGTGATGGTGCGAATTACCTACGCGGCCATTGGCTCAACGGGCGGGCAGGGCAGCGCAGCCTGGCCTCGGTGGTGCGCGAGATCTGCTGGGCGGCGGGGCAAAGGCAGATTGACGTCAGCCAGCTGCACGGGATCGTGCACGGCTACGGGGTGAGCCAGGTGGCCGAGGCGCGCGCCGCGCTGCAACCGCTGAGCCTGCGCTATGGGTTTGATACGATTGAACGCAACGGGGTGCTGCAGTTCCGCCTGCGTCAGGGCGACAGCGCCTTTCTGCTGCCCGCGCAAAGCCTGGTTGATGATGAAGATCTGGACGGCACAATAGAGCTCACCCGCGAGGCTGAGGCCGAACTGGCGGGGCGGGTGCGTCTGCGGTTTATCGAATGGGGGGCGGGCTATGATATTGCCGCCGTAGAGGCCAGCCTGCCGGATGAGGAAACCCATGCGGTGAACACCAGCGAGCTGGCCCTGGTCCTGACGCAAAGCGAGGCACGTCAGGTGGTGGAACGCTGGCTGGCCGAGGCGCGGGTGTCCCGTGACACTGCCCGCTTTGTCCTGCCGCCCTCCTTGCTGCACCTTGGGGTGGGCGATGTCATTGCACTGCCAGACAACGCAGCCCTGGCGATCCCAACAGAACCGGAGACGGACACAGAGCCGGTGCCGCGCTATCGTCTTGACCGGATGGAGCTGGGCACGGCACAGAGCGTCGATGCGGTGCGGATCGACCCGGAGGTTTATCTGCCGACGGATATTCCGGAAACGCTGCCCACCGGTCAGGAATTTGAGCCGCCCCTGCCGGTCTTGCCCCTGTTTTTGGATCTGCCCCTGCTGACAGGCGAGGAAACACCTCATGCGCCACATCTGGCGGTGACAGCGGTGCCCTGGCCCGGAACCGTCGCGGTGTATAGTTCGGGGAGCGATTCCGATTATGCATTGGAGCAGATCATTGCGGCGCGCAGCACCATTGGCGTAACGCAGACGGACCTGGCGGCGGCAGCGCCGGGGCGCTGGGATCTTGGTGCTGATCTGCAGGTGAAACTGATTTCCGGCGCCTTGCAAAGCCGCTCGGCGCTTGCGGTGCTGAATGGGGCCAATGCGGTGGCCATCGGCGATGGCAGCAATGGCAACTGGGAGATCTTCCAGTTCCGCGAGGCCGAATTGGTTGGCGACAATACCTATATGCTGCGTGGCCGATTGCGGGGGCAATTGGGCAGCGACGGCTTGATGCCGATGCTCTGGCCCGAGGGATCAAACGTGGTGCTGCTGGACGGCAGTTTCTCACAGCTGGAGCTGTCTTTGGCTCAACGCCGCATGGCGCGCCATTACCGGATTGGGCCGGCACGGCGGGGCTATGACGATCCGAGCTATATCCACCAGGTTGAAGCTTTTGATGGCAATGGGTTACGCCCCTATGCTCCGGTGCATCTGCGGCTCAGTGGCGGGCTTGGCAGTGACATTTCTGTCCGCTGGATCCGCCGCAGCCGAGTAGAAGGCGACAGTTGGGACCTTGCCGAGATCCCCCTAGGTGAGGCGCGGGAAGCCTACAGAATTCGCATCCTGCGGGGCACCACCCTGCTGCGCGAACAGGAGGTGAGCGCCCCGGTCTGGACCTATTCCTTGGGCGAGCAAAGCACAGATGCGGCCCTGTCGGGGGATATTATCGAGGTGGCCCAGCTGTCAGACCGCTACGGAGCAGGCTTTGCAGCCAGGATGCCAATTGCGTGACAGCGCCGCGCGACCGCTTGGCCGCAAATAGTGGCAGGCCTCCTGGTCGCCTCCGGCCAGTTTTGCCGCAAGATCTGAGCAGTCTTGCACGGGCTTTGCTGGCGGAGCCTGATCCGCAGCGATCAAATTTATGTCAGCACCTGTTTGATCTGGCAGAGCAGGCAGCAGGCCATGTGGCGCGCACAGGTCAGCTGCATCCCCAGTGGGGAAATGGCACGTTGGATGCGGCGGTGCGCCAGTGTTGCGGCCCGCTTGGCGCTGAGCCATTTTGGGATGATCTGAACTATATCAGATGCTTGCGCATAGCTCTTGCGGAACTGGAGCACCGCCTGGCCCGGTGAATGAGGCGCAAAAAACCGGGAGCGATCCGGCGGCAAAACTCAGACCAGTTAGATCCTCTGGTGAGGGCCTGGGGCAATAGGCCTGGGGCAGAGACCTGACTCATTCTATTTAGAAATCTTCTCCATCAAGGGTTTGCGCTTGGGTTTTTCTCCCCTAAATGCAAACCTAAGGGCAAGAAGAGGACGCCATGCCATGATCAAGACGCGCACAGCCGTTTCGCCCCTGGACCCGGTCTGGGAACAAATCACCATCGAGGCTCAGGAGGCCGTTGCCAAACAGCCGCTTATGGGTGGATTGATCCACGCCTGTATCCTGCACCACCCAACACTGGAGAAGGCGCTGTCGTACCGGATCGCCGCAAAGCTCTGCTCGAATGAGATGTCGATGGTGATCCTGCGTGAAATCGTCGATACCGCCTATGCGTCCGACCCTGACCTGATTGCCGCTGCCCGTGCCGATCTGATGGCGGTTTATGACCGCGATCCCGCCTGCCACCGGCTGTTGCAGCCGATCCTGTACTTCAAGGGCTATCAGGCAGTGCAAGCTTATCGCGTGGCCAACTGGTTGTGGCGGCAGGGCGATTTTGACCTCGCCTTCTTTTTCCAGATGCGGATCTCCGAAATCTTTGGCGTTGATATTCATCCCGGGGCCAAAATTGGCCGGGGCATTATGATTGACCACGCGCATTCCATCGTCATCGGGGAAACCGCTGTGGTGGGAAACAATGTGTCCATGCTGCATTCGGTGACCCTGGGCGGCACCGGCAAGGAAGAAGAAGACCGTCACCCCAAGATCGAAGACGGGGTGTTGATCGGTGCCGGGGCCAAAGTGCTGGGCAATATCCGTATTGGTCATTGCAGCCGTATAGCGGCGGGATCGGTCGTTTTGTCCGAGGTTCCCCCCTGCAAGACCGTCGCTGGTGTGCCTGCCAAAATCGTCGGTGAGGCTGGCTGCGACCAGCCTTCGATCAGCATGGATCAGGTGGTGCCAAACGGATCTGATCGAGGCCGCCAGTAGGCGCACTGCGCAGACTGATAATCAGCTGATTGAGCAAGAGAAAAGGGGCATATTCTGCCCCTTTTTGATTCAGGCTGCGTATTCTGTAGGGCTGGCTGTCAAACGGGTATTGGAGCATGGGCGGTCGCCGAGGCCAAGCTGACAGTGGAACCAGTCGCGCCAATAAATCTATCCGTCCCGGTGAAAACCAACAGGGCCAGTGAAACCAACAGGGCCTGCGAAACAGAAATCCCCTGCCGCAGGGATAATCTGCGGCAGGGGCGTCGAGGCAATATTCGCCTCGGGTTTTGCTGTCAGGCCCGTTTGGGAGACGGCCCGTTTTCGAGCAGACCGTTTTGCAGAGTTACGCCAACATGACCATGGGGTTTTCCAGGTTCTCGACAATGGCCTGCAACAGCTGCGCGCCCAGGGCGCCGTCAATGACCCGGTGATCCACGGACATGGTGACAGACATCACAGTGGCCACTTTCAGCTCGCCATCCGCCCCAACAACCGGCTTTTTGCTGCCCGCGCCAACCGCAAGAATGCCGGCATGGGGCGGATTGACGATGGCGTCAAAATTGTCGATGCCAAACATGCCCAGGTTGGAGATGGCAAAGCTGCCGCCCTGATATTCATGTGGGGCCAGTTTGCGATCCCGGGCGCGGGCGGCCAGGTCTTTCATCTCTGCCGAGAGCGCCGAGAGGGATTTGAGCTCGCTGTCCTGCAGCACCGGCGTGAACAAGCCGCCCTCGATGGCAACCGCAACGGCCACATCCGAGGCTTTCATTTTCAGCACACGATCTCCGGCCCAGACGGCATTGGCATCAGGAACCGCTTGTAGCGCCAGCGCCACGGCTTTGATGATGAAATCATTCACCGAGAGTTTGATGCCCCGGCCTTCGAGCTGTTTGTTCAGCTGGGCGCGGAACTTGAGCAGCGCATCCAGCTGGATGTCGCGGCGCAGATAGAAATGCGGCACCGTCTGTTTTGCTTCGGTGAGGCGGGCCGCGATGGTTTTGCGCATGCCGTCGAGTTTGACCTCTTCAAAGCTGCGGGTTTCATACATCTTGGCGACCATATCCGCCGAGGGGCCAGCGGGGGCGGCGGCTGCCGGAGCAGAGGCTGGCGCAGCTGGTTTGGCCTCGGCTTTGGGTGCGGCACTGGCGTTTTCCACATCGGCCTTGACGATGCGGCCACGTGGGCCGGAGCCGCTGAGCGAACTGAGGTCGAGCCCTTTGTCGGCGGCAATGCGGCGGGCCAGGGGTGAGGCAAAAATGCGCGCGCCATCCGCAGCGGTGGGGGCTGCGGGCGCCGGTGTGGCGGCAGCAGCGGGCGTGTCGGAGCCTCCGCTGGAGGCCGCCTCCGTGCCCGCGTCAGCGGCTGGTGCCGCCTCCGGGGTTGCTGCCGATGTTGCGATATCACCGGCGCTTTCGCCCTCTTCCAGCAGCACCGCGATGGGGGTGTTGACCTTGACCCCTTCGGAGCCTTCGGCGATCAGGATCTTGCCGACGGTGCCTTCGTCCACGGCTTCAAATTCCATGGTGGCCTTGTCGGTTTCGATCTCGGCAATCAGGTCGCCAGACTGGACGGTATCGCCTTCCTTGACCAGCCATTTGGCCAGGGTGCCTTCCTCCATGGTGGGGGAAAGGGCGGGCATCAGAATTTCAGTGGGCATCTTGTGGTTCCCCTAGCTCGCCATGTCAAAAGACATGGAGTCTATGTCAAAAGTCCCATAGGCGCCGAAGGACAGTTCGTGCTCTTTCAGGGACATCGGAAAAAGTTTGTGGTGCGCGGTTGCACTCGAAAACGGTGGGTGGTCACCGGTCTCATCCTCGCAGAGGTCTTCACCGGGTATCCGCCCGCTGTTGGAGCCGCAGATATTCTCAGCTCTGGTCAGGTCCATGACCTCTTTGAACTGAGTATTGAGGCCATCCCGCTTCCCGGCTGTCCAATACTGAACAGGGCGCTTGTCTCCCTGGATGCTGCCGCGTTCCAAAAGAACCAAATTGCCGTGTTCAGTCGCAGAGCTTAGGGGGAAGGTGATGGCCTCAAACATGACTTACCGATAGGTTACTTGCTTCACGGCTGCCACAACCTCGTCGGTGGTGATCAGCGCATGGCGTTCCAGGTTGGCGGCATAGGGCATGGGCACGTCCTTGCCGGTGCAGGTGATCACCGGGGCATCCAGATAATCAAAGGCCTGCTGCATCACCTCAGAGGCGATATAGCTGCCAACAGAGCCCTGAGGCCAGCCTTCCTCGACGGTGACCAGGCGGTTGGTCTTCATCACCGATTTGATCACTGTGGGCAGATCCATCGGGCGCAGGGTGCGCAGGTCGATCACCTCGGCCGAGATGCCCTCTTCGGCCAGCTTTTCTGCCGCTTCAAGAGCGTATTGCATGCCGATGCCAAAGGAGACGATGGTGGCGTCAGAGCCTTCGCGCCAGATCCGGGCCTTGCCAAAGGGAACTGTGAAGTCATCCATCTTGGGCACGTCAAAGGACCGACCATAAAGGATCTCATTTTCCAGGAAGATCACCGGGTTGGGATCGCGGATCGCGGATTTCAGCAGGCCTTTGGCGTCAGAGGCCGAATAGGGCATGACAACCTTGAGACCAGGCACCTGCATATACCAAGCGGCATAGTCCTGGCTGTGCTGGGCGCCAACACGAGCGGCAGCGCCATTGGGGCCACGGAACACCATAGGTGCCCCCATCTGACCGCCAGACATATAAAGCGTCTTGGCCGCCGAGTTGATGATTTGGTCAATCGCCTGCATGGCGAAATTGAACGTCATGAACTCAACAATAGGGTTCAAGCCGCCAAAGGCCGCGCCAGTGGCGATCCCGGCAAAGCCGTGTTCGGTGATCGGGGTGTCGATGACCCGCTTGGGGCCAAATTCGTCCAGCAAGCCCTGGCTGATCTTGTAGGCGCCCTCGTATTCGGCGACTTCTTCGCCCATCAAAAAGACGTTTTCATTGCCACGCATCTCTTCTGCCATGGCATCGCGCAGGGCTTCACGGACCGTGGTTTTAACCACCTCGGTGCCTTCCGGCCAGTCGGGGCTGTCATCCACGTCAGGGGCTGCTGGAGCCGCGGCAGCAGGGACGGGGGCTGCGGGCGCCGCAGGTGCCCCGGCCGCCGGCGCTTCCTTGCTCGCCGCAGGCGCAGCGTCCAGGCTCTCGCCTTCTTCGACCAGGACCGCAATTGGCGTATTCACCTTCACGCCCTCAGAGCCTTCAGAGATCAGGATCTTGCCGATGATACCTTCATCAACAGCCTCAAACTCCATAGTGGCCTTATCGGTTTCGATCTCAGCCATTACATCGCCAGATTTGACGGTATCGCCTTCCTTGACCAGCCATTTGGCCAGGGTGCCCTCTTCCATAGTGGGCGACAGGGCGGGCATCAGAATTTCAGTTGCCATATCTTTTCTCTTCCCCTCAAGCGTAGATGTCGGTCCAGAGCTCTTCGAGCGCTGGTTCCGGGCTGGTACGGGCAAATTCGGCGGATTGGTTCACCACCTCTTTGATCTCTTTGTCGATCGCTTTCAAATCCTCCTCGGTGGCATGTTTGCCAGTCAGGAGAAGATCACGAACCTGTTCGATGGGATCGCGCTCGCTGCGCATCTTTTGCACCTCTTCGCGGGTGCGGTACTTGGCCGGGTCCGACATCGAATGACCCCGGTAGCGGTAGGTTTTGACCTCTAGAATATAAGGCCCCTTACCGGAGCGACAGTGGGCCGTGGCCCGTTCGCTGGCATCCTTGACCGCCAGAACATCCATGCCGTCGACGGCTTCACCGGGGATGCCAAAGGCCTCACCGCGGGTGTAGATGTCGGGGGTCGAGGTCGAGCGCGCCTGCGCCGTGCCCATGGCATATTGGTTGTTCTCGATGACAAAAACCACCGGCAGATCCCAGATGGCGGCCATATTGAAGGTCTCATAGACCTGGCCCTGGTTGGCCGCACCATCGCCAAAATAGGTAAAGGTCACCCGGCCATTGTCTTTGTATTTATCGGCAAAAGCCAGACCGGCCCCCAGTGGCACCTGGGCGCCAACAATACCGTGGCCGCCGTAGAAATGCTTCTCTTTCGAGAACATATGCATGGACCCGCCCTTGCCTTTGGACAGACCACCTTCGCGGCCGGTCAGCTCGGCCATAACGCCATTTGGATCCATGCCACAGGCCAGCATGTGACCGTGATCGCGATAAGAGGTGATGCGCTTGTCGCCCTCTTGTGCGGCGGCCTCCAGGCCGACAACAACGGCTTCCTGACCGATATAAAGGTGACAGAACCCGCCAATAAGGCCCATGCCATAGAGCTGACCGGCCTTTTCTTCGAATCGACGGATCAACAACATGTCGCGGTAATATTGGGTCAGTTCCTCGGCAGAAACATTTGATTTCTTTGTGCTTTTCCTAGCTGCCATCGGTGCGGGCTCCCCCTTGAGGCTAGATAGTTTAGTGTTAAACTATTTAATAGTTGAATTTGGCGTGGCTGGCGAGACTTATTCTGACCTCAGGTCATTTCACCGCAGTACAGGCCCAGGAGCGGGCAAAACTAGCGCGCTGGATGACCTGCTGCCGCAGAGCATTTATTCTATGGTTGCATGATGATCAGCCCTGTTCAACAGCCAGATCCATCAGCTGTGACACAGGAGGGGTGCAAAAAGCGTTTAACGGATAACGATTTCGTCAGCGCGCAACAGGCCGAGCACCGAGCGCGCCTGTTCATCCAGCAGGTCCAGATCGAGATAATCGTCGGACAGGCGATGGGTGAGATTTTCGATCTCGGCAATCTCCAGGGTCAGACGATCAAGATCCAGACGAAGCTCATCGGCTCCTGCCTGGATCTCAACCCTTCTGAATAACCCAAAATCACCCTGCACCGCCGCAAAGGTAAAATATGCGCCCAGCGCAAATGCGACGACAAAAAAGACGAACGAACCTAGGGAAGGCTTGTGGCTTCGGGTCAATGGAAGTGCCTGTATGTTTACTGCTCAAGTCTGCTGTTGGGCCAGTTGTTCCGGCCTCTGACTTTGTTATGGCATATGTGATTCGCTTTGTGAATCCCCTTTTAACTCTGCGGGTACAGAATTTTTCGCCTTAAGGTTTTATTAAGGATTTTTCCTTGCAGACCAAATTGATAGCCGCAATAGACAAACCACCGATCCCAGAGAAATCCCGGATCGGTGGTCGTAGCCTTGCCTTTGCTGTGAAGGGGCGCAGGGTGCCTTATTCGTGCCGGCTCAGCGCGGCCACACCGGGAAGGGTTTTGCCCTCCATCCATTCCAAAAAGGCGCCTCCGGCTGTGGAGATATAGGTGAAATCCCCCGCCGCGCCCGAAGCATTTAGCGCCGCGACCGTGTCGCCACCGCCTGCCACCGCTGTCAATCGGCCCGCACGGGCCAGCGCTGCGGCTTTCAGGGCAGCTGCATTGGTGGCGGCATCAAAGGGCTCAAATTCAAAAGCGCCAAGCGGGCCATTCCAGATCAGGGTTTTGCTCTGTTCAAAGATGTCATTGATCACCTTCAGGCTTTCGGGGCCTGCGTCCAGGATCATGCCATTGTCCGGGCACTGATCTGCGGGCAGCACTTGGTGCGGCGCGTGGGATTCAAATTTTTCGGTGACCACAATGTCGCTGGGCAGGATGATCTTGCAGCCGGTCTTCTCGGCCTTGGCCATAATCTGCGCGGCGGTATCCTTCATCATCCGTTCAGCTAGGGAAACGCCCACGGACAGGCCTTTGGCGACAAGAAAGGTATTGGCCATGCCGCCACCGATGATCAGATAATCGACCTTTTCCACCAGATTGCCCAGCAGCTCCAGCTTGGTCGAGACCTTGGCGCCACCAACAACAGCCGTCACCGGGCGGTTCGGCGCCCCAAGCGCGCTTTCCAGGGCCTGCAGCTCGGCCTGCATCAAGCGGCCCGCGCAGGCGGGCAGCAGTCGCGCCAGGGCCTCGGTGGAACTATGGGCGCGATGCGCTGCAGAAAAGGCATCATTGCAATAAATGTCGCCCAGCTCTGCCATGGCAGCGGCCAGATCCGGGTCGTTTTTGGTTTCAGTTGCGTGGAACCGGGTGTTTTCCAGCAGCAGCACTTCGCCAGGCTGCAGGGTGCTTGCGGCCTCCTTGGCGCCTTCGCCAACGCAATCAGCAGCAAAGCGGACGCGGGTTTCAAAGGCACGCTCCAAGGTTGGGATCAGCTGCTTCAGCGACAGGTTCTCGCGCCGCTCGCCACTGGGGCGGCCAAAATGCGCCAGCAGGATCGGCCGACCTCCGGCTGCCAGAATGTCTCGCACGGTGGGCGCAATGCGGCGGATTCGGGTGGAATCGGTCACCACGCCCTCCAGAAGGGGGACGTTGATGTCCACACGCACCAGGACGCGTTTGCCGTTCAGATCCATGTCGTCGAGTGTTTTCCAGCCCATCAGAGGCTCCTCTGTGCAAATATCGCGGGTAATCACGCTGTTCTTTCAGCGCTTTTTGGCCGTCAGTCAATGCTCCCTTGGCAATTGCGAGCGCTACCCTTAACTATCGTTGCAAATTTTGCAGACAGGAGGGCCTCATGGCCGATATCAAAGATCCAGAAAACACCGTCATTGTTGAGCTGAAGGATGGCAATGTTGTCATCGAATTGCTGGCGGACGTGGCCCCCAAACATGCCGAGCGCATGAAAGAGCTGGCGCGCGCAGGTGAGTATGACAACGTCTGCTTCCACCGGGTGATCGACGGCTTCATGGCGCAGACCGGCGATGTGGCCAATGGCGATATGGAAGACGGCTTTAACCTCCGTGCGGCTGGCACCGGTGGCTCGTCGCTGCCAAACCTGCCTGCTGAGTTCTCCAGCCTGCCACATGACCGCGGCACGCTGGGCGCGGCCCGCTCCGCCAACCCGGATTCGGCCAACTCGCAGTTCTTCATCAACTTCAAAGACAACCATTTCCTCAACAATCAATACACCGTCTATGGCCGGGTGATTGAAGGCATGGAGCACGTTGATGCCATCGTCAAAGGCGAGCCCCCTGCGAACCCGGATCGTATGATCAGCGTCAAGGTGGCCGCAGATGTTTAAGCTGGCAGCCGTCTTTTCCCTCCTGGCCAGCTCGACACTGGCGGCCGGGCTGGAAATCCAGATCGAAGGCGAGGCCAATGGCACCGTCAAAATCGACCTGTTTGAGGATCTCGCCCCGAAACATGTGGAACAAATCACTGCTTTGGCAGCTGCGGGCAAATATGACGGGGTGGTGTTCCACCGGGTGATTGATGGCTTCATGGCGCAGACGGGCGATGTTCAGTTTGGCAAAATGGGTGGCGACATGAGCCGCGCCGGCATGGGCGGCTCTGATCTGGCCGATCTGCCTGCCGAATTTTCAGAACGCCCCTTTGATCGCGGTATCGTTGGCATGGCGCGCTCACAAAATCCCAATAGCGCCAATTCGCAGTTCTTTATCATGTTCAAACCTGGTCATTTCCTCAACGGGCAATACACCGTTGTTGGTCAGGTGACTGAAGGCATGGATGTGGTGGATGCAATCAAACTGGGCACCGGCGGCAATGGCTCTGTTGTGGGCAAACCCGACATGATGAGCAAAGTGACCGTCACCGAGTAAGGTATTGGTTCCCTGGTCCTAATCACCGGGGAACACTCAGATCCTAGCTGATCTTCAAACCGCGCTGGACCTCCTCCAGTGCGGTTTTTTGCGGCTGGGTCAGGGTGCCGTTGCCATATTTGGTGATGCCCTGAATGAGGCTGACAAATACGTTGAAATGGCTTTGGGCGCTCAGCTTATAGAGCCGACGTGACAGCCGCGAAACGGCCTGCTGTGGGCCGCCGCATTGCGCGCCCGTTGGATCCAATAAAGGCAGCCGCCAAAACGGCCAGTGCACCTAGAATAACCGGCATGTGCCACACCAATTTTCTTTATAGAATACCTGACACCTATTCCCCTCAAGGGGTGAACGCTGAGAACTAAAATTTCTTAATCCAAAGCGGATCTGAGAAAAGAAAACCGCCGCAGAGCCAATCTGCGGCGGTCTTTATCGTTCACTCTGTTCCCCAGGGTCCAGAGCCATCTCAGCCTATGGGTTAGCTGTCAGCCTTGGCTGCGGCTGTTGCCGCTTTGACGGCCGCCGAGGGGGCTGAAGACGTCGAGGCAGGAGCTGCTGCTGTAGGCGCAGCAGCTGGCATGGCCTTTTTGCCGCCAGCGGTCAGCGGGTCATCCTGACGCTGAACCGAGCCTTCAAAATGGGCTCCGCTCTCAATCGCGATGGTCTTGTGGATGATGTCGCCTTCGACACGGGCAGTGGCGGTGAGCCGCACCTTGAGGCCGCGCACCCGTCCGACAACACGACCATTAACCACAACATCATCAGCAATCACTTCGCCTTTGATGGTGGCGGTTTCGCCAACGGTCAGCAGGTGTGCGCGAATATCGCCTTCGACGGTGCCTTCGACCTGAATGTCACCCGAGGTTTTCAGATTGCCGGTAATGTGCAGATCCGAGCTCAGCAGCGATGCGGGCGGCTTTGCCTTTGGGGCAGAGGGCTTGTAATCGCTTGCAGGTGCAGCAGCAGGTGCGGATGAGGCCGCAGGAGCCGCTGTGGGGGTTGCCTCGGCCTGTTTAGGTCCGGGCTCATTGATTTTGCTTTTAGAAAACATTTCTTGCAGCCTTGATATAGATCATCGGGTTTACGGGTTTGCCATTGACCCTTACCTCATAGTGGAGGTGGGTTCCGGTGGACCGTCCGGTCGTACCCATATCAGCAATGTGATCGCCGCGCGAGACCCTTTGGCCCACCTTAACGCGCAGATTTGAGTTATGAGCGTATTTCGTCTCAATCCCAAAGGCATGCTGAATGGTAACAAGTTTGCCATAACCGGATTGCCAGCCGGCATGGGTGACGATGCCATCGGCGGTGGCAAAGATATCGGTGCCGGTGCGGCCGGCAAAATCAGACCCTTTGTGCAGGCGACGGCCGCCTGTTTTAGGGTCACGCCGGTAGCCATAGCCCGAAGACTGACGCACCAGGTTCAGATTGACAGGGGTGGCAAAAGGCGCCTGCTGGGCTGCCATCCGGTAGAGGTTCAACTGGTCCAACTGATTGAGAATCTGGTTGGCGCGCAGCTCATCCGCGGAGGGTTCCTCACCGCGGGTGGACAGGGCTAAAGGGGTGAGCGGACCGCCCTGACCGCTATATCCGCGGCGCACCTGTTCCAGAATACGATCTGGCGGCATGCCGGCATTTTTAAACATCTTGTCCAGGGGGGCCACCGATACGGCAACCGCCTCTTCCAGTTGGCGGAAAATCTGGTCGTTGCGCTCGTTGAGCAGCTCCAGCTCCAGCTCCATTTCAGCGCGCTGCTCCAGGGCTTCGCGGGCGTCGTTTTCTATCTGATCACGTTCAGTTGCCGTTTCCGACAGGGCGGTAGATAGGAAATCCATCTGCAGAGGTGCAGCTGCTGCCGCCATGGGCGTGTCCCAATCTGCCTTGGTGTCCTGGCGCAATTCTTCCAGTTCGGCGCGGGTTCCGTCACGCTGGGTCATGGTCTGTCGTAGGGTTGTCTGAATGACCTCGATGCCGGTTTCCAGCTCCTGGCGCCGGGTTTCGGAAGTGAGCAATTCTGATTGCATCATGGAAATCTGCGCCAAGGCAGCGTTGAACCGTTGCTGCGCCGCCAAGGCCTCTTCGGCGCGTGTGTCACGTTCGTGCGCGATATCGTCAATCCGGGCACGATAGGTGAGCTGGTCTCGCTTGGCCTGTTCGCGAAAGTTGCCGGAACCAATGCTATCCATCAGGACAATCGCCGTGGCGACAATAGCCCAGGCAACAAAGGCCACCATCCCGGTGACGGCGACCAGCTGTGTGCCCGGTCGCAACCGGATAAAGCGGGTATCGGTATCCGATTTCAAAAAGACCCGGCGTTCTGGAAAAGTGCTTTCCAGAAATGAGTGTATCCTAATAGCCAGACGTGTTCGCACGTGCGGATCCTTGTCCCATCCCTATTTCGCAGAGCCGCTGCCATCCCCAGCTGCAGAACTCTGCGCAAAATCATTAGCCATGCGGCAGCCCGTGGGCAAGTGTGAAGGCGGTTTTTGGATGTGCTCCCATCGGTTTGTCCCGATGGGAGGCGGATTTGGGCGGAATATTGCCAGTGGAACAGGGGCTGTGGGCGGCTATCTCTGCGCCTGTGGTTGACCCGAATTATGCTGCTAGAGAGCAGCCATTAGGAGCCTTGCCTAAGCTTTTGCGCAAGATGGCTGTTGCAGCTGTTGTCGATTGACGCGGTCAGACCCCGGCAATTGGTTTGATCTGATCTGCAAGTGGCCAGTAGAAATCTGGCGGAATACCGGCATCGGCACGCTTTTCTTCATTGAAAGGCGGCTTCAGCGTGCTGCGGAAATATGTCCTGACCAGGCTGTGAAAAACCTCCTTGGGATCCAGATTGTCCCGACCACACAGGAAATAGAACCACTTGGACCCATAGGCCACATGGCTGACTTCCTCTGCATAGATCACCTCCAGCGCTTCCACCGCCTGGGTGAGTTTTGCCTGGCGGAAAATCTTTATCATGCCGGGGGTTACATCAAGTCCGCGCGCCTCCAATACCATCGGTACCACGGCCAGTCGCCCCATCAAATCCTCGACGGTATCTTCAGCGGCCTGCCACATGCCCCGGTGGGCCGGCAGGGCACCGTAATAACTGCCAAGGCTTTCCAGACAGTCGCACATCAGGTCAAAATGTTTGGATTCCTCATCCGCTGCCTTGACCCAATCATCAAAGAACCCCATCGGCAGGGCGACATGGGAAAAGCGCGCAATGATATCCCAGTGCAGATCAACCGCGTTGAGCTCGATATGGGCAACTGCATGCAACAGAGCGATGCGACCGGCCTCAGATCCGGGCTTGCGCTTTGGCACGTCGCGCGGATTGAGCAGCTCAGGCTTTTCCGGGCGGGCCGGGTGTAGCGGCGGATTGGCGGTACCGATCTCTATTGCACAGGGGTCCTGTTTGCGGGCGGCAAACCAGGCTGCGGCATGGCGGCGTGACAGGGCGGCCTTTGCGGCGCCGTCAGCGGTGGTCAAGACCTCATTGGCCATCTGTGCGAGGGTAAGTGGAGCGGTCATAGGAGATCCTAACAAACAAAAGGCGAAGGGCACAAAAGTGCCAGAGAGTTTCTGGGAGGTTTCCACAGGGAAACTGTCGTAAATCCGCGCCACTGCAGCGCGGCTGCTACCCTTTCATCTTACGACAAATACCTCGGAGTGTGAGGCAGAGCCTCACGTACCTTGGGGGCGCGCTTGACGCCAGCCAAAGCCTGGGCACAACAACAGCAAAACCAGGGCGGGCCGGGCGCAAATCCATTGACCCCAGCTTTTCTGAACAGCCGAAGATTTAGCCGCAGACCTAAGCAGACCTGATAAATACCCGGCTGTTACACCGGACTATAACAGGGACTGGGCTATTGCAGAGGCTGACCTATTGCAGATTGGGCTATTGCAGAGATTGGGCCGCCTCCAGCACCTCTTCCACATGACCAGGAACCTTGACCCGGCGCCAGACGCGGGCAATGCGCCCCTCGGCGTCAATCAAAAAGGTCGAGCGCTCAATCCCCCAGTGCTTTTTGCCGTACATGTTTTTTTCTTTCCAGACCCCGTAGTCTTCACAGGTACTGGCTTCCGCATCGGACAATAGGGGCGTGGTCAGCTCGTGTTTTGCGATGAATTTATCGTGCTTTGACACTGTGTCTTTGGAAATTCCAAAAACCAGGGCGCCGGCATCGGCAAAGCCTTGCAGATGGGCAGAAAACCCGATGGATTCTTTGGTGCAGCCCGGGGTATCATCGCGGGGATAGAAAAACAGAACAACGGCTTGGCCTTTTAACTCTGCAAGAGAGACGTCACCGCCGCCATCACGGGGCAGGCAAAACAGAGGGGCCTGATCAGTTGCATCGAGCATTTATGTGGTCTCCTGAACATGTGGGGGCGCAAACCCTTGGCTCCAGATGAGTGGACCCCGAACGGTTTGGCAAGGGCTGTCTGATATAGTTAGGCTATCGAGGCCAAAGGATAAACACTGATCGAACCAGTTGGGGAAAATGAAGATCTCGTCGCGCGTTCTGTCGATGAGCTAGTGGGGCAGCCCGCGCAGCGGCGCAGGCCGCGGCGTCTGCGCGCCCTGCGTTGGGCTATCCGGTTGCTGGCCTTTTTGTGCTTTCTGGGGGCCGGGGCGATCTATTTTGGTATCGGCACCAGAATGGATGCGCCACAGTGGCTGCGACAGCGCCTGGAAACCCGTATTGCGCAGGAATTGAACGGGCTGACGCTTGAATTTGGCGATCTCAACTTTGTGGTGAATCACGGGTGGAGACCCCGTATCGGGATGCGTGATGTTACCCTGCGTGCGGCGGATGGAACGGCGATCGTGCAACTGGCCGATGCCGAAATTGCCATGGCAATGCGGCCCCTGCTGCGGGGCAAGATCCAGCCCAAACGCATTTTTCTCAGTGGGCTCTATGCCAGTCTGCGGCGCGAAACCGATGGCATTGCGCTCAGCCTTTCCCAGGAAGGATCACCGCTGCGCCAGGCCGCCAACCTGCCGCAATTGATCGAACAATGGGACAGCCAGTTCGAATTGCCGGTGCTGTCATCTCTGACCGAGATTTCCACCGATGGGGTAACCCTGCGCTATGAGGACGCGCGGCTTGGCCGGGTCTGGACCCTGGATGGCGGCCATGTGCGATTTACCCGCCAGGCCCAGGCCTTGACCATTTCCTCAGGCTTTTCAGTGCTGAGCGGGCGTCAGGACGTGGGCGCGGTTGAGGCGAATTACAAATCCGATATTGGCGATGCCGCCGCCGAATTTGGGATTCTGGTCAGCGATATCGCCAGCGAAGACATCGCGGTGCAGGCGCCGGCTCTCGGCTGGCTGCAGGTGCTGCGGGCGTCGATCTCGGGGTCTTTGCGCGGCGGCATCACCAGCGAGGGCACTTTGTTGCCTCTGTCAGCCAGCCTGCAAATTGGCGAAGGGGTGATCCAGCCCTCGCCGGAAACCCTGCCCATTCCGATCCACGGGGCCCATAGTTATTTCACCTTCTTTCCTTTGGAACAGCGCCTGCAGTTTGATGAGTTGAAGATCAACAGTGGCTGGGGCTCTGGCACCATGGAGGGCGATGCTGAGCTGGCGGGGATCTCGGACGGTCGGTTGACCGATCTGGTGGGGCAGTTGCGGTTCACCGATCTTACCCTCAATCCGCGCGGGCTTTATTCGGCACCGCAGGTTTTTGAGGGCGTGACGGTGGATTTCCGGCTGCAGCCCGATCCCTTCCGTTTTCAGCTCGGCGAGATGCTGGTCGAGCATGAGGGCCGCCAGATCCGTTTGAATGGTAAGTTTGAAACCGGTCCCGAAGGCTGGGAATACGCCCTGGATGCCCGGTCTGACCACTTGGACCTGGCGCAGGTGAAATCGCTGTGGCCCACTGGGGCTGCGGAAAAGCCACGCCAATGGGTGCTGCAAAATGTTTTTCAGGCCCAGGCTCAGGACGTGAATTTTGCCCTGCGCGGAAAAGGCCGGGCAAAACCGTTTTACGCGCTGGATGCCAATTTCACCAATGCCGATGTGAAATTCCAAAAACACATGCCACGGGTAAAGGGCGGCGCCGGTCATTTTAATCTCTATAACACACGAATGGTTGTTGTTGCCTCTGCAGGTACGGTGACCGCAGATGAGGGGGGCGAGGTGCAGGTCGCCGGAACCTCGTTTATTATCCCGGATACTTCGGTGCGCGATGGCACGCCGGGGATCGCCCGGGTGGTGGCTGAAGGCACTGTGACAGCTGGGCTGTCGTTGCTGAACCGTCCGCCGCTTTCCATTTTGGACAAGGCGCAGCTGCCTGTTGATCTGGCTGACGGGCGGGTGCATGTGGTCGGTACATTGGCCCTGCCGCTCAAACCAGAGGTGCTGCCCGAAGAGATCAAATACCACTACCAGGGCACCGTCAGCGCGGTGCAGAGCGACACTTTGGTCCCCAACCACGTGGTGACGGCGCCGGTTCTGGTGCTGCGCGGCGATCAGGGGCGGGTGGCGCTGTCGGGGGCGGGCAGCCTGTCGGGTATCCCGGTCACCGCAAACTGGAGCCAGGCCGTGGGGCCAGAGGCCAGCCCGGTCAGTCGGGTGACCGGCCAGATCGAAATCAGCCCGCAAGCCATAGACACCCTGCAAATTGGCCTGCCCAAAGGCACAGTTACAGGCCGGGGGCAGGGGCGGTATCAGCTGGATCTGGTGCCCGACCAGCCGCCGCAGCTGCAGTTTAGCTCCGATCTGGCTGGGTTGGATCTGCGCATCCCCCAGATCAGTTGGCGCAACCCCCCGGAGCGCCGGGGGCAGCTGGATATGGATGTCACCTTGGCAACGCCCGTCAGGGTCGACCGGCTGAGCCTGCAGGCGCCGGGATTGCAGGCTGAGGGCTGGGTGACCACCAAAGAGAGCGGCGGGCTGCAGCAGGCGCATCTGAGTGCGGTAACCGTCGGCAACTGGATGCGGGGGACAGTGAACTTTATTGGCCTGCGCAATGGGCTGGCAGAAATTCAGGTGACCAGCGGCACGCTTGATCTGCAAAAGGCGCCCTTTTCCGGTGAAAGTGGCAGCAGCACCGGAGCGGGCTCTGGGGGCGGTGCACCGTCCGGCCCGATCTCTATGCGGCTGGAGCGTCTGCGGGTCACCGAAAGTATCGCCTTGAGCGGCTTTGCGGGGCGGTTTTCCACCCAGGGCGGGCTTAATGGCCAATTCACCGGCAAACTGAATGGCGCCACGCCAGTCTCTGGGGTCGTGGTGCCAAAACCGGGGGGCATCGCCACGCGGATCCGCGCCGAGGATGCAGGCGGGGTTTTTAGGGCAGCAGGCATTTTGCGACATGGTGAGGGCGGCAGCTTTGACATGACGTTGGTGCCGGCAAAACAGCCGGGTGAATATGACGGCGAGATCAACATCAAGAACACCCGCATCAAAAATGCGCCCTCCATGGCGGCGCTGCTGAATGCAATCAGCGTCATCGGTCTGGTGGATGAATTATCCGGTGGCGGCATCCTGTTTACCGGGGTCGAGGCAAAGTTCCGGCTGGGTTCGACCCATCTGACCCTGCATGAAAGCAGCGCGGTCGGGCCATCTATAGGACTGTCGATGGACGGGATTTATGATCTGAACTCCGGCGCGCTGAACATGCGCGGGGTGATCTCGCCGATCTATATCATCAATGCCATTGGCCGGGTGGTGTCGCGCAAGGGCGAGGGGCTGTTTGGCTTTGCTTTCAAGCTGCGGGGCTCGGCGGATGATCCAAAGGTCAGCGTCAATCCCCTGTCAGCGCTGGCCCCTGGCATGTTCCGCGAGATCTTTCGCGGCAAGGCGCCCACGGTGCCAGGCGCGCCGGTGGAGGAGCCGCAACAGCCTGCCTCTGAGCCGCGCAGTTTCACCGGCGGCGAGCGGTAAGGGCGCTTGTGACTTTGTCGCGCTGGTGCCCTGCAAGACCCATGGCCAAGCCGGGAGAAACCCCTTAAAGGGGCGGCATGAAACTCAGCGATTTTGATTTTGACCTGCCCGAAGATTTGATTGCCACCCGCCCGGCTTCGCCGCGCAGCGCGGCGCGATTACTGGTGGCCACGCCGGATCAGCTGACCGATGGTCATATGGCGGATCTTGTTGACCTGTTGCAGCCTGGCGACCGGTTGGTGTTGAACGACACCAAGGTCATCCCTGCACGGCTTTCCGGCCTGCGCCATCGCGACACCGCCCAGGGCAAAATGGCCGCCAAGGTCGAAGTGACGCTGTTGGATCCCAAGGCTGATGGCAGTTGGTCCGCCTTGTTGAAGCCGCTCAAGAAGGTCAAGCTCGGCGAGGTCGTGGTGTTTTCCGAGGCGCTATCAGCTGAACTGGTTGCCGTCGCGGACGGGCAGGGGCAGTTGCGGTTCAACCTGACGGGCGATGATTTTGACGCGGCCCTTAATGCGGCGGGTGCGATGCCGCTGCCGCCCTATATTGCCGCCAAACGATCCGCTGATGATCAGGACAAAGAAGACTACCAGACCGTCTGGGCCCGCCATTCTGGTGCGGTCGCCGCGCCGACGGCCTCTTTGCATTTTGACCAGGCGCTGCTGGCGGCGCTCACCGCCAAGGGGGTGCAGTTCACCTATGTGACCCTGCATGTGGGCGCAGGCACCTTTTTGCCGGTTAAGGTCGAAGATGTGACCAGCCACAAGATGCATGCCGAATGGGGCCGGGTCAGCCCGCAGGCCGCGGCTGAGATCGCCGCAACCAAAGCTGCGGGTGGCCGGGTCATTCCGGTGGGAACCACCGCCCTGCGCCTGATCGAGAGCGCAGCGCGTTCTGGTGCGGTGCAGCCCTGGGAGGGCGAGACGGATATCTTTATATATCCGGGATTTACCTTCCATGCAGCCGATGCCTTGATGACCAACTTTCACCTGCCAAAATCCACCTTGTTGATGCTGATCTCGGCGCTGATGGGGCAGGAGCGGGTGCGCGAGATTTATGATCACGCGGTAAAAAGCGGCTATCGTTTCTTTTCTTATGGCGATGGGTCGCTTTTATTGCCCCAAGAGACGAATACCGTGCAGAAGTGATGCAAATGACGGTAGACAAGCGCGGCTAGTTTCCGCACTGATGTAAGCCGGAAAACGCACATCATTCGCCATCAATCGCAACCGACACCCGCCTTTGGTTACAAAGGCACCCCGTCAACAACATCAGACGGGCAAGGGCCTCTGTTACATTTGTTTCAGGGACACTTGCCCAACGGTAAAGGAGACATCGCAATGCTGCAGGTTTTGTCGAGCGCTTGGGCGCTACTCTTGGGCATGGGCATGCTGATGATCGGCAATGGCATGCAGGGCACCATTCTTGGGGTGCGGGGTGCCATGGAGGGGTTTTCGACCCTGCAGATGTCTTTTGTGATGTCGGCCTATTTTGTCGGCTTTCTGGGCGGGTCACGCCTGGCGCCAGAGATGATCCGCCGCGTTGGTCATGTGCGGGTCTTTGCGGCGCTGGCCTCGCTGATCTCGGCGGTCATGATCCTGTATCCTGCGGTGGCCAATCCCATTGCATGGATGCTGGGGCGGGCGCTGATCGGGTTTTGCTTTTCTGGCGTGTATGTCACAGCGGAAAGCTGGCTCAACAATGCCTCTGACAATGCCAACCGGGGCAAGGCGCTGTCGCTTTATATGATCGTGCAGACGATGGGCATCGTTGCGGCTCAGGCGCTGATGTTGGTGGGGGATCCGGCAGGATATGAGACCTTTGTTATTGCCTCGGTGGTGATCTCGGTCTCGTTTGCGCCAATTTTGCTGTCGATTTCCCCAACTCCGGCCTTTGACACCACAAAACCCATGTCGCTGCGTGAGCTGATGAATGTCTCGCCGCTGGGCTGCGTTGGTATGTTTTTGCTGGGGGGCGTCTTTTCGGCTCAGTTTGGCATGAGCGCGGTCTATGCCGCTGAGGCTGGGCTGACCCTGTCGCAGATCTCCATTTTTATTGCCACCTTCTATATCGGTGCCATTGTCCTGCAATATCCGCTGGGCTGGATGTCAGACTGGATGGACCGTCGGGTTCTGGTTCTTGTGGTCTCGGCTCTGGGCGGCGGGGCTGCGCTCATGGGGATGATGATGGGCGGGTCGTACAGCTTTTTGTTGCTGGCCGCCTTCTTTATCGGTGGCATGTCCAACCCGCTGTATTCGCTGCTGATCGCCCATACCAATGACTATCTGGAGCACGATGATATGGCGGCGGCCTCTGGCGGGCTGGTGTTCATCAACGGCTTGGGCGCCATTGCCGGGCCGGTGATCACCGGCTGGATCATGAGCGATGCAGTCTTTGGTCCGTCGGGATATTTCCTGTTCATGGCGGTGTTGCTGATCGCCCTCGCAGTCTATGCGCTGTATCGCACCACACAGCGGGCAGCGATTCCCGCGGACGAAACCGGGATTATGTCACCAATGACACCCAGCGGTTCTCCTGTGGTGGTGGAGTTTGCGCAGGAATATGCCATTGAGACCGAGATTGAGGAGCAAGAAGCCGCCAGCGAGGCCGGCTGATTGCGCTAACCCTATGGCTCTGTGAGGAATATTTCAGCAAACGGTCCTAAATGTTGCAAATAGTGACCTAACGTCGCTTGTAAACATCATGCAAAATGGTCTGAAGTGAACCTAGGTATTAATACGTGGAGATGGACCAATGTACGGGCCCGAAGATATCCTGAAGTTCTGGTTGGATGAAGTTGGCGAAAAAGGTTGGTATCTCAGCGATGAGGCGCTGGATGAGACCATTACAACGCGGTTCAAGGAGACCTGGGACGCCGCCTGTGAGGGTAAGTTTTCCCTGTGGCTGACCTATCCGTCTGGGACATTGGCCTATATCATCTTGATGGATCAGTTCCCGCGCAACATGTTTCGCGGCACTGGCGCGGCGTTCCGTTCTGATCGTATGGCACTTAGTGCGGCCAAGAACGCCATCCAGAGAAAATGGGATATGAAGATTGACGAACCGGCGCGTCAGTTTTTTTACATGCCGTTGATGCATTCCGAAAACCTTTGCGATCAGGAGCGTTGTGTGCGCCTGATGAAGGAACGGATGCCCGAAAGCGGCGAGTCCAATATGTTGCACGCCCGTGCCCACCGGGAAGTGATCCGCCTATTTGGACGCTTCCCCTACCGCAACGAGGCATTGCTGCGCCACAGTACCGAACCTGAACGTGACTACGTGAGTGGCGGTGGTTATGGTGCCACCGTGCGGAACCTGCAGGCGACGGGCTAAGGCGTCAAGGCTTGGGGGGCCGCGCTTGCGTTGCTCCCGGCCTTTGGGCGCGCGGGCATCTGGCCCCAACGCTTGCCCCTTGCAGGGGTGTCACTGTTTGCCTGTGCCTGGGTCTTGGGGTGTTAGTGCAACAGCGCTGCAGAACTTGGGCGGCAGCTCTCAAGCTGCGGCAGGTGTGCGGCGATCTGATTTGAAAAAGCCTGCGCCGTAGTCTTGACCGCCGCTGTGACCACCTGCGCCGGCAGTTCACTGATGGACTTGGTTTCTTCTTTCAGTCCTGTCAGCTGCTCTTCCAATCTGGCGAGCCGCAACCGCATCTCTGTACTGTCCGGGGTGTCAGATTGGCTCAGGGCCAGGTTCAAGGCTGAAATTTCCTCATTCATCCTTTGCAACTGGGTCTGAACCGGCACAAAACGCGTGCCGATTTCTCCCAAACGATCTGCCACATCATGGGCCGAGGCAAAGAGTTGCCAGCCCAGGAACAGGCAGAGCGCCAACAACAGCAGTGTGGCATTCAGCAGGGCTTTGATGAGGTCAAAAACAGTCTTCGTCATCGAATGGGATCACTTTACGATTCTAGCGGAAATTGCGGGTAGTATAGGCGAAGTTGCAGGGCTATGATTCCGCAAAGATAAAAAGCCCCGGCGCCTGTGCCTTTTTCCGCAGGGAAAAGGTTGGGCGGCGGGTGTTTGGCGCTTACCTTCATGTGAGCCCTGACTGAGTGTTTGCAGTTCTTCTGAAAGTAGTTTAACGGTAAACTAAATTATGTTGATCCTTTTGGTGAGGGAAGACCATGGCCGCAGAAACCTATGATGTCATCGTAATCGGCGCCGGACCGGGGGGCTATGTCGCCGCTATTCGCTCGGCGCAGCTGGGGCTCAAGACCGCGATCATTGAGCGCGAGAACCTGGGCGGCATCTGCCTGAACTGGGGCTGCATTCCAACCAAGGCGCTGTTGCGCTCTTCTGAGGTGTTTCATCTGATGGAGCGGGCCAAGGAATTTGGCCTGGGCGCGGACAACATCACCTATGATCTTGATGCCGTCGTCAAACGCTCACGCGGGGTGGCCAAACAGCTGTCTTCTGGCATTGGCCATTTGATGAAGAAGAATAAGATCACCGTGGTAATGGGCGAAGCGACGATCCCTGCCAAGGGTAAGGTCAGCGTTAAAACGGATAAGGGCACCGAGGAGCTGAGCGCCAAGAACATCATCCTGGCCACCGGCGCACGCGCACGGGAATTGCCCGGCCTCGAAGGCGATGGCGATCGGGTCTGGACCTACCGGGATGCCCTGGTGCCGCCGCGGATGCCGAAACGCCTGCTGGTCATCGGATCTGGCGCAATCGGAATTGAATTTGCAAGCTTTTACAACACTTTGGGCGCCGATACTACGGTTGTTGAAGTGATGGACCGGGTGTTGCCGGTGGAAGACGAGGAAATCTCGGCCTTTGCCAGGAAGGCCTTTGTCAAACAGGGCATGAAGATCATGGAAAAAGCCATGGTCAAACAGCTGGACCGTGGCAAGGATACCGTCACCGCGCATATTGAAAGCGGCGGCAAGGTTGAAAAGGTCGACTTTGACACGGTGATCTCTGCCGTGGGCATTGTCGGCAATGTCGAAGGTCTGGGGTTGGAGGCGCTTGGCGTCAAGATCGACCGCACCCATGTGGTGACGGATGCCTACTGCCGTACCGGGGTTGAGGGGCTTTATGCCATTGGCGATATCGCCGGCGCCCCCTGGTTGGCCCATAAGGCAAGCCATGAAGGCGTTATGGTGGCGGATCTGATCGGTGGCAAACATGCCCATCCGGTGAAACCCGAAAGCATCGCAGGCTGCACCTATTGTCAGCCACAAGTGGCCAGTGTCGGCTATACCGAGGCAAAGGCCAAAGAGCTGGGCTATGATATCAAAGTGGGTCGTTTTCCCTTTATCGGCAATGGCAAAGCCATCGCACTGGGCGAGGCTGAGGGCATGGTTAAAACTGTGTTTGACGCCAAGACCGGCGAGCTGCTGGGGGCCCATATGGTTGGTGCAGAAGTCACCGAGCTGATCCAGGGCTATGTGGTTGGCCGCCAGTTGGAAACCACCGAAGAAGACCTGATGAACACCGTCTTCCCGCATCCCACCCTGAGCGAGATGATGCATGAAAGCGTGCTCGACGCTTTTGATCGTGTCATTCACATGTAGCCTGGTGGCTCATTATTTGGCCTAATATTCGACCTGTTGCCGAGTGTAGTGGCTGGGCGGTCTAATTAAGGTTACACCATTGCCGCGCGTCCCCTTTGGGGCGCGCGTTTTGGTATGCGCATCAGGCTGCGCCCAAACCCATCGCTAAAATCTGCCTCAAGCTTTCTGAGAAAACCTTAATCAAGGTGCCGCTCCCGCCTCATTCTGCGCGCCATTCTGCGCCAGCCTGCTGCGGCGGGCACTGGAATGTGAGGGACAAATGGTAATTGGGGGCAAACAATTGAGTTTTGAACGGGTATCAAACAGGGCCCTCTCCACGGTCCTTGCGATTTTGGGCCTCTCCAGGCGACCCCACTGTGAAAAGATGGCGCTGCTGCGGATCTGGCACTCAGAGGTTGCACAGTCTAAAGGTGAGCTTTAGGGCGGCCCGGTCGTTGCCCGAAACCAAAGGGGCAGGGCGCAATGGCAGCAAAGCCGATCACAACCCGGTGGCCACTGATCTTTGCCATCTGGGCAGCAGGTTTGGGGGTGGCGGCGCAATACGGTAAAATCAGTGTGATTTTTGACCGTATGGGTCTGCTGTACCCGGACGCCGGGGCGTCGCTTGGCTTTACCGTATCGCTGGTGGGTATTGTTGGTATTTTCTTTGGTCTGGTTGCGGGATTGTTTGTCAGCTCCGTTGGCTATCGGCGCAGCCTGGTTTGGGCGCTGTGGATCGGTGCCGGCATGTCTGCACTGCAGGCGCTGCATTTGCCCTTTGGCCTGTTTCTTGTCAGTCGCCTGATCGAAGGGCTGTCACATCTGAGCGTTGTCGTCGCTGGGCCTACACTGATTGCGGCGCTCAGCTCTGACCGGGACCGTGGGCTGGCGATGACCCTGTGGAGCACGTTTTTTGGCGTCGCCTTTACTCTGCTTGCCTGGTTTGGCCTGCCGCTGGTGGCGGGGTTTGGCCTGTTGTCACTGTTTGCGGCCCATGGGCTAATCATGGCGGGGCTGGCGTTGTGGTTGGGCAGGGCGCTGCGGGATGTGCCTGTGCCACCGCGTGCCAAACTCCCGGCCCTGCGAGACCTGCCGGGGCTGCATCTGCCGGTCTATCGCTCGCCCTGGAAGGTGGCGCCAGCTGCGGGGTGGTTGTTCTATACCTGCTGTTTTGTCTCTATCCTGACGGTGATCCCGCCCTATATCGCAGCGGAGCAGCGCGGCTATGTGCTGGGCGCCATGCCTCTGGCCAGTATTGCCTCCTCGATGTTTTTAGGGGTCTTTTTGTTGCGCCACTTTGCAGCCGTGAAGGTGGCGCAGCTGGGTTTTGTGTTGTCTGCCTGCGGGGTGCTGTGGCTGTGGCTGCAGCCCGGTGATCCGCTGGCCTGTCTGGCCCTGGCAGCCGCAATGGGGCTGGTGCAGGGGGGCTCCTTTGCTGCGGTGCCGCAGTTGACCCTAAAGGATGAGGATCGTGCCCAGGCGGGCGGTGTGCTGGCCCAGGCCGGCAATCTTGGCAATACCATTGGCACGCCTCTGATGGTACTGGCGCTTGGCCTGGCCGGGTTTTCGGGGCTGATGGCGGTTTTGCTGGTCCTGTTTCTGGGTGGGTTTCTTGTCCATCAGGGACTGGCCCAGATGCGGCGCCATCTGCCTGAATAGGGGGCCGCGCCACAAAATAGACCAGACCACCATATTTGGCGTGTTCTGACCAAAATGCAGGAAAATGTTCCACTAACGTTCTCATTTTTCTATTGGAGTCTGGCGTCACATTGCCTATCTGTAGGGCGAAGACTGGCAGCGGCTTAATCCCGTGGGCGCCAGAGTATTTGGCACGAGGGCAGTATGGCTGAGTTGAAATCCATCGAGGTGCGCGGCGCACGCGAACATAATCTCAAAAACATTGATGTGGATATCCCTCGCGATGAGCTGGTGGTGATCACCGGCCTGTCTGGATCGGGGAAATCCTCATTGGCCTTTGATACCATCTACGCCGAGGGCCAGCGCCGCTATGTCGAAAGCCTGTCGGCCTATGCGCGGCAGTTCCTCGACATGATGGAAAAGCCGGATGTGGATCACATTTCCGGTCTCAGCCCGGCAATTTCCATCGAACAAAAGACCACCTCGAAAAACCCGCGCTCCACTGTCGGCACCGTGACCGAGATCTACGACTATCTGCGTCTGCTGTTTGCCCGGGCCGGAACGCCCTTTAGCCCCGCCACTGGTCTGCCCATCGAGGCCCAGCAGGTGCAGGATATGGTCGACCGGGTGATGGCGCTGGAGGAGGGCACCCGCGGCTTTTTGCTGGCGCCCATCGTGCGTGACCGCAAGGGCGAGTACAAAAAGGAAATGCTGGAGCTGCGCAAGCAGGGCTTTCAGCGGGTCAAGATTGACGGTGAATTCTACGAACTGGATGAGCCGCCAACCCTGGACAAGAAGTACCGCCATGACATTGATGTGGTTGTTGACCGGCTGGTGGTGCGCGAAGGTCTGGAAACCCGGTTGGCCGACAGCCTGCGCACCGCGTTGGATCTGGCCGACGGGATTGCCGTTCTGGAAACGGCCCCCCGTGAAGGTGAGCCTGAACGGCTGACCTTTAGCGAAAATTTTGCCTGTCCTGTCAGTGGTTTCACCATTCCCGAGATCGAACCACGGTTGTTTTCGTTCAATGCGCCTTTTGGCGCCTGTTCTGTCTGTGACGGGCTGGGGGTAGAGCTGTTCTTTGATGAACGTCTGGTGGTGCCGGACCAAAGTCTGAAAATCTATGACGGTGCGCTGGCGCCCTGGCGCAAAGGCAAATCGCCCTATTTCCTGCAAACCATCGAGGCCATCGCCAAACACTATGGGTTTAATAAGAACACCCAGTGGAAAGATCTGGATCCCAAGGTGCAGCAGGTATTCCTGCGCGGCTCTGGTGAGGAAGAAATCCCCTTCCGCTATGACGAAGGTGGCCGGGTGTATGAGGTCACCCGTGTCTTTGAAGGCGTCATTCCCAATATGGAACGGCGCTACCGCGAAACCGACAGCAACTGGATCCGCGAAGAATTCGAGCGTTACCAGAACAATCGCCCCTGTGGCGCCTGTGGTGGCTATCGTCTGCGCGAAGAGGCTCTGGCGGTGAAGATTGCCGGGGAACATGCGGGGCAGGTGGTACAGAAATCCATCCGCGAGGCGCTGGCCTGGATCGAAGATGTGCCCAACCATCTGAGCAAACAAAAACAAGAGATCGCCCGTGCCATCGTCAAAGAAATCCGCGAACGGCTTGGGTTTCTCAATAACGTCGGCTTGGAATACCTGAGCCTGTCGCGGGCCAGTGGCACCCTTTCGGGGGGTGAAAGTCAGCGTATTCGCCTGGCCAGCCAGATTGGCTCGGGCCTGACCGGGGTGCTTTATGTGCTGGATGAGCCCTCGATCGGTTTGCACCAGCGTGACAATGACCGGCTGATTACCACCCTGAAAAACCTGCGCGATCAGGGCAATACGGTGATCGTGGTGGAACATGACGAGGATATGATCCGCCAGGCTGACTATGTTTTTGATATCGGTCCGGGGGCGGGCGTGCATGGTGGTGAAGTGGTCAGCCACGGCACTGCAGCGGAAGTCACCGCCGATGCGGCCTCCATTACCGGCCAGTATCTGGCTGGCGTGCGCGAAATCCCGGTGCCGGCCAAACGGCGCAAGGGCAACAAGAAAAAGCTGAAGGTGGTCAAGGCGACCGGCAACAACCTAAAAAACGTCACGGCGGAATTCCCACTGGGCAAATTCTTGTGTGTGACCGGGGTCTCGGGCGGGGGGAAATCCACCCTGACCATTGAAACCCTGTTCAAAACCGCCTCGATGCGGCTGAATGGCGCCCGCCAGACACCGGCGCCTTGCGAAAGCATCAAGGGGCTGGAGCATCTGGATAAGGTAATCGACATCGACCAGCGCCCTATTGGCCGCACACCGCGGTCAAACCCGGCCACCTATACCGGTGCGTTCACCCCGATCCGTGATTGGTTTGCTGGTCTGCCAGAGGCCAAGACCCGCGGCTATAAACCGGGGCGGTTCTCCTTCAACGTCAAGGGCGGCCGCTGTGAGGCCTGTCAGGGCGACGGGGTCATCAAGATCGAGATGCATTTCCTGCCGGACGTCTATGTGGAATGCGAAACCTGCAAGGGTGCACGCTATAACCGCGAGACACTGGAGGTGCGCTTTAAGGGTAAGAGCATCGCAGATGTGCTTGATATGACGGTAGAAGAAGCCCAGGCGTTTTTCCAGGCTGTGCCCTCGATCCGCGATAAGATGGACGCGCTGATGCGGGTTGGCCTGGGCTATATTAAGGTCGGTCAGCAGGCCACAACCCTGTCCGGTGGTGAGGCGCAGCGGGTAAAACTGTCAAAAGAGCTGAGCAAACGCTCAACCGGGCGGACGCTGTATATTCTGGATGAACCCACCACAGGCCTGCATTTTGAGGATGTGAAAAAGCTGCTCGAAGTGCTGCATGAACTGGTTGATCAGGGCAATTCCGTGGTGGTGATCGAACACAACCTCGATGTGATCAAAACCGCCGACTGGATCATTGATATCGGCCCCGAAGGCGGTGACGGCGGTGGTGAGATCGTTGCCACCGGCA
>CAJQNB010000030.1 GCA_905479575.1 uncultured Pseudophaeobacter sp.
AGCAGCCCGTTTTCCATCACAGCTTCACCCACATCGACCCCATCGGCCAAGACAAAGCTGCGCTGGAACTGGCGCGCGGCAATGCCACGATGCAAAAATATGCGACCCTCGGTGTCATCGGAATTGCGGCCCCGGATCACCAACTGGCGATCCTCAACCGTTATGGCCAGGTCCTGCTCGGCAAAACCAGCCACCGCGAGGGTGATGCGATAAGAAAAGTCGGAAGTTTGTTCAATGTTGTAAGGCGGATAGCCTTCGTTACCGGATTTGGCTGAGCGTTCCAGAAGGCGTTCCAACTGCTCAAACCCCAGCATATGCGGGTAAGACCCCAGAGTGAGTTTCGACACGTGTATCGTCCTTTTGCTTCAAAGCGACGTTAATCAGCAGTCCCATGGCGGCAACTGCTTGCATAGAATATGGTAAGTTCTCTCGAATTCTCAAGACTATGGCGACAAGGTCTAGCGGAAAAGACGTTAAAGAAGTATCTTGTCCTCTACCCGAGCCCTTCTGTATTTTGAGTCGCCAATGAATGAATCAGCCGATATTTCCATGAAAACCGATGAGGTTCTCAAAGTGGAGCTGGAAGTGTTTCGCAGGCAGCACCGGGATCTGGACGAGGCAATCACCGCCCTGCAAGAGCGCGGCACCAGCGATCAGCTGACGATACGGCGGCTGAAAAAGCAAAAGCTGGGACTGAAGGATAAAATTTCCCAAATCGAAGACCGGCTGACCCCTGACATCATCGCCTAGCCCGCCCCCTCCTTTTGACATCGCGATACCCCGCCTGATTGGCCCCGCCAAGCCAGCTCTCCCGCGCGGCGGCAGTGGTGGCAAAGCCACCCCACAGGCCCCTTGGGCCCGGCAGCGCGCCTATCGGCGCGCTGCCTTGGCGCGATTATTCATCGCGCCGCACCGCGCAACGCGCGGTGCCATGCCCAACCGGGCATATGGCAGCTTGCTGCCATTTTGCCTGGGCGGGAGCCCCCCTTTTTTCTTGTTTCTTGCCCAAACGGGAGCGCCCCTTCTTCCCTGGGCGGGAGCGCCACCTTGGCGCACTATCAGAACCTTAATCAAAAGCCCGAAACGCGCAGCCCCCACTCGTAGCATTGTCGCATTGCACCACAGGCAAGTTTGACTATAGTGCGGCTTCCTTCCACCCCAGCAGCTCTCCACCGTGGAGACTGCGGCATGACAGGACAGATCACATGCCAAACACCCCCAGCGACATCAAAGTGGGCATCATCATGGGCAGCCAATCTGATTGGCCGACAATGAAAGAAGCCGCCACGCTCCTGGATGAGCTCGCCGTTCCCTATGAAGCCAAAATCGTCTCGGCCCACCGCACCCCTGACCGGCTGTGGTCCTACGGCAAATCGGCAGCGGAGCGCGGCTTGCAGGTGATCATCGCTGGTGCTGGCGGCGCTGCCCATCTGCCGGGTATGGTGGCTTCCAAAACACGGGTGCCGGTTGTGGGCGTGCCGGTTCAGACCCGGGCGCTGTCCGGTGTCGACTCGCTGTATTCCATCGTCCAGATGCCCAAGGGCTTCCCCGTTGCCACCATGGCCATTGGCGCCGCCGGGGCTGCCAATGCCGGGCTCATGGCCGCCGGTATCCTGGCCCTGCAGGATCCTGGCCTGGCCGAACGTCTTGACGCCTGGCGCGCGGCGCTGTCTGCCTCGATCCCTGAGGAGCCCATCGATGACTGATGCACTGAAACCCGGTGCCACCATCGGCATCCTGGGCGGCGGGCAACTGGGCCGCATGCTGTCGGTTGCGGCCTCCCGCCTTGGCTTTAAGACCCATATCTTTGACCCCGGCGCAAATCCCCCCGCTGGCCAGGTGGCAGACCAGGTCACCACCGCCGGCTATGAGGACAGCGCCGCCCTGCTAGCTTTTGCCAATGCGGTGGATGTGATCACCTATGAGTTTGAAAACATCCCCACCGCGGCCCTGGACATTATCGAGTCCCATGGCCCCATTCGCCCCGGCCGCGAGGCTCTGCGGATTTCACAGGACCGCCTGACCGAAAAGACCTTCCTGCAAAGCCTCGACCTGCACATCGCCCCCTTCGCCGATATCACCGATGCCGCCAGCCTAGAGGCTGCCCTTGCCGAGATTGGCACCCCTGCGATCCTGAAAACCCGGCGTTTTGGCTATGATGGCAAGGGCCAGGCCCGCATCATGTCGCCAGATCAGGCCGATGAGGCCCTCAACGCCATGGCAGGTGCGCCGTCGGTGCTGGAGGGCTTTGTCAATTTCAGCCATGAAGTGTCAGTTATTGCGGCCCGTGGCATCACCGGCGAGGTTGCCTGCTATGACCCCGGTGAAAACGTCCACCGCGACGGCATTTTGCACACCACCACAGTGCCGGCCCGCCTCAGCGCCAGCCAGCGCATGGATGCGGTTCTGTTGGCGGCCAAAGTGCTGAACGCACTTGATTATGTTGGCGTGCTTGGGGTTGAGCTGTTTGTCACTCCACAGGGACTGGTGGTGAATGAGATCGCCCCACGCGTCCACAACTCAGGCCACTGGACCCAAAATGGCTGCGCCGTTGACCAGTTTGAACAGCACATCCGCGCGGTAGCAGGCTGGCCCCTGGGCGATGGACAGCGCCATTCGGACGTGGTTATGGAAAACCTCATCGGCGACGATATGGACCGCCTGCCCGAGCTGGCCAAAGAGCGCGACTGCGCCCTGCATCTTTATGGCAAGGCCGAAGCCAAGCCCGGCCGTAAGATGGCCCATGTAAACCGGATTACCCAGCCGCAGAAATAACTCTGACGCGCCTCTCCACCAAACTCCAGGCGCGCGTTTTCGGATGAGAGCGCGCGCCTGGAGTAGTTCGGGCGATACGTTTCAATCGAAACCTTCCCACGTTCCCTGTGATCGTCGCCACTCGCGCCATAGATAATAGGCGGCGCCCCAAGCGACCACACTGAACGCGGATCCCATAAAAGCCACATCCAAACTTGTCTCAAACCAATAGCGCAAAGCAGTCGTTTCCACCCAAGTCGCGGGCTCTCGTCCGACCCTGAGGTAAAGAAGATACTGCCCTGCCTCTGCTTTGGTTTTCAGCACATGCCCTTGTGAAACAAGCGCTGCTATTACCGATATCCCCCAACAGAAAATCGCAGAGACGAAAATACAGTTTCGCACTATCTTTAGCGCCGTCTTCATTCCTCACCCCATGAACCGAGTGGAAATTTCGCCGGACATATAGCTCACCCTCCCGCCGGACAGGGTGGCAGCAACCCGTTCGCTCGCCTTGTCGAGGATCACCATATCGGCGCGTTTCCCGGGCGCAAAATCGCCGCGATCCACCAGCCCCAACAGACCAGCCGGACCAGAAGATACCAGCCCCCAGGCCGCAGACAGATCCAACAGACCCGCGCGTGCCAGCATCAGCGCGGCGCGGCGCGGGCTGGGGTAGTGATAATCCGAGGCCAGCGCATCACACAGCCCCATGGCAATCAGATCCAGCGCCGAGGCATTGCCCTTGTGCGAGCCGCCCCGCACCACATTGGGCGCGCCCAAAATAATGTGATCCCCCCCAGCCCGTGCCGCCTCTGCGGCCTCCAGCGTTTCGGGGAATTCGCTGATCTCTGCCCCGCGCGCGCGCCAGGTGGCGCGATCAGCTGCTGTTTGATCATCATGGCTGCCAATGCGCAGCCCCCTGGCGCGCAGCAGCGCGCACAGTGCATCAAGCGCAGCTGGCACTTCGGCGCTGCGGCCATGCATATCCAGCAGCATTTCAAAATGCCTGTCGGGATTGCGCCCGGCCTTGAGCGCCTGGCCGATCAGCCGAGGTGGCTTTTTGCCCTGGGCCAGACGGTCATGGGGCAGATGGTCGTTAAAGACGATATAAGACAGGCCCCATTTTGCGATCAACTCTGGCAGCGCGGCGTAGTCGTCCAACATATGGGTTTCAAACCTGAGCTGCGGCAACAGATCCGTCACCAGATCTGCGCGCACCTCAGCCACGGCTTCAAAAACCTGGCCGGCATAGTCCGGGCCGCGCAAGCCACCTTCCCAGCTGTAAAACTGCGCCAACACGGCGGTGGTGATGCCATTGGCAGCCAGCTCTGCTTCGGTGGCGACCACCCCTTCGGCCATTTGTTTCATCGCCCCACGCCGGGGCGCCAGATGCCGCTCAAACCCATCCCCATGGGGATCAATTATACCCGGCAGCACCAGATACCCGGTCAGATCCACCCGGCGCCCGCAGGGCTGCGCGGTAATTGCGCCACCCGAAAGCGCGATTTCCCCCGCCTGGTCCAGCCCCGCTGGTGTCAGCACATCCGCCCCCTGAAGGGTCATTTCTAGCATCGTCATTGGCATTGGCCCGGGGGCTCCTACTTAATTGGCGTCAAACCATAGCCGCAGTCCGCCCCAATACAGGTGCCTGCGATCACATCATTCAGGGCATCCAGCCAAGTGATATCCGGATCAAACCGCCCCTGTTGCAGAAAGGCGATCACCTGGGCAATGACCAGCGGGTCATTCATCATAAAGGTATGGGTGACGGGCAGGACTATGTGATCCTGCATCCCCGCAACCCGGGTGCTTGCGACCGAGACCTTCCCGTCATCCGCGCCCGGAATAATCGCCGAAAACACCGGGCTGATGGATTGATCGCCCGCAATAACACCCAGTAAAAAATCCACCGGCGGCAACTTCTTGGGCAGGCTTTCTGCCCCAGTGCCTAGGCTCTCGCCTGCGGGGCCGTTGATCAGGTCAAAAACCGCCCAATCCCCCAGCTCATCCACCACTTCGCTGCCCTGATTGGGTGGCCCCAGCATGACCGTAGCCCCCAGGTTTGGCGGCTGATGCGCCGCAACCTGAAAATACTGCCGCAACAAGATCCCCCCCATGGAGTGGGTCACAAAATGGATGGGCGCATTCGCATGACACTCAGCAATTGCAGCAGGCAGGGTCTGCTCGGCAAGCGCAGCGACTGGAAAGGTCGTCGACTCATATCCCGGTCGCACCACCTGATAGCCGCCGGCTTCAAAAACCTGCTCCATCACCACAAATGAGCTCTCTGATCGCGCCAGCCCATGCAGCAGCACCACGCAGTCGGCCAGGGCCTGGCCTGGGATCACGGCCAAAGCGGTCAGAATGAGAGGTTTGATCAGGTTTTTCATTCCCCTGAGATAGGGTTTGCGGCAGCGCGAGAAAACCCCTTTTTACTGGCGCCTTGTTTACCGGCGTTTTGGGGTCCAGATCACCAGAGCAATACCTGCCAGAACCACCAGCGTGCCCAGGATCAACCGCGCTCCTACAGGTTCCGCAAGGAAGAGCACACCGCCCAGGATCGCCAGCACCGGCACGCTCAATTGGATGGTTGCAGCGACCGCTGGTTGCAACTGCGGCAACACCCGGTACCACAGCGCATAGCCAAGCCCCGAGGTCACCGCGCCAGAAAGGACTGCCAGGACAATACCCGGTCCGGTAACAAGCCCGGTGATCAGCCCGCTGCCCCACGCGGCCCAAACAAAGGGCAGTATCATCGCCGTGGCCCAGATGAAGTTCACTGCGCTCGAGGCCAAGGGATCGCGCACCCCGCGCCCAAGCAGACTATAAGCCGCCCAGCCCAACCCGCTGAGCCCCATGAGCACCGCATCCCACAGCGTGACCTGCAGGTTCTGGTCCGGCCAGACCACATAGGCCAGCCCAGCAAAGGCCACGCCGGCGCCAACCATCTGCCCGATACTGGGGTCACTGCCCCGCAGAGCCCCCCAGCCAAACATGGCAATCTGCACCACACCAAACAAGATAAGAGCGCCAATCCCGGCATCAAGCCCCTGATAGGCCAGACAAAAGCCGACCATATAGAGCGTCAGCGCCGCGCCACCTTTTACACTGGGCAGCAGCGGTTGGCGCAGGCTCCGCCCCCGCAAGGCACAGAGAAGCCCCAACATGGCCGCCCCCGAGGCCAGCCGCAAAAGCCCAAAGCCCAGCGCATCCATATAGCCCCAACTAATCGCCATCCGGCCCAAAACCGAATTGGCTGCAAAAGCGATCAATACAAGAAGAACAAATACGACAAGCTGCATCACCAGGCCTCGGTCAGGCCGACAGTCCCGGCGCAGAGTGGAGTTTCCCTGCGACCGCTACCGCAAGCCCCGCTGCAGAGCAACCATCCCCAGCCCCGCTTTGCAGAAGTTCAACGTCACAATTTTGAGAAGGCAAGCGGATAGATCAGCCTTTCTTCTGGTACATCCACACCACGCTTCAAGATCAGGGTGTGCGATAACGGATAGGGGCTCTGCAGCTTTTGCGCCCGCGCCAGGCTAAAACCACACCGCCCATAAAATGAGGGCTTTCCAAGCACAACAATTACCTCTGGCAGACGCGGTTGCAGATCTCCCGTTACGCCATTGATAAGCCCAGCCAACTCCCGAAGCATACGGCTACCAAAACGCCAGGGTCTGCGGTAGGCCTCCTCCTGCTCCGCACCAACCTCCATGTTCGGGGTATTTTCGGCCAGCCTGCCGCCCTGCCACTCTGGGCGCACAGCCATCGGCGCCAGACAGGCCCAGCCCTTGGGGGTTTGCATCCGGCTGAGCGCAAAATAGCCACCGATCCTGCCCTCCCAGGGCTTTTGAACCTCAAACAGCATATCGCCATCGGCCCGCAGTTGCCGCACCAGCCGCGCCTCGGCGTCGGTGGGAAAAGCCGCATTGAGCAGCCCTTCAACCTCATCCTGCTGGGTTTCAACGACCTTCGTCGAAAAATCCGGACCGACAACCACCAGGTGCCCTCCCTTTCATCTTTCCTTAAATACCTCCGCCGGAGGCAACGCCGCAAAGCAATCCATACCTCTGTATCAAAAAAAAGGGGCCGCCCAAAGGCGACCCCAAAATCATCCGGTAGGATGGCAATGATTACATCATGCCGCCCATGCCGCCCATGCCGCCCATGTCGGGCATGCCGCCGCCAGCTGCGCCGCCGTCTTTCGACGGTTTGTCCGCAACCATGGCTTCGGTGGTGATCAGCAGACCAGCAATCGAGGCCGCGTCTTCCAGAGCAGTCCGTGCCACTTTGGCAGGATCGATCACACCAAAGGCAAACATGTCGCCATATTCTTCGGTCTGAGCGTTGAAGCCAAAGTTCTTATCTTCGCTTTCGCGCACTTTGCCAGCAACCACAGCACCATCAACACCAGCGTTTTCAGCGATCTGACGCAGAGGCGCTTCGATTGCTTTACGCACGATCACGATACCTGCGGTTTGGTCGGTGTTTGCACCTTCCATGCCGTAGAGTGCTTTGCCGGCCTGAACCAGAGCAACACCACCACCAACGATGACGCCTTCTTGCACAGCCGCACGGGTTGCGTTCAGGGCATCGTCAACGCGGTCTTTGCGCTCTTTCACTTCGACTTCGGTCATGCCGCCAACGCGGATAACAGCAACACCGCCGGCCAGTTTGGCAACGCGCTCTTGCAGTTTTTCACGGTCATAATCGGAAGTGGTTTCTTCGATCTGAGCACGGATTTGACCAACACGTGCTTCGATTTCAGCCTTGGAGCCGGCACCGTCAACGATGGTTGTCTCGTCTTTGGTGATTTCGACTTTCTTGGCGGTACCCAGCATGTCCATGGTGACGGACTCAAGCTTCATGCCCAGATCTTCAGAAATCACCTGACCACCGGTCAGAATGGCCAGATCCTGCAGCATGGCTTTGCGGCGATCGCCGAAACCAGGTGCTTTGACAGCAGCAATTTTCAGGCCGCCGCGCAGTTTGTTGACAACCAGAGTTGCCAGCGCTTCGCCTTCAACGTCCTCAGCAATGATCAGCAGAGGCTTCTGCGACTGGATCACCTGCTCGAGCAGCGGAACCATGGACTGCAGCGAAGACAGTTTTTTCTCGTGCAGCAGGATCATGCAGTCGTCGAGATCTGCAATCATCTTGTCAGCGTTGGTCACGAAGTAAGGCGACAGGTAGCCACGGTCGAACTGCATGCCTTCGACAACATCGGTCTCTGTTTCCAGGCCTTTGTTTTCTTCGACGGTGATCACACCTTCGTTGCCAACTTTTTGCATCGCGTCTGCGATCTGCTGGCCGATGGCGGCTTCACCGTTGGCGGAGATGGTGCCAACCTGTGCAACTTCAGCGGAGTCTTTGACTTCGCGTGCCATGTCACGGATGCCCTGAACGACGGTTGCAGTTGCCAGGTCGATACCGCGCTTCAGGTCCATTGGGTTCAGACCAGCTGCAACCTGCTTCAGGCCTTCTTTGACGATGGCCTGGGCCAGAACGGTGGCAGTGGTGGTGCCGTCGCCTGCTTCGTCATTGGTGCGGGAAGCAACTTCCTTGACCATCTGGGCGCCCATGTTTTCGAACTTGTCTTCCAGTTCGATCTCTTTGGCAACGGAAACACCATCTTTGGTGATGCGTGGCGCACCAAAAGATTTGTCCAGAATGACATTGCGGCCTTTGGGGCCCAGGGTCACTTTGACAGCATCAGCCAGTACGTTTACGCCGGCCAACATGCGGTTGCGGGCATCGGTGTCGAATTTGACGTCCTTAGCAGACATGTTTTATTCTCCTCGAGAAAAGTCTTCTTAATTCAGCGTGATATGGGATCAGAGAAGCCGGAAGGCTTACTCGATGATACCCATGATGTCGCTTTCCTTCATCATCAGCAGCTCTTCGCCGTCGACGGTGACTTCGGTGCCGGACCATTTGCCGAACAGGATGGTGTCGCCAGCTGTAACAGCCATTGCGATCAGCTCACCATTGTCCTTGCGCGCGCCTTCGCCGGTTGCGACGACCTGGCCCTCGCTGGGCTTTTCCTTGGCGGATTCTGGAATGATCAGACCACCAGCAGTTTTTTCTTCGCTTTCGGTACGACGAACCAGCACGCGATCGTGGAGTGGTTTCAATGCCATCTTTGCAGCTCCTTATAAGGCTCAAAGGTTGTTATCTCTATCCCCCTGCTCCCCGCAGAGGGCGTTATCACTCACAGGTAGCGAGTGCTAACGAACGAATAGCTAGGCAGCAGCGGCGCATGAGTCAACCAAAATGGGAAAGAAAATTTTAGCAATCGTATGAGCGCAGATCCGAACAGCAAACGGGGCTGCTCACTCAGGGCGTTTATCTGCGACCTGCCCTGCCTCTGACAGCCCACAATCCGCCTCTGGCTCCCAGCTATAGGCCCAGTGTTTCAGCCCGTCACGGCCTGCTTCGGTAAGTTGGTAAATACCGGTCGAAACCCGCTCGAACCAGCCATAGTGATTGGCAGACATCAGCCCAGTGGCCCGGCCTACCCCGGTTGCCTTGGCCACCGCTGAGCCCTTGGTGGCGCCGGCCTCGGCCAAATGCGCGGCACAGCGTAGCGCATCCTGGCGATAGGCGGTCACGATACCATGTCGGGTCGCGCCGCCTGCATTGGGATCGCCCTGCAGTTTTTCAAACTCACGCAACAGCCGCTGCTGGCGCTTTTTGGATTTGCGCGGCGCGTAGGGGCCGGGATCGCAATGCACCTCGCAGCGCCCATCCGGCAGCACCGTGATCAGCCCCAGCGACAACCGGCGGCACAGGGCCAGATTATCCTTGAGCATCCGTTTGGCCTGACGCCCCTTGGGACGGGGCACGGCGATATAGACCAGATCCGTGACCGACTGGCGGGCAATCGCCTGATGAAACAAAGACAGCGAAAACCGCAGCTTCAGCTCAACAATCACTGGTTCCTCACCGCCGCGCCGCGCCATCACATCAGCGGCCCCCACCTCGCCCTTGACCTCATAGCCTTGGGCCTGCAGCAGCGCCTTTACGGGAGGGTAGAGTTGATCTTCGCGGTCCATGGGGGATGCTTGGCAGGTTGTTGCGCACAGTTCAAGCGGCGCTGCCGGGTGACACCAGGGCCCACTTCGCGCCAGAGCTGTGTTATCGACTTGCTATTTGGCGGCTCTCACTTCTAGCTTTTTGACAGCGAATCTAATGAGACTGAGCCCATGATCCGAATATTTGCATTTCTTTTTGCGGCTTTGCTGGCTGTTCAGTCTGCCCATGCAGCCTGCCGCGGTGCAGATTTTCGCGATCACCTGCCGCCCAGCGAAACAGCATGGCTGGCGCGCCAGATGGCCGCTACCCCCTATTCCACCGGCAACCACTGGATCGCCCGCAAAGACGGTCAGTCACTGCATGTTATTGGCACCATGCACAGTGGTGACAGCCGCATGGCCCGGGTGATGCGGCGCCTACGCCCCATCATTGCCCAGGCCGATGCGGTGTATTTTGAAGTCACCCGCGCGGAAATGAAATTGGTCAAGGATCAGATGAAAATACGGCCAGAAGCCTTCCTGCTGCCGCCCGGGCGCCGGTTGCAACAGCTGATGAGCCCCAAAAGCTGGGAACAGTTTGAGCTTTTTGCCTCGATGTCCAATGCGGACATGGAAACCATTCAAAGAATGCAGCCCTGGGCCCTGAGCCTGTTTCTGATCCCCGGTGGCTGCCGCCCCTTTGGATTTGGTCTCAAACGGGGATTGGATGACCGGATTGAGCGTTTTGCAGCCCGCAAAGGCATCCCTGTTGGCGGATTGGAGACCGCAGGCACCGGATTTTCCGCCCTGGCCCGCCTGTCCCTGCGCGATCAGGTCAGCATGCTCGAAAACGAGGTGGCATTCCTGCTCTCTGACGCTCCCGAAAACGCAACAGCCGTAGAAGCCTACTTTGACGAAAGCGTCTGGCAGGCCTTCCTTCTGGAGCCCCGCATTGCCAGCCAGTATATTGGCGTTTCGGCAAAAGAGCTCACCCGATTGGACCGTGCATTTTATAGTAATATGCTGGGGTGGCGGAACAAGCTCTGGATCAAGACCATTCAGCAGATCAAAGGCGAGCAAGTGGTGATCGCGGTGGGGGCAGCGCATCTGCCGGGCAAAGAAGGCATTCTAAACCTGCTCAAACAGCGCGGCTACAGTTTGGAACGCGCTGCCTTTAATTAAGATCTCCCCTTCAAACGGCGCGCGCCAGGGTGCGGGCGGCCACCCCCTACCCATTTTCCTGGAGCAACGATGCGACTGATTATTTCCATTCTATTCCTGTTGCTGCCTGCCCTGCTACCGGCCTGGGCGCTGGCCGCCTGCACCGGCACCGACCTGCGCAAGACGCTGTCTCCCCAGGATCAGAGCTGGATTGACACCAGGATTGCCGATGCCCCCTTTGCTGAGGGCAATCACTGGATCGCCCAGCGCGGGGCGCGCAGGATCCATGTCATCGGGACCCTGCATTTGAATGACCCTCGTCTGCAGGCCATTACCGCCCGCCTGGAACCGGTTCTTGCCGCTGCCGACACGCTGCTGTTGGAGATAACCCCAGAGGACGAAGCAAAGTTACAAGCGCGTTTGGGTAAAACTCCTGAGCTGATGTTCATTACCCAAGGCCCGTCTTTGATTGACCGGCTGTCCGCCGAAGACTGGGCCACCCTGTCCGGTATGGCACAGAAACACGGCATCCCCGGCTGGATGGCGGCAAAAATGCGGCCTTGGTTTCTGGCCATGTCGATGTCCGTTCCGCCCTGCCTCAGGGGCAGCAAGGCCAGCAAGCTAGGCCTTGATAAGCGGCTGCAGAAACAGGCCAAAGGCAACGATATTCCGATGCTGTCCCTCGAAGATCCGATAACGATCTTGCAGGCGATGAATGCGGAAACGCTGGACGAACAGCTGCGCCAGATGCAGCTCTCCCTAAGCTTGATGGGACAGGGCGCGGACGAATTCGTCACATTGACCCACAGCTATTTTGAGCAGACCAGCTGGCGCTACCTCGCCATGGTGGAGCGCCGGTTCTACCAAAGCTCTACCTTTGAAGAAGACGAGGCCAGACAGCTGTGGGATGAGGCTATGGACCTGATGCTGGTGCACCGCAACGCAGCCTGGATCCCAGTGATCGAAGCCACCCAGGGGACCACGCTGGTGGTGGCTGTTGGCGCCCTGCACCTGCCAGGAGAAACCGGCATATTGAACCTGCTACAACAGCAGGGATACAGCCTGACGCGCGCCGCGTTTTGACCCTGCATATGCCCCCGAGACGGCGCGCTTCGCCCGGATCAGCCTGATCAGAGACCAAAAGCCAGCAAATGCCGCACTGCGTGAACCACATTGCCGCATTGCACCCCTGGTGGGGTGACAAGGGATTTCACCCTGTTATAAGGCGCTCAAATTCTCCCTTTTTGTTCATAGGATAGCATCATGACCGTCCAAGTTCTTGGCCACAAATCCCCTGACACCGATTCCACCGGCTCCCCAATCATTTGGGCCTGGTACCTGAACGAGATCAAAGGTGTTGCCGCCGAAGCCAAACTGCTGGGCGAACCCAATACCGAAGCCGCCTTCATGTTGCAGCGCTGGAACCTGGACAAACCTGCAATCATCGCTGATGTGGCGGACGATCAGCCAGTTGTCATCGTCGACACCAACAACCCGGCCGAGCTGCCCGCCAATATCAATGGCGCCGATGTGCAGGCCATCATCGACCACCACAAACTGGTTGGCGGGTTGGAGACCAAAGGCCCCATCGACATCACCATCCGCCCGCTCGCCTGCACCGCCACCATCATGTATGATCTGATCGGTGACGACATGGCCAAGATGCCCGACGCCATCAAAGGCGCGGCGCTGACCTGCATTCTGTCGGACACGCTGGAATTCCGCTCCCCCACCACCACCGACCACGACCGTGCCGTAGCCGAAAAGCTGGCCGCTGATCTGGGCATCGATATCGCCGCCTATGCCGCTGATATGTTTGCTGCCAAATCCGATGTGTCGTCCTTTTCGGACGCCGAATTGCTGCGCATGGACAGCAAGGAATACGCGGTTGAAGGCACCAAGTTCCGCGTCTCAGTTCTGGAAACCACAGCCCCTGCGGTGGTGCTGGACCGTCAGGCCAGCCTGATGGAGACAATGACCACCGTCGCCAGCGAAGACGGTGTGGATCAGGTTTTGCTGTTTGTGGTGGATATCCTCAACGAAGAAGCCACCCTGATGGTGCCCAACGATCTAGTGAAAACCGTTGCCGAGAAAAGCTTTGGTGTCTCTGTTTCAGGCGACTCGGTTGTGTTGCCCGGTGTGATGAGCCGCAAAAAGCAGATCATTCCAAACCTGAAAGTCTGAGCAGGCGGTCCCCACAGCATCTGACCGCTGACTGTTTTAGGGCGTCCCAATGGGGCGCCCTTTTTGTGCCCGCCTAAGTTGTTCTGCCCTGTCACGCTGACATGCCCCCCCCCCGCCAGATTGACAGCGGATAAAAATCACCCACTGGGTTCTTTTTGTATATACAAACGATATTCATTGTAGTAACAAAGTTACGCTTACCAAGGAGCCAACACAGATGGCCAAAGCCGAAAAGACCAAAAAGGCCCGCAAGGATGCCCAGCTTATCATTCGGATATCGAAAGAAGAGCGGGATGATTTTGTGGAACTTTGCGACGGGCTGGACACCAGCGCCGCCCGTGAAATTCGCCGCTTCATCCGTGGGTTCCTGCGTGAGCACGACAACACTAATTCTGAAACTTGAGACAAGGACAAACGTCATGAGCAAAAAAGCCGACGCCAAAAAAGCAAAAATCAAAGACCTGAAAAAAGAAGTCAAACTGCGCGCAGCCAAAGTAGCCCGCCAGGAAGAAAAACTGAAAGCCGCTAAAAAAGCGCTGAAGAAAGCCGCCTAAGCGCTGCTTGTTACCTCTGGCCAGCGGCACTTCGGTGCCGCCGGTCCACATGCCTGAACCTGTGATACCGCTTTCTTTTCCCATGTAACGGTTTGCAGGCGATTTCCCCCTGCGCCAGTGCGGCCTGCGCGTTTCGCGGTGGCATCAGCCGGGGAACTCGGTCATATCTAGCCTCGCACAGCCCAGCCCGTCAAAACCAGACGGCGCGGCGCAGACAGGAAAGGCGCATATATGACCCGCATCATTCAATCACTCGCAGAGGTCTCCGACCGCTACAGCGCGCTTTTTGTCGACCTATGGGGCTGCGTCCACAATGGGGTTACCGCCTTTCCCGAAGCCGTAGCCGCGCTACAGGCCTACCGCGCCAACGGCGGTATTGTGGTGCTGGTGACCAATTCGCCAAAGCCCCGCGCCGGGGTGGCCGGGCAGCTGGCTGAATTTGGCGTCCCAGAAGACGCCTATGACACCATTGCCACCTCTGGCGATTCTGCCCGCTCGGCGATGTTTACGGGCGCCGTGGGCAGCAAGGTCTATTTCATGGGGGAATGGCAGCGGGACGAAGGCTTCTTTGAGCCGCTAAATGTCATTCACGATCCGGTTGAGATCACCCGCGCGCCCCTGGCTGAGGCTGAGGGCATCGTGTGCTGCGGTCCCTTCGACACCATGGCCGACCCCGATGTAAACCGCGCTGATTTTCTGCTGGCCAAGCAAAAGGGCCTGAAACTGCTCTGTGCCAACCCCGATATCGTCGTGGATCGCGGTGAAAAACGGGAATGGTGCGCCGGGGCGCTGGCACGGCTCTATACCGAGATGGGCGGCGAGAGCCTCTATTTTGGCAAACCCCATCCGCCGATTTATGATCTTGCCCGCCGCCGCCTGGCCGAGCTGGGCACCGACATCGCCGATGGCGATATTCTGGCAATTGGTGACGGCCCCCATACGGATATCGCTGGCGCCATGGGAGAGGGGATCGATTCCCTCTTTATCACTGGCGGCCTGGCAGCCCGTGAAACAAAAACCACCACCCAGCTCGATGCTGCAGCGCTAAAAGCCTATCTCGAACAGGAAAAATCAGCGCCGACCTTTAGCATCGGCTTCCTCAGGTAGATAAATTACACATACTTTTCATGTACCTAGCATACTCGCGATCCGCAGCACCATCGCTATAGGCGCCGGTTCAGCTGTGCTCGGCCATGCCTAATTCAGAATTCTGAGCAGACAGACGCCGTCAAAAACCTCTTGATTTTCTGCACCTGCAAAGTAATAAAGTTGCCAGCATGCGCCCTTTGGCGCCTGAAAATTTCAAGAGCCCCTCAATAGGGGAGATCTCATGGAGGATCAAATGTTGGACAACATGCCACGCGGAACCATCTGCATCGAAGACATCGAAATGGGTATGACGCGCTTTGTCCGCAAAGTGATCACCGATGAAGACATCGAAATGTTCAGCCAGGTCTCCACCGATCGCAACCCGGTGCATCTGGATGACGACTACGCTCAGGACACCATCTTTCAGGGACGCATCGCCCACGGTATGCTCACCGCCGGTCTGATTTCTGCGGTCATTGGCGAACAGCTGCCTGGCCATGGCACCATCTACATGAGCCAATCGCTGAAATTTCTGGCCCCGGTGCGCCCCGGCGATCTGGTGCTGGCCGAGGTTGAGGTGACGGATATCGTCATCGACAAACGCCGGGTCAAACTGGATTGCCGCTGCATGGTTGACGGCAAAAAGGTCCTGGTCGGCGAAGCCATGGTCATGGCCCCTTCGCGCAAGTTCGACTAGGTTCTCCCCACCCCCAGCAAGAGGTGAACACAGCCTCTTGCAAACTTCCGCAACGCCGCCACTTGCAAGCCTCTTTGCAGAGCGCTAGGCAGGCGATATGCGCATCATCCGAGACTATCAATTTGTAGAGCAACAAGACCGTGGCGCCAGCGTCGCGATCGGCAATTTTGACGGCGTCCACCGGGGCCATCAATCTGTTATTGATCTGGCTCGCGCCGCCGCGCCGGAGGCTCCGCTGGGGGTGATGACCTTTGAGCCCCACCCGCGCGCCTTCTTTGCGCCGGACGCCCCGCCCTTCCGCCTGATGTCCCCCGAAGCCCGGGCCTCGCGCTTGGAAAAACTCGGGGTCGAGCGGCTGTATCAGCTGAACTTCAACGCCGCCCTCTCCAGCCTGCCCCCAGAAGACTTTGCCCGCAAGGTCATTGCCGAGGGGCTGGGCCTTGCCCATGTGGTGGTTGGCGCTGATTTCTGCTTTGGCAAGGGCCGCAGTGGTACCGCTGCCGACCTGCAGCGCTTTGGCGCCGAGATGGGCTTTGGCGTCACCATCGCCCCCTTGATGAACCATGCGGACAATACCGTCTCCTCCACCGCCATTCGCACCGCCCTCAGCGAAGGCCGCCCCCGCGATGCCGCCGCCATGCTCAGCCACTGGCACCGGATCGAGGGCGAAGTCATCGGCGGCGAGCAGCGCGGTCGTGACCTTGGCTTTCCCACCGCCAATATGTCCATCGACGGGCTGCACCCGCCTGCCTTTGGCGTCTATGCGGTACTGGTGGATGTGTTGGATGGCCCGCATCAGGGTAGCTATCAGGGCGCGGCCTCTGTTGGGGTGCGGCCGATGTTTGATGGCGCACATCCCAATATCGAAACCTTCCTGTTTAATTTCACCGGCAACCTATATGGCGCGACCCTCTCGGTCGCCCTGGTGGACTACCTGCGCCCGGAGATGAAATTTGACGGGCTGCAAGCGCTGATCGACCAGATGGATGCAGATTGCGCCCGTGCCCGTGATATTCTGGACGCCGAAATGCAGGCCCCAACATGAACGAAGGTATTGACCGCAAAGGTCTGAAAGCGCGGTTCTGGGAAACCACGCCTCTGAAGCTGCTCAACCAGCAGGAATGGGAAGCCCTTTGCGATGGCTGCGGCAAATGCTGCCTCAACAAACTTGAGGACGAAGACAGCGGCGAGATCGCCCTGACCCGTGTGGCCTGCCGGTTGCTCGACGACAACAGCTGCCAATGTGCCCATTATGAAAATCGCCACCAGTTCATCCCCGAATGTATCGTGCTCCGGCCCGATAATCTGGACAGCCACGCTTATTGGATGCCGCAGACCTGCGCCTACCGTCTGCTCTGGGAGGGCAAGCCCCTACCGCAATGGCACCCTCTGCTGACCGGCGACCCCAATAGCCCTCACGCCGCAGGCGTCACCGTGCGCGGCTGGACCGTTTCCGAATTCGACACCCCGGAAGAAGACTGGGAAGACCATATCATCGAGGAGCCTATCTGATGTTTTTTGCCTCTGACAATTCCGGCCCGGTGCCACCACAGGTTCTGACCGCGCTGGCAGAGGCAAATTCCGGCTACGCCATGGGCTATGGCGCCGATGCAGAGATGGCAGAGGTCACCGCCCGGATCCGCGAGATCTTTGAAGCCCCCGAGGCTGCGGTCTTTTTGGTGGCCACTGGCACCGCCGCCAATGCCCTGGCGCTTTCGACGCTTTGCCAGCCTTTTGAGACCATCTTTTGCACCCCCACCGCCCATATCCACGAAGACGAGTGCAACGCGCCCGAATTCTACAGCGGTGGCGCCAAACTGACCCTGGTGCCCGGTGCGCCCGGGTTTGACGACAAGATGACGCCAGAGGCTCTGCGCGCCACCATCGCCAAGGAGGAAACACGCGGCATTCACGGACCACAGCGCGGGCCGGTCTCCGTTACCCAGGTGAGCGAACGCGGCACGATCTACTCTCTGACCGAACTACAGGCGCTCGCCGCTGTGACCAAAGAGTTCGACCTGCCCCTGCATATGGATGGCGCCCGCTTTGCCAATGCCATGGTGGCCCTGGATTGTACCCCGGCTGACATGACCTGGAAGGTTGGCGTAGACGCGGTCTCCTTTGGTGGTACCAAAAACGGCCTTCTTGGGGTCGAGGCGGTGATCTTCTTTGATCCTAAACACGCCTGGGAGTTTGAGCTGCGGCGCAAACGCGGTGGTCATTTGTTTTCCAAGCACCGCTATCTTTCGGCCCAGATGCTGGCCTATCTCACTGATGATCTGTGGCGCGACAACGCGGTCAAAGCCAATGACAACTGCGCCTATCTGGCTCAGGGGCTGCGCCGCGCAAAGGCCCCCTTTCTGCATGAGCCACAGGCCAATATGATCTTTGCCGCCCTGCCCCGCGCAACCCACCAGCGCCTGTTTGATGCAGGCGCCGCCTACCACCTTTGGGATGCCCCCCTCGACGGCGATCCCAAAGAGCAGGTTGCCGCCCGCTTTGTATGCGACTGGGCAATTGAAAAGCAGCAGATTGATCAGTTCCTGTCCCTGATAACCCAACCAGAATAACCAGCCGCCCCACTTTCATCTTTGTAAAAACATTCCGGGGGCCGCGCCCCCTCCATGGTCCTCAAGCCATACCAGCCCTCAGGCCATCCCAGTCCAGAACTGTCGCAGCAGACCCGCTGTCACTGCGGTATGGGTGATGGGCAACATATGGCCAGCCTGCGCAACCACTTCGCAACGGGCCTGCGGCAACCGTCGCGCCAAACCTTCATTTATCACCGGCATCACTGGCTGGCTGGCACCGCCGCTGAGCAAAAGAACCGGCATCTGAACCGGGTCCAGGGCGCCGGGTTCCAAGACCCCCTTGTCGTCCAGATAAAGCGTTTCATAGCTTGTAGGGACCGCACGCATCGCCCGCACCATGGCTGCCCGTGCCTGCTCGGACAGCTCTTCCCATTTTGGCTTCCCGGTGCCCCACATGCGATTAAACAGACGTGTCGCCTGCTCGACCTCACCGGCCTCAAAAAGCGCATTAAACGGCGCCTCTTTTGCCTCCAGCGCCGCCTGCAGCTCTGGTGTCTCTTGTCGGGCAACTGCAAAAAGCACCGGCTCGATCAGCACCAGGCTTCTGATCTGCTCCGGGCGGGCCTGGGCCATACGCAGGGCCACGGTCGCCCCAAAAGAGTGACCAATCAGGTCAACCTGCCCTGGCTCCCTGTCCAGCAAAGCCAAACCAGCCGTCAGATTGGCAGTTTGAAAATCCACAGCTTCATCCCAATCCGGGCTGCGGCCATGGGAGAACATGTCAAAGGCCGTGAGCGTGATCTCATCCTTCATCACCTCCGCCAGCCCGCGCCAAGCCCCGGAATGCGCCAGCGAGCAATGCACCGCCAAAACCCGGCGCGCTCCCGCTCCAAAACTGCGGCAATATACGTCGCTCACCCTGCCATCCTTCATCACTTGCTCTCTCACTTGTTTGGCTCTTGTGCCGCGCCAGTTTGCCCAGGCCAACACGGGGGCCTGAGCCGGGGTCTCCGTATGGGCGGGATTATCCTGCCAGATGCTGTTCCAGATCCTCGATCCGATCCTGGCCCCAGAACCGCGCCCCGTCCTCAGTAATATAGAAGGGCGCGCCAAAGACCCCTGCCTTGAGAGCCTCCTCAAGGTTTCGCGCATATCTCTCCGCGCCGACCAAGAGCCCGCTATCCGCCAGCGCGGGGTCAAAGCCGGCGCTGGTCAGACAGGATTTGATCACCTCATCCTGGGCAATATCGCGCTCCTCTACCCAGACCGCATGCATCAGCCCATGTACCAATGCGCCCAGATCACCGCCCCCTGCAGATTGCGCCGCGATGATCGCGTAGGACGAAGGCGCAGCATTGGTCGGCCAATGTGCTGGCTGCAGATTGATTGTCAGCCCATTCTTTTTCGCCTGCCGCTGCAGCTCGATCAACCGGTACTCCTGCCGCGAGACGTGACGTTCCTTGGGCGGCGTGCCGCCGGTGCTGCCATAGAGCGCCACAATATCCATCGGTTTGTAGTTGATCTGAACACTCTGCCGCGCCGCAGCCGCCTCCAACCGTGTACCAGCCAGATATGCATAGGGTGACAATGTCGAGAAATAATAATCAATGGTCGTCATGGTGGTTTTCTCCCGCTTAGAACTAGGCTGGACGCTACGCACATGTTAAGCGGTGAGCAAGATCACGAATCTGTCACATAGCCATTGCTGCCGGGGATATCAGCCAATGCCGACTTTGCACGAACCCAAGCTCATCGCTGGGAACGCCAACCTCCCGCTCGCCACTTCCATTGCCCGCCGTATGAGCATGCACCGCGGTGTCGACCAAGGCCTGGTCGATGCCCGCGTTGAACGTTTTAACGACGGTGAGATCTTTGTTGAGGTCTACGAGAACGTGCGCGGCGAAGACATGTTTATCATTCAGCCGACCTCCAATCCGGCCAACGACAACCTGATGGAGCTTTTGATCATTTCGGATGCCCTGCGCCGCTCTTCTGCGCAACGTATCACCGCTGTGATCCCCTATTTCGGCTACGCCCGCCAGGACCGCCGCACCAAGGCCCGCACGCCGATCTCGGCCAAACTGGTCGCAAATATGCTGACCGGCGCGGGTATCGAGCGGGTTCTGACCATGGATCTGCATGCCGCGCAGATCCAGGGTTTCTTTGATATTCCGGTGGACAACCTTTATGCGTCACCGATCTTTGCGCTGGATGTGAAAAACCAGTTCAAGGACAGCATGGACGAGCTCATGGTGGTTTCTCCCGATGTGGGCGGCGTTGCCCGCGCCCGCGAGTTGGCCAAACGCATCAACGCGCCGCTATCGATCGTCGACAAACGCCGTGAAAAAGCCGGCGAAGTCGCCGAGATGACCGTAATCGGCAATGTGCAGGACAAGATCTGCCTGATCATTGACGACATGTGCGACACCGCCGGCACCCTGTGTAAGGCTGCGCAGGTGCTGCTGGACAATGGCGCCAAAGAGGTCCACGCCTATATCACCCACGGCGTAATGAGCGGCCCTGCGGTGGAACGCGTCACCAATTCGGTGATGAAGTCACTGGTGCTAACCGATTCCATCCAGCCCACCGAAGCCGTAAGCAATGCGCCCAACATCCGCATCCTGCCCACGGCGCCGCTGTTCACCCAGGCGATCCTGAACATCTGGCACGGCACCTCGGTGTCCTCGCTGTTTGAAGACAAGACCCTGATCCCAATCTACGAGTCGCTGTATTCCAACGGCGTCTAAGCCCGCACCACCCCCATCACAAAGGCCCCGCGCAGCACTCTGCCGGGGTCTTTTTTATTAAGTATAAGTGGTAATGCTGCAAGAGCACAGCTGCAATCTCAAGGTCAGCAATGAGCCCATTGCGGCTGATGCTGTACCGGGCACGAGCGGCAGCGACGCGCAGAAAGCGGACTCAGGCACACATCACCTCAGTTTGGAGGGTTCACTGGGAGTATTCTTTTGAATTCTCCTTCGGCGTCCCGTCCAATCTTGATGCTTTCCAGCAGCCATGTGACTTGTTCGCTTGCGAGATCAGTGATCTCCGTATCCTTTATTTCGTTCCAGAGGAGGTAAAGGTAGGAGTTGCCAAATCCGGCCATTTGGGGCGCAACGGAGGGAGGTGCCGGCCGGTTCACATCGACATCATTTCGAAAATATGCGAAATTCCAAGAGTGAATAACATCCTCCCAGTCTTCACCGATCACGCCTATTGAACCTTTCGGCGCCTTCATAGATCGAATTTGATGTTCTGGGCGTTGCGCGATGACATTGCGGTAGGGCTGCCCATAGAATTCTGTTAGCCGGTCATCTGGAAAATCTTCGCCGACGATCCAGTCCAAGCCAATCGTCCTTCGACGGAGCTCAAAAGAAAGCTGATCGAATTTGAACAGATCACCCGTGCTGTTGCTGTAGGAGAGAAGCCCGTAACGACTATCGGGATGTCCCATTTGGTTCACTCTAGCGACAAAGCTTTCAAGAGGGCGATCAGACCAAAACCGTTCATCAAGTTTGTCCGGCCTTCTTAGGCTGGTTACCGCTAAGTCTCCGAATACCTCCTTGTGTTTACTCCAGAGCTTTTCAATGTCGTGGTTGTATCCGTTCTTCACCGACACGCCATTGAGGATAAGGCCAGCCTTGAGAAGCTTTTCGATTGTTTGTAGCGCTTGCCACCAAAATTCTTCATTGATTCCGTAGGTCTTTGCAAATCGCGCAAAAAAGTAATTTCGGTCGGACGGCGCAACAAAAAACTTGTGCGCAAAGACAGACTTGAAGTGATTCAGAGGGGTATCGAACATTGGTATTCCTCAGAAAGTTCGCGAAATAGGCAATCGGAAGTCGTCGTTGTTACAGTAGCTTGAATGTCAGTCGTTGTGGCACCTTCACAGCAGAGTGCGCGATTTTTTGGCTTCACTCTGGGAGGGTCAATAAATTCCGACTGCGGTCATTGAGGCACATCGGGCGAACGACCGTTCCGTCCGCATAGCTGACCTTTGCGATAACACAAGCCCACCCCGCAACCCTCAATCCACGTCATCCCAGTCGTCATCGAAGGGCAGCTCGCCCATGGCGATCCAGGCGGTGCGCAGGCGGGCGATGCGGCTGTCGGCCCAGGTGCGGAACACCACTTCAAAATCCGTGGTGGTGATATTCTCCGTTACCAGCTCGGCACGGATGGCGGCGCTGGTGTCCATATCCCAGAGCGAGATCGAGACCTGCACCGCAGGTGGGCGGCGATAGGCTTCCTGGAATGTCACCAGCTTGCGCCGCTCGCGGGCGCCCTCGCCGGTCCACATGCTGCCGCCGCTGTCGAATTCGGAAAACAACACCAGTTCGCCCTGGTCAATTCCAATCCGTGGATTGCGTAGTCGTTGCATGTCTTATCGTTCCAGCTTTGGTCTATCCGCGCGAAATCACGGTTCGGCCATTAAAAACCAAAAAATTCTAAGATTCAAAAAACAAAACCGGCCCATCAAGAAGAAGGGCCGGTTTCTAAGTCTCGAGAACACACTGGGCGTGCATCCATGGGCCGTTACAGGCTCATATGTGTGCCCAGGGCCTCCATGTCCGACAGCAGCTTAGCGGCTTCCTCGACGATGTCGTGGGGCTGCTCCGCTTCCTGCGCGGTTTTATACATGTTACGAGCCTCTTCGATCAGCTCGTCCAGATGGGCGCGGGTCATCTCATCCATTGGGATCGCCTTCTCAGCGAGGACCGAAAGGGCCTCAGCGCTGATTTCGGCAAAACCGCCAGTGACCACAAACTCCGAAGTGCCTTGCGAGCTTTCAACCCGCAGGACACCCGGACGCAGGGTGGTGATGGTGGGTGCATGCATCGGCATAGCCGTCATGTCACCCTCCGCGCCGGGGATCTGCACCGCGTTCACCTGGAGCGACGCTAGGCTGCGCTCCGGGCTTACGAGGTCAAATTGCATGGTATCAGCCATCAGGGCCCTCCTTAGGCCGCGTCAGCAGCCATTTTTTCGGCTTTTGCGATCACTTCGTCGATGCCGCCAACCATGTAGAAGGCGCCTTCGGGCAGGTGGTCGTATTCGCCAGCCACAACGGCCTTGAACGATGCAATGGTGTCTTCCAGCGGAACCTGTTTACCGTCGGCACCGGTGAAGATTTTTGCAACGTCAAACGGCTGGGACAGGAAGCGTTCGATCTTACGCGCACGGGCCACGGCCAGTTTGTCGTCTTCAGAAAGCTCGTCCATGCCGAGAATGGCGATGATGTCCTGCAGCGATTTGTAACGCTGAAGGATCTGCTGAACGTCGGTGGCAACAGTGTAGTGCTCGTCACCAATGATCAGTGGATCCAGCAGACGCGATGTCGAACCAAGCGGGTCAACCGCAGGATAGATCCCTTTTTCCGAGATCGCACGATCCAGAACGGTTGTCGCATCCAGGTGCGCAAACGAGGTTGCAGGCGCAGGGTCGGTAAGGTCATCCGCAGGAACGTAAACGGCCTGAACGGAGGTAATCGAACCGTTTTTGGTCGACGAGATCCGTTCCTGCATCGCACCCATGTCGGTGGCCAGTGTTGGCTGGTAGCCAACCGCCGAAGGAATACGACCCAACAGAGCAGACACCTCGGAACCCGCCTGTGTGAAGCGGAAGATGTTGTCCACAAAGAACAGAACGTCCGAGCCACTGTCATCACGGAACTGTTCCGCCAGGGTCAGACCCGACAGAGCAACCCGCATACGCGCACCGGGAGGTTCGTTCATCTGGCCGTAGACCAGGGCAATTTTAGAATCGACCAGGTTGTCAGGAACGATAACGCCGGATTCGATCATCTCGTGATACAGGTCGTTGCCTTCACGGGTCCGCTCACCCACACCGGCGAACACGGACACACCAGAGTGCACCTTCGCGATGTTGTTGATTAGTTCCATGATCAGAACGGTTTTACCAACGCCGGCACCGCCGAACAGACCAATTTTACCACCCTTGGTGTAGGGGGCCAGAAGGTCGATAACCTTGATGCCTGTGGTCAGGATCTCGGTTGCGGTGGACTGATCAGCGAAAGAAGGCGCATCGCCGTGGATACCACGGGTTTCGGTGGCCTCTACGGGGCCCTTTTCGTCAACGGGTTCGCCGATGACGTTCAGGATACGACCCAGTGTGGCGTTGCCCACTGGAACCGAGATAGGCGCGCCAGTGTCGGTCACGTCCTGTCCGCGCACCAGACCTTCGGTTGCGTCCATAGCGATGGTACGGACTGTGTTCTCACCCAGGTGCTGAGCAACCTCGAGAACCAGGTTCTTACCGTTGTTGTCGGTGGTCACAGCGTTGAGGATTTCCGGCAGGGCATCCTCGAACTGCACGTCCACAACGGCGCCAATCACCTGCGTGATTTTGCCTTTTGCGTTTGCCATGTGTTTGTCTCCGGTTGTCTCTTAGAGCGCCTCAGCGCCCGAAATGATTTCAATCAGCTCGTTGGTGATGACGGCCTGACGCGAGCGGTTGAACTCGATGGTCAGCTTGTCGATCATCTCGCCAGCGTTACGGGTGGCGTTATCCATCGCACTCATCCGGGCACCCTGTTCGGATGCACCATTTTCCAGCAGCGCCGAAAAGATCTGGGTCGATACGCCACGGGGCAGCAGGTCGGCAAGGATCGCCTCTTCGCTGGGCTCGTAGTCGTAAACGGCCGCGGATGTCTCTTCAGCGGCACCGCCCTCGTAAGAGGCCGGAATGATCTGCTGCGCTGTTGGCACCTGGGTCACGACGTTGACGAACTCTGCAAAGAACAGAGTCGCAACATCAAATTCACCAGCGTCAAAGCGGGTCAGGATATCCTTTGCGATGTCCTGCGCGTTGGCATAGCCGATGCGCTTAACTTCGCTCAGGTCCACGTGGCCGATAAAATCATCAGCCAGATCGCGACGCAGCGCGTCGCGGCCCTTTTTACCAACGGTCAGGATCTTGACCGTTTTGCCAGCCGCTTTCAGCTCCTGCGCCTTTTGGCGCGCCAGTTTGGCGATATTGGCGTTAAAGCCACCACACAGGCCCCGCTCAGCGGTCAGGACAACAAGCAGTTGAACCTGATCGCTACCGGTGCCGCGCAGCAGTTTTGGCGCGCTATCGCTGCCACCAACAGAAGAGGCAAGCCCCGCCATAACGGCGTTGAACCGCTTGGTGTAGGGACGTGAATCTTCAGCAGCTTCCTGGGCGCGGCGAAGTTTCGCCGCGGCCACCATTTGCATGGCTTTTGTGATCTTACGAGTGCTTTTGACACTCGCGATCCTGTTTTTCAGGTCCTTGAGATTTGGCATTGCCTTATCCCCTTAAGCGAAATCTGCGGCGAATTCGTCCAGCGCTGCTTTGATTTTGTCGGCGGCATCGCCCTTGATCTTTGGATCTTCGGTCGAAATCCACTCGAGCAGATCAGCGTGCTTGCCACGCAGATGCGCCAGCATGCCTTCTTCATAGCGGCCCACGGACTTTACGTCGATCTTGTCGAGGTAGCCTTGGGTGCCGGCGAAGATCACGCAAACGATTTCTGCGTTGGTCAGCGGCGAATACTGCGCCTGCTTCATCAGCTCGGTCAGACGGGCACCACGGTTCAGCAGCTGCTGAGTGGCGGCGTCAAGGTCAGACCCAAACTGTGCAAAGGCCGCCATTTCGCGGTACTGAGCCAGTTCCAGTTTCACCGGACCCGCAACAGACTTCATCGAGTTTGTCTGGGCCGAGGAGCCAACACGCGAAACCGACAGACCGGTGTTCACAGCAGGACGGATGCCCTGGTAGAACAGTTCGGTTTCCAGGAAGATCTGACCATCGGTGATCGAGATCACGTTGGTTGGAATAAAGGCGGAAACGTCACCACCCTGGGTCTCAATAACGGGCAGAGCCGTCAGGGAGCCAGCGCCGAAGTCTTCGTTCAGCTTGGCCGAACGTTCCAGCAGGCGGGAGTGCAGATAGAAAACGTCACCAGGATAGGCTTCACGTCCGGGCGGACGACGCAGCAGCAGCGACATCTGACGATAGGCAACAGCCTGCTTGGAAAGGTCATCATAGATGATCAGACCGTGCTTGCCGCTGTCACGGAAGTATTCCGCCATCGCGGTGGCCGCATAGGGGGCCAGGAACTGCAGAGGCGCAGGATCGGACGCGGTTGCAGCAACCACGATCGAATATTCCATCGCGCCGGCTTCTTCCAGCTTTTTCACCAGCTGAGCAACAGTCGAACGCTTTTGACCAATCGCGACGTAAACGCAGTACAGTTTCTTCGACTCATCGTCGCCTGCTGCATCGTTGTAGGATTTCTGGTTCAGCATGGTGTCCAGCGCGATGGCTGTTTTACCAGTCTGACGGTCACCAATGATCAGCTCACGCTGGCCACGGCCAACGGGGATCATCGCATCAACAGATTTCAGGCCTGTCGCCATCGGCTCGTGAACCGATTTACGTGGGATAATGCCTGGTGCTTTGACATCGGCAACGCCACGCTTTGCAGCGTTGATCGGGCCTTTGCCGTCCAGGGGGTTACCCAGACCGTCAACAACGCGACCCAGCAGTTCGGGGCCAACGGGAACGTCCACGATCGAGTTGGTGCGCTTAACAGTGTCACCTTCTTTGATGTCGCGGTCGGAGCCAAAGATAACGATACCAACGTTATCGGCCTCCAGGTTCAGCGCCATGCCCATAATTCCACCAGGGAATTCGACCATTTCACCAGCCTGAACATTGTCGAGACCGTAGACGCGGGCGATACCATCGCCAACGCTCAGCACGCGACCAATTTCAGCCACCTCGGCTTCCTGACCAAAATTATTGATCTGGTCTTTTAGGATCGCAGAAATTTCTGCTGCTTGGATACCCATTTATCCGACCTCTTTCATTGCATTCTGTAGGGAGTTGAGCTTGGAGCGGATCGAGCTATCGATCATCTTTGAGCCCACTTTAACGACGAGACCGCCAATGATGCTATCATCGACGGTTGCATTGATGGTAATCTTTTTGCCTACGCGCTCTGCCAAAGTTTTGGCCAGCTTTTCGCTCTGGGTCTTGGTCAGCGCCTTGGCAGAAACGACCTCGGCGGTCACTTCACCGCGGGCCTCAGCCAGACGATCCCGCAGAGCGGAGATCAGCGCTGGAACCACAAACAGACGGCGCTTTTGCGCCATCAGAGCCAGAGTATTGCGCAGAACGGGCGCCAGGCCCATTTTATCCGCAACTGCCGCAATCGCGGCACCCTGCTCATCCCGAGAAATCAGCGGAGAGCTGATCAGGTTTTGCAGGTCGTCACTGTCAGCCAGGGCAGCTGCCAGATCATTGATGCTGGTTTCAAGGCTATCGAGCGCCTTGCTTTCTTCGGCGATCTCAAAGACCGCAGTGGCATAGCGCGCAGCAATGCCTGCTGAAATCGAAGCTGGTTCGGACACGTCCACCCTTCCGACATTTGGCCCCGGTTGGCATGTCTGCGAGCAGACGGCGTCCGGGGGCGTGAGCAAGCCCCACCAAAAGCGGCAGGGCGTTAAAATCAGCGTGGATGTAACAGAGCCTTAGCAACCTATCAACTGTCTATAGCCCCTAGGGTGAATTCCGTGACTTCAATGTTTTCAGACAGTTAGCCAAACTGCGGCTGTTTGCCCCTCTAAACAAAAGCATTTTTATCTACGTTACGGCAGCAATTTACGATTCCTGACTGCGTAAAAACGACACTATTGCCCCCGATAGTCCTGCCGGATGCTGCCAGCATTCAAGCCTCCGTTACAAAAAGTTACACACAGAATCATCTTCGCACCGCTCTTCCTCCCGCGGCAAGCGCCCCTCGACCGGCGCAAGCCTGCCCCGGATTGGGTGGGCCATTATTCGCCAGGCGCAGGATTTCATGCGGGCAGGCAAATACAGGGGTCGGCTAATACAGGGGCAGCTCAGGCGGGGTCTGGCAAGGGATTCGACAACCCCTCAAGAACCCGGATCGGATTGGCACGCTTGACCTTGGTCATATGCCCATGTTGCGGGTGGGTCTGTTTGCTGACCTCGACCATAAACACGCCCCCCGCCAACATCGTTGGCAACCGCCGCCCGACCCGCTCAAACAGGGCACCCGACTTGAGCCAGAACCGTTTCTGGCTTGGCATCCGATATAGCGCAGCGGCATGGCGTTCGATGGTGAACTCATGCAGGCGCAGCTGGTTTTCAAGCTGGATAAGCGTATAGGGGCGTCCATAGCCAAAGGGAGTCTTGTCAGACCGCGCCCAGAACCCGGCCCGGTTGGGCACCACAAAGATCGCCCGCCCCCCTGGTCCCAGAACCCGGCGACATTCCTCCAGCAACTGGGATGGCCGCTCCGAGGTCTCCAGCCCATGCATTACCACCAGGCGATCCACCCGCCCCGTTTCGATCGGCCAGCTGGTCTCTTCACACAGGACCGACACATTGGGCATGCCTGCAGGCCACTGCATCACCCCTTGGGGCCCTGGCATCAAGGCAATGACCCGGCGCGCCTCAGCCAGATAGGGCCGCATCAAGGGGGCGGCAAAGCCAAACCCCGCGACGGTCTGCCCTGCGGCCTCTGGCCAGAGCTCCAACAATCGGTTCCGCACCGAGGCCTGCGCCGCACGGCCCAGAGTACTGCGGTAATAAAAATTCCTAAGATCCTGAACATCAAGATGCATTGCGGGTGCCTGCTGCTTGGGCCAATCTATGCGCAGTGTAACAATGGTGAGGCGAAAAACCATGCCCCTGGAAATCATTACCCTGCCCTGTCTCTCGGACAACTATGCCTATCTGCTGCACGATGCCAAGAGCGGTCAGACCGCTTTGGTGGATGCGCCGGAAGCAGCCGCGGTGAAAACAGCGCTGAGCACCCGTGGCTGGGGCTTGGATGCGATCCTGCTGACCCACCACCACTATGATCACATCGACGGCGTGGACGAGCTGCGCCGCAGCTATGGCGCCAAGGTCTATGGCGCCAAACCGGACACCCACCGCCTGCCACCGCTGGACCATGCGCTGGACTATGGCGCCCGCTTTGAATTGTTTGGCGAAGAGGTCCAGGTGCTGGATGTCTCGGGCCACACCATTGGGCACATCGCCTTTTTCCTGCCCGAGAGCCAGGCTGTCTTTACCGCAGACAGCCTGATGGCGCTTGGCTGTGGTCGCCTGTTTGAAGGCACGCCAGACATGATGTGGGACAGTCTCAACCGTCTGATGGCACTGCCGCCGCAGACCATGGTTTACTCTGGCCATGAATACACCCAGTCCAACGCCCGTTTTGCGGTTACAATTGAGCCTGACAATGCCGCCTTGCAGCTGCGCGTTGATGAAATCACAAAAAAACGCGCCAAAGGCGAAGCCACTGTTCCGTCGCGATTGCAGCTGGAACTGGACACAAATCCGTTTTTGCGGGCTCATCTGGATAAAGTCAAATCAGCCATCGGCATGGAAGGCGCTGGAAACGCGGATGTTTTTGCAGAAATTCGTCACAGGAAGGACACGTTCTAGCCCCCGCGACCACGGTTTGAGCCTTCAAGGGCCGGGTGCAATTCAACCGCTTTAAAAAGAAATGTGACCCAAATTTGAAAGAAAGTCCTTGAAGCTGCCGCTCTATCAACCAAACTCTAATACTATGAGGACATGGTTGATGCACGGGGAAGAGGCAGAAAGCCGATGCCCCGGTCAACCCAAGAACAGAGGAGCACGCCCGTGCCTTCATTCTCGAGCACACTAGAACAAGCCATTCACGCCGCGCTCGCGCTGGCGAATGAGCGGCGCCATGAGTTTGCCACGCTGGAACACCTGCTGCTGGCTTTGATCGAAGAACCAGAAGCTGCCCGCGTCATGCGCGCCTGTGGTGTTGAGCTGGGTCAGCTGCGCGCTTCGCTGATTGAATTTGTTGACGAAGATCTCGCCAATCTGGTGACGGATGTTGATGGATCCGAAGCGGTCCCGACAGCAGCCTTCCAGCGGGTTATTCAGCGCGCCGCCATCCACGTGCAAAGCTCTGGCCGCACCGAAGTCACCGGGGCCAACGTTTTGGTCGCGATCTTTGCAGAACGCGAGAGCGACGCGGCCTACTTCCTGCAGGATCAGGATATGACCCGCTATGACGCGGTGAATTTCATTGCCCATGGCGTGGCCAAGGATCCCGCCTTTGGCGAATCCCGCCCGGTCACTGGCGCCCCCGAAAGCGAAGAGGAGGCCATGGGCTCTCCCCCGCCCGGCGAAGGCGACAAAAAAGAAAGCGCGCTGGATAAATACTGCGTCGATCTCAACGCCAAATCCCGCGAAGGCGACATTGATCCGCTGATCGGCCGCAGCCATGAGGTGGAGCGCTGCATCCAGGTGCTGTGCCGCCGCCGCAAGAACAACCCGCTGTTGGTGGGGGATCCCGGTGTTGGCAAAACCGCCATTGCCGAAGGTCTGGCGCGCAAGATCGTTCAGGGCGAAGTCCCCAAGGTTCTGGCCGAAACCACAATCTTTTCGCTCGACATGGGGGCGCTGCTGGCCGGCACCCGCTATCGCGGCGACTTTGAGGAGCGTCTCAAAGCAGTGGTAACAGAACTGGAAGATCATCCCGATGGCGTGCTCTTCATTGATGAAATCCACACGGTGATTGGCGCTGGTGCCACCTCTGGCGGTGCCATGGATGCCTCTAACCTGCTGAAACCTGCGCTACAGGGCGGCAAGCTGCGCACCATGGGCTCCACCACCTACAAAGAGTTCCGCCAGCATTTTGAGAAGGATCGCGCGCTCTCCCGTCGGTTCCAGAAAATTGATGTGAATGAGCCGACGGTCGAAGACACAGTGAAAATCCTCAAGGGTCTCAAGCCCTACTTCGAGGATCACCACGCGATCAAATACACGTCCGACGCCATAAAAATGGCTGTCGAGCTTTCGGCGCGTTACATCAACGACCGTAAATTGCCAGACAAGGCAATCGATGTGATCGACGAGGCCG
>CAJQNB010000031.1 GCA_905479575.1 uncultured Pseudophaeobacter sp.
CTTCGTGTTCAAGCATATCAAACACAACGGGCAATGCCTCAGCATCCGAGACGTTATAGGAAAAGTCAGGCGTAAAGCCTTCTAGGTTGCGCGTAATGCGAACTTGCCCGATGCCCTCGGCAATCGAACCGCCCTCTGTGACAAGCTCACCTTTGGTGTAAAAACTATGAAGCGCGGCACCGTCTGGATCGGCCAAGCCGATTTTTACGCCTTTTGGCTGCAGCGCCATTGCGGTGCCCGCAAGCGTACCACCCGAGCCTACGGCACAGATAAAGCCATCGACTTTGCCATCTGTCTGGGTCCAAATTTCGGGGCCTGTTGTTTCGATATGGGACTGACGGTTTGCAGTATTGTCAAACTGGTTGGCCCAAATCACCCCTTCATTGCTGCTGCGAGCCAATGCATTGGCCAAACGCTCAGAGTAGCGGATAAAGTTGTTGGGATTGCGGTAAGGCGCTGCGGGCACTTGCACCAGCTCAGCACCCGCAAGACGCAACATTGTTTTCTTTTCTTCAGACTGCGTCTCGGGAATAACAATAACCGATTTGAACCCCATCGACGCGCCAACTAACGCAAGCCCGATACCGGTGTTACCAGCCGTGCCCTCTACAATGGTGCCACCCGGCTTAAGATCACCGCGCGCGATGGCGTCGCGAATGATAAACAGGGCCGCACGGTCCTTGACCGATTGACCGGGGTTCATGAACTCCGCCTTGCCCAGAATTTCACATCCGGTCTCATCGCTGACGCGGTTCAGACGGATCAGAGGAGTGTGGCCAATGGCGTCGGCCAGATCGCGTGCAATGCGCATGGTATCCCTTTCGATCATTCCCCCAAGATGTAACCAAGCGGGCAGAGCTCTACAAGGTGGGAAGCGGCGGTTAACGCAGCTGGGCGCACAGCCGTTCACGGTGACGTGATAGCCAAAGCGCCGCAGTGATCAGCGGCATGTCCTGATAGCGGTGATCATCAATACCCTGCATCAAGGCATCAAAGCTGAGGATCTCGCTGCGCAGGTCTTCGTTTTCGCCGGCGACTCCACCACCGCCTCTGATGTCAGAAAGGTCTGCAACGCCTACAAAAATATAAACAAATTCTCCTGACGCACCGCTCGAAGGATAGCCTTGCGTCACTTTTTCCAAATGCGAAATCGTCACCCCGGCCTCTTCGACCGCTTCGCGATAGGCTGCCTGCTCTGGCGTTTCGCCCAGGTCAATCAGCCCAGCCACCGGCTCCCACATCCAGGGGCGTTTTTCGCCAGCGATAAAGGTGGCCGCGCGGAACTGCTCGACCAAAAGCACCTGATCACGCACCGGATCATAGGGCAAAACCACCGAGGCCCGCCCCACCAGCGCCACGCCTCGGTTGACCGATGGGCTCATGGTGCCATCATAGCGCCGAAACCTGAGATCCATTTCCTCCATCGCAAAGAAGTTCACATAGGCGCGTTTGTGGTTTTCAATCTGCACATCCTGCGACAGGTTATGGACCGGATCTTCCGATCCGGACTGTGCCATCAACCAGGCAGAGGCACGGCGACGGATCGATGGCAAAGACTTCCGCATCTGCTCAGCGGTCATTCGCCCCTGATAGGCCATGACCTCTTCTGCGGCGCGCAGGGTTACAGCCCCGGACTGGGCAATCCAGGCCTGCAGATCCCAGGCCCCTGTCGGCTGCCATTGACCGGGCGCCGGGAAATAGACCTGCGCGGCAGCCTCTTCTCCAGAAGAAAGCCTGACGGTGATCGGCCGGAGCGCATAGTCAAAGCCTCCCTCATAGAAATCCAGCGCCGCCAGATCCGCTGGAGTCAGCCCCCGCACCAAGAGCCCCGTGGCGACCTCTCCACTGGCCTGCGCGATCAGGGGAAAGATCTGGTCACGCACCGCATAGACCCCATGGTCCGCCAGGCTGGCCTCAGAGATATCCAGCCCGGTGCGCGCCCGGCCCAACACCAGCTCAAGCAGCGGCACATGGCGGAGTGTGCCGTAGAAAAACAGATCAACCACGCGTTATAACCTTTTGTTAAGTATTGTTATGACCAGCGTTTATGGATGCTCTCAGCCAAGAGCCCAGCCAAGCAGCCCCCAATAATCAGGGGCAGTAAAACCGTTGGCACCGCGATAACAAAAAAATACTCCAGCGACAGGGTGAGGATCGCCAACAGGGCGTCAAAAGGCCCGCCATATCGGTTGCGCATGGCACGATCGAACATCTCCCAGGCGCCTTGAATAAACAGAGCCCACAGCACCATCACAGCCGCGCCGGTCAGCCCGTTGTTAATGGCCGGCACCAGGCCATGGCCAACCCGCCGCCCCATAAAGATCCAGCCAGTCAGCAGGCCCAAAATGATATTGATGTGGAAGAAATACCCAAAATCGGTTCCTTCGGGCATCAAAGGCACCACCTGCCGGGAAACAATAAAGGCAAGCAGGCCCAGGCAAAGAGCGGCAACAAGACGGGCAGCGGTAGGCATTGCGAAGATCATCCCTCGGGGTTGCGAGATACAGGCCAGGGCGACCACGCGCCCCAAAGCCAGCTATGTTTAACAACCAGTTTGAATTAACAAACTGGTTTGTTTGCAGATCAGGCTACAACAGCTGATCAAGTGCCGTGATCAATTTGTCCACTTCGGACCGGTTGGTGTAGTGGGTGAAACTCAGCCGCAACACGCCCTCTTCTGGGTCAACGCCCATGGCAGAGAGCGCCCGCCCGGCGTAAAAATCACCGCCGCCTGCCATGATGCCCTGCTCTGCCAGCTTTTGCGCCACAGCCAGCGCCGGGCGGTTCAGGGCCAGTGCCACGGTGGGCGCCCGCTTCGCAGCGTCGCTCGGGCCCAGCAGGCGCAGATCATTTCGATCCTTTACCGCATCCAGCAGCGGTTGAAGCAGCGCGATTTCATGCCCGCGCATCAGATCATGCACAAAAGCCCCCCGCGCGGTTGCGCCTTCGGCAGGGCCGCCATGCTGGTCACAGAGCGCATCAAAATAGTCCACCATGCCCGCGCTGGCGGCAACCTGCGCATGATCCGGTCCCGCCGGGGTAAAGCGTTTGTACAGGCAATCGCCGTTGAAAAAATGCCCCTGGTTGGGCAGCAGCGTGCCCAGTTCGCGCCGCATCACCACTACCCCCTGATGAGGGCCATAGGTTTTATAGGCCGAAAACAAATAGATGTCGGGGCCAAGGTCGCCCACGTTTGGCAATCCATGTGGCGCATAGGACACCCCATCGACGCAGACAAAAGCCCCGGCCGCATGGGAGAGCGCGGTGATTTCGGTCACCGGATTGATTTCCCCCACAACATTGGAACAGTGTGGAAAACACACCAGGCGCACCTTCTCGTCCAGCAGCGCCTCCAGTTTTTGCGGATCCAGATGCCCCGTCTGAGGATCAATTTCCCATTCGCGAACCTCAATCCCCTCATCGGCCAGACGCCGCCAGGGGCCCGTATTGGCCTCGTGATCCTGATTGGTCACAATAATCGCTTCGCCAGGCTGCAAAAGCTGGCGAAAGGCCTGGGCCAAAACATAGGTGTTTTGGGTGGTAGAGGGTCCAAAGCTCAGCTCGTCAGTCTCCACCCCCATCAGCGCCGCCAGCCGCTGCCGGGCCTCGTCCATTTCGGCCCCCGCCAGCTGCGACGCCTCGTACGGGGCATAGGGCTGCACTTTGCGTTGGGTGTAATAGCGCGTTAGCCGGTCAATCACCTGAGCACAGGTATAAGAGCCGCCCGCATTCTCAAAAAACGCCTGTCCCTGCAGGGTTGGCTCCTGAAAGGCAGGAAACTGCCCGCGTACAAAATCAATATCCAGCATTATGTTTGGCCCCCAAATGTTATTATCCAAATGGATGCAACTCTCACCACAAGAGGTCAAGACTGACTGATGAAAACCAGAGCCTTGAGACGGCTCTGCCGACAATTGGCAGGGCAACAAATGAAATCAGCCCAGAATGTTCGCATTCCGGGCTGATTCAGGTTTTTGGATTTGGCCTCATTCAAAGCAGACTGGGCGACCTTGCCTTAGGCGTTTACATCCACAACAACCCGGCCCTGCACTTGCCCCTTCAGAATATCCGCCCCTAGTTGCGGCAAATCCGAGAGCACCGCTGGTTTCACCATGGCCTCCAGCTTGTCCATCGGCAGATCCGTTGCCAAGCGCTCCCAGGCGCGCACCCGATTGTCATAGGGCTGCATCACGGAATCAATCCCCAGCAGGTTCACCCCCCGCAGCAGGAATGGGATCACAGTCGCCGGCAGCCCAGCCCCCCCCGCGAGGCCAACAGCTGCAACAGACCCGCCATATTTCATCTGGCCCAGGACCCGCGCCAGCATCTCGCCGCCAACCGCATCAACACAGCCTGCCCAGGTCTCGCTCTCCAGCGGCCGTTTGACCGTCTCGTTCAGCTCATCGCGTGCCACAATCTGCGTCGCTCCCAAGCTGCGCAGATATTCCTCGGTTTCGGGGCGTCCAGTGACACCCGCGACCTCATAGCCAAGGTTGGCCAGAATAGCTGTCGCGACCGATCCAACACCGCCCGCAGCGCCGGTCACCAGAACCGGCCCCTGTCCGGGCTTCATGCCGTGATCTTCCAGTGCCATCACCGCCAGCATGGCCGTAAAACCAGCAGTGCCAACCGCCATCGCCTGACGCGTATCAAGCCCCGCAGGCAGCGGCACCAGCCAGTCCGCCTTGACCCGGGCCTTTTGCGTATAGCCGCCCCAATAGGCCTCACCGACGCGCCAGCCGGTCAGAACCACCTTGTCACCGGGCTTGTAGCGATCATCCTCGCTGGCCTCGACCGTGCCGGCAAAATCAATCCCTGGGATATGGGGGTAGTTGCGCACCAAGCCGCCGCCCTTGGGGCTCAGGCAGAGCCCATCCTTGTAGTTCACTGTGGAATAGTCGACCGCAACAGTGACGTTACCCTCTGGCAGCTGATCAAGATCGATCTGCTCCACCGCCGCCGATGCCAAGCCGCTGTCTTCATCCTTGTTCACAATCAGTGCATTAAACATGTGTTTTCTCCCGTTTTCCTAAAAGACCATCAAATCCAGAACTTTTCACGTACGGTCGCCATACGCATACCCTCAGGCGTTTCAACTTCCAACTTGGTGCCCGCATCCCAATGGGTCATCCGCACCATCCCAATTGCAACATTGGTTCGAAAATCCGGAGACCAGGCTGCCGAAGACACCCGCCCCACCCGTTTTCCTGCCGCGTAGAGTGGCCAGAACTCAGTGCAGGCAGGAACCGGGTCGCCGGTAATGGAAATGGCGCGGATCTGTTGCACCGGACCCTCTTTTGCAACCCGCAACAGGGCATCGCGCCCGATGCACCCGATTGCAGTATGCGTGTCGCAGAACCGGCCAAGCCCACATTCATGCGGCGTATTATCATCGGTCATGTCATTGCCGTAGCTTAACAATCCGCCCTCAATCCGCTCAATCATATTGGGGCAGCCTGCCCGCACCTCAAGGTCCTGACCCGCATCCAACAGTTTGTTCCACAGCGGCATGCCGATTTCTCCATCCTCGACATAAATCTCAAACCCGCCCTGTTTGGAATAGCCCGACCGGGCAATCACCAAATCGCGGCCCTGAAACTGGAAGGTACTGAACCTGAAGAACCGGATAGAGCGAATACTGCTGCCAAAGACTCGCTCCAACAGCGCCTCGGCCTTTGGCCCCTGTATCGCCAGCGGCGAAACATCGGGCTCATCCACCAGCACATCCAGACGCCAGCCGTTGGCGATGCCCTTGACCCAATACAACAGATCACTGTCCGCAATTGAAATCCACCAGCGGTCTTCTGCCAGCTTGACCGCAACCGGATCATTGAGCATGCCACCTGTTTCATCGACAATAGGCACATAGTAGCACTGCCCCGGCAACATGCCGCGCAGATCCCGCGGCGTCAGCATCTGCATCAGGCGGCCAGCATCCGGTCCCCGCAGTTCCACCTGGCGTTCGCAGGACACATCCCAGATTTGAACATGCTTTTTAAGGTGGTGATAATCTGCCTCTGGATTTTCAAATACCGTTGGCAACAGCATGTGATTGTAGACGGTATAGGCCTTAACATTGGCAGCCTCGACCCCCTCCGAAAAAGGGGTTCTACGCAAACGCCGTGACGGTGAAATCAATGCCATAACTCATCCTCCTGGCAACTGGAAACTCATAGAGCGCGTCAGATGAAGGCGCTCTATCCGGAAATTTCAGCCCCGACCCTTTTGGAGTTTGGCTGGGGGCTGAGCCTGCTGTGGGTTGAGCCTGACACCAAATCAAAGACACCCACCTCCCCCAACAGACCCTGCCCTAGAAGCTCTCTGTGCAGCTGCCCGTTGGCTTTCATTGGTGTCTCCAAGTAGAAATAGAAGCGACTCACCGCTGAAGTTCTAAATGTCAGACTTTTAAATGTCAGACAAATAAAAACGACAGCCCATCCAAAACCGCCTAACCAAACTGGACCCGCAATGAAGATCGATCCAACAAGCTCAGCAGATTTGTCGGCGCAGATCTCCCAGTCAATCAAAGCCGCGATCATCAACGGTGACCTGAATGTGGATCAGCGACTGCCCTCGGAAGCGGAATTGGCAGATCACTTCCAGGTGTCACGCTCCACTGTCCGCGAGGCGTTGAAACGTTTGGCGGCACAATCCTTGATCCGAACCCAGCGCGGCGCGACGGGGGGCGCCTTTGTCAACCGGCTCAGCTTTGAAGACGCCCACGCCCAGCAAGTGACCACGTCAACCCTGCTGCTCAGCATGAACGAGGTGAGCTTTGAGACCGCCTGCGAAGCCCGCTACGCGCTGGAACGCGCCTGCGCGCCGCTCTCCGCCAGCCGTCGCAGCGCCGATCAACTGGCCACCATGCGGGCCGAGATCTTTCGCCAGGGCCAGCCGGGCCTGTCAGATGAAGCCTTCTGCGCCTCTGATGTTGCCTTTCATCGCGCCTTCGTTGACGGGGCCGCCAACCCGGTGCTTTCCTATCAACTGGCCGGCGCGGTCGAAGCCATGCAGCCCTTGATGAATATCATCACCTTTTCTGCGCGTGATCGCGCCCGTATCGTCGCGCTGCATTGCCAGATCGCCGATGCCATCGACCAGGGCGATGGCACCGCGGCCTCCGACGGCCTGACAAGACTTGAAACAGAAACGCTGCAACTGGCGAAAAAAGTCTTTGCATCCCGCGCCGCCAAAACCTGACCTTAGTCCCCCGGATGGTAACCAAGGGGCCGGTGCATATTCAGTTGGCCAGAAATGTCCGGCGGGGAGCCGGTGCAACGCGGCGGCGGTGGCTGGTGCCCCATTTGGTTTTCCCTGCCAAGAAAATGAAATATATCGGCAAAAAGGGATCCTCCCCACTTCAAATCCCCGCCGCAATACCCTATGTTTGTTCTGTTCCCTCGGGAACTATGGACATAAATGCGCTCGTAATACACGGATCGGACCCGGGGGCGGTACCCGGCGACTCCACCAAACATGCTTCATTTGGGCATCATGGGGTCGAAATAGGATCGACGGACGTCTAAAGGGGTTAGCTTTGTTTCGGCTGTCTGCCACCGTTATCGGCGAAAACTGTACAATTGCAAATGACAATCGTGCTCCGGTAGCCCTGGCTGCGTAAGCAGTTCGGAAAACCGAAACTTAAGTCCTTTCGCCTAGCAGCGACTGGCGGGGTTCGCAGGTACCTGGCAACAGAAACCTGCACTTTCTCCCCCCCTCACCTGCTGCTCTACCGCGTGTTCTGTCGGCTGGCCTTTTGTCGCCAGGGCTCTCTGGCTTTCATGCCTCGCGGCGCACGAATGTTTGGCAGCGCCCTCAATCCGATGGCTGATCGCGCCCGGAATCCTCTCTCCGCAGACGGAGACACGGCCTGCCCCAGGGGCTGGCTTGACAAACCACCGTCCTGATCGCATCACAGCCTGGACGCGTAGATGGTCAACGCCCCCGTGAGAGGCCATACAATGGTTTACCCGCCCCCCTTCTCCGCCCCAAAACCAACCTGCGATCGGTGCTTTCATCCGGCCCCAAACCTGCGATACCCCTATGGGAACAGCTCTCTGCGCCATGAACGGGGAGCACGTACAGGCTTGGCCAAGGAATGACATAAAATGACGACAGTTTCCTGGCGCGACATGTGGCGGGTCTTTGGCAAGATCGGCCTGATGAGTTTTGGCGGCCCCGCCGCGCAGATCGCAGTGATGCACCGCGAACTGGTAGAAGAACGGCCCTGGTTGGACGAGGAGAGCTTTCTGCGCGGCCTGTCCTTTTGCATGTTACTGCCCGGCCCCGAAGCCATGCAGCTGTGCACCTATACCGGCTGGCGCCTGCGCGGGTTCGCTGGCGGGCTGCTGGCGGGCCTGCTGTTTGTGCTGCCCGGCGCCTTGGTGATTGCAGCGCTTGTCTGGGTTTACAGCGTCTTTGGCACGCTGCCCGCGGTGCAGGCGGCCTTTCTCGGCATCAAGGCCGCGGTGGTGGTCATTGTTGTGCAGGCGCTTTGGAAGCTGAGCCACAAGGCCTTGAAACATAGGCGAGACTGGTGGCTGGCCGGATTTGGCTTTGTGGCGCTTTTCGTCTTTGGCCTGCCCTTTCCACTGGTGATCCTGGGGGCTGGTCTCTTTGGCATGATGACCCTGACAAGCACGACACAGGCCAAATCAGCATTAGCGCTCCCGGAGCCACCCACCAGAACCGATGCTTTGACGGCGACTGCTCCGCAGCTGACATTCCAACACAGCCTGCGCAGCTGTGTCATCTGGGGTGGGTTGTGGCTGCTGCCGCTGATGCTTCTCAGCTTCGTCGGCGCTGATTTTCTGGCCAGTATCGGCTGGTTCTTTGCCAAATTGGCGGTGGTCACCTTTGGCGGCGCCTATGCGGTGCTCGCCTATATGAGCCAGGCGGTGGTGCAACACCATCAATGGATCAGCGCAGGCGAAATGATCGACGCGCTTGGCCTGGCCGAGACCACCCCCGGCCCTCTCATCCTGGTGACCCAGTTTGTGGCCATGTTGGCGGGACTGAAACAGGGCGGTTTTGCGCTGTACCTGGCGGCCGGGGTAACGGCGCTTTGGGCCACATTCATGCCCTGCTTCCTATGGATTTTTGCCGCCGCCCCCTATGTGGAGCGCCTCGCAGCCCAGCCCCGCCTGTCAGCGGCGCTCAAGGCGATAACCGCCACCGTTACCGGCGTCATCCTGAACCTGATGGTCTGGTTTACCCTGCATGTCCTTTTTCAGGATATAACCCTGCTTCAAAGCGGCCTCTTGGCAATGCCCTGGCCAAATTGGAGCACCCTGAACACCTCAGCCCTGCTGTTGACCCTGCTGGCACCGCTGGTCGCCTATGGGCTGCGGGGGCGTTTGTTCTGGCTGCTGGCGCTCATGGCTCTGGCGGGTCTGGCAATGCCGCCACTGCTGGCCCTGACATAGCCCCCAAGGTCGCGCAGGACGCCCCGCCAGCGACAGGCCCAACTCCACTGGCTAGGGCCCCAAATTAATGACAAAAACTGCCCGGCCGCCTCTTTAGTTTCTGGCAGAATCCCCTATGCTGGTGCAGCAATTTAACAGGGGTGTCATTCATGTCCCGCGAAATCGACTACGGAAATCTGATGCACTCCGCCATGCGCGGGCTCATTCGCACCGTCCTGCAGGATGTTGCGGACAAGGGGCTGCCGGGAAACCATCACTTTTTTATCACCTTTGATACCAACCATCCGGATGCGCAATTGGCAGACTGGCTGCGGGAACGCTACCCCGGTGCCATGACTGTTGTGATGCAGCATTGGTACGACAATCTTGACGTAGAAGAGAATGGTTTTGGCATCACCCTGAACTTTGGTGACGCACCGGAAACGCTCTATATCCCCTATGACGCGATCGAAACCTTCGTGGATCCCTCCGTGGAATTTGGCCTTCGCTTTGAAACAGCCGAAGACGATGACGACGATGATGCCCCCACAGATGATGACGACACCGAGGCAACCGGCGAAACCGACGCGGAAAGACCGCACGCCTCGGATGGGGATGTCGTGTCTCTGGACAGCTTCCGCAAACACTAGCGCCTGCCCGCCCCCACCGCCGAGGTGGGGCTGCGGAACCATTTGTATGCGGGGTTCTGATGCGGAACGGGCAATACACCTGCGCAGTCAGGGCCAATCGCAGACAGGGTCAATCGCAGTCGGGACAACCGCTGACGAGCCAATAGCAGACAGGCCAATAGCAGACAGGGCCCAACTAAAGCGGCCCACACATTTGACCGCTAGACTTTGTTGATCGCAAAATCTTGGCCAGAAACATGCCTCTCAATAATTAGCCCGGAAATTTCCCTTTGCACACAGCAAGGCGCGGCACGGGCGGCCAGCAGCAGGCTTGCGAAAAAGCCCATCTACACTCCATCAGCCCCCCATGGCTGTCACCGACGCAGAAGCTCAGTCTCTATCCGGCGGACCGGCTGACCATTGCGATGGGTGTGAAAGACGAGAGACAGCCCGTTTTCCGTCAGGCGGCGATCATATTGCTGCATTTCATAATCGCCGTTTTGATGAATAAACATCGAAAATACCGTCAGCGTATCGCCGCTAAGCCGCGCCCAGACATAGGGCTGCCCCTTCATGGGATCCTGCTGGACCTCATGTCCAAAAACATTGCGCTGCATAGCCGCCGCGTAAATCCCGCCGCGGTCACTGGGTATAAATTTAACCTCATAGGATTTCTCTCTGCGCCGACCATCCTCTTTTTCGGTGACCGTGTTCCACTGAACCTTGAAGCCTTTGTCGGTTTCCGAGATCACAATACTCAGATCCCGCTGATCCTTTGTGCCATCGCTCATAGGCACTTCTGCCGACCCGCTATAGCGACCGACAAAATCGCCGATATCATGGGCAGAAGCCCGTACGACATGACCAAAGATCAGAAAAACGGTCAAAACCAGCAGGCAAAGATAGGCAGGCAAGCCCCCTAGCCCAAAGTGGCCTGGCCGCGTTGCTGCCCGGACCTTGGCCCGATGAGCCGTGGCCCGAGAAAGGGATTCGACCGATTGCTTCACTTTATTCTCCTGTGCTGCCTCCCAAAGCGGGTGCCTCAAGCTTAGAGTAATGATCTCTGCCCGGCTAGCAATGACATGGAACAAGCCCGATCTGGAGAATTCTCTCTATACCCCAGCTGGTGATAGGCTATGCTGCGCGCAACTGGCCAATTGCGTCGCGACGGCGCAGAGGTTAAACGGCATGCAACGGCATACCAGACGGAGATAGACAAGATGTCCGATACCCGCACCGAGACCGACAGCTTTGGTCCGCTAGAGGTTCCTACCGACAAATATTGGGGCGCTCAGACCCAGCGCTCGATCATGAATTTCCCCATCGGTTGGGAAAAGCAGCCCGTCGCCATCGTGCGCGCTCTGGGCGTGATCAAAAAGGCCTGCGCAATGGCCAACAAGGCCTCCGGCAAGATGGAAGACCGCATTGCGGATGCCGTCATCGCTGCCGCTGGCGAAGTCATTGAGGGCAAGTTTGACGACAACTTCCCGCTGGTGGTCTGGCAGACCGGGTCTGGCACCCAGTCCAACATGAACTCCAACGAGGTGATCGCAAACCGCGCCATCGAAATGCTGGGCGGCGTCATCGGATCGAAAGATCCGGTTCACCCCAATGACCACTGCAACATGGGTCAGTCCTCCAACGACACCTTCCCCACGGCCATGCATATCGCCACCGCCATGTCGGTACGGGACGTGCTGCTGCCTGGTCTGGAAAAACTCGCCAAGGGTCTCGAGACCAAATCAGAAGAGTTCAAGGATATCATCAAGATCGGCCGCACCCATACCCAGGATGCGACACCGCTGACCCTGGGCCAGGAATTTGGTGGCTATGCCCACCAGATCCGTCAGGGGATTGCCCGTGTTGAGCTGGCGATGCCCGGCATCTATGAGCTGGCACAGGGCGGCACCGCCGTAGGCACCGGTCTGAACACCCAAAAAGGCTGGAGCGAGACCGTTGCGGCCAATATGGCCGAAATCACCGATCTGCCCTTTGTCACCGCCCCCAACAAATTTGAGGCTCTGGCCGCCCATGATGCCATGGTCTTCCTGTCCGGTGCGCTCGCAACCATCGCCGGTAGCTGCTACAAGATCGCCAGCGATATCCGCTTTCTGGGCTCCGGCCCCCGCTCTGGTCTGGGTGAGCTGATCCTGCCCGAGAATGAGCCAGGCTCCTCGATCATGCCCGGCAAGGTGAACCCCACCCAGGCGGAGGCGCTCACCCAGGTCGCGGCCCATGTCATGGGCAATGATGCAGCCATCAAATTTGCCGGCAGCCAGGGTCATTTTGAGTTGAACGTCTACAACCCGATGATGTCCTACAACCTGCTGCAGTCGATCCAGCTGCTGGGCGATGCCACCGACAGCTTTACCGAACGGATGCTCAACGGCATTCAGGCCAACGAGCCGCGCATCGACAAGCTGATGAAGGAATCGCTGATGCTGGTGACAGCTCTGGCGCCGACCATCGGCTATGACAATGCCACCAAGGTCGCCAAGACCGCGCATAAAAACGGCACCACCCTCAAAGAAGAAGCCATCGCGCTTGGCTTTGTGGATGAAGCCACCTTTGACGCGGTTGTGCGCCCCGAGCAGATGATCGGTCCCAAGGACTGATGGGAAAGCCGGTCAATCTGAACCGGTATCGCAAGACACAGGCGCGGGCCGAGGATAAGGCCCGCGCTGACCAGAACGCTGTGAAATTTGGCCGCAGCAAGCTGGAAAAATCGCTGCAAGAGGCCCGCGCTGCCAAGGCCAAGCGCGATTTGGATGGCCACAAGAGCGACGAATGAACAGCCGACCACGCAAGCACTCTTTGACCCTACGCGGACATCGAACCTCGGTCTCGCTGGAAGATCCCTTCTGGCTGGAGTTTCGCCAGATCGCAGCAAGAACCAATCGCCCAATCAATGAGTTAGCAGCCGAAATTGATGAGGCCCGTGGCGCCGATTGCGGCCTGGCCTCTGCCATTCGGCTGTTTGTGCTGCGCGATTTGCAGGCGCGGCTCGCCCCTCAGGGCTGATCGACCTTGCCGCGGGGGGTGACCTGCAACCAGATCCCGTTTTTTGAGCGCACGGTCAGATGCGCCACCGGCACCGGCGCGACGCCCTCAACACAGCTGAGTTTAAAGTGCCGCAGGATCAGCGATAGGATCAGCGGCCCCTCCACCATGGCAAATCCGGCACCGGGGCAAACCCGTGGCCCTGCCGAGAACGGGATATAGGCTTCGCGCTGGCACTGTTTGCCATTTTCCGTTTGCCAGCGATTGGGATCAAACCCGTCGGGATTGTCCCACAGCCGCTCGTGCCGGTGCAAATGCCAGGGGCTGAGCACGATCTGCGCCCCCTCTGGCACCGTTCGATTGCGAAACTGCACGGGGCAGGTTGCTTCGCGCACCATCATGGGCACCGGCGGATACAGCCGTAGGGCTTCGCGGAACACATCCCGCGACAGGCGCAATTTCGATATGGCGCTAAAACTCTCATCCGCCAGCGCCTCGGCCTCCTGCGCCAGCTGCTCTTGCCAATCGGGATATAGCGCCATCAGATACAGCGTCCAGGCCAGCGCCGAGGCACTGGTTTCATGGCCCGCAAGAAAGAAGATCGCCACCTGATCCACCATCTCCTGCGCGTCAAAGCGCTCTCCCGTTTGGGGGTCTGCGGTGGTCATAATTTTGGTCGCCAGATCCTCTGGTGCGGTCCCGGCCTTGATCGCCGCCATTCGGGCTTCGGTAAGTTTGCTGATCAGCGCCCGGATCACTTTGGCATTGGGACGGGTTCCGCGCCGAAAGAACCGGGGCATCCACTTTGGCAAGGGTACAAAGGCCGCAAGGTTCAACAAAGGCTGGCTGCGCTGATAGTTGCGAAAACGGGTAAAGACCTCTCCCGCTACTTCGTTTTCGATCGGGATTGAAAACAGGGTGCGAAAAATCACATCCGCCGCCACATGGCTGGTCACCTCTTCCACCTCGACCCTTGCGCTCTGCCCGACCTGAGCCTGCAACCGCACAATGGCCGAGTCAGCCGCAGCTCGCATCGCCGGGTAAGTCGCCTTGAGCCGTCCCCCTTCGAAGGCAGGATCGATGATGCGGCGCTGACGTTTCCAGGTCTCGCCATTGGTCAAAAACACCGAATTCCCCAGCAGCGGCTTTAACCCTTCGGCAATGCGATCCGATTTGGGGAAGTCATCGGGCTGTTCTTTCAGTACCCGTTTGATCAGGTCGGGCTGGTTGATCAGAAACGAGCGAAAGCTCGGAGCACGAAATTCGGCCATCCAGGCCCGATAGAGCTTGGCCGGTTGCGCCGACAGAATGTCGTCGCGAAACAGCCGCACATAGCGCCACAATGACACCCGCACCGGCCGCGTTGCTGGTTTGGGCGGCTTTGGCGCCTCTGTTTCAAGCTGCGGGCTGGGGTCAAGGTCAGGCGCGTTCATTCTGGCGACACCGAGGTATATTTGGATACAGGCACATCAATCCGACTGGCAGAGGCCTGGCGGGTGCGATAACGCTGCCGCAGGGTTTGGGCCCCGGCGGTGATGCGAAAATAGTCATAGTCGCCCGGCTGGTCAAAGGCGCAAAGATATTGGAAATGCAGGCGAAAAAACCGCCAGCGCAGCTCGGCCCAGCGGGCCGGGCTCAGGGTCTGGGTGAAGGCGGCAGAAAACACCAGCGGCCAGCGTTTATCCGCTGGCGCAACGCCGCTTACCGCAACCGGATCACACAGAGCAAAGGCGCAGCCATCACCGGGCGCCGAGACATCAATCCAGGCAATTTCGTCGCGCTGTGACAGGTATTGCAGATCGCGGCGCAACCGACTGGCACGGGGCAGGAAAGACACCATGGGCACCACCTGGCCCAGGGTGAGAAATCCGATCTCGGGGCATGTATCAGGCAGCCCCTCGCGGATGAGATCCGCCAGAACCGACACCCCGACATGCGCCCCGGAGGAATGCCCAACCACCAATAGCTCTTCAATATCGCCTGCGGCCAAGGCCGCCGCGATCTCTTGTTTAAAGGCCACAATCCGGGCCTCCAACTCTGGTGGGTTTTCCCCGCGTGAGGCGGCTGAATAGGCGTAGTCATGCATCAGGTAATAGGCAAAGAACTTGCCATCCTGTTTTTTGAACCATCTGAGCAAAACCGCCGCTGCCAGTGCCCCGCCGCCCCAGCTGGGCAGCAGGGCGTACCAGGGCGGCTGGTCAATAAGCAGCGCAACCGCCGCCGCCCATGCAGCCCCACAGGCCCGGAGCAGCAGCAGGGCCAACAACGCCTGCACCAGCAGCATGCCAACAGGGTAGAGCGCGGCAATCACCGGGCCTTTGCGCAGCCGCATAAGGCGGCGTAACGTGCCAGAGGCTATGTAGATCCAGGCGGTACGGGCCAGCTGCAGATAAGTCCCCGCAATCGAGGCATCCATGCTGTCGCGCACAATGTCAGACCAGACAAGCACGCTGAATTCTGTCTGCACCTGCGCGCCGTCGATCTCTGCGGTGACCTGCCAGCCATAGGGGCGCTGGCCCTGTCCTTTGCTGCCGGTCGCCTGCGCCTGTATGGATATCTGATAAGCGCTGATCTCTGCCTGAGCGGCCGATTCTTTGCGGTAAAGCTCGCGGTAGCGCCGGGGATGAATGGGGTCGTAGCCGGGAATATAGAAAACCCGCCGCGCCCGCACCGGCTGGGCTGGGTCATCTGGCCTATCCTGTGGCTGCTGCCCGGTTGCGCCCCGCACTATGCTATCCATTCCCTGGCCTCGTTGTCTGGCCTCATTTACTGGCCTCGTTGCCTTTGACGCCAGAGTAGTCGAGATTTCCGCCCAGAGTAAGGCCGAGACTGGACCAAGACAGGGTTACGGATGGACAAAGACGGGGCCGGCCTGGGCGCAAAGAGAAAAACCTCCCCCAGGCGGCTACCAGAGGAAGGTTTGGAGCTAAGTTCGTAATGGTCGCCCTAGCCTTAAGTGACACGAGCCTTAAGTGACCTGAGCCTTAGTATTAGCCGAGGGTGGCAAGAAACGGAAAGGCTTCGAGCAACCACCAGGAGAAGGTCGAGAACAAGCCGGTGACCAACATAAAGCCGACCAACAGCAACAGCCCGCCCATGAGTTTCTCGATCAACCCCATATGGCGCTTCATCTTGTTCATCACCACCATCGAGCGGTTCAGGAAGATCGCAGCCAGCAAAAACGGCACCCCAAGGCCAAGCGCATAGATCCCCAACAGCAAGGTGCCGCGACTGACCGAGGCCTCGGAAGCGGCGAGCGACAGGATCGCCCCCAGTTGTGGGCCAATGCAGGGCGTCCAGCCAAAGGCAAAGGCCAGCCCCAGAACATAGGCCCCCAGCACTGATCCACCGGCCTGACCGGCGTCAACCCGTGCCTCGCGATCCAGGATAGGAATGCGGAATACCGACAGAAAATGCAGGCCGAAGATGATCACCACAACACCGGAAGCCCGAGCGAAAAGTTCCTGATTTTGCAGCACAAAGGCTCCAAAGAAAGAGGCGGTGAAGCCCAACAGCAGGAACACTGTCGACAGGCCAAGAACAAAAAACAGCGCCGACAGGATCACCTTGCGCCGCGCTGCAGCCGTGCCCTGCATCTCACCAATGGAGACACCGCTCATATAGGCAAGATAGGGCGGCACAATCGGCAGCACACAGGGTGACAAAAAGCTGACCAAACCGCCCAGGAGCGCCACAAACATTGCAGGCAAGAGCGCTGCATCTATGATCTCAATTCCAAACATCTCGTTCCCCTAAAACAGGCTTTCCCGATCCATAGACCAGCCAGTACCAAAGGTCACGAGGCGCATTGGTCACATCCTTGTGGACAGGGCGTGAGTGGCGGATTATCTGAAAGACATGACTGAATTTATCTCCGACAGCGATGCCACCCTCGATGCCATTGGCCTGCTCTGCCCCCTGCCCGTGCTAAAAGCGCGCAAACGCCTCAAGTCCATGGCTGCGGGCGAGGTTCTGCAGGTGCTTGCGGATGACCCCGCTGCGCTCATCGACATCCCGCATTTCTGCACCGAGTCTGGGTATGAGTTCCTTGGACAGGACACGGGCGATGGCCATCAGATCTATCAAATTCGCAAGACCGGCTGATCAGCAGCCCCGGTAACTGCCCTGGTAGCTGCCCCATTTTGGCCCCGGTCGCGTAGATCCAAAGCCAATGCAGCTCGCAGGGACGCAGGGATAGGCACGCAGGATCACACAGGTGTTGATCCGGCAGTGGGCGTGTCCTGGCTAAACAGGTTCAGCCAGCCCTGCCCCTGACGCTGCCAAATAGATGACACATACATTGTATCCCTGCTGGCGGCTCCTGGCCGATGATAGACCGCCAAATAGGACAGGCAGACATGATCCTTGCCCAGCTGTAGCAGCCTGGGGTCGGTGAGCTCGAATGAGCTGACCGTCGGCCCCTCTTGCAGCTGGTCGCAATGATCCGCCCGGGTGGCAAAACCGCTGGGGTAGACGCCAAGAAAATCAGCATGCAGTGCCGCCTTGTCCGCCTCGGCATTGCCTTCAACCAGGGCCTGCCAGACCCGTGTTTCCTGCTCCAGGATTTCAGTCAACACAGTTGAATGCCCGTTGTGATCCACGTGTTCGATCCTCCGGTATTGTCGGTTTGTTTCGCCACTGTGCCAGCATCGCAAACCCCGGCAGCAAAGAAAAAGGCGACCCCTGAGGCCGCCTTTTTATCTTATCCGATGGACCACCATCCGCGCCGCTTGGGCTTGGGCGGGGTTGCCGGTTCTGGCTCAGCCGCGGCTTCCACTTCTGCAGGCGCTGCGGGTTCCGGCGCGGGGCCAGCAGCAGCTGCGTCAGCGACCTCTGGCTGTGCTGTCACCTCTGGCTCAACGGCGGCCTCAGCTGCACTCTCTTGATCCGCAGGCGCTTCGGCGGCAGCTGCCGTTTCCACTTCCGGCGTGTCAGATGCAACCGGTTGTGTCTCAGCGACTGGTTCAGCAGTGACCGCCGCGACGGGAGCCTCTGACACCTCAGCTTCAGATGTCTCCGCTTGCGATGCCTCAGGTTCAGAGGTGGTCTGCTCCGGCACGACACTCTCAGCCTGAGTTGGCTCTTCAGTGGCAGCAGCAGTTACGGTCTCGCCATCACTTTTACTGGCTGGATCGGTACTGGTCGCGGCTTCCGGCTCTGCGCTGGGGGCCTCGCCATTGGTCGCCGCTGCTGTGTCTGCGCTCGGCGCGGCTTCAACTGCGGTCTCTTCGCTTTTCTTGTTGCGCGAACGACCACCACGGGTGCGGGTACGGGTCCGGCTGCGGGCGGGCTTCTTCTCTTCAGAATCGGCCTCTTCACCTGCTTTTGCGTCGGCTTTTTCTTCCCCGTCCGCTGTGGGTTCAGCCTTGTCGCCAGCCTCGGCCGCGTTGCTATCGGAATCGGAGTTTTCCCCGCCGTTGCCGGACTTGCGCCGCCGCCGCCGCCGCCGCTTGCGCTTGGGCTTGTCCTCGCCGTTGTTCTCACTTTCGTCCGCTTCAGGAGCCGCAGCCTCCTGAGGCTGTTCTTCCTCTGCAACCTCAGCATCCGCCTCGGCCTCATCAGCGTCGATCTGCGCCATAAGAGAGGTATCAGCCGACACAACCGAAGCGTCAGGAACAGTCACCACACGGGTGGCCGTTTTGAACTTCTCCAGCGTGAAATCCGGGCTGACCAGATGTGCATCGCCTTCGATGCGGACCGACATGCCGTAGCGGGCTTCGATCTGCGCGATATGTTCACGCTTCTGGTTCATCAGATAGTTGGCAATATCAATCGGGCAACGCACCAGAACCTCGCGCGAACGGCGGCGGGTGCCTTCTTCTTCGATCTGACGCAGGATCGACAGCGCCATGCTATCATCCGAGCGGATCAGGCCGGTGCCGTGGCAATGTGGGCAGGGCGCCGTGGTGGCCTCGATCATGCCGGGACGCAGACGCTGGCGCGACATTTCCATCAGGCCAAAACCAGAGATCCGGCCCACCTGAATGCGGGCACGATCCGTCTTCAGCTTGTCCTTCATCCGGTTTTCAACGGCGGCGTTGTTCTTACGCTCATCCATGTCGATGAAGTCGATGACGATCAGTCCGGCAAGGTCACGCAGACGCAGCTGGCGCGCCACTTCTTCGGCGGCCTCCAGGTTGGTGTTGAGCGCGGTTTCCTCGATCGAGGACTGTTTTGTCGCCCGGCCAGAGTTCACGTCAACCGCCACCAAAGCCTCGGTGGTATCGATGACGATATAGCCGCCGGATTTCAGCTGCACAGTGGGGTTGAACATACCACCAAGATAGCTTTCGACCTGGAAGCGGGCAAAGAGCGGCAGGGTTTCCTGGTAGTTCTTCACGTTCTTGGCGTGGGACGGCATGATCATCTTCATGAAGTCCTTGGCGATGCGGTAGCCGCGCTCGCCTTCAACCAGAACCTCGTCAATCTCACGATTATAAAGGTCGCGGATCGAGCGTTTGATCAGGTCGCCCTCTTCGTAGATCTTGGCGGGGGCGATGCTTTTCAGCGTCAGCGCGCGGATCTGTTCCCAGAGACGCTGCAGATATTCGTAATCGCGTTTAATTTCTGCCTTGGTACGCTTGGCCCCAGCCGTGCGCACAATAAGCCCCGCACCCGATGGCACGTCGATTTCGGTTGCGATATCTTTCAGTTTCTTGCGATCAACGGCATTGGTGATCTTGCGGCTGATGCCGCCACCGCGCGCAGTGTTGGGCATCAGAACGCAGTAGCGCCCTGCCAGCGACAGATAGGTGGTGAGAGCAGCGCCCTTGTTGCCGCGCTCTTCTTTGACAACCTGGACCAGCAGAACCTGACGGACCTTGATGACTTCTTGAATCTTATAACGACGTGGACGTGGCTTGCGGGCCGGGCGAATGTCTTCGCTGTCGTCTTCGTCAGCAACCGATTCAATGGTTTCGTCTTTGGCGCTGGCATCAACACGCGCATCGTCCTGCTCTGCTTTGTCGCCAGTCTCATCGCTGGCGCCTTTGTCAGTGTCATTCTGGGCGGCGTCATCCTCGGCAGCGTCACCGCCGGTGGGTTCAACACTTGCGTCCTCAGCGGTTACATCCGCAGCGGCTGGCACAGTTGCTTCTTGCGCAGGCTCTTCTGCAGTGGCGGCTTCAGCGCTTGCTGCGTCTGGGCCGGCCTCTTGCGAGCGCGTATCTTCCGGGTTGGAGGGCTCTTCTACCGGGGTGTCAGCAACACGTTCCATCGGCGAGGAGCCTTCGGGGACCTCGGCCAGCTTGGCCTCATCGCGCGCCATTTCGTCAACCAAATCAATGGTTTCCATACCAGAGATTTCCGAAACCACCGGCGTATCAGCACTGGTTTCAGCGGCAAGTTTAGCGGGCGCCACCTCTTTGGTCTCGACCGCATCCCCAGAGGAGACCTTAGCAGCCTTGGACCGGGAACCCTTGCGACCCCGTGAGCGCGACCGTGAAGGCTTGGCCTCTTCGTCTTCCTCGCGGGCACGCTGTGCTTCCGCATAGGCGCGCTCTTCTTCCATCAGGGCTTCGCGGTCAGCAACCGGGATCTGATAATAGTCGGGGTGGATTTCCGAAAAGGCGAGAAAGCCATGGCGATTGCCGCCATATTCCACAAAGGCGGCCTGTAGCGAAGGCTCTACCCGTGTAACTTTTGCCAGATAAATGTTGCCAGCTAGCTGGCGTTTGTTCTCAGATTCAAAGTCAAACTCTTCAACCTTGTTTCCGTCGACCACCACGACGCGGGTTTCTTCCGCGTGGGTGGCATCAATAAGCATCTTCTTTGCCATGTTTCCTTAGTGCACCTGCCCTGCGCAGACGCAAACCTTGCCTTATCGGGAGGCCGCGCATGTATCGGGGGGTGTCTTGTCAGGGCGATCTGGGACGGCGCACTACAGGAGATGGCCCTGGAGCTTGCGTCCGGTCCTCGTGCCTGTATGCTCTTCGCTCGCGCGCGCGTCATCGCGTTTCTTCTCCGACAGGTCGGGAGACCCCGTTGCCTGCCTTGTTATCCCTCTTTGATTGATCAAAGAGGCGCTTAGCTGCTCCGTATGAATTCGGAGCCAATCGGTCTATCTCGCCTTTTCGGTTCATTCCGATGTCGGGTTGTTCCGATGTCGGATCGCGCCAGTCAAAAGTGCGAGACAGCGAATCTCAAAAATGGTGGGTCAGTCGTCAGACCTCAGTCCATGTTATCACCATAAGACCAGCGCTGCAGAAATGACAATGGACATTCGTCATTGCAGGCCGATCGATGGCACAACAATGCGGGTAAAAAGCAAAATGATGAATGTTTCATTAAAAAACCTGGGGTCGACGCCACTCCGCTGACGCCATCCCCAGGCCAAATCACTGGCGTTACACCAAAAAGCAATCTTACCCACAGGACATCCTGTGCCCCGTGGGCAGGACAGCGCTATCCCAGATAGTCAGAGCGCTGCAGCGCATATTTTGCCATCTTTTCATTCAGGGTCCGGCGCGGCAGGCAGAGCTCTTCCATCACGCTGGCAATAGAACCCTTGTGACGGCGCATGGTGTTGTCGATCAACATCCGCTCAAAGGCTTCGACATATTCCTTCAAGGGCTTGCCTTCGGTGGTCATCACCGGCTGCATCTCTTCGTGATCGGACATCAATAGCGATGCAATGGTGCCGGAACCGCGGCGCGCCTGCAGCACGGCCCGCTCTGCCACATTGATCAGCTGACGCACATTGCCCGGCCAGGGGGCCTGCAACAGCTGCGCCGCCTCCTGAGCCGAGACCTGCGGAGCGTCGCAGCCGTATTCTTCGGCGAACTGTTCGCACAGCCGGGTAAACAGCGTCAGGATGTCTTCGCCGCGCTGGCGCAGCGGTGGCACCATGATGCGCAGGGCCGCAAGGCGATAAAACAGATCCGGGCGCAGGGCGTCTTCACAGGTTTTCCCGGCTTCCTGCAGGTTCGAGATCGCAATGATCCGCGTTTCCCCCGGCATGCCTTGCTCGTTGATGGCGCTCAACAGCTTGGCCTGCAAGGTTTCGCTCAGCGCCTCGATCCCTTCCAGAACCAGGGTACCGCCCCGCGCCTCTTCCAGGGCGGGCAACAGGCTGTCTTCTGGCTGCATCGGGCCAAACAGACGTTTGGACAGAGCCTCTTCTTCCAGCGCGGCGCAGGAGATCAGCACAAACTTCTTGCCCGCACGGCTACCTACCGCATGCAGCGCATGGGCGACAAGTGTCTTGCCGGTGCCGGTTTCCCCATCAATCAACACGTGGCCGTCGGCCTGGCCCAGATCCAGGATGTCTTCGCGCAGGCGCTCCATGACCGGGCTCATACCAATGAGTTTCTTCATGATCTGACCACCGTCAGACAGCTCCCGGCGCAGGGCCCGGTTGTCCAGGGTCAGGCGGCGGGCACCGGTGGCACGTTTGGCCAGCTCTGACATCCGGTCGGGGTTGAACGGTTTCTCCAGGAAATCAAACGCCCCGACCCGCATCGCCTCAACCGCCATAGGGACATCCCCATGGCCAGTGATCATAATCACCGGCAAGCCACTGTCGCTGCCCATCAGTTTTTTCAGGAACTGCATCCCATCCATGCCGGGCATCTTGATATCCGAGATAACGATACCCGGATAATCCGCCCCAAGCTCCTTTAGCGCATCTTCGGCGCTAGCAAAGGTCTCGGTGTCGTAGCCCGAAAGCGCCAACCATTGGCTGATTGACTGGCGCATATCCTGCTCATCATCAACGATCGCAATTTTCATGGCCTGTGCCATAGGACACCCCTTCTTTGTTTTTTTTCACGGACCGCTATTCAGCGGCCTCGATGCCGTCCACAAGGATCGGCAATTGCATCTCAAACACGGCGCCGTTTTTTTGCCCGTTGCGCGCCGCGAGCCGGCCCCCTAGGTCGTTGACGATCCCAGAGGAGATGGCAAGCCCCAGCCCGACCCCGTCGCCGGCCTGTTTGGTGGTGTAGAACGGATCAAACAAGCTGCCAAAATCCTCGATCCCCACCCCATTGTCGCGCACCGTCAGGGTCGCGGTCTCCCCTGCGGCCAACAGGATCTCGACCTCCGGCTCCTCCACCGATTTGGTAGCATCCAGGGCATTGCGCAAGAGGTTGACCATCACCTGTTCCAGCCGCATGCGATCCGCCATGACAAAAACCGGATCTTCGGGCAGAATGCGGGTGATTTTGACGTGGCGCTGCCGCAGTTGCGGTTCCATCATCGACAGGCTGGAGGCCAGCGCATCGCCAAGGTTTACAGGGCTGAACGCATCGCCCCCCTTGCGGGCATAGGATTTCAGCTGCCGGGTAATGGCGCCCATGCGCTCAATCAGATCATCAATCCGCCCAAAGGAGGCCAGCGCCTCGTCAGGGCGGTTGCGATTGAGCAAAAGCCGCGCCCCGGCGAGGTAGGTTTTCATTGCCGCCAGGGGCTGGTTCAACTCGTGGCTGACAGCCGCAGACATCTCCCCCAGGGCGGCGAGTTTGGAGCTCTGCGCCAGGCTTTGTTCGGCCACGGCGAGGGTCTTTTGCATGCGCTCACGCTCGGCAATTTCCCGCTGCAAGCGCGCGTTCAATACGCGAAGCTCCGCCGACTCGCGCTGGAACAGCGCCATCCGGATCGCCGTCTTCCGGCTCAGTGCATAAAAGGCCAGCGCCAGCAGGATGGCGAATCCCATGATTTCCAGCGCCAATACCGCGTTCACCTTCTCGCGGATCGAGGCGAAGGTGGTGAAAGAGGTCATTCGCCAGCCCTGAAACGGCACCCGGTTTTCCAGCCGCATTACCGCTTCGCCCTGCAAATAGGCATCCGGTGGCAGGGTGCTCCAGTCCGCCGTCGCCCGGATGGCGCGCTGAATGGCGCTTTCGGGCGTTTGCAGGACCAGCGCCTCCTCTTCTTTCAGACCCCGCCAGCGCGCCTCGGTGGCGAGCACGATATTGCCCCTGCTGTCAGTGACCATCACCGCATCCGACACCCCGGCCCAGGCCCGCTCAAACTTGCGCAGGTCGACCTCGATGACGATCACCCCCAACAGTCCAGAGGTATCAACCATGCGGCGTGAATAGGTGAAACGATACCCGCCCACCTCGCGCTTGATTACCGAAAACACCGTGGATCTGGCGCGGGCAGCATCAACAAAATAGGCCTCATTACGGTGATTTTCGCCCAAGCGATTGCGATTGGTCGCCGCAACCGTGCGGCCATCGCTGGCCATCAGCATGATCGAGTTTGCGCCGATCTCATCAATAAAAGAAAGCAAGCGCTGCGTTGACAGCGAGAAATCCTGGCTTTGCAACGCCGCAATCAGCGTCTGATCCCGCGCCAACAGCTGCGGCACGATGGCATGGCGGCGCAACTCGCTGACCAGGTTGCCAGAATACAGCGCCAGCCGTAGCTCGCCGCGGTTGCGGGTGCTGTCGGTAAAGCGATGAGTCAACTGCTGGTTTGTCACCCAGACAGTGACAGCTGCAACCCCCATGAACAGCAACAGCGCCAGCCGCGCGCCCCAGGGAATGGTACGCGATCCGGTCTCTTTTTCTGGGGGTGTTTTGGGTGTCTGCGGCGCATTCATAGGACAATCCTATTCCTGGCGCCGCAGGAGCTCAAGTCACGCAGCGGCGACAATACCGGCCAATGCGCGAAAGACTGCCGTTCCATCGGTGCCACCGTGGCCTTCGTCGGCGGCGCGTTCCGGATGCGGCATCATGCCAAGCACACGACGGTTTTCCGACAGGATGCCGGCAATATCGTCCACCGACCCATTAGGGTTGTCGGCATAGGTAAAGGCGATACGGTCCTGATCCTTCAGCGCCGCAAGGGTCTCGGCATCGGCAAAGTAATTGCCATCGTGATGCGCGATCGGGATGCCAATCACATCGCCCTTGGCATAGCCCTGGGTAAAGACGCTCTGCTCGGTGGCGACCTGCAGATCAACGGTGCGGCAGATGTATTTCAGCCCGGCATTGCGCAGCAGTGCCCCCGGCAAAACGCCGGTCTCTGTGAGGATCTGAAAGCCGTTGCAAACACCCATGGCATAGCCGCCACGATCGGCATGTTCCACAACCGCCCGGCAGATTGGCGATTGCGCCGCAATGGCGCCACAGCGCAGGTAATCCCCATAGGAGAAGCCACCGGGAACGCCTACGATATCAATACCTTCAGGCAGGACGCTGTCCTTGTGCCAGACCATGGAGACATCAAAACCGGCCTGTTCAAAGGCAACCGCAAGATCGCGGTCGCAATTGGATCCGGGAAATACGACGACGGCTGCTTTCATCACTTCATCTCGATGCTGTAGGATTCGATCACGGTATTGGCGAGCAGCTTTTCGCACATCTCGGTGACATCGGCCTCAGTGGCGCCTGCGGTGAGATCAAGATCAATCACCTTGCCCTGCCGCACACCTTCAACCTTGTCAAAGCCCAGAGCCCCAAGCGCGTGGCGCACGGCCTCACCCTGTGGATCCAGAACCCCGTTCTTCAGCATAACATGCACCCGTGCCTTCATCGTGTCGTTCCTCAGCTTCGATGGGAGCGGACCCCTGGTCGCGCCCTTTGCAGAAAAGTAGGACCCAGCCCCGATCCGATTGGCGGGAGTGGGGAATTTCACCTCACCAGATCAGTTCACCAACGTTGGCTTGCTGGGGGCTGGCGGGTTGTTCGGCATCACGCCAAGGCGACGCGCCACTTCACTATAGGCATCGGTCAGGCTGCCCAGATCGCGCCGGAACACGTCTTTGTCCAGTTTCTGGCCTGTCTCGATATCCCACAGGCGGCAGCTGTCGGGGCTGATCTCATCGGCCACCACCAGGCGCTGAAAATCACCGTCATAGACGCGGCCAATCTCGATTTTGAAATCCACCAGACGAATACCCACGGCCAGCATCACCCCGGACATAAAGTCATTCACCCGCAGTGCCAGGCTGAGAATATCATCCATATCCTGCTGGCTGGCCCAGCCAAAGGCGGCAATGTGCTCTTCGGTGACCAGCGGATCCCCCAGGGCGTCGTCCTTGTAGCAATATTCCACAATGGGCCGCGGCAGCTGTGTGCCCTCGTCAATGCCCAGCCGTTTGGACATGCTGCCCGCCGCATAGTTGCGCACGATCACTTCCAGCGGAATGATCTCGCAAGAGCGCACCAATTGTTCGCGCATATTCAACCGTTTCAGGAAATGCGTTGGAACACCAATCTGGCCCAACCCCTTCATGAAATATTCGCTCAGCAGGTTGTTCAGAACCCCCTTGCCTTCGATCACGTCTTTCTTTTCGGCATTGAAAGCAGTGGCATCATCCTTGAAATACTGCACGATGGTGCCGGGTTCCGGACCTTCATACAGTGTTTTGGCTTTGCCTTCGTAGATCTTTTTGCGACGTGCCATGAGGAACCTTTCGAGGTAAAGGCCAGGAATCCCGGCCCGGTTTCTTGCCGCTCTCATAGGGCAAGGGGTGAAATGCTGCAAGTATGGTGGCGCAAACCAGTCGAATAGACCCGGTTTTAGATCTATAGACCCGGTTTTAGATCTATTGTCGCAGGCAAACACGCGGCGAAAGCAGATCGCGCGCAAAACGCCAGCAGTTTTGACCACCCCCAAAGGGGTTCTCACCAAGACGTTTCCAGCCCCGCTTGATTAAAAACCAGCAAAGTCCCGCCAGAATATGCTGCCCCTATAGGGCCGCTGCGTTTGATAAAACAGGTGCCTCTGGGCAAGCGCAGTTAACGTCACACAAACCTGAGCTTGCTAGATTGGCTTTTCTGCCCCTTCCGGGCCTCGCAGAAAGACCAAAATGCAGAGCCTCAAATCCCCCTCGGCAGGACTGCCTCTTCACGTCCTGCGCATGACAGTGCCCTTTGCGATGGCAGGCCTCTGCCTTTGGGCGATTTTCACCCGCATTGAGCTGCCCTCCCTTGCGGATCTCGGCGGTCTGCTTGGCGGCTTACAAATGTGGCAATGGCTGGCGGCCTGTAGTGCAACAGCGGTCAGTTTTTGGGCCTTGGGGCGCTATGATTCCGTGGCCCACCGGCATCTGCAAACTGGCCTGGATGGTCCACAGGCGCGCCGCGCCGGGATGGCCGCGATTGCCTTTTCGCAATTGGTCGGCTTTGGGTTGCTGACCGGGGCCTACGCCCGCTGGCGGTTGGTGCCGGGATTGACCGCGATGCAGGCTGCGCAGCTGACTGGCCTCGTCGGGCTTACTTTTCTGGCCGCACTGACAGTGATTTGCGGCATTGCCATGGTCCTGTTTCCGGTCTTTGCCTGGTTCCCCCCCATAGGCGCCCTGCTGATCACCGCCGCCCTCGCCGCCAGTCTGCTCAGCTTTGTAGCCCCCCGACTGGACCTCGGGTCTGTGTCATTGCGTTGGCCCTCGCTGACGGCCATGGCGGCGCTTTTGGTCTGGGCGCTCATTGATGTCACGGCTGCTGGCACGGCACTCTGGATGTTGTTGCCCGCCTCGCTTGACATTTCTTGGGCCACTTTGCTGGTGGTCTATGCCATCGCCCTGGGCGCCGCGATCCTGTCCTCTGCGCCTGGCGGCACTGGCCCTTTGGAACTGATGGTCTTTTCCCTACTGCCCGCACATGACAGCGCTGGCCTGCTGGCTGCACTGCTGGCGTTTCGGCTGGTCTACTACGCCCTGCCCGCAGCCATCGCCTGCGTCGTGATGGTTGTGCCAGAGCGGCTCAAATCCACCCGCGCGCCGCTCACGGATCCGGATCTGTTGGGGGCACAGCAACGCTCAGCCGAGACCCTGCCCCACCACCGGCTGCGGGCAGAAAGTGGCGTAATCCGCCAAAATGGCGGCCATATTCAGGCCTTTGGGTTTAACCAGCTGGCACTGTTGGACAGTCTGCAAATCTCTGTGGCGCTGTTTGACCCGATGATCGGCAATCTCAAAGAAACTCTCACGCCGTTGCAGCGATATGCACGTCAGCGCAATACGGCACCCTGTTTTTACAAATGTTCGGCCCGCAACGCCTTGGCGGCGCGGCAAGCCGGCTGGGCGGTGTTGCGGATCGCCGCCGAAGCCGTGGTCTCGCCGATACATTTCAGCGAATCCGGATCCAACCATCGCCAATTGCGGCGCAAACTGCGCCATGCGGAAAAAGCCGGCATTAGCGTCCGCCCCGCACCACCCAACCTGCCATTGGACCAAATGGCAGCCCTGGATCAAGTCTGGCAGGATCGCCACGGCAGTGCCCATGGCACCACCATGGGCCGGTTTGAGGCCAATTACCTGACCATGCAGCGGGTCTTTCTCGCGTGGCAGGAGGAGCGCATTATCGGTTTTGTCAGCCTGCACACTGCTGAAACAGAATGGTGCCTTGATCTGATCCGCATCTGCCCAAATGCCCCCGATGGGACGGGCCATATCATGCTGCGTGCAGCCATTGCTGCCGCACGGGAAGACGAGATTCCGCGCCTGTCACTGGCAGCCGTCCCCGATCACCGCTTAGCCCCCCGCATGGACCAGGGCCTGCGCAGGTTCAAAGCCTGCTTTGCACCGGACTGGCAGCCCCGCTACATGGCCTGCCCAACCTGGGCTGATATGGCAATCGCCGGATTTGAACTTTTCCGCCTGATCCATCGCCCTGGCCCGGTTCACCCCGCCAGCCTGGCGCTGCTGCGCAGGCAAAACGGCAACCCGGGCACAGACCGAGACGCCGAAACACTAGCCTGGCAGAGCGCACAGGAGGGTCAGCCAGGATCAGCGCATTCTGCTGCGCGTGCCTCATAATCTAGTTGAGGAATATGCATTTGCGCTCCCGGCTCTGCCATGACACAGCACGTCTAATCCTTGGCGGCCTATGGTTTCTGGCGTAGATCTGTGACAAATAGTGCAACCGACAGCCAAGCAGACCGAAGAACAGCCGACACTTGCCTCTCCTTTTACAGGACATACCGATGACCAATTTTTTTGCCGAATTCCTAATGGAAAAAGACGTCCTTCTTGCCGATGGCGCCACGGGCACCAATCTCTTTAACATGGGGTTGCAGTCCGGGGATGCGCCCGAGCTGTGGAATACGGATGAACCCAAAAAGATCATGGCGCTGTACCAGGGCTCGGTGGATGCAGGCAGTGACCTGTTCCTGACCAACAGCTTTGGTGGCACCGCTGCCCGTTTGAAACTGCATGACGCTCAGGGGCGGGTGCGGGAACTCAACCGCGCCGCTGCAGAACTGGGTCGCGAAGTTGCCGATAAGGCCAATCGCAAGATCGCTGTTGCAGGCTCGGTTGGTCCCACTGGTGAAATCATGTTGCCTGTGGGTGAGTTGAGCCACGAACTGGCTGTCGAAATGTTCCACGAGCAAGCCGAAGCCCTGAAAGAAGGCGGTGTTGACGTGCTCTGGGTTGAGACCATTTCAGCCCCCGAAGAATTTCGCGCCGCCGCCGAGGCCTTTGCCCTGGCAGATATGCCCTGGTGTGGCACCATGAGCTTTGACACCGCCGGGCGCACCATGATGGGCGTCACCTCTGCCGATCTGGCCCAGCTGGTTGAGGATCTGCCCAATCCACCGCTGGCCTTTGGCGCCAACTGCGGCACCGGGTCGTCGGATATTCTGCGTACCGTTCTGGGCTTTGCCGCCCAGGGCACGGAACGGCCGATCATTTCCAAGGGCAATGCCGGCATTCCAAAATACGTTGATGGGCACATCCACTATGATGGTACCCCCGAACTGATGGGCGAATATGCCGTCATGGCGCGGGATTCTGGTGCTAAAATCATCGGTGGCTGTTGTGGCACCATGCCGGAGCACCTGCGGGCCATGCGCCAGGCCCTGGACACCCGCCCCCGTGGAGACCGCCCAAGCCTGGAGAAAATTGTCGAAGTGCTAGGCCCCTTTACCTCTGCCAGCGATGGCACTGGTGAAGAGGAAAAGGCCGCGAGCGAACGCCGCTCCCGCCGCGGAAGCCGCCGTCGCAGCTAAAGCGTTAAGCTGAAACCCCACATCGTTGCCACCGCGTCTGGTGGCAACGATACCGCCAAAGCGGCTATTCCCTGCCGGATCGGGACCTGTGAAATATCCGTGCGTGTCGCGACACGACCTGCCAATTTGGCGACAGTGACAGCCTTGGATGTGGGGCTGACAAAGCAGCAGACGAATCCTTTTCTGCCCCCCCAGAGGCTTTGTTGCACAAATCGCTTCAGGGATTCACTGCGTGAATCCAGCATGATAGCTGGCGGGAATGAGCAGTTGGTCACCCACAAAATACAAGACCAAGAACTGGCCGTCGTATAACACGGCGTTGAAGCGGCGCGGATCGCTGTCCATTTGGTTCGCCCCCGAGATGGTCTGGGTTCCGCCGCCGAATAGTAAGCCCCGGGCGACAACAGAGTTTCAGTAACCCACCACGGCCGGAGCCATCGCTCGGAACGATGCAGTGGATGCCTCGCGCTACCTCGGTCGAACCATTTGGAAGCGATGGAGCGGGTATCACCGCAGTAGCCGCGTCGAGACCAATATGCACTGTGTGAAGCAATTGGGCCAATCCTTGATGGCCCGAGACTTCGACCGACAGGTCGCTGAGATCCAAATCCGGATCGCCGTATTGAACCGCTACACCGCTCTTGGCATACCTGTCACAAAGCCCGCAGGATAACTCTAACTCCGTCCGGGAAAGGGGGAGGCTGTCCTTCAGAGGATTTGCGCAACAAAGCCACTACCGCCCACGAAAGCGCCATCGGCACAGCGAAAGACAAATCAAAACAGCCCGAGCTGATCCCCCGGTTGGGGAGGCCGTTCAAACAGATCCGTTGTGAGATCTGGCTGACGCTCCGCAAGCCCCAACCGCCGACAGGCTGCATTGAATCGGCGCCCGATCATGGCGGCGTATTCCCCCTCGCCGCGCATGCGTTGCCCCCAGCAAGGGTCATAGTCACGCCCGCCATGCATTTCTCGCAGCCGTGCCATCACCTTTGCCGCACGACCGGGTTCATGTTCCGCCAGCCAGTCCTGCCACAGCTCCGACACTTCGCGCGGCAACCGCAGCATGATCCAGCTGGCCGCATCCGCGCCCGCAGAAGCACCAGCAGCCAGGAGGGCCTCCAGCTCGTGATCCGTCAGCCCCGGCACCACAGGTGAGGCCATCAGACGAACCGGCACGCCTGCATCAGACAGACGGTTGATCACCGCCAGCCTCCGCGCAGGCGTCGGTGCACGCGGCTCCATCCGCCGCGACAGCTCCGGGTCCAGGGTGGTGACAGAGATTCCGACCCGCACCAGGCCCTTGGTTGCCATATCCGACAGAATAGCAAGATCGCGCTCAATCAGGCTACCCTTGGTGACAATGGCAATCGGATGGTTGAAGTCCCGCAGCACCTCCAGGCAGGCCCGCGCCAGGCCGTGGTCACGCTCGCAAGGCTGATAGGGGTCGGTATTGGTGCCCATGGCCAGGGTTGCCACCTTGTAGCGCGGCTTTGACAGCTCCTGTCGCAGCACCTGCGCCACATTGGGACGGGCAATCAGACGGGTTTCGAAATCCAACCCCGGCGACAGGCCAAGATAGGCGTGACTGGGGCGGGCAAAACAATAGATGCAGCCGTGTTCACAGCCCCGGTACGGATTGACCGAGCGATCAAAGGGCAGATCCGGTGAGCGGTTGTATGAAATGGCGCTGCGGACCTGTTCGAGCCGAATTTCGGTGGGAATCACCTCAGGGGGCTGCTCTTGTTCCCAGCCATCGTCAACGGACTCGCGGCCCAAATCAAAGCGGCTTGACGCATTGCTGAGGCTGGCGCGGGCTTTGCGACGCAGCGCGGGGGAGTGAATCATCTGTTCCATTCACCCATTGTGGCAGTGATTTTGGAACAAATGAAGAACAAACCCGCGAAATCGAAGATTTCCTTGCGAATTCTTCATTATTAATCTGCATATTTTGGCCCTATAGGTCGGTCCAGACAATGGCAATGTCGCAAATAATGCAGTCTCGACGCGGCAATATGGCCCAATAGTCGGCACAACGATGCCACGCCGGGGACTCCCCGCCCACTCAAGGAATAGGCGCATGTCAGAAGAAGAAGAAATCATCCTGGCGGAACTGGACGACGAAGAACTTGTCCAACAGATGTTTGATGACCTTTATGACGGTATGAAGGAAGAAATCGAAGAAGGTGTTCAGATCCTTCTGTCGCGCGACTGGGAGCCCTATAAGGTGCTGACAGAAGCGCTGGTTGGCGGCATGACCATTGTTGGCGCTGACTTCCGCGATGGCATCCTGTTTGTTCCAGAAGTTCTGCTGGCGGCAAACGCGATGAAGGGCGGCATGGCGATCCTGAAACCTCTGCTGGCGGCGACTGGCGCGCCACGTATGGGCTCGATGGTGATTGGCACCGTCAAAGGCGACATCCACGACATCGGCAAAAATCTGGTCTCGATGATGATGGAAGGCGCTGGTTTTGAGGTGGTGGACCTGGGCATCAACAACCCGGTCGAAAACTACCTGGAAGCGCTGGAAGAGCATAACCCCGACATCCTGGGCATGTCCGCCCTGCTGACCACCACCATGCCCTACATGAAAGTGGTGATCGACACGATGATCGAACAAGGCAAGCGCGACGATTATGTTGTTCTGGTTGGCGGCGCACCGTTGAACGAAGAGTTTGGCAAAGCAATCGGCGCTGACGGCTATTGCCGGGACGCCGCTGTTGCAGTGGAAATGGCCAAGGATTTTGTTGCGCGCAAGCACAACCAGATGAGCGCCTGATTTGGCACGCAAAGGACGTGCAGTCCGCTTAACCGAGCGGGCTGCATTTCGCCCCCCCACTGGGCGCACGCTTGAGGAAAGCTCCCTCACAGAACAGGGTCTGGCTGCCCCTGAAAAGAAACACGGCCGTATCCTGCTGATCGCCTGCGGCGCCTTGGCGCGTGAAATCCTCGCCATCACCGACATCAACGGGCTGGATCACATCGACCTCACCTGCCTGCCCGCCAAGCTGCACCTTTACCCCGATCAGATCACCCTTGCGGTTGAAGGCGCGGTTTTGAAACATCGCGGTACCTACGACAAGATCTGTGTTGTCTATGCAGATTGCGGCACCGGTGGGGAGCTCAAGCAAAAATGCGACGAGCTGGGCGTGGAGATGGTGCCCGGGCCCCATTGCTATTCCTTCTTTGAGGGCAACGAACAGTTTGCACAACACGCCGAGGCTGGCGAAATCACCGCATTCTATCTCACGGATTTTCTGGTGAAACAGTTTGATGCCTTCATCTGGAAACCCATGGGGCTGGACAAGAACCCCGAGCTGCGCGACATGATTTTCGGCAACTACACCAAGCTGGTCTACCAGTCGCAGCTCAGCGATCCGGCGCTGCTGGCAAAGGCGCAAGACTGCGCTACCCGCATGGGGCTGGCCTTTGAACACCGGCACACAGGCTATGGCGAGCTGCAAGACGCGGTGCTGCACTGGGGCACGGCCAAAACCTGAGGGAAGGGATTTCCCCCTCCCTCAGTCCCAGGTGCAGGTGCAGGTCCTGGTTCAGGCCGCCCAGGTCCCGGTTCAGGCGGCTTAGGCTGAGGCTTTGACCTCCAGGCTTTGTATCGCCTCTGCTTCAAACGCCTCCAGCGCGGTGCTGTCCTGCGCCGCTACCACCCGGGCCACCCAGGCTTTCACCACAGTACTGTCGGGCATCAAATGCGGCGCCCAAAGAAAGGCTGAGGCCATGATGAGATCAGCCACAGTCAGGTCATCGCCCAGCAGAAACGGGCCGTCCCGCAAACCCGTTTCCAGCTGCGCCCCGACCTCGGTCAGGGTGCGAAACGTCCCCACCAGCGCCGGGTGGTTCACCTCAGCAAACTGCGCCACCAGCGCAGGCTCCAGCACTCCGCCATAGTAACATATCCAGCTCAGGTAGCTGCCCCGCCCCGGAGCGCCGATCTTGGGGCTCAAGGGTTGGCCAAACAGCTCATCCAGATACATCATGATGGCGCCACTCTCGCGAAGGGTCTCGCCCTCATCAGTGACCAGATACGGCACTTTGCCTTCGGGGTGGGCATTCATCGGGTCCCGCCGTCCCGTGCCATCATTTTTGACAATATCGACGCAGATAACCTCCACCGCGTCGAGCTTTCCCATCAGCATAAGCTGGGAGATGACACGGGAAGAGCGGGTGTTGGGAGAATGATATAGCTTTGGCATCAGAAAAGAACCTTTCAGGTTTTGGTTGTCGATGCGGGCTATATGGCGCTATGCTCCTGCCAAATTCTGTCAGGAGCGATTGCTTAGCTTACCCCATGGCCAAATCTGATCGTCTGTTTCGTCTGCTGCATCTTATCCGAGGGCTCACGCCGCCGGTGACCGCCGCCCGGCTGGCTGCCGCGATGGAGGTCTCAGAGCGCACCATCTACCGCGACATCGACAGCCTGCGCGCCGCTGGTGCCAGGATCGAGGGAGAGGCCGGCCTGGGCTACACCATGGTCGAGGACCCCGCCCTGCCGCCGCAGACCTTTACCCAGATCGAAATCGAAGCCCTGACGCTGGGCTTGGCGGAGGTGGGACAGCGGGGTGACAGCGATCTGGCGCAGGCTGCCAGTGATGCGCTGGTGAAAATTCTGGCGACCCTGCCCGAACGGCAGCAGCGCCAGGCCATGCATGCCGTCAATCTGGCGCATCGCTTTACGGCGCCGCAAACCCCCACCATCGACATGACGCTGCTGCGTGAAGCCATGTGGGCCGAAGAGGCGCTGGAAATTGGCTACCGGGACCTAAAAGACGCCCAGACCCGACGGCGCATCTATCCGCTTGCCCTGTCCTACCATGACCATGCGGTGATGTTGCTGGCCTGTTGCTGCAAACGCGCGGATTTTCGTATGTTTCATGTCACCCGCATTGATGGCTATGCAAAAACCGGCGAAAGCTTTCGCCCCCGTCGGGTATCGCTGCTGCGAGACTACATTGCGCAGCTGCAAGCGCGCGGCAAAACCAGGCAGGGCCTCACTTGCGATCCAGACAAAACCACGCCGCGTTAGAGCTGTGCCGCCGCCGTGTCGCGGATGCGCTCGATCATTGCCCGCAGCCCATTGGAGCGCTGCGCCGACAGATGTTCGTTCAGACCCAAACGCTCCAGCTCGGCCCGGGCATCCACCGCCACCACTTCAGCCAGGGTGAGGCCATTATAGAGGCTGCGCAGCACCGCAATCAAACCGCGCACAATCAGCGCATCGCTTTCGCCGTCAAAATGAAACCGCCCGTCAGTGATTGTTGGATGCAGCCAAACCTGACTGGCACAGCCGTCGACCTTGGTGGCAGGCACCTTTAGTGCTTCTTCCAAAGGCTCCATTGCCTTGCCCTGTTCGATCACATGGCGATAGCGATCTTCCCAGTCTTCCAGGAATTCAAAATCTTCGACAATCTCTTCAAATGCGGCGCTGGCCATGTCCGGGCGTCCCCTCGTTTGTGACGGAAATCAGCAATGCAGCACCTAAGCCGCCTGTCCATGCTTTTCAACAGCTTTTCAAGCGCCGCGCAATCGGGTAACCACAATCAACCAGACTTAAAAGACGGGCGGGACGACATGCGTAAATCCTTGGCACTCATCTTGGCGGGCACGCTGATACTTTCGGGCTGTGGCGGCTGGCGTGAGTCACGTATTAATCCAGGAAACTGGTTCGGCAAATCACGGTCCGCACCCGTTGCTGTGGCCGCCGAAAGCGAACCCACCAACCCCCTGCTTGCCGAGGAAGGGCGCAAGAGCATCTTTGACCGTGCTGAAAAAGAAGACCTGAGTGTTCCCGTGGCCAAAATCAGCGCGCTGCGGGTGGAGCCAACCCCCACCGGCGCAATCATCTATGCCAGTGGCATTGCTTCGCGTCAGGGCGCCCATGAGGTAGAGTTGCGGCAAGTTCCCACTACTGCAGAGAACACGATAGAATACACCATGCACGTTTTATATCCGGTGTCTGCGACCCCAGCGGGAAGCGAGCACAGTCGCACCATTCAGGCGGCGGTGACCCTTTCAGAACAAGACCTGCGTGGTATTCGCACAATCCGGGTCAGCGGCGCCGAAAACGCCCGCGAAACCCGCCGCCGCTAAAGCCGCCAAGGTCGCTTAGAACAAGCGGCTGGTTAGACAAGAACCCATTGAAAAAGCCCGGAGTGACAACACTCCGGGCTTTGTTATTTCCATTTGCAGTTTACCAGCGCCAGGTTTCCGTCAACTGGCGGAAACAGCCAGCTGCAGGGCCATTCAGCAAGAAAGCCAACCAGCAGCCCCTGCGGTCAGCCCCTCGCGGGCGCCCAGAGACTACAGCGCCACCACTTTCACCGATTGCCCCTTGGCAGCCAGGGCTATTTCGCCATTGCACAGGCGCAGGGCATCCTCGCCAAAGACCTCATGCCGCCAGCCCGTCAGGGCGGCAACGTCGCGCTCCCCTGCGGCGATGGCATCCAGGTCGGCGCTGGGGGCAATCAGCTTGGCGGCGACGCCGGCGGATTCGGTCTTGGCCTTCAGCAAGACCCGCAGTAGATCCGACAACGCCGGGTTAACCTGCATCTTTTCCCGGCTGCGATCTGCCCTGGGGTGTTTGTCAGCCGGGCAGTTAATGCCCTTGGCGACAGCCTGCAAAATACCTTCGGCAATGGCCCCTTTGCGGGCCTCACGCAGCAACAGGCGGGAGCCGCCCAGATCGGATCCGGTGCGTGGCTTGGTCGAGGCCAGCTCAACCAGTGCGTCATCCTTGAACACCCGGTTGCGCGGAACATTGTTGGTCTGGGCGTAGTCTTCACGAAAGGCCGCCAGTTCCCGCACCACAGCCAGGAACTTCCCCGAGGAGGTGCGGGTTTTGACCCGGCGCCACGCCTCTTGCGGCTGAATGTCATAGGTCGCAGGATCGGTCAGCACCTGCAATTCTTCGGCAACCCAGTGCGAGCGGCCGCTGCGCTCCAGATCGGCGGCGAGAAATTCATAAACCCGCCGTAGATGGGTCACATCCGCCAGCGCATAGGTCTGCTGGGCTTCGCTCAAAGGACGCCGCGACCAATCGGTAAAGCGCGAGCTTTTGTCGACGCCTTCCTTAACGATCTTGCGCACCAGAGTTTCATAGCCGACCTGATCGCCAAAACCGCAGACCATGGCCGCAACCTGGGTATCAAACAGCGGCTTGGGGAAAACACTGGCATCGACCCAGAAGATCTCCAGATCTTGCCGGGCAGCGTGGAACACCTTGACCACAGATTCATTGCGAAACAGCGTATAAAGCGGTTCCAGCGACAGGCCGTCAGACAGTGGATCGACCAACACTGCATCGTTTTCCCCATCACCGGAAAAGGCAATCTGGATCAGGCAAAGCTTGGAGTAATAAGTGCGTTCGCGCAGAAACTCGGTATCCACCGTCACGTAGGGATAGTTTGCCGCCTCTTCACAAAAGGCCTGCAGCTCGTCGGTGGTGGTCAGAGTTTTCATATATCACGACTTTTCTGGTGTTCTGGTCCAAAGGAATGGCCATGGTGATACGCCTTTGATGCCAACAATGCAAACCGCCAGATCAGCCCTGCAGCAACACCGGGCTACGGTCCCCCGCCGTAAAGCGTCGCAGTACCGCCGGGTAGAGCCGATGCTCCTGCACCAGCACCCGCGCCGCCAGATCCGCGGGGGTATCTCCGGGCAAGACAGGCACCCGCGCCTGGCCCAAAATGGGCCCGTCATCCAGCGCCGGGGTGACCTCGTGCACCGTGCAGCCATGCACTGCATCGCCCGCTTCCAAGGCGCGCGCATGGGTGTGCAGGCCCTTGTATTTGGGCAGCAAGGACGGGTGAATATTCAGCATGCGGCCCTGAAAATGTGCCACAAACCCCGCGGTCAGAACCCGCATGAACCCGGCCAGGCAAACAATATCTGCGCCAGCCTCAAGAATGGGCTTTACCAGCTCAGCCTCAAAGGCGGCGCGATCGCCCTTAAACGGGCGGTGGTCCACCGCCGCCGTGGCAATGCCCGCAGCGGCGGCCTTTTTCAGCCCGCCAGCCTCGGCGTCGTTTGACATTACCAGACAGGGGCGGGCCGGATGGTCGCCCGTCATGCTCTCGATCAGCGCCACCATGTTGGAGCCGCCGCCCGAGACCAGAATGGCCACCTTTTTCTTGTCGCTCACAGCAGCTTGCCCGTGTGCAGCTTTCCTGTGTAGCGCATGCCAGCACCAGCCGTCACCGTGCCAAGGCGGCTGACGGTTTCGCCTTCGTCCTGCAGAATATCGACCAGCTCATCGGCGCGATCCGCGGACACCGAAAGGATCATGCCAATGCCGCAGTTAAAGGTCTTTAGCATCTCAGCCTCAGCGATACCGCCTACCTCGGCCATCCATTTGAACACACCGGGCAGTTCCCAGCTGTCCAGGTCGATTTCGGCGCCCAGATCTTCGGGCAGCACCCGTGGCAGGTTTTCCGTGAGACCACCGCCGGTGATATGGGCCAGCGCATGCACGCCCCCTGCCCGCACAGCGGCCAGGCTTTGTTTCACATACAAACGCGTTGGCGTCAGCAGCGCCTCGCCCAGGGTGCCGTCGCTAAAGGGCGAATCCGCCTCCCAGCCAAGGCCGGACAGTTCAACAATCTTGCGCACCAGCGAATAGCCATTGGAATGCACCCCATCCGAGGCCAGCCCCAACAGCACGTCGCCCTCGACCACGCCCGCAGGCAAGGCGGTGCCGCGCTCCATCGCGCCCACGGCAAAGCCCGCGAGATCAAAATCTCCCTCGGGATACATGCCCGGCATTTCAGCGGTTTCACCGCCAATCAGCGCGCAGCCAGAGCGCACACAGCCCTCGGCGATGCCTTCGATGATCCGCGCAGCTGTTTCTGTTTCCAGCTTGCCAGTGGCAAAATAGTCTAGGAAAAACAGTGGCTCAGCGCCCTGACAAACCAGATCGTTGACACACATGGCGACCAGATCAATGCCGACGCCGTCGACCACACCGGTGTCGATGGCGATACGCAGCTTGGTGCCGACTCCATCAGTGGCACCAACCAGGATGGGATCGCTATAGCCCGCATCCTTGAGGTCAAACAGCGCGCCAAAGCCGCCAAGGCCGCTCATCACGCCGGAGCGATTGGTGCGCTTGGCGGCGGGCTTGATGCGATCCACCAGGGCATTGCCCGCGTCAATATCCACACCTGCATCCGCATAGGTCAAACCGTTCTTGCCGCTGGTCATCTCTTGGCTCCTTAAAACTGGTTGCGCAGCCTTTATCGCAAGGCTCACCGGAAAGAAACAAGGGAATCCACCGTGCGCGACCTGTCGCACGGTGGAGCGGCCAAATCAGCCGTGAGATCAGAGGCCAAATTGCCACGGTGCTGATTGATATGCGTAGCCTTCCGTCTGGCGCAGCACCCGGCCAAGACCCGGGAAGTCGATATGGCTGCCGGTCAGAAAAAGCCCATCGGTAGCGGCACGATCCAGCATTTTGTGACGCGTCGCCGCCGTCAGCTCCGGGTCGGTGTCAAAGGCGATGGTCCAATCCGGATAGGCAAATTGCAGCGCAGTACTGTGGATGATGTCGCCCCAGAACAACAGCTGCTGCCCGCCGCTGTCCAGCATATAGCCCGTATGTCCAGGGGTATGCCCCGGCAACGGCAGCGCGGTGAAACCCGACAAAACAGAGGCTTCGCCCGCAATCAGCCGCAGCCGGTTCTGATAGGGGGCAACTGTCATACGTGCCATCTGGAAAAATCCACGGCTGTTTTCCGGAACCGAGGCCATGATGGCGTCGTCATGCCAGAACTCCCATTCCACCTGTGACACCACCAGTTCTGCATTTGCAAACACCGCCGTGCCATCGGCAGCAACCAACCCGCCTGCGTGGTCCGGATGCATATGGGTCAGCAATACCGTGGAAATCTCGCTGGGGTTCACCCCCATGGCGGCCAATCCGGCGCCCATTGCGCCCAAGTTTGTCCCCATCAGATCAGCCGTGCCAGCATCAATCAGGATTTTTTTGTCGCCAAGCTCCACCAGATAGGCCTGCACCGGGATCTGTAGCCCCGCAGGGGTCATCTGGTGCAATCCCCTAGCCAGGGCTGCATTGGCTTTCTCTGCATCAAAATTGGCAAAAAGCTGCGTCCCCAAGGGCAAATGCCCATCCAACAACACTGTCACACGAGCCTCCCCAATGGAAAACTGGTGCAGAACGGGAGGCAACCCTGTCACCGGCGCGGTGGCTTGTGTAGTGGCTTGAGCCGTATCCTGAGCCAGGGCCTGACCCGAAACCAAGGCAGCAGCAGGCGCCGCTGTAAGGGCGCCCAGTAGGGTTCTACGATTGATCGTCATAAGGTTCTCCAATATGATTTAGACCTAGTCTTGGCCTCACCCCTGACTTAGTTTGCCGAAACAGGCCTATGTAGGCATAAATTGCCTATCCCTCTTATAAGCAGGACTTATAGCAAAATGGATCGACTGGGATTGCTGGAAAGCTTTATCATCGCCCTGGACGAAGGCAGCTTGAACCGAGCCGCGCAGCGCCGTGGCATCAGCCAGCCCGCCATGAGCCTCCAAATCAAGCAGCTCGAAACCCTGTTGGGCCATGAGTTGCTGCATCGCACCTCAACAGGGGTAAAACCGACTCGCCCTGGCGAGCTGGTCTATACCCAGGCCCAGGGTCTACTGTCCGGCTATGACCTGATGTGCGCCGAGCTGAGCGCGCTGAAAGAGAGTCTCTCCGGCACTTTTCGGGTCAACACCAGTACCTTTTTTGGCCGCATTATTCTGGGTCCTGTGCTGCTGGAGGTCAATCAGACATACCCCGACCTGAATATCGTGATGAAACTGGAAGACCGGCTGGTCGATGTCCTGCGCGAAAATGTGGATCTGGCGATCCGCTCTGGAACGCTGGGCGACAGCGATGGCGCCGCCCGTAAGATCGCCCAGATCGAAACCGTGCTTTTTGCCACCCCCACCTATCTGGATCAGGTGGGACGCCCCAGCACGCCAGAGGACCTGAAGCGGCTGAAGTTCATTCAGCATCACGAAGATCAGACCGGCGGCTTTTTCCCGCTGACCCTGGACGGCGTGGAGTATCAGGCGCCGGTCCATGTGGGGTTCACCGCCGATGACCCTGATTTGATCATTCGCGCGGTGGCGAACCACACCGGATATGCCCGCGCCCCACGGCTGTTTCTCGATGAGGCCTTGCTGGAAGGGCGGTTTGAGGAAGTTCTGCCCGCATATCAGCCCCAGCCCAAAGACATCTATGCCGTGTACCCCTCGCGCCATAGCTATGACAAACGCCACGAGGTTGTCGTCACAGCGCTTTTGGAGCGGATTGAGGCCCTGCAGCAGGATTCCATTGCCCGACGTTACCCGGCGACTACAATCATGGCTTGACCTTCCTGCGGGCATTTTCTAACCACGTCCTCAGGCGGGCCTGTAGCTCAACGGTTAGAGCAGAGCGCTCATAACGCTTTGGTTGCGGGTTCAAATCCTGCCGGGCCTACCACCACCGCCAAAAAGTAAAATTTTTTCAAAGCCCAAGGTGTACCGCACAGCGCGAAACCCGCTTTATAAGTTTCACTGGGTTACGAGCAAAGTGTACCGCAGTTTGCGGTCAAAAATGTCCTTTTCGCAAATTTTTTTTACGATCCGGATCCTGAACTCTGGCCCGCTTCGGTGTAAACAACACGCACCTCGCTCAAGCCATTGTTTTCAGGCAAGGGAAGCACTTTTTACTAATGAGTTTTCCACCACCTACGCAAGATAGATGGGTTCAGCCCGGTTCACGGAACCTATGGACACTTCGTTATAGAACCCAGATGGCCGCTGTCAGCCCGGAGCAGACATTCATCTGCCCTGGTTAGCTCTCTCCAGTGCTGCGGCTAGTACCAAGGCATGTGAGACAATAGGCGGCGCGCAATTCCGATTTTCTTGAACGAGGCGCACGCCGCCGGTAACGAATAGTCAGTTCTCTACTGCAACCTTAAGCTCCGCATTGAACTTCTGATAAGCAGGAAGAAGCTGGGCAACGAAGTTGGCAGCATAAGGGTTGTCGACAATTTCGTCCGATTGAATGAACAGTGTTTTGTCCCCACAGGCCTGAACCCGATAGATATGATTGTCATGACCACCGCCAATCTTGTCTGGAAACGGGTCGGACCAACCGATTTTTTCGCCATCTTCATAGATCAAAGTATGTGGAATCTCATTTAGAATGGGATTGCCCGAGGTATCGGTGCCAAACAGAAAGTTCACCACCACCTGACCTCCATTCTGAATGTCGCCCTTCATCCCCTGAAGGGTTCCAGTGCTCCATTCGGGCATCGCCTCAAAATCCATCAAGGTGCTCCAGACCTTTGCTGGAGTGGCCTCAACAAGGATTGAGGTCTCGATGCTGGCATGGGTCGCACTGAGTTGCGCGATACCGCCGTGCATCAGGGTGGCGGCACAGTCCGCGTCTGAGCTTTGACTGGTTGTCTCCGCAAGCAGAGGTTGGATGAAAGGGGCAATAAGAAGCGAAGTGGCGAGAAGGATGCGAGTAGCTGTCATGTTCTTTCCTGTAGTTTCCTGCAGCATATCTAGGCGCGACACAGTCCTGATGTCCTGCCAGTTCCTACGGAATAATTGCCAATTCCTCCGGAAGTTTCGAATTTTCCGTGATCTTAAAAACAGTGCTTGATAGGAGAGGGTTAAGGAGACAGCCATGCCACTAGAAAAACTGCACCACCTGGCAAAGCGTTATGAGCATTACAAAGGAATTGCTTCAGAAAGCCACCTACACGCTGCACATGTGTTTCAACGCGATACGGATAGTGAGTATGAGGCAATGCTGTACAACCCCTTCATTTGCATAATCCTACAGGGACGCAAAGAAGTATACATCGGGCAAAACTCTGTCTCTCTTGTGCCAAACGATGCGCTGCTGGTCAGCCACGATCTGCCAGTTACCGCAAAGATCTTTGAGGCCAGCCAAGCCGCCCCCTATCGATCACTGGTCTTTGCGCTCGATATGGGACTGCTGCGTAGCCTCTATGATCAGGTGGGCGAGATGTTTCAAAATGAAGCCTCTGCCAGCGCACTTGCTGCGACCACAACCGATCCCTCCTTTATTGCGCCAATGGTGCGCTATCTGGAACTCATGGATGCGCCATTGGATGCTCAAATCCTTGGCCCGATGATTGTTAAAGAAATCCACTTTCGCCTGCTCATGTCCCCTATTGGCGGCATGTTGAGGAACCTTCTATCGGTTGACAGTCATGCCAGCCGTATTGCCAGATCCATCAACAAGATCAGAAGCAGTTTTCGCGAACCTTTGAGACTGGCTGAGCTTGCCGAAATCGCAGGGATGAGCCCATCCTCTTTTCACGAGCATTTCAAATCGGTAACGGGTACCACGCCACTACAGTATCAGAAAGATCTGCGCTTGATCGAGGCCAGAGAGATCCTTCTGAAAGGGACCCCTTCTGTGTCGGCTGCAGGGTTTGAGGTCGGCTATGAAAGTCCAACACATTTCAGTCGTGATTATTCCCGCAAATTTGGGTGCTCGCCTAAGCATCACCTGGCGCTGGCGAAATAGGCTGCCGCCCCCCCCCTGTAGCGGAGGTTGTCCGAATAGCTTACATCTGCTGGCTCTACATTTCCATTTTTGCATGTCTACTCCGGTTGTGTCTCGAATCTGGTGGAAATTCTCTGGCGGCGTTCTCCGAGCATGTGGATTTGGGCCTGATCAGGCCGCGAGGTCAAGTCTGATCGGGGCGATGGGCTGAGCCAAGGTTTCCCAGCCATCGACCTTTCGCATC
>CAJQNB010000032.1 GCA_905479575.1 uncultured Pseudophaeobacter sp.
CTTTGCAAGCTTGCGACGTTCGTCCAGCTTCAGGTGACAGTAGTGGGTTCCCATTCTTCATCCTCCGTGCAACTCTCTGTTTTAGTAAAGAATTTGCACTTCGTTTGTGAATCCACCCGACTACACACTTTAATCCAATAATCTGGATTATGGTAAATATATTTGTTCCGTTCCGTCACACCGGATTGGCAGACCCCGAAAACCACAGTAGCCTTTATTCAACAAAACCAAGGACAAGGCGACAGAGATGGATATCAAGGGTAGTTGCATAGTTGTAACCGGCGCTGGACATGGCATTGGCAAAGGGCTGGCAGAAAAATTTGCCGATCTTGGCGCGGCCCATGTGATCTGCGCTGATATTGATCTGGATGCTGCAAAAGCGACCGCAGACCATATTGGAGGTGTCGCGCTGCATCTTGACGCAGGTAGCGAAGACAGCATCAAGGCTCTGATTGATACCGTTGAAGACAGCATCGCACCGATAGATTTGTTCTGTTCCAATGCCGGGATACTGACCAAGGGTGGATTTGAAGTTCCCAATGATGAATGGCAAAAGATTTGGGATATCAATGTGATGTCCCACGTTTGGGCCTCGCGTCATTTGGTGCCGCTGATGTTGAAACGTGGTGGTGGATATATGCTCAACACTGCCTCGGCGGCAGGCCTGTTGAACCAGATTGGCGCGGCGCCCTATGGGGTGACCAAACATGCGGCAGTTGGGTTTGCTGAGTGGCTGGCCATCACCTACGGGGATCAAGGAATTGGTGTCTCGGTTCTTTGCCCACAGGCCGTGCGATCTGAAATGACCCGTGGATTGGAGGAAAGTGTTGCCAGTCTCGACGGTTTGCTAGAGCCGGATATGGTTGCAGACTGTTGTGTAAAGGCGATTGAGAACAATGAGTTCCTGGTGCTTCCGCATCCACAGGTAAAGGACTACATGCAGGCCAAGACTTCCAACTATGGGCGTTGGATTACTGGCATGCAAAGGCTGCGGGACCGCTTCGGTGGCATGTAATGTGAGATAGGCTGATGGGGTTTTATCGTTCTTTGATTGGCCGCATTAGTCCTTCCTGCGCGACACTGGCGACCAATTGGCCGTCCTGAGTATAGATCGAGCCGCGATTGAAGCCGCGGCCGCCGCCGCCAAAAGGCGAATCCATTGTATAGAGGTGCCAGTTTTCAAACTGCACCGGAGCATGGAACCACATGGCATGGTCCAGACTGGCTGTCATCGCTTCGGGCTTGTGCCAGGTGAGCCCATGGGGCCGCAGTGCGGAACCAAGCAACCCAAAGTCGGAGGCATAGGCCATCAGCACATGTTGCAACTGCGGCCCTGCCCCTTTGGCCGCCTCCATTCTTATCCACATATGATTGATATCACTAGTAATTTCTGGATCTAGCGGATCACGCGGCTCAATATCGCGGATTTCAAAGGGACGCTCTTTGATGAATTCCTCATATTGATCCTCTGCGATGCGATGGGCATGCTGGCGATGCAATTCATCGCGGGACAACAGCCCGTCTGGCGCTGGCACATCGGGCATTTCATGCTGATGTTCCCAGCCTGACTCCACCAAATGGAACGAGGCTGCCAGGTTTAGGATCTGTCGACCATTCTGTATCGCGGTGACCCGACGGGTGGTAAAACTGCCGCCATCACGGGCTGGATCCACCTCGTAGATCACCGGTTTGCTGGGGTCGCCGGGCCGGATGAAATAGGCATGCAGCGAATGGCACAACCGTTCGGGAACACTGGCATAGGCGGCAGCCAAGGCCTGTGCAATGACCTGGCCACCGTAGATCCGCATGGGCGTCTCTCCGCCCGAGCCAACCCCGCGATAAAGATTGGTATCGAGCTCTTCCAGATCAAGAAGATTGAGAAGAACACTCCCAGCGTCAGTCATTTAGCAGATCTTTCTAAGATGTATTTCGGTCGTTCGCATAGGCAATGAATACATCAAAACTGTCAGGGTTCACCATCGAGTCCCGGTTCACAACCTTTGCAGGGTCGCCCCCCAGTAGCAGCTTTTTCACCGGAACTTCCAGCTTTTTGCCTGATAGCGTGCGGGGAATTTCCGGCACTTCAATAATTTCGTCAGGCACAAAGCGAGCGGATACAAACTGACGGATGGAAGTTTTAATCTTATCCTTCAGTGTATTATCCAGGCTTCCGGGCTGTGTCAGCACCACAAAGAGCGGCATAAAGCTTTCTTTGCCAAGGAATTCCAGATCAACAACCAAACTGTCCTGTATCTCCGCCAGCACCTCCACCGCCTGATAGATTTCGGAAGACCCCAGCCGCAGTCCGCGACGGTTGATCGTGGCATCGGAACGTCCGTAGATGACCGAGCCCCCATCGGGGGTGAAGGAGATCCAGTCCCCATGCCGCCAGATGCCTGGATAGGTGTCAAAATAGCTTTCAAACAGGCGTGATCCGTCCTCATCCCCCCAGAAAAACAAAGGCATAGAGGGCAAAGGTTCGGTGCAGACCAATTCTCCGACCTCTCCGGTCAGCTCGGAGCCAAAAGGATCAAAGGCACGCACCGCATTGCCAAGCACACGGGCCTGCATTTCACCGGCCCGAACGGGCAGCATCACGTTGCCGGCGACGAATGCGCCGCCAAAATCAGTGCCGCCAGAAATGGGCGCCAGCCAGATATCTGGGCTCACCGCGCGATAGACCCAGTCATACCCATCCGAGGTCATCGGCGACCCGGTTGCCCCAAGTGAAACCAGAGCGGAAAGATCCAACGTGGCGTCGGGGGTGATCCCGGACTTGGCGCAGGCAGTGAAAAAGGCGGCGCCAGCACCAAAATACGTCATCTTCTCATCTGCCACCCGCCGCCAGATATCCAACATATCCGGATAGTTAGGGGCGCGATCATAAAGCATCACAGTGGCACCCTGCCCCATAGCCCCAAATTGCGAATTCCACATGATCCAACCAGATGAGGTCAGCCAGCAAAAGCGGCTGCTGGGGCTCAGATCAAGGTGAAGCGATTGTTTGGTGCCTTCCAGCAGAATGCCGCCGTGGCCGTGCACAATCGGCTTGGGGTTGCCGGTAGTGCCAGAGGAATAGACGATCCACAGGGGGTGGTCAAAATCGACCTGGGCAAATGTCAGCTCTGCTGGGCGATGCAGCAGGCCTTCCCAGGCGACAGAGCCCGTGGGGTGAGGTTGGTCATTTGCGGCGACATAGATATGGCTCTGCAGGTCCGGCAAGTCCGCGACAACCTTTGCCATCTCGTCCTTGCGGCTGATCTCTTTGCCGCCATGCATGTAACTGTCCTGATAAATCAATACCTTGGGTTTGATCTGGCGGAACCTGTCGAGGATGGCAACATGGCCCATATCTGGCGCACAGAGAGACCAGATGGCACCCAGGCTGGTCGCTGCAAGGCAGGCAATAATGGCGCTTTCGGTGTTGGGAAGGATGGCGGCGACCCGGTCCCCCTGCCCGACCCCCATGTTACGCAGATGTGCGGCCAGGCTTGCGACCTGCGCGCGCAGCTCGCCAAGGCTAAGTTCTGTGCGGCCAAAGGTTTCTGAATGGATGATCAGAGCCTGATGGTCCTCCTCGACACCTCTGGCAGCAAGGATATTTTCGGCCCAATTCAGCTTTGCTCCCGGGAACCACTTGGCACCCGGCATTTTGCGCTCTTCCAGTACAGTGCTGGCCGGTTCCGAGAACTTAAGCTCAAAATAGTCACAAATGCTTTGCCAGAACGCCTCCAAGTCGGTGGTGCTCCAGGTCCACAGCGCGTTGTAGCTGTCAAAATCCAGGCCTTTGGTCTGCTTTAGCCAGTTTTGGTAAGCCGCCAACTGGCTGGCCTCTGCGCGTTCGGATGTGGGGGTCCACAGGATTGGGTTTTCGTTCATGACAAAATGGCTCCGTGCACCAGGGCTTTGAGTTCAGCCCGTGCTGGGTACGAGCTGGAAGGAGAGAGCTGGGTGAAAAAGACCACCGAAAGGTCCAGTATTGGATCCACCCAAAAGAAGGTCGAGGCCATACCGCCCCAGCTGAAATCGCCAACAGATCCGGGGCAGCGCGCCCGGGCTGGATCTAGTACCACAGCCCCTCCCAGGCCAAAGCCCATGCCCTCCATCGGCTGTTCGGCAAAGCTTTGTGGTCCCATAGAGGCAATGTCACCGGGAAGGTGGTTTTGCATCATAAAATCAACGGTTTTTGGCGAGAGGATAAAGCCATCCTTGCCGCGCCCACGCTGGCGCAGCATCTCGGCAAACAGCATATAGTCGTCAAGGGTTCCCACCAGACCACCGCCACCTGACATCATATCGGCGGTTTCAAAGGGGGAGCCGCCGTAAAGATCGGTCAGGCGTAGGGACTCGCCGCCAGTTTGTGCGGAATTGAGCGCCATGGCATCCCCGGACAGCGGAGTATAGAGCGATGCAAATCGGTTGCCCGCCTGCCGTGGAACCCGAAACCCAGTTTCTGTCATCCCCAGAGGTTGGAAGATCTCTGTTTCAAAGAACTCTGCAAGTGTCTGACCAGAAACAATTTCGACCACGCGTCCCAGGACATCAATACCGACGGAATACTCCCAGCGGCTGCCCGGCTGGAACGCCAGTGGATAGCTGGCCAGGTGGGAAACCATCTTGCCCAGATCGCCCTGGTTGGGTTTGAACATCAGCTGTTCACGGTCCATGGCCTGGGACAGGATGCCGGGGTTGAACGGGTAGCTTAACCCGCCGGTATGGGTCAGCAGTTCGTGCAGGGTTGGCGACCGAGAGGGCTCGGTTTGCTCGATCGAACTGGCACCGGGTACCAGCGCCTGCATCTGAGAGAATTCTGGAATGAAATCGGACACCGGCGCATCAAGGTGAAACAATCCCTTTTCGGCCAGCATCATCAGCGCCACAGAGGTCACAGGTTTGGTCATGGAATAGATCCGCACCAGCGTATCGCGGGTGAAGTCCAGGTTCTCTTCCAGGTTCCGGCGGCCTGCCGCATGAAAATACTGCTCAACACCACCCCGATTGATCAGAAGGGAGCTGCCCGCATATTTTCTTTCATCCACATAGCGTTGCTGCCATTGCTTTAAGTTCTCTAGCCGGGTTTTATCCATTCCCTGCACCCCCCATATTCGCCTCTATGTCGCTATCTCTGATCTATCATGCGTTGCATGGCCGCGACGGTCTGGCTGTTGAACCAGCCGCCGTCAGGGGCGTTGCCGCCTGCCGCCAGTGCTGTCTTGATCTTTTTGATTGTCTCGCCTCTGAGCTGCTGCTTGATCGAGGCATAGGCCATCGAAGGAAGCTCAGCCAGCTTGCGCGCCTCTGACAGGGAGTAGCCTGCCAGATCTTCAAGGTCGTCTGCGATAATGTCGATAAAGCCAAAGTTACGCGCCGCGATGGGGCCAATGGGTTGGCCGGTCAGCATCATGCGCCGCTGAGTGTCGGCGTCCAGGGTTGCTTTGGCGATCTCCAATGGGCCAACCGGGAAATCCGCCCCAACGCGAACCTCTGCGAGGCCAAAGGAGGATTTGTTCAGGGCAACCCGACGATCACTGGCAAGCACAAAGAACAACCCACCCGCAATCGCCGCCCCACCGACAGAGGCCACGACCGGTTTGGGGCAGGCATAGAGCGCCAGAAAGCCTTCGTTGAGGCCACGCACAATTTCCTGCTGCTGCTCTAGATCAAAATGCTGCGCTTCCTTCAGGTCAAGCCCGGCAGAAAACACCTTGAAAGGACTGCTTAAAATGATGCACCGCACGGCGTCATCCGTGCCCAGTCGGGTGATCAGTTCAGCAAATTCCATCAGGAACGCAGCACTCAGCGCATTGACCGGGCCACGGCCCAACTGCAGCTCAACTATCCCATCTCCAAGATCACGTGTGGTGAGGGTATCACTTCCTGTCATCCGGGCTCTCCTTTGCTCAGAGTTCGCCTTCTGTTGCCGAAGGCTTTGATTGACATATTGCGCAGTCCTGAAGCCCCCGGTCGAGGGTAAAGAGCTACGTATAACCACGCAGTACCGCATGGTCAGGCCTGTCTAGCCAAGAGAGGTAAACAAATGCGGGCAGATGTTGCCCGCATTTTTCCAAACGATACATGCGATAGATCAAAAGGTTATTTATTCAGCGCTTCCAAACCGCTACGGGCAAACAGTGACACAAATCCACCCAGTTTGACGGCGCGTTCGGGGTTTGAGGCATTGCCATCCAGCGCGCGTTTCAGAACGCCCTGCAAAATCCCGCCCATGCGGAAAAAGCTGAAAGACAGATAGAAGCCAAAATTGTCAATTCCGTCCAATCCCCGCCGCTTGCAATAGCTTTCAATAAAGGCCTGATCCGAAGGCAGACCAAGCGCGGCGCGATCAATACCCGCCAGGCCACGGCCTTCGCTTCCCGGCGGCATTTGCCACTGCATGATAACCCCGGCAAGATCCGCATAGGGATGACCAATGGTTGACAGCTCCCAGTCCAATACGGCCTGACAGGTTGGTCCGTCGCTGGCAAAGATCATATTGTCGATCCGGTAGTCTCCGTGCACAAGACCCCGTTGTCCGTCCTCTTTTGGCATTGCTTTTTCAAGGGCTTGTATCAGCTCGTTCATCTCTGGGATGACCTCGGTTTCCGAGGCGCGATACTGTTTGGTCCAACGCGCCAGCTGGCGCTCAAAATAGTTGCCGGGAGGGCCATAGTCCGCCAAGCCGACCGCATCAATATCCACCTGATGCAGCGAGGCCAGGACCCGGCTCATCTCATCTACCACCGCAGCGCGGGATTGCGGGTCCGAGTCCGGCATACGCGGATCGGTGAGGTTGCGCCCGGCCACGTGATCCATCACATAAAAGGCTGAGCCAATGACATCGTCGTCTTCGCACAGCAGATGCATCTTGGCCACCGGCACATCGGTGTCCGCCAGAGCTTTTTGAACCTGGAATTCACGATCAACCGCATGGGCCGATTTCAGCAAAACACCCGGAGGTTTGCGCCGCAGCACATAGTTTCCTTCGGTGGTTTTCAACATGAAGGTCGGGTTCGATTGCCCGGTTTGAAACTTCACTACCTCAAAATCGCTGTCAAATCCCGGCAGGCGGCCGCGAAGATAGGCGCCAACGGCCTCGTGATCCAGGGTCTGGGTCTTTGTGCTCATCTTCTGTTCCTGTCAACTATAGGTCATAAGAGCCGCACGCTCCACGTTATGAAAATGCGGCACAGAATTGAATTCGTGGAGAAAAAACTTCTCCTTTGAGAACACGAACCGGCTGGTGGATGTGTTCTTGATCTGAAGGTTCAGCGCGATCATCTGATCGTTGGGCAGGGAAAGGCTGTCCGCTACCAGTCGGGCGATGGCTCCGCCCGAACTTACCACCAATACCCGTTCCACCCTATCAGAAACCGCCGCCTGGCGGGCCCGTTCCACCCGGTCGCAAAAGGTGAGCCAGCTTTCACCCGCCGAGGCAATGCCGCCCTGCTGCCACTCTGTCAGCGTTTCCCTGAGGGCGCGAAAATGCGTCTTGCGATCTGTGATGACATCATCCGGGGCCACACCGCCATAGCGGCTGTTGAGCAGGTCGTGAAAATCATATTCATTCCAGCCCGCATGCTCTTCTGCATCTCCGTCAAACCCCATTTCCTCCAGGGTTTGCTTTTGACGCATCAAGCTGCCGGTGATCATCCGATCCGGGACCCAGTCAAGGGCACGTAAGGTATCGCCCAGGGCGCGCGACTGTTGCCGCCCCAGGTCGCTCAGATCATCATAGTTCTCGGCCCCAAACGAGGCCTGACCATGGCGAACAATCAGAAGTTCGGCCATGGTCAGCTCTTGAACTCGCTAGCCAGTTTTTTACCAGCGGCGTGGTATTCGCTGGCAATGCGATCTACCAATTCCCCCGCAGAGCAGATCGATTTTACATCGCCAATGCCTTGGCCAGAACCCCAGATCTCTTTCCAAGCCTTTGGTTTGGAAGAGCCGCTGCCAAAGTTCATGGAAGAGGAATCTGCCTGGGGCAGGTTTTCGGGGTCCAGACCAGCCTGAGAAACAGACTTCTTCAGATAGTTCCCCCAAACACCTGTAAAGAGTGAGGAATATACAATGTCCTCTGCGCCGCTTTCGACGATCATTTGTTTGTAATCCTGTTGGGCGTTTGCCTCATGGGTGGCGATGAAGGGCGAGCCGGCATAGCCAAAATCAGCGCCCAAAGCGCGCGCCGCCAACAGGGCTTCGCCGCTGGCGATTGCGCCGGACAGCGCCAGCGGGCCATCAAACCAGCTGCGGATTTCACGGATCAAGGCAAAAGGCGACTGTTCGCCTGCATGGCCGCCAGCGCCGGCAGCTACGGCAATCAACCCGTCAGCGCCCTTGTCGATGGCCTTTTTGGCAAAGGTATTGTTGATCACATCATGCAACACCACGCCACCACAGGAATGTGCCGCATCATTCACTTCAGGACGCGCGCCCAGCGAGGTGATCCAGATCGGCACCTTCCAGCGGTTGCAGATCTCCAGGTCGCGTTCCAGTCGCGCGTTCGAGCGGTGAACGATCTGATTGACCGCAAAGGGCGCGGCGGGCTGATCAGGGTTTTCCTGATTGTGGCGATCCAGCTCTTCGGTGATCTGCTTGAGCCAAGCCTCCAGCAGGATCGGATCCCCCTCGCCTTCGCGGGCATTTAGCGCTGGAAAGGCGCCGACGATGCCCGCCTTACACTGGGCAATCACCAGTTCTGGCACAGAAATGATAAACAAAGGCGAGCCGATCAGCGGCAGGCGCAGGTTTTGCAGCGCCTTGGGGAGGTGTTGATTGGGTGAAGACATCTTTTCTTCCTTATTTCAGAATATTACGGGTCAACTTTGACCTTTTCTATTCCATTGCGCTGCCAAAAATATTCTGACCGGACATGACATTGATACCACCTGAAATCGGCACCACCGCGCCTGTGACATAGGCGCCGCCCTTGCCGCTGAGAAACAACACAGAACCCGCGATATCCTCGTAGCAGCCAACCCGGCCTAGGGGGACATCGTTGCCGACTTTTTCCCGCTTTTCCTCGTCGCCGGTGGCAAAGGCGGTCATTCTGGAAACAAAGGGCCCAGGGGCCAGCGCATTTACCGTGACATGCTTATGGGCCAGTTCCTTGGCCAGAATTTTGGACATATGAATGACCGCCGCCTTGGAGGCGGAATAGCTATAGGCGCCATCCCCCATAGGGATCTCCCCCATGACCGAGCCTACATTGATCACCCGCGCCGGATCTCCCAGCTCACCGCTTTTGATCAACATTGGCAGCAAGCGACGGGTCAGATCAAAAACGCCAGTCACATTGACATTCATAACCTTTTCCCAAGCCTGATGGGGGAAGTCCTTGAGCTCTGCCCCCCAGGTGATACCAGAGTTGTTCATCAAAATATCAAGCTGTTCGGTGCGGGATTTAACCTCATCCACCAGGGCGATGATGCCCTCTTCGGTGCCGACATCGCCGGCAAAACCTTCGGCCGAGCCCGGTGCATCCAATGCGTTCAGTTCTTGCGCCACGGCTTCGCAGGCATGGCCTTTACGCGAGGCGATCAAGACCCGGGCGCCAGCCCGGACCATGGCTTCAGCCGCCATCCGGCCAATGCCGGTTGCGCCGCCGGTGATCAGTGCGGTTTTGCCGTTGAGTGTAAACAGATCCTGCATCTCAATCTCTCCTTAGAAGCCACGCAATTGGGCAACCAGCCCGGCGTGATAGCCATAGTCCCCCAGCCATTCGGCTGCGACCCGGGCGCGTTTCATATAAAACCCCATGTCGAATTCATCGGTCATGCCAATGCCACCATGCATCTGCACCCCTTCTTGAACCGATTTCTGGGCCGTATCCGTTGCCCGCGCCTTGGCGACCGAGACAGCAAGTGTCGCCTGATCTGGAGTTTCGTCCAGAATACGGCCCGCATTCAACACCGCAGAATGTGTGAGCTCGATTTCACACCACAGATGCGCTGCCCGATGTTGCAACGCCTGGAAACTGCCGATGGTGATGCCAAATTGTTTGCGCTCTTTCAGGTAATCGGTGGTCAGGGAAAATGCCGCCTCTGCCAGTCCGGTGGTTTCAGCCGCCAATGCGGCCTGTCCGGCCTCAAGCGCGGGCTTCAACACATCAAACCCTGCACCGGGGTCGCCCAACAGGGCCTCGCCTGAGACTTCGACATCGTTAAATATCAAGTCCGCTGCATCACGGCTGTCGATCATTTTCAGCGCGTTTTGGGTCAGACCCTGGGCCTTGTTGGCCAGATCAAACAGGCACAGGCCCGCGTCGCTTTTGGCCAGAACCAGAATGCGGTCCGCGTCACAACCATCTACGACAAAACGCTTTTTACCGTTTAACACATAGCCGTTGCCACGGCTTTCCGCAGTTAGCTCAACCTGGTCTGGCGAAAATTTTGCCGTCTCATCCAGCGCCAGCGCATAGGTCAGCCCGCCGACGGCGATCTGCTTCAGTTTGCTGGTGGCGCTGTCATCGCTGAATTGGCGTAGCAAGGTTGCAGCCATGACGGCGGTGCTGAGAAAGGGGCTGACAGTCAGGTTGCGGCCCATTTCGCGGGCCAGCACATGGGCTGCTGCGTGGCCCATATCGGAGCCTTCTGCAGACTCGGGGACCAAAACGCCGGCCCAGCCGGCTGCAGCCATTTCCTGCCAAAGCGCCGGATCAGAATGCTCGCCACTGTCGCGCATTTCCCGCAGACGGGATACTGTCGCGGATTTGGAGAGGAACCCATGGGCCGCCTCTGACAAGAGGGTTTCTTCCTCTGTTTGAATGAGTTTTGCCATGTTTCTTATCCTGGAAGGTTCAAAATGCGACGGCTGATAATCGAGAGCATCACCTCGGAGGTGCCCCCCTCGATCGAGTTGGCCTTGGTCCGCAGCCAGGACGATGCTGGCGTGTCTCCCCAGGTCAATGCATCAGCCCCATCGGCAGCCATTATCAGTTCAAGCCGCGTCTTGTTCAGTTCGGTTCCCATATATTTCAGCATGGCAGAGGCATCGCCAACGCCCTGGCCGCCTTCGGCCTGATCCTTGTACCGCTCCAGGGTCATCGCCATTGCCAGGCTATCCACCTCGGCCCGCATCGCATCACCGCGCAGCACAGGATCGCTCTGACCGGTTTCGCTCTCGGTTAAAACCGCCCCCAGGGCACGGCCAGATCCCATGGCATTGCCGCCATTGCTGATCATCTCGCGTTCATGGGTCAGCAGGTATTTCGCCACATCCCAGCCCCGATCAATGGTGCCAACAACTTGGGTCTTTGGCACCTCAACATTTTCAAAAAAGGTCTCACAAAACGGCGACGCGCCGGAAATTAGCTGGATCGGACGTGTGGTAATTCCAGGGCTGCGCATATCCATAAGGACGAAGGAAATGCCGAGATGTTTCTTGGCGTCACGGTTTGTTCTGAGCAGAGCAAAGATCCAATCGGCGCGATCCGCATAAGAGGTCCAGATCTTTTGCCCATTGACCAGCCAGGTCTCGCCCTGATCCGCGGCATGGGTCTGTACCCCGGCCAGATCAGAGCCGGCGCCGGGCTCGGAATAGCCCTGACACCAGCGAATTTCGCCGCGGGCAATGGGCGGCAGGTAATGCAGTTTCTGCTCTTCTGTACCGAACTTCAAAAGCGCCGGCCCAAGCATCCAAATGCCAAAGCTATCCAGTGGTGAGCGCGCGCCAATGGCCTGCATCTCCTGCTTCAGGATTTTGTCTTCATCCCGGCTAAGCCCTGCACCGCCGTAGGCTTTGGGCCATGTGGGCACGGTAAAACCACGTGCTGCGCAGCGATCCAGCCAGATCTTTTGTGCCTCGCAGGTAAAGACCCAAGTGGTCCCCCCCCAACAGATTGAACTCTCGCCAGCCGCACCATCGCGCATTTCTGGCGGGCAATTTGTCTCCAACCATTCCCGGACCTCGCGCCGAAACTCGGCGTGATCGCGTCCCGCGTTAACTTCACCCATGATGTGTCTTCTCCTCAGTCCCGCGCTCCAGAGCCTCCCATGGCCTATGGCGGTTTCACAATGTAGAATTACATTTCGCTATGCCATTGACAACGCGGCTGAGGGACAGAAGACTTTACGTAATTTTAGGAAACATAAGGCGGCCACCGGGCTGCCGGAAGGAAAAATATGAAATCTATGCTCAGCACCACCCCGGGTGGACCTCAAACACTTGTCTGGACCGAACAGCCGGATTTGAGCCCTGGCAAGGGTGAACTGCTGGTTGATATTCGCGCTGCTGGCGTCAACTTCCCTGACACGCTGATCATTCGTGATCTCTATCAGATGAAGCCGCCGCGCCCCTTTGCCCCGGGTGGCGAGATTGCCGGGGTGGTGGCGGCCCTTGGTGAGGGAGTCAGCGGATACGAAATCGGCGATCGTGTGCTGGCCTTGACCGGCCATGGAGGTTTTGCCACGCAGATCTGTGTGGCGGCAAAGCAGGCCGTGAAGTTCCCAGATGCGATGCCTTTTGAGGATGCTGCGGGCTTTGTCTTTACCTATGGCACCTCCTATCACGCACTCAAAGACCGGGCGCAGCTTAAAGCCGGGGAAACCCTGCTGATATTGGGTGCCGCCGGCGGCGTTGGTGCTGCGGCAATTGAGCTGGGGAAATCCATGGGCGCAAAAGTGATTGCGGCGGTGTCATCCGAGGAAAAAGCAGCCTTTTGCAAGAAGATCGGTGCCGATGAAACCCTGGTCTACAGTCGCGAGATGAGTCGCGATGAGCAGAAAGAGTTTTCGAACAATATCAAAGAGCTGTCCGGCAAAGCTGGCGTTGATGTTGTTTATGATGCGGTGGGCGGTAACTATGCAGAACCAGCGCTTCGGACGATGGCATGGCTGGGGCGCTACCTGGTTGTTGGTTTTCCTGCCGGCATCCCGGAACTTCCGCTGAACCTGCCGCTGCTGAAAGGCTGCGATATTCGTGGCGTATTCTGGGGCGCATCGGTCTTTCGTGATCCCAAGGGTCATGAAGAAAACATGGCCGAGCTGCAGGAGCTCTATGGCGCAGGCAAGATTAAGCCACAGATTTGCGATGTCTTGCCAATGACAAAGGCCGCAGATGCGTTGGAGATGATGCAGGACAGGCGTGTTATGGGCAAGGTGGTCCTGACCAACAGCTAGACCAAACAAAGGTGCAAAGATTCAGGTTGGCGGCCAATTGGGTGCGCCAGCCTTTTTTTCGTGCGATATTAGCAACATACTGCGTGTAAAACCGCGATCAATCGTTTCGCTTTGACTGTGCAAAGCTGCCGTTTCACCTTAATCTTGGACTCAGGGGATATGTAATGCATAGCTTATTGATACTGAACGGTCCTAATCTCAACCTGCTTGGAACGCGGCAACCCGAGGTCTATGGGGCAGAAACCCTCGAAATGCTGGAAAGCAGCTGCATTCAATATGCACAAAAATCGGGGGTTCGGGCGCAGTGTTTTCAATCTAACCACGAAGGCGTTCTACTGGACGCCATACATGATGCCCGTGGTAAACATGCTGGCATTGTTCTTAATGCTGGAGCCTATACCCACACCTCTGTGGCCCTAATGGATGCCATTTACTCGGTTGAGATCCCCACGGTTGAGGTTCATCTGTCCAATATCCATGCCCGCGAGGCCTTTCGCCACCAGTCCTATATTGCCCGTGCGGCGATCGGACAGATATGTGGTTTTGGCCCTCAGGGCTATTTGATGGCGATTGATGCTCTGGTTCAAAAACTGTCTCAATCAAGCGATATAACCTAATGACAATGTTGGAATATCTTCACTTTGTTTCCGGCGCAAAAAGCATCGAAGAGCTGTGGCATGCCCATGTATCGAAAATGGCAGAATATGGGTTCCACCGTCTAATCTACGGCTATACCCGGTTCAAAACCGAAACCTCGCTGGGCGATCCCGACGATTTTGTCATTCTGACCAACCACGATCAGAAATACATTTCTGGTTTTCTACATCAGGGCCTCTACCGCCAGGCTCCGATGGTGCTCTGGGCGCTCAAGAACGAAGGCGCCCGCAGTTGGGAAATGATCCGCAAAATGCTCGACGACGGCCTGTTGGGCCCCGCGTCCAAACAGGTGATCGAATTCAACGAACGCATGCAGCTGACGGCCGGATATACCATCAGTTTTTTCTCTGCTTCCAAACGCTACAAAGGGGCAATTTCCCTGGCTGGTAAACCCGGAATTTGCCAGAGCGATCTTGACGAAATGTGGCGTGAGCATGGTGAAGATGTCATTCTGATGAACAATGTGGTTCATCTCAAGATCCTGACCCTGCCCTATGACTCGCCGAATCGCAGCCTGACCAGTCGCCAGCGCGAAGCCCTGGAATGGGTCGGAGACGGAAAAACCACCCAGGATATTGCTCTGCTTATGGGGCTGACCCCGGCGACCGTAGAAAAACACCTTCGCCTGGCGCGGGCGTCGCTATCGGTGGAAACCAGTGCCCAGGCCGTGCTAAAGGCGGCGCTGCAAAACCAGATGTATGTGCTTGAAAACTGAAACAGTTTTACTGTCATAGGTCGATCGACAAAAAACTACACATGATTTACATCTTTTAGATGTGCCTTCCCTAGGGGGAGCTGCCGTCATTCGGGTATGGAAAACACTACTACACGAAAAGTTAAATATCGGGCACTATAGCACCGTTCCGTGAGTGGTGGCTTTGGCCTAGGAACTTTGGGAAATGACCCTTGCAATACCAAGGCTCTCAGACCTGTTCGGTTTCTGGCGCGTATTTTTCCGCGCCAGTTCCGTGTTAAAGAGAGGCCCCATCCATCCCCATCAATGGGGCCTCTCCACCTGCTCCTTTTCCTTCGCTAGTTCGATGATGCCCAAGATTTAGAGCTTACGCCTCGCACCGATCTGTAGCTGCGTTTGGGCTGGTTTTGCGGTTGCGGCAAATCTAGCCAGTCTAGCTAGGGCGTATTTTGCCCAGCCTGCTGTCATTTTGACAAACAAAAAGGGGCTGACGGAAAACCGCCAGCCCCTGATCTTGGATATTTGGGAGGACGTTTAGCCCTGTGCCGCTTTTGCAACTTCAGCTGCGAAATCTTCTTTTTCGACTTCGATGCCTTCGCCAACTTCCAGACGTACAAAACCGGTGATGGTGGCGCCGGCTTCTTTTGCCGCAGCTTCAACGGTGAGGTCTGGGTTCACAACAAACGGCTGGTTGAGCAGAGTGGACTCACCAACAAATTTCTTCATGCGACCAACGATCATCTTCTCGATGACTGCCTCAGGCTTGCCGGATTCGCGAGCGATATCCATCTGAACCTGCTTTTCTTTTTCAACAACCGAAGCGTCCAGGTCTGCTTCTGACAGAGCTGCAGGGTTCACAGCTGCAATATGCATCGCAACCTGCTTGCCAAAGGCTTCGTCGCCGCCGGTCATTGCAACCAACACGCCGATTTTGCCCATGCCAGCAGTCACGGCATTGTGGACGTAAGAGATGACAGTGTCACCTTCGGCAACAGACATACGACGTACGGACATGTTTTCACCAATGGTGGCGATCTTGTCAGTGATAACGGCTTCGACGGTCTTGCCACCCATGTCAGCGGCTTTCAGCGCCTCAACATCGGAAACACCCAGGGCAGCCTTGGCGATGCCGCCAACCATTTCCTGGAATTCGGCGTTCTTGCCAACAAAGTCGGTCTCGGAGTTCACTTCAACCGCAACACCTTTGCCGCCTTCAACAACAACGGCCACCAGGCCTTCTGCTGCGGTACGACCGGATTTTTTGGCCGCTTTGGCCAGACCTTTGGTGCGCAGCCAGTCAACGGCGGCTTCCATGTCGCCATTGGTTTCGGTCAGCGCTTTTTTGGCGTCCATCATGCCGGCGCCGGTGGAGTCGCGCAGTTCTTTAACGAGTGCAGCTGTGATTGCCATCTTTAGGCTCTCCTCAAATCAAAACGGAATTGGGGCAGGTGATAGCCTGCCCCGCATGTCAAAACTGTGACAGGTAGCGTCGGCGGGTGCTTATTCAGCAACTGCTTCTTCTACAGGCGCCTCTTCCAGGGCACCAAGGTCAACACCGGCGGCACCCAGCTGAGCGGACATGCCGTCCAGCGCAGCACGTGCAACCAGGTCACAGTACAGGGAGATAGCGCGCGATGCGTCATCGTTGCCTGGGATCACAAAATCAACGCCATCAGGGGAGCAGTTGGTGTCGACGATTGCCACAACTGGAATACCCAGTTTTTTGGCTTCGGCGATGGCCAGCGCTTCTTTTTTCACGTCGATGACGAACAGCAGATCAGGAACACCGCCCATTTCGGCGATACCGCCCAATGAGGCCTGCAGTTTGCCCTGGTCACGTTCCATGCCCAGACGCTCTTTCTTGGTGAGGCCTTCGGCGCCACTTTCCAGCTTTTCGTCAATTTCTTTCAGGCGTTTGATCGACTGGGAAACGGTTTTCCAGTTGGTCAAGGTGCCGCCGAGCCAGCGGTGGTTCATGTAGTACTGTGCGGATTTTTCAGCGGCTTCGGCGATGGGGCCGGTGGCCTGACGCTTGGTGCCAACAAAAAGAACGCGGCCGCCCTTTGCAACGGTGTCGCGGACGATCTGCAGGGCCTGGTCCAGCATAGGAACAGTCTGTGTCAGGTCCATGATGTGGATGCCGTTGCGTGCACCATAGATATAGGGTGCCATACGCGGGTTCCAGCGCTGTGTCTGGTGACCAAAGTGTACGCCTGCTTCCAGCAGCTGGCGCATGGTGAACTCGGGAAGAGCCATGCTTGTATTCCTTGTTTCCGGTTTCAGTCCTCGGTGGGGGTTCAGAGCATTTGCTCCAACCGGCGGCCCATTTGGGGATTTCTCCCCCAGACAGGCCAAACCCCACCTGCGGGTTTGATGGCGCGCGTATAGGCCAGGATGACCACCTGTGCAAGGGCTATTTGCGCATCTTCGCATGTCCCTGTCGCACGATACGTTCACATTCCGCCGCCAGGGCCTTGCGATTGGCAAAATCACTGACCTTCAGCGGCGCGTGGTAGGTCAGCTCAACCCGTCCTTGGCGCCGCGAGGCCAGGGTTTTCAGCAGGTGCGGTCCGAACTCCATATCGCCCCACCAGCCATAGAACCGCTCTTCTGCCTCTTTGGGCGCATGGAACACTGCAGATACCGGTTGGATGTAGCAAATATCCCGCAGGTGTTCCCCAAAAAACGCCGCAAAAAGCGTTGTTTTAAAGGGCAAAACCCGGAGCCCATCGGTGGAGGTGCCTTCGGGGAAAAACAGCAGCTTATGTCCTGCCATCAGCCGTGCCTCAAACAGTTCGGTCTGCTCCTTTGCGCGGGCACGGTTGCGTTCGATAAAGACCGTTCCTGTGGCACGGGCCAGCCAGCCAATGCCGGGCCAGGCGGCGACCTCAGCCTTGGACACAAAATAGATGCGCTTTTTGGCGTTAAGCGCAAAAATGTCCAACCAGGATGTGTGATTGGCCACCACGGCACCGCTATGTTTCATCAGGGTGCCATGGGCCGTAAAGCCGATCCCCAGGATACGAAAGGCATTGCGACAGACAAACTGTGTAATAAAGGGAGTGACAGGCCGGTGCAGTCCACAGAGCGGCCGCTCGACCAGACGAACCAAGAGCAGGATTATCAATCCGCCAAACACCAAGGTTCCCAGCACACTGGCGCGCAGTAGGATCAGCCCCCAGCCAGAGGGCGAGATCTGCAGCGGCTCCGGGGGCTCGCCTTCATTCCAGGTCGCAGACATCTTGTTAAGCCCGGGCCTTTGGAGTGCTGTAGAACCGCTTTTGTCGTTCAGTCATACGAGCGGTATCCAGGATCATAAGCACATCAGTGGTGTTAAACCCGTGGTCGACAAAGGCACCATCTCCTACGGTGCCGCCCAGGCGCAGATAGGCCTTGATCAAGGCCGGGCACTCCACCATGGCGCGCTTACGGTCTACCGCGCTGGCCTCCAGAAGGTCCATCGGCTGATAGCTGCGGGATTTGCACCGCAGGGGCGGTGGCGCCAGGTAGTCCCGGTTCAGCACCGACAATGGCCCGGAAAGAGCGTTCAGGTCGGTGCCGGCAAAACTGGCAGTCCCAAACAGGATTTCAATATCGTGCTCAGACACATAGGCATTGAGACCCACCCAAAGATAAAACAGGGCTTTGCCACCGCGAAACTCTGGATGTAGGCAAGACCGGCCCAGTTCCAGCAAGCGCCGCCCAGAGCGGGTCAGTGGGCTCAGATCGTATTCGGCCTCCGAATAGAACCCTCCGGCGTTGACCGCCTGGTCCGCGCGCATCAGGCGGTACACCCCGACCACCCGGTCTGTTGCGGTCTCACGAATGATCATGTGATCACAAAAGGCATCAAACGTGTCTTTCTCCAGCCCTTCGCGATGATCTACCAGGGCGCCGTCAGCGCCCATTTCGCTGACAAAGACCTCATAGCGAAGCGCCTGGGCCGCGCGCAGGTCTGCGTCGGTCGTGGCCAGCGAAACGGTGAATTCAGTTTGGGTTTCAGCCATGTACCAGGGCTTTCCTAGATCAGTTTGCGGCGCTGATAGACCGCTAAGGGTGCAATAGGCAAGGTTTTCGTAAAACTCTCCGGGGTTTCTTAACTATTCATAAACCGTTAAGCCTCATTCACTAGAATCAAGGGAACACGTGTCCCGTCAAAGACCAATTTTCCCTGGTCCGGGAAATTGACAGTAATTTTGCCGCCTGCATTGGATTGGACTTCTCCAGGTCCCCATTCAGGATGATCCGGATGCGTAACGCGCATGCCGGGGGCAAGGAAGGCATTGAGGTCGATCATGTGATGGGCCCAATTCGGAGGAAAGATATGGCCGTAGATACCGCCAATTTGGCCGCTTTGATAGGGTCCAGAATTTGTCACGATTTGATCAGCCCCGTCGGCGCTATCAACAACGGATTGGAATTGCTGGCAATGTCCGGTGCCATGGCCGGACCGGAGCTTGAGCTGATTTCCGACAGTGTGTTGAATGCCAATGCGCGCATCCGGTTTTTCCGCATTGCCTTTGGCGCTGCGGGTGATCAGCAGATGGGCCGGGCAGAGATCGTCTCGGTTCTGGATGACATCAGCAAGGCTGGCCGCCTAAAGTTCCAATGGGATTACGCCGACGGGTGCAGCCGCAGCGCCGTACGTATGGCCTTTCTGGCAGCGCTGTGCCTGGAAACCGCCCTGCCCTATGGCGGTATGATCACCATGACCTGCACAGATGGGAAATGGACGGTGGCGGGCGAAGGCCGCAAGGTCGCTGTTGAAGCATCACTTTGGGGCTATCTCGACGGGAGCGACACCTCGGCCAGCTTGACCCCGGCGCAGGTGCAATTTGCCATGCTACCGGCGGCGGCGACAGAGGCAGAATGTCAGCTGGGCTTTGACCATACAGACGAGAAAGTCACAGTCTGGTTTTAGAATGCCTGCTGTCAGACCCTGACAAAAGTGATCATAGAAAAAGCCCCCAATCATCTGATCGGGGGCTTTTTTGTTGTAGTTTCAGTTAGGTATTCGGCGATCTAGATACCCTGGAATCCTAGGCCCGCACTGTGCCGTCGCCACGCACCAGGTATTTAAAGCTGGTCAACTGGGCCGCGCCGACGGGGCCACGGGCATGCATCTTGCCAGTGGCAATACCAATCTCCGCCCCCATGCCAAATTCACCACCATCGGCAAACTGGGTCGAGGCATTATGCATCAGGATTGCACTGTCGAGCTCAGCAAAAAACTGAGTTACGGCAGCTTCATCCTCGGTAATGATGCAATCAGTATGCTGCGAGTGATATTTGCGGATATGCGCGATCGCATCCTCGATATCCGCTACGGGCTTTGCGGCAATAACCTTATCCAGAAACTCTTTGCCCCAGTCGGCCTCCTCTGCGGGCGCCATGCTCTCGGGGCCAACCAGGCCGCCAGCCGCGTGGATTTCTACCCCGGCTGCCGCCAGTGCAGTCAGCACGTCGCGTCCAATTGTGTCGACGATATCGCGATGGATCAGCAGGCATTCCGCGGCGCCACAAATCCCGGTGCGACGGGTTTTGGCGTTTAGCACCACGTCGAGCGCCTTTTTGGGGTCAGCAGATTTATCCAGGTAGATATGCACGATGCCCTCAAGGTGGGCAAAAACCGGCACCCGCGCCTCGCGCTGCACCAATCCCACCAGGCCCTTGCCGCCACGGGGGACGATGACATCAACATATTCTGTCATGGTCAGCAGCTCTTGCACCGCTGCGCGGTCTCGGGTTGGCACCAGTTGCACAGCATCCTCGGGCAGGTTTGCGCCGCGCAACCCTTCGGCCAGACAGGAATGAATGACCTGGCTGGAATGAAAGCTCTCCGACCCGCCGCGCAGGATTACCGCATTGCCGGATTTCAGGCACAGTGCCCCGGCATCCGCCGTGACATTGGGGCGGCTTTCATAGATCACGCCGATAACGCCAAGCGGCGTTCTTACCCTTTGGATATTTAGCCCCGAGGGTTGCTCCCATTCTGCCAGCACCTCGCCCACGGGGTCAGGTTGTTCCGCCACTGCGCGCAGCCCGTCGACAATGGATTGGATGCGGGGCTCATCCAGCATCAACCTGTCCATCATCGCGGGCGACAGGCCCTTGGAGGTGCCATAATCAAGGTCTTTGGCGTTGGCGGCTATGATCTCGCTGCGGCGCGCCCAGACGGCATCGGCGGCGCCGATCAGGGCGGCATGTTTGCGTTCACCACTGGCTGTTGCCAGGGTTTGCGCTGCGCGCTTTGCGCGAATGCCAAGATCCATCATCAGCGCGGGAATATTTTGTGTCTCTGTCATCGGTCTCTTCTAAGCCTTGTCTGTGAGAGGCTGCTGCGGTTCAGTTGCTGCCAGATTAGGGAAAGCAACAGGCCGGTTTCCAGCCCCAAAAGGAAGGGGATCAGAGCGCCATATCGTCCCGATGGATCAAAGCAGCCCGGCCGGGATAGCCCAGGGCCTGTTCGATTTCGGCAGATTTGCGCCCCTGAATGGCGCGGGCTTCATCGCCGGTGTAGCGTGACAAGCCCTGCCCCAGGTTGCGTCCCTCCGGGCTCTGGATGGCCAGGGGATCCCCCCGGCCAAAGTCACCCTCCACATGACAGACCCCTGCGGGCAATAGGCTATTGCCGTTTGCCAGCGCGCGCGCTGCCCCGGCATCAATGGTCACCACGCCGCGCGGCTTCATCGCCGCAATCCAACGCTTGCGGGCAACCTGCGGGTCATCCAGCGCGGTGAACCAGGTACAAGGTGCGCCGTCTATAAGTGTTTTCAACGGGTTCAGGGGCGATCCTTCAGTGATCACCATGGCGCAGCCTGCGGCTGTCGCCATCTTTGCCGCTAGCACCTTGGTGATCATGCCGCCCTTGGACAGGCCAGACACGCCATCGCCGGCCATGGCTTCGATCTCGGGGGTGATCGCGTCAATCGTGTCATAGCGTTTGGCGCTGGGATCCAGCGCCGGATTGGCACTGTAGAAACCATCCACATCCGACAGCAGCACCAGCGCATCGGCCCCGACAGTCACCGCGACCTGCGCTGCCAGCCGATCATTATCGCCATAGCGGATTTCATCGGTGGCGATGGTGTCATTTTCGTTAACGATGGGCACCGCGCCCAGACCAATCAGCGTCTCCAGTGTGGCGCGTGCGTTCAAATAACGGCGTCGGTCGGCGCTATCCTCTAGGGTGACCAGCACCTGGGCGGTGGTTACGCCATGGGGTGCCAGGGCCTCTTCATAGGCGCGCGCCAGACGGATTTGCCCAACAGCGGCCGCTGCTTGCGATTTTTCCAGCGGCAGGTCAGCGCGCGGCAGCCCCAGAACTTCGCGTCCCAGCGCGATAGATCCTGACGACACCAGGATAACATCCTTGCCCTTGGATTTGAGCCAGGCCACATCATTGGCCAACGAGTGCAGCCAGCCCAGGCGCAGCTTGCCCGTGGTGCGATCCACCAGCAGGGCTGAGCCGATTTTTACAACAATGCGGCGCGCGTCGATCAGGGCCGCCAAGGGTCTTGTTCCTCGACGGGTTTTTGACGAATGCGATCATCGTCGATCTCGGCGCGCACTGCGCGCAAAACCTCGTTCAACCCCTCGCGGCTGACCCCAGACATCATCAGAACCTTGTCGCCAACAGCCGCTTCCAAGGCAGCAAGCGCCTCGGCGCGCTCTTCCTCATCCAGGGCGTCGATCTTGTTCAGGGCGGTCACGCGTGGCTTTTTGGCCAGCTCACCGCCATATGCCTCGAGTTCATCAATGATGGTCTGATAGTCGCCGGCCACATCATCCGAGGTGCCATCCACAAGATGCAGCAGCACAGCGCAGCGTTCTACGTGGCCCAAGAAGCGATCGCCAATGCCTTTGCCTTCATGTGCGCCGGCAATCAGGCCGGGGATGTCAGCCATGACAAATTCAGTGTTATCAATGCCAACCACCCCAAGGTTGGGGTGAAGCGTGGTGAAAGGATAGTCGGCAATTTTGGGCCGCGCATTGGAGCTGGAGGCCAGAAAGGTGGATTTGCCCGCATTGGGCAGCCCCAACAGGCCAGAGTCCGCAATCAGCTTTAGCCGCAGCCAGATGGTGCGCTCAACGCCTTCCTGGCCGGGATTGGCGCGCCGTGGCGCCTGGTTGGTGGAGGATTTGAAGTGCAGGTTGCCAAAGCCACCGTTGCCGCCCTTGGCCAGCTGAACCCGTTGGCCGATCTCGGTCATATCCGCCAGCACGGTCTCCTGATCCTCGTCCAGGATCTCGGTGCCGACTGGCACCCGCAGGATGATCTCGTCGCCATCCTTGCCGGTGCGCTGCCGCCCCATGCCGGACTGGCCGTTGTTGGCAAAGAAATGCTGCTGATAGCGAAAATCAATCAGCGTGTTCAGCCCATCCACGGCCTCAGCCCAGACCGAGCCGCCCTTGCCGCCATCGCCGCCATCCGGGCCACCGTATTCGATGTATTTTTCGCGGCGAAAACTTACGCAGCCGTTACCGCCGCCACCAGAGCGAATATAGACCTTTGCCAGATCAAGAAATTTCATGGCGGCTCCTTGCTGCGCGGCCCCCTTCGCGAGGTGCTGCGCCGAAATACGATTAGCTCAACGAGCCCCCTGCTGGGGCCCGCCTATTTGTCTTTGACGTGCCTTACCTGAAAGCGCCAGCCGCGCCAATCACAGTTTTCGGCTATAGGTCCAGGTGGGCACATTTGCATTGCGGCTGACCGAGAAACTCTCGGCATCGCCCAGATAGTCAAAACCGCAATGGATCAACACCCGCGCCGATGCCGCATTATCCTGAAAGACAGAGGCAAACATGGCGTCATTGTTCAACGGGTTCGCCTGGACCAAGGCCTCCACCGCCTCTGACGCAAGGCCGGTATTCCAGAACAAGGGCGCAATCCAAAAGCTGACCTCAGAATGGTTTCGGTCCATCTGTTTAAGGCTGATGATCCCTTTCAGGTCCTCACCACCATCCGGCGTGCCGTCGATGGCCCAGATGTCCTCTTCCTGTTTGCGCGCTGCAGCACGAGAGACATAGGCCTCTACCGCGCCGGGGGGCATAGGATGCGGAATAGAGGGGGTCATGCGGGCCACGCGCTCATCACCCATATACAGGGCGATAAGGCCGCTGTCGGCCTCCCGTAGCGGGCGCAGCACAAACCGGCTGGTTTCAATAACCTGCTGATCTTTCACATTATCCAAACTCATATCTCTGCTCCTTTTCGCAAAGAAATCGGAAACGACGGCGCGTTTGCCAGATTGAACGCAACCAGCTACCAGCAAGGCCATGCCCCCAAAAGATGTGGGGCGGCTGGTCGTTCATCAAGGCGCCAATACAAAACAATACAGACGCAACCGCGCCAAATAGAAAAAGGGACCGGCTGTCGCCGATCCCCTGATTTTTCAAAACCTTGTGGGTTCGGTTTACTCAGCGGCCTCCGCCACTGGGAGAACCGATACAAAGGTGCGGCCTTTCAGGCCTTTGTGGAAGGTGACAGCACCGTCAGTCACAGCAAAAATCGTGTGATCTTTGCCCAGACCTACGCCTTCACCCGGCCAAAACTTGGTGCCGCGCTGACGAATGATGATGTTACCTGCGATGGCCGCTTGGCCACCATAGAGTTTCACACCGAGGCGGCGACCCGCTGAGTCGCGGCCGTTACGGGAGGAACCACCAGCTTTTTTATGTGCCATTCTGTCTCTCCTTAGCCTTTAGCCAGATCTTTGGCCTGTGCAACCCACTCGGGTTTCACCTTGACCGCGTCAATACCAGCAATGTCGTCATCCGACAAGGCTGCGATCTGGGCAAAGCTTGTCAGACCAGCTTCAACCAGCTTTTTGGCGGCGGCAGGGCCAACACCAGTCAGCTGTGTCAGATCGTCAGAACCGGCTGCAGCAGGCGCAGCTTTAGGCGCTGCTTTGGCGGCGGCCTTAGGGGCAGCTTTGGTTGCGCCGGAGGTCAGGATCTCGGTGATCTTGATCAGGGTCAGCTTTTGACGGTGGCCCTTGGTGCGTTTGGAAGAGTGCTTACGACGACGCTTCACAAAGTGAATGAGCTTTTCGCCTTTGATCTGGTCGATCACTTCTGCCTTAACAGCAGCGCCATCTACCAAAGGAGCACCAACCACGGGGGCATCGCCACCGAGCATCAGGATTTCGTCAAACTGGATTGTTTCGCCAGCATCAGCAGCCAATTTTTCAATGCGGAGGATATCGCCCGCTTGAACTTTGTACTGCTTGCCGCCAGTCTTGAGGACCGCAAACATATGCGTGTTTCCTTTATCAACCGCGTCCTTTGGTCCCCTATTGGGCGTTTTGGCCGTTTGGCCACCTCGAACAGCGCGCCCCGGTTGGGGGCCGTATTGCAAAATGAACCCGGCACAGAGAATCCGAGCCGGGATGGCGCATTTGCCCGAAAACACCTGGCCCTGTCAACCCATTATAACCGTGTCTCAGTCGATGTCGCCAAGTCACACCACAGAAGGTGATAAATCACGGTTTGGCGCGCGGCCAACACCCCGCCAGACACCCGGGCTGGCGGCTAGATATCTTCCCCCTGGCCCAGCTCTTTCATACGAAAAGCCAAAGCTTCAAACCGGTTGGCGGTGATTTCAAACTGTACCGCGTTGAGCAGCTCATAGACCTGCTGCATCAGAGGCGTTTCCAGCGCCTTTACATAGGCTTCCACCTCCGCCTCGCTAAAGCCCTGATAGGTATAGGCCGAGGCCGCAAGGTTAGAGGCCCGCAGCGCAATGCGCATCTCCGCTTCCTGTGCGCGCTGCAGCGCGCGCAGGCCTTCGCCATCCAATTGCAGCTCAATGACGCCAGCGGCATTGGCGGCCATCAGAAAGCGGAATTGGATCTGCTGGATCGACTTCACCCCAGACCCGGCCGCATCAATCGCCTTGCTCATCCGGTGATACAGCGCAACACGCGTGCTGCCGGATTTTACAAGATCCGCAATGATGCGCTGACCGGCGATCTGTTTGGTCTCCCCCTCTTCAACCAGATGCGAGGCGTTTTCAGCCACCACCAAGCGCTGGCCCAGGTCACTGGCATAAAAGGCGGCCGCATGGCTCAGGGCCTCATCCTCCAGGGTCTCGGTCAGAATATCGAGAGCCAGCTCGCGCATTTTGTCCTGATCAAACACCGACTGAGACAGCCGCGTCCAGTTTGAGCCAAAGTCCCCAGCGGACAGCCCCAGCATCTGCGGCGCGTCCCCGGCGGATAGCGCGATACTGTCCAGAGCGACATCAAACCCTGTCACCTCAAGAAAAGCCGCGACCTTCCCCCGTTCAGCGGCCTGTGCCGCAGGCACCAAGTGGAGCACCAAAAAACCAAGGGTAACGGCGGCCAGCGCCAGGTGATTAAAGCGTTTTGCAATCTGTCTCATAGGTGAAATCTAGGCGAAAACTGTGCCAAAACAATGAAAAAATGCCATTCTGAAAAGAAGTTGAAAATCCCCCTTGCACTGGGCCGCATTCAGCCTTAAACGCTCCTCCACCAGACCCCCGCGGAGAGGTGCCGGAGTGGTCGAACGGGGCGGTCTCGAAAACCGTTGAGCCTTCACGGGTTCCCAGGGTTCGAATCCCTGTCTCTCCGCCATTACACCAAAATTGACGTTGAAATTGTGCGCAAACCCGGAAAAACTGATGTTTTCCTAATTCAGCCATTTTGCCTATGGTGAAAAAAATGTGGGCCTGAATGTGGGTGCGGAAATGGATGGTCAATCGAAGAAGATAAACGGCAAACGGCGCATGCCGCATTTTAAGAAACAACTCAAAGCCGCGTTTGTGCGATCTGCTCCACCGCGCAGACATACTGACGGTGGAGGACTATACCTCTATGTCTCTGCATCTGGTGCTCGCCGAGGCGACAAGATCAATCCGGCAGGCGGAGGTTGGTTCGACCAAGACCATGCTGGAGCGCGTGAAGGCCAGGTTCGACCTCCCTCCCGAACGCCTGATCGCGGACGCCGCCTAGCGAACTTTGCAAACCCTGGCACCCAGCGTAAAGCAGTCATTTCTCAGGATGATAGATGTGCCACTCTGGTCCCCAAATTCTAAAAGCTGCACGTCAAATCAATATCTGGTTTTAGAGTGCATCCGGATCAATCACGTCAGTCGAGGCTGGCTCTATCTTGGCTGCGAGAAAATCGACAAACACCCGGACCTTGCTCGCAAGGTTTCTCCCGCTTGGGTAGACTGCACTAATTGGAGTCGCGGGAGGTTCTAGAGGAAAGCCAGGTAAGACAGGAACAAGCGTGCCAGTTTCCAGCTCGGAGCGCACCATCCAGATCGGTAACATTGCTATGCCGAGGCAAGATTTGGTAGCTTCTTTCAGGAGAACGAGACTGCTCGCCTGAACGGGCCCGGTCACGGAAACAGCTGAGACATCTTCGCTTGACCTGAAACGCCAAGTGGCCTGTTCCGTTTCAACTCTGAATGAGAGACATGAGAACCTGGCTAGATCTTCTGGATGTTGAGGAGCGCCTTCACGTCTTAAAAACTCTGGACTTGCCACAAGCAGAGATCGGCTCATTGTCAGGCGCTTTGCTATCAGGCTCGAGTCGGCAAGGTGCCCCACGCGAATTGCTACATCAATCCCCCGGCTGATCAGATCTTCCATGACTGAGGATGTATGAACGTGAACCCGTAGATTTGGGTAAGTCTCCAGAAACTCCGGCAATACCGGAGACAATAGAGTAACGGCCAAATCTGCTTCGGCTGTTACTCGCAACACGCCCGAAGGTGCTCCGCTAAGGCGCGTTACGGCATGTCGCGCAGCATCAACATCTTCAATGATCTGTCTGGCGTGACGCAAGTAGATTTCGCCAGCTTCAGTCAACTCTTGCTGGCGTGTCGTGCGTTGCAACAAACGCGTACCCAGGTTTTCCTCAAGCCGTGAGATTTGCCTCGAAATTGCCGAGGGTGTTGTACGTGTGGAGCGTGCGACGGCCGAAAAGCTCCCTTGGTCCGTGACTTGAACGAACAACCTTAGCAAATTCAGATCTTCCATTTGTGCAAAACCTGCATAAATCTTGTTCCAGTTTTGGAACTTAATACACCCATATCACAAATGATACCAAGCTTGCAGGCGGTGCCAAGTGTCGCAACGCCCGAAACGACCAAGCAAAAAACGAGTATTCTATGCCCAAAACCATCTTAGTTACCGGAGCCTCCAGCGGATTTGGACGGCTCATTTGTGAAACACTGGCCGGATCTGGTCACACAGTCTTTGCGTCAATGCGCGACACGGCTGGGAAGAACCGCGACCATGCCAAATCTCTGCGCAATCGAGGCCTCAATGTTGTCGACCTGGACGTCACGCAAGCAGAATCCATCGAGGCAGCTGTTTCCGGAATCCTATCCACTCAAGGCCAGATCGACGTGTTGGTCAACAATGCCGGCGTTGCGTCTGCGGGAGTGTCCGAAGCCTTTTCAGATCAACAGGTGGCAGACCTGTTCAATGTAAATGTCGTAGGGGTACACCGCGTTACCCGCGCGGTCCTCCCATCGATGCGCCAGCAAGGAAAAGGTCTCGTTGTGAACATCGGTTCGATCCTCGGACGTGTTACCTTTCCGTTTTTCGGTATCTATGGCGCTAGCAAATTTGCTGTGGAGGCCTTAAGCGACAGTTATCGTTATGAACTATCCCAGCTCGGCATTGACGTTTGCCTAGTACAACCTAGCGCTTTCCCCACCCAAATGTACGCGAGTGCGGCGCAACCTGTGGACCAGAAGACCGTGAGCGAATACGGGGATACGGGAAAAATTCCTGCTGAGATGTTTGAACAATTCATGGCCATGCTCTCAGGCCCGGAGGCGCCAGCCCCGCAAGATGTCGCCGATGCGGTTTCTGGCTTGGTTTCACAGTCTGCAGGTACACGTCCGGCGCGAGTTGTGGTCGGAACAAGCTTCGGTGCGGACGAGGCAAATGCGGCAATGACTCCTTTGCAGACCAATACAATCAATGCCTTAGGCCTAAGCCATCTTGCCGCAATAAAGACCGGCTAGGGCAAAACAGGCCTACAGATTACTTAGCTTTATCATGTTCCATAGCAGTTCGCTGCTGTGGGGCAATCCTTGTAAGGAAAACTCTGAACCGATCAGACGATGAACAGTGCATTGAATTTGGGTTCACATGAAAAGAAATTTTCCAGGCATTTGGGCAACCGCGATAATTGGCGGCTATAGTCGGCGGAAGCTTCGAAATTTTGCAACGAAAAAGCCCCAGCGCTTCGCTGCAACCGAGGCAGTAATTCCCAATTTTGCCCTTGGGATTTCAGAAACAGGTTTCGGGGATGCCCACAATCAAGCTGTCGGCGTCGGGGGCAACATCCGCAGCAACAGCCACTTGGCGGAGGCTCACCCCGTGAACCCAACGTAAAGAGGCCGGGTTTCCCCGGCCTCTTTACGTTGGTTGATGCATCACAGGCTGCTGGGCTGACTTAGCCCCGGCGGCGACGTCCGCCACCACGGCCACCGCGACCGCGGCTCTCTTCGCCCTCTTTCAGGGGCGCCTTGTTGAACTTGATCCATTCGCCACCGTGTGGGTCATTGTTGGTCAGGAAGTTGGCGGCACGGATGGCTTCCATTTCCTTGCCCGCGCGGGGCTTCATCGAGCCCAGGCCAAACATGGTGACAAAGGTTTCATCATCCATGTCTTCGGGCAGAATGATGCCGGCGGCGGCGACTTCTTCTTTTTTGGCTGCCAGAGCTTTTTGCGTCACCGGCAGGCCAACAGGATTCATAATAGCCGAGGTCATGCCCGCACCCATCGCCATGGGCAGGAAGGCATTGTTGATGCCGTGACGGTTTGGCAGGCCAAAGGATATGTTGGAGGCACCACAGGTGGTGTTAACCCCCAACTCTTCGCGCAAGCGCCGCACCAGAGCAAAAACCTGCAGGCCGGCAGTCCCCATGGCGCCAATTGGCATCACCAGCGGGTCAACCACGATGTCATGGGCGGGAATGCCAAAGTCGGCAGCGCGCTGCACGATCTTTTTCGCTACTTCAAAACGTACATCGGGATCCTCAGAAATCCCGGTGTCATCATTGGAGATCGCCACAACAGGAACGTTGTATTTCTTGACCAGCGGCAGGATCTGTTCCAGGCGCTCTTCTTCGCCGGTGACAGAGTTCAGTAGCGGGCGACCTTCGCAGACCTCAAGACCGGCCTCCAGCGCGCCAGGCACCGAGGAGTCGATGCACAAAGGAACGTCAACAAGCCCTTGAACCAGTTCAACGATCTTCCGCATCAGTGGCGGCTCTGTCTCATTGGGGTTGGGGTTGGAGTTATAGACAACACCCGCATTGATATCGAGCACGGTTGCGCCAGCCAGCACCTGCGCCACAGCATCTTTTTCAACCGTGGAGAAATCACCGGCTTCCAGTTCTGCAGCCAGTTTTTTGCGCCCGGTGGGATTGATCCGCTCGCCAATAACACAGAAGGGCTCGTCAAAGCCCATAACGGCTGTTTTTGTTTTAGATTCGATAACCGTACGGGTCATTGTTTATCCTTGCGGGTTGACGGGCTGCGCAGATGCGCCGCCGTTGTTGATGGCCCAGGTGGCGTTGGTCTTGATGCCGCCAAGTGGGAAAAAGTGAACTTTGGTGATATTGAAATCCGGGTTGGCGGCCTTGTGGGCTGCCAGATCCGCCAAAACTTCACCGGGTTCATGGGGCAGCAGCAGCTTGGTAACATCTTTGGCGCGCTTTTGCAGCACTTTCAATGAGGGGCCGACGCCGCATGCGATGGCAAATTTGATCATGGTCTGCAGCTTGGCAGGACCGGCGATGCCAATATGGACCGGCAGGTTCATGCCGCGCGCGCTCAGCTCATTGACCCAGTCAATGACCGGCTGTGCCTCAAAGCAGAACTGTGTGGCCAGGGCCATCTCGGCGTCGGTACGCTTGGAGAATTCCTGTTTCCAGTCCAGCGCCGCATAGGTGTTTGCACGACCGCCTTTGGGATCAATGTCGAGGTTGGGTTCCGGATGGCCCGCGACGTTCAGATGGGTAAAGCCCGCCTTGTCAAACAACCCGGTTTCCAACAGCTGCATCGAGGAATGGAAATCGCCTTTTGGCTCGGCAACGCCGCCGGCCAGCAATAGCGCCTGCTTAACGCCAGCTTCGCCCTGGTAGCGGGAGATCCAGTCAGCCAGGGTGGCCTCATCCTTGATGATGCGCGCCGGGAAATGCGGCATGACATCAAAGCCTTCTTCGGCAATGCGTTTGGCGGTGGCAACCATGTCCTCAATAGGTGTGCCATCGATATGGGCGATATAGACGCGGGTTCCCGCAGGCAGCAGGGCGCGGAAATCCTCAACCTTGGTGGCTGTGCGCGGCATTACTTCGATGGAATACCCCTTGAGAAAGGCCTCCATTTCAGGGCTGACGGGCTGGTCGGCGCCAGGGTCGCGTTTTTTGAAGTTCAACAAAGCCATCACGGCCTCCCATAGTGGTGTCAGGCTCACGCCCATCCGTCATTTGCAATCAGGGTCTTAAGACGATCCTGATCGTATTCCGCTTCCAGACGTTTGGCCTCAGCCTCGGCAACCTCGCCAGCATCACCTTCCAGGGCATAGGGCGCTGCTTTGCGCCATTCTGCCAGGTAGGCATCGCTGTCTTTGGCGTTGACCTTCATCGCAGCTCGGTCAATTGCCTGTTCAAACCGTTCTTCCAATTGGCGCTTTGAACCGCGGCGCCCCTTGCCCACAATGACCTGCGCGGGGATATCGCGCCAGTATACGATCGTAACATCCACCATAGCCTGTCCTCCTGAGACGTCTGTTGTGTTGTTTTAGTGCGTCCCGTTTCACCGAGTACGCCGGATTTCGACACCACTTGGGTTTTGAGCGACGTTTTTCCTTTCTCTTGAATACAAAGCTGCCCCGGCGCTGGCCACAGCTGGGCAGTGTCAAAATACTCATCAAACATATGAGTTTGTCGCAACCTTTGCAGTCAGCCCCCACCCTGTCCCCTGTATGCCGGGGGTTATAGCGGCCAGATGCCCTTGCGCAGCAGGGCCTGGCTCCATAGTCTAGGGGTAACACGATAATCGGAGGGCGTGAATCATGACGCCCAGGCGTTCCAAAGGTGCGGGCGCGTTTCCCAAGGTGGTTGAAACCCCTGTACCAGCCCGTCCGGATTCTGATGCGCTTTATGCGGCTCTGGATCTTGGCACAAACAGTTGCCGCATGCTGATTGCCCAGCCAAAGGGCAGCGGCTTTCATGTGGTGGATAGCTTTTCCAAGTCTGTGCAATTGGGCACAGGGCTTGAACGAACCGGACGCCTGTCCCGTTCGTCCATGTCTCGTACTATTCAAGCGCTGCGGATCTGCCAGCAAAAACTCAAACGCAACCGCGTCAAGCGCATGCGACTGGTTACCACCGAAGCCTGTCGGCGTGCCAAAAACGCGCGCGAGTTCATCCGCCAGGTGAAACGGGAAACCGGGCTGCTGCTGGAAATTATCCAGCCCGAAGAAGAGGCCCGTTTGGCGGTGATTTCCTGCGCGCCTTTGGTGTCGACCAAGACTGAGCAGCTGTTGGTGGTGGATATCGGCGGCGGCTCGACTGAACTGGTCTGGATTGATCTGTCTTCGGTGCCAAAGCGTGATCGCCCGGCCGCCATCATGCGGCTACATGCCGGGTTTCACCCTGCCCACAGCCCTTTTCCTTCGGCCAAGGTCGTGGATTGGATTTCTGTCCCGCTTGGGGTGGCCACGCTGCGGGATCAGTTCAACGACGTAGAAGATGATTCCGCCCGCTTTGCCCTGATGAGCTGGTATTTCGAAGAACACCTGGCCGATTTCGCCCCCTATAAGGATGAGCAGGCCCGCGACGGCTTTCAGATTGTTGGCACCTCGGGTACGGTGACCACTGTTGCTGCCTCCCATCTTGGGTTAAAGCGCTACGATCGCACCAAAGTGGACGGGTTGCGGATGACCAGCGACCAGATCGACAAGGTGATCCGGGGCTATCTGGATCTTGGGCCGCAGGGACGTCGTCGTGACCCCCGAATTGGCGAAGATCGTCAGGCCCTGATCATGTCCGGCTCGGCCATTTTGCAGGCGCTGCTCCGGTGCTGGCCCACGGATCGGCTGTCGGTGGCGGATCGCGGTCTGCGCGAAGGCCTGCTTTATGCGCAGATGAGCGCGGATGGTGTACTGGAAGACGGGCCCTTCTGAGGCACGTAAATGTAATTTACGCCCTGCCCTCCGGTTTGGAGGCTGCGGCAAAACGGTGACGATGATGGCAAAAACGCCGAACGGAAAAACCCCTACAGGCAAGAATACCTCTGGCCGTGGTCAGCGGGATCTGAAGGTTAAGGTAAAATCAGCGCGCGGACGTCGGCTCAGCTCTACCCGCTGGCTGCAACGTCAGCTGAACGATCCTTATGTCAAACGCGCCCAGGCCGAAGGTTATCGCGGGCGCGCCGCCTATAAGATCATGGAAGTTGACGACAAATATCGCTTCCTGGTGCCCGGTGCTCGGGTTGTCGATCTGGGCTGTGCCCCAGGTGGATGGGCTCAGGTGGCCGTAAAACGCATCAATGTGATGGGCGAAAAGCGCGGCAAGGCCCAGGGACGCATCATCGGCGTTGACCTGCAGGAGATGGAGCCAATGGCGGGGGCTGAGTTCCACCAGCTCGACTTTATGGATGAAGGCGCTGACGATCAGGTCAAGGAATGGCTGGGCGGCACTGCCGATGTGGTCATGTCTGACATGGCGGCCTCCAGTTCGGGTCACAAACAGACTGACCACCTCAAAATTATCGCCCTGTGCGAAGCTGCCGCCTATTTTGCCTTTGATGTTCTGGAAGAAGGCGGCACCTTTGTCGCCAAGGTTCTGGCCGGCGGCGCCGAGGGTGAGCTGCAAAAACTGCTCAAGAACAAATTCACCAAGGTCGCCAACGTCAAACCGCCATCGTCGCGGTCAGACAGTTCGGAAAAATTTGTGGTGGCCATGGGGTACAAGGGCTAGGGCTCTTGGTCTTGCTTAGGGCTGTGCCAGCAGCGACCGGCTTGCCTGATCACGCAGTTCGAGGGCCTCTGCGCCCTCGCCTTCGCTTTGCAGAGAAACTCGCAGCTTCTGCGACATTTGGCTGGCGAGCCCTGACTTTTGCAAAACCTGTTTTACCAGCTGCGGGACCAGCAGCTCTTTGCCAAACCTTGTCATCTTGCTCTTCCTACCTTTGGTGTTCCTGTGGCGATGGGATAGGATCTGGGTAGGATCCGAGCGGGGCCAAAATGTGGCAGGACTGCCCCATTGTTTCCAATCTGGAAACGTGTGGTATTTTTGCATATCTAGGGCTTTGGTCGGCGACCTAATCAGCGATTGATCTGTCTGGACTGCCTTAGCTTTTTGATCTTAGGTCAATAAGGGCGCTGTTGAATTCCGCCCCCAGGATCAAAATCGCCGCGTTCACATAGAGAAAAATCATTGCCGCCATGGCCCCGGCCAGCCCCGCATAGGTGGCAGAATATTGAGCGATGGAGCCAACATAGAAGGCAAAACCAATCCCAGCGCCCCACCACAGCGCAACCGTGAGAACCGTCCCAGGCAATATGTGGGACAGGCGGTGGACTTGTCCCGGCAGCAACAGGTGGCAGAATAATACCGCCGCAAAAGGCAACAGTGCCAATACCAAGGCATGCAGGCCGGGCGTCAAATAACCCGAAAGCTCCACATTGGGGAAAAAGTCAGCGAGATAATGCAGGTAGAGCGGTAAGATAACCTCAAACAGGGCGGCAATCAGGATACCCACACCGCCCAGGATCACAAAGCCAAGGCAGAGCAGCCGTGACACCCAATAGGGACGCAGATCCTGGTCGTGATAGGCCCGCACCATGGCCAGCCGCACCGCATTGACGCCGTTGGAAGCAAAATAGAGGGCAAAGATACCACCCACGGTGATCAATCCAGTGTTGGAGGTCTCCAGCACCGCGTCAAGCTCAGCCAGGATCGGGGTTGAGACAGGCTCTGGCCAGGCTCCAAAAACCAGCTCCACCAGATGATCCAGTTCGACGCTTTGCGAAAACAGGCTCGCAACGGTGCCGGCCAAGGCCACAGTGAACAAAACAAAAGGGAAAAGCGCCAGCATCATCGACATGGCAATATGGCTGCTCATCACCCAGCCGTTCTTGCTGTTAAAGCGGTTTATCGCCAGCCAAAGCGACCTGATCCAAATATTTGAAAAAATGCCGGTTTTCATATTGGCAGACATCCGTATCTACATCACAAACATCAGTACACTACGACAAAGAGCGCCGACAAGACAGCGGGTTACTGGACAGTTTCACCTCAGACGTATTCACTGCCATTCAGCGATCAACCTGCCATTTGCCCTGCTGACGGCCATTTCTCGGGATACAGATCAAAACATGGTTCTAACCGTAACAGATGTTACCAAGACAATTCCCCAAAGCGGTTTGCAAAAGCCGATCTTGGATCGGGTGAATTTGCAGGTGCAGGCCGGAACCTCTCTGGCGCTCACCGGCGAAAGCGGATCTGGAAAAAGTACGCTATTGCACCTGGTGGGTGCTTTGGACAGTTTTGACAGTGGCGAAATCCATGTGGATGGCATTGCCCTAAGCAACCTGGATGAAACCGGGCGGGCGGCGCTGCGGCGAAGTAAGGTTTCCATTGTTTTTCAGCAATTTAATATAATCCCTTCACTCGATGTCGCTGCAAATGTTGCGCTGCATGCCAAGCTGGCCAAAACCCATGACCCGGATTGGGAGGCGCTTTTGGCCCAGCGGTTGGGCTTGACCGCACTGTTGTCCCGCTACCCCGAACAGCTGTCGGGCGGGCAGCAGCAACGGGTGGCAATTGCCCGTGCGCTTGCTATGCGACCCAAGCTGTTGCTGGCGGATGAACCGACCGGAAGCCTGGATGAGGAGACCGGTGACGCGGTGCTGGGTTTAATGCTGGATCTGGTTACAGAAAGCCAAACCGCGCTGTTTCTGGTCACACACTCCCAATCTATCGCCGCAGCGCTGGATCAACGTCTGCATCTGAGCAACGGCGGGTTGACGTGACCCGGCCCGCCCTCCTTGCACTGCTGTCCCATTGGCGGCAGCACAGGTTTCAGCTGGCAGCCCTGATTGTCGGCCTGGCACTGGCGACCGCGCTCTGGATGGCCGTTCAGGCGATCAACAGCCAGGCAAGGGCCAGCTACGCCAAGGCGGCAAACTATGCGCGCCAAATTGACCGCCCAAGCCTGGTGTCCGCCACCAATAACTTGACGGTGTCCGACTATGTCAGCCTAAAACGCAGCGGCTGGAAACTGTCTCCGATCCTAACCGGAAACATAAAGGTTGCGGGCCAGTCCATTGAAATAACTGGGGTTGATTTGTTATCGCCGCCCCCCATTTCTGGCATCATGCCCCCCGAGATGACTGCCCAGGACATGACTGCCCAGGACGGGGAGATCCTGATTTCCATGTTGCGCCCGCCCGGTGGTTTGCTGCTGCATCCTCAAACGGCCCAACGGATCGCCGCAGAGCTCCCCGATATAACCCTCCATCGCTCGGCAGAGCTGCCGCCAGGACATGCAATTGGCGATATTTCGGTTGTAAGCAGACTGCTCGACGCGCCTACAACGCTGACACGGCTCATCTATCTGCCGTCAACGCCACCACACCCGAGTGCCCTGCAAACACTGCCGGATCATATTCAATTTGAAGCCGCAAATGCCAGCCGCGTTGAACCAGGCACCCTCACCGAAAGCTTTCACCTCAATCTAACGGCCTTTGGGTTCCTGTCCTTTGTCGTTGGGCTGTTTATCGTGCAAGGCACTATTGGTCTGGCGATGGAGCAGCGGCGCGGCCTGTTTCGCACCCTGCGCTGCCTTGGGCTTCCCTTCGCAAATCTTGTGTTGATTTTGCTGATCGAGATCACATTTATTGCCTTTATAGCGGCCTTTATCGGTTTGATAATTGGCTATTTTATCGCCGCATCCCTGTTGCCTGGGGTCGCGGTGACGCTTTCGGGGCTGTACGGTGTCGAGGTGGACAACGGTCTGACCCTGCAACCCGCATGGGTGCTGTCCGGTCTTGCCATGACCCTGTTGGGGGCGGCTGTTGCCAGTGGTTATTCGTTCTTCACCCTTTGGCATCTGCCTATTCTACAAGCGCCCTCCACCCAGGCCAGAGGCCAGCAGATCCTGCGCAATTTCAACGGTTGGGCACGGGCTGGGGTCGGCTTGCTGGGGATTGGCGCCCTGTCCCTGCTGCTTTGGGGCGGGCTCAATGGCGGTTTTGCCTTTCTCGGCTGTCTCATGCTGGGGACGGCGCTGCTGCTGCCATTTTGCCTCTGGCACATACTGCAGGCCGGACAGAGACTGACGCGCCATCCGCTTGGCCATTGGCTCTGGGCGGATGCACGGGCACAGCTGCCGGGCCTGTCGCTGGCGCTGATGGCGCTCATGCTGGCCTTGGCTACAAATATTGGCGTTGGAACAATGGTTTCCAGCTTTCGGTTGACCTTTACGGGCTGGTTGGATCAACGGTTGTCGTCTGAGCTTTACGTCACCGCCCGTGACGACGCCCAGGGGGCAGCGCTCGAGCAATGGCTGGCGCAAAAAGACCTGCGGGTTTTGCCGATCCGCTCCCAGGACTTGCGCGATCAGGCCGGGAAGATCAGCATCTACGGCGTGCGGGACGATCCTACATATCGTGACCACTGGCCGATGCTGGAATCCCAGCCAAGGGCCTGGGATTTACTGGCAACGGGTCAGGGGATTTTGATCAGCGAACAACTGGCACGCCGCCGCAACCTGAGCCTGGGCGACACAATACTGCTGCCACAGGGCTGGCCCAGCAACATCCTGGGCATTTATTCGGATTATGGAAATCCTCACGGGCAGGCGATTGTTTCGATGGTGCAACTGCTGCGCAATGCGCCCCAGGCGCCCAACCAGCGGTTTGGCCTGCGTTTAGACGCCAGGGATGTCCTTGACCTGATTAAAGAGATTCAAGAAACGTTTGATTTGGATCGGGAAGATCTTGTTGAACAAGGTAAGCTCAAGGCCGCTTCACAACAGGTTTTTGATCAGACCTTTCGGGTGACCGACAGCCTGAAGCTGCTCACCCTGGGGGTGGCGAGTTTTGCAATTTTCACCAGTCTCGCAACACTCTGGAGCCAGCGCCTGCCGCAACTGGGTCCGGTTTGGGCCATGGGGGTCAGTCGCCGGACGCTGGCGCAGATCGACATCGCGCGCAGCCTCCTGATGGCGGGTTTGACGGCCCTCTTGGCGCTGCCGCTGGGGTTGGTACTGTCCTGGGCCTTGTTGGTGGTGATCAACACAGAGGCCTTTGGCTGGCGGCTACCGATCTATCTGTTTCCGCTGGACTGGCTGTGGCTGGTCATCCTGTCGCTTTTGGCGGCTTTGCTGGCGGCGCTACTGCCAGCCTGGCGGCTGTTCCGCCTACAGCCCAGTGCACTCTTAAAGGTTTTTTCCAGTGAACGTTAGCCGCCTGCTGCTCTGTCTGAATTTGCTTGTTGCCGGACCGGCCTTGTCCCAGGGGTTTGCCGGCCTCGGGACTGCGGCTGAAGGTTTTGCAATTCCCCATCCCGACCACCGCCTGGAATTTCCCATGGACCACGGAGCGCATCCTGATTTTCGTATTGAATGGTGGTATTTGACCGCCAACCTTAAGGACGAAACCGGGCAAAGCTATGGCATTCAATGGACGCTGTTTCGCAGTGCGCTTGCCCCCGGCGAGGCAGAAGGTTGGCAAAGCCCGCAGATTTGGATGGGACATGCCGGGCTGACCAGCGCCACTGCTCATTTCTCAGCTGAGCGTCTGGCGCGTGGGGGCATTGGCCAGGCCGGCGTCACCACAGCGCCCTTTCAGGCCTGGATTGACGATTGGCAAATGGCAGGAGCAAATGACCTGTCCCAGCTTGATCTCTCAGCCGCGGGTGACAGTTTCTCATATGAGCTCTCGGCCAAGACCACGGCGCCATTGGTTTTGCAAGGTGAGCAGGGCTATTCGGTGAAATCCCCCGAAGGTCAGGCAAGCTATTATTATTCGCAGCCAAATTACCAAATCAACGGCAGTCTCACCCTGCCCTCTGGGCCCGTTGCTGTGACTGGCGATGGCTGGCTGGATCGCGAATGGTCCAGCCAGCCGCTGTCAGAGAACCAAAAAGGCTGGGATTGGTTTTCGCTGCGGTTTGACAGCGGGGATAAGCTGATGGGCTTTGTCCTGCGCGGTGCCAACGGGGCCGAGGACTTCCGTTCCGGCACCTGGATTTCTGCCACTGGCGAGGTCACGCCTTTGGCTCCGGGAGTGTTTCAGGCGGAACCGCTGGCCCAGGTTGAGGTCAAGGGGCGGAGCATTCCAACCCGTTGGAAAGTCGACCTGCCTGAAAGGAATGTTTCCCTTATAGTTGAGGCGCTTAACCCACAAAGCTGGATGGATGTTGCCTTTGCCTATTGGGAAGGTCCGGTGACGGTATCTGGCAGTCACAGTAGCACCGGCTATTTGGAAATGACCGGCTATGAATAGCGCACAGTAAAAATAGCCAGAAAAAAGGGGCGCCTCAAAGCGCCCCTTTTTTGATTTTCAAACCAGGTCTTCAGGTTGGGTCGTCAGGCTTTTGGCCCGCGCACAACAAAGACCGAGCACTCTGAATGACGGATGACCCGGGCCGCATTGGGGCCCAGCAAATAGTCCTTCAGATCAGGCTTATGCGCCCCAACCACGATCAGGTCGCTGTCAGCGGCCTCGGCCACCTTCAGGATCTCCTGATAGGCGGTGCCGGTGGCAACCACATGGCGGATCTTGGCATTGCGCTCTTGCCCCAGGATCTCGGCGCAGATGCTTTTGAGCGTGGCTGTGGTTTCCTCGACTGCCTTTTCATGGTGGTGGCTTTCAAAGAACCCAGAAACCCAGCTTTCGCCAAAGTCAGGCAGAACATTCACCACATCCAATTGCGCCCCGTCCAGGTCGGCCATTCTGGCCGCCTGTTCGAGTACCATTTTATCAGTGGCCTTGTCGCTCAGCTCCACCGCGCACAGGACAGATTTGATCATGCTGGATCTCCTTCTCTGCGGACGCGGCCGCGTTGCATCATGGCTATCAGACCCAGCAGCAACAGCGCTGGAATGAACACCAACTCCTTGGGCAGCTGATCAACTGGTGCCAGGATTTCCTTCACAAAAACAGGGCTGTCCCCGTAAAAGTCAAAGCTGCCCAGGTCTTGTTCCGCCGGGGTGCCAAAGCCCGGTGCATCCAGGTTCATCTGGCTGCCTTCGGGCAACAGGATCAGCCCGGCCTTTTCAGCCAAAGCAGCGCCATCCAAGCCTTCGATCGCTTCGACAATCAGCGTTGTTGAGGCAATTTCACCAGTGTCAAAATCAGGCCCTTCGATGGTCAAGCGCAGCTCTTGCCCCGCCTCAGCCGTCCCAAGCGCCTGCACCAGTTCGGTTGGAGCAACTTCCGTGTGGGCCGGCATTATCCGGTTCATAAAAAAGTCCGGACGGAACAGCGCAAAGGCGACAAAGACCAACAGAAAGCTTTCATAGATCTTACTGCGGGTGACAAAGTAGCCCATGGTGCCAGCGGTAAAGACCAGGATGGCAATGGTAGCGGATATGGCAACCAATATGCCTTGGGTCCAGGTGACATCTATCAACAACAGGTCCGTGTTGAAGATAAAGACAAAGGGCAAAGCCACTGTTCGCAAACTATAAAAGAAGGCGACAAAACCAGTACGGATGGCGTCACCGCCGGACACAGCGGCAGCCGCAAAGCTGGCAAGCCCCACCGGTGGCGTCACATCGGCCATGATCCCAAAGTAGAACACAAACAGATGCACCGCGATCAGTGGCACGATCAGACCAGACTGCGCGCCTAGTTCCACCACAACCCCCGCCATCAGCGAACTGACAACGATATAGTTGGCGGTTGTGGGCAACCCCATGCCCAGCACCAAAGACAACAGACCAACACAAAGCAGAACAAAAACCAGAATGGTCCCGGTCATGTCTGCGGCGCGTTCGGCCACGGTGCCCTGAAAGCTGGTAATGCCAACAAAATCGGTCAGCGGGCTGATCGCGTGAACCGCCATTGCGCTCAGATAGGTGAGTCCATAGGCCATGGTTTCCACCAGATCGGCCATCACCTGACCCACACCTGTCAGCGTTACCGTGCCCACGATCACTCCGGCCGTCGCCGTTGCAAGGGCGATACCGATCATATTGCGAGAGCCGTCAATCAAGCCGCTCCACAGGTCGTGGCACCCCTCAACAAATGTTGCTACGATATTGCTTTGTTTGCGGAAAAACGCCTTGATCGGTTTTTGGGTCAACAGGATGACAAAGAGCAGCGCCGTGGCCCAGAAGGCCGAAAGCCCCGGGGATTTTTGCTCGATCATCAGGAAATACACCAGAACCACGATGGGCAGCATATAGTGCAAACCTGCTTTGTAGATCTTGGCGATTTCCGGCAGTTCGACCTCTTTGGCGTTGGGGTCATCCGGTTCCAGATCATCAATGCTGGAGGCCAGGGCCACCAGAGCCACATAGATCGCAAAGACCACGCCAAACATCAAAACGCCCGCAATACTGGGCACCCACCTATAGGCTGCCTCCACCGGGAACTGACTGCCGTAGCACAGTCCGGCAAAGACTGCGAAAAAGCTGGCCATGCCAAGAATGGTGCGGGTCATGTGGACTTCGCGGTTGCCCAGGGTTGGCATGTTGCGTTTCACCGCCTCCAGGTGCACGATATAGACCAGTGCGATATAGGAAATCGCCGCCGGCAGAAAGGCGTGGGTGATCACCTCGACATAAGAAATGCCGACATACTCCACCATCAAAAAGGCCGCAGCCCCCATCACCGGCGGCATGATCTGCCCGTTCACAGACGAGGCCACCTCGACCGATCCGGCCTGCTCTGACGAGAAGCCAACCCGCTTCATCAGCGGAATGGTAAAGGTGCCGGTGGTGACCACATTGGCAATCGAAGAGCCAGAGATCAGACCGGTCGCAGCAGAGCCAACAACGGCCGCCTTGGCCGGACCACCGCGCAGGTGACCCAGCGCGCCAAAGGCCATTTTAATAAAGTAGTTCCCTGCCCCGGCCTTATCAAGAAGAGCGCCGAAGAGCACAAAAAGAAAGACAAATTTGGTCGAGACCCCAAGTGCGATACCAAAGACACCTTCCGAGGTGATCCACATATGGCTCATCGCTTTTTTCAGGCTTGCGCCTTTCCAGCGAATGACTTCTGGCACCCAGTCAGAGGAGCCGAAGAAAACGTAGGCCAGAAAAATCGTGGCAATAATCGCCATGGCCGGCCCCAGTGCGCGGCGGGCCGCCTCGAACAGGATCAACAGGCCCGCAAGGGCGTAAAACTTGTCGATGTCATCCGCCAGGCCGCCACTGTCGACGATCTTTTGATAGTTCAGATAGCCATAGATGGCGACAAAAACCCCGGCGCCCGCCAAAGCCCAGTCCTGAACCGGGACAAAACCGCCTTCGGGGGGTTTCCATTGACGCACATAGGACAGCACAAACCAGGCGCCCATCGCTAGGGCCAGTATCAGCGCGACAGCCTGCAGGGTGCTGCTCCAGCCGTCCAGCAGGTATTGGCCCAGAATGGCAAAGGCGCTGTAAAACAACACCACAATCGCGGCGAACATACCAAGGGCACTGACGAGGCGTTCCACGCCACTCGCGACACCAGATCCATTCAGGAAGGTTGGCGCCACCAGCGCCAGCGCAACCACTGCGCCAATTGCCACAGCCACATTGATGGAGATATCCGGCGAGACCGTGATCATCACTGCGACCGTAAAGGCCCCCAGCCCCAGAACCGTGCCCAAATGCCCAAGGGCAAAGGAAATCAGATTGCGGCTTTCGCGGCCCATCGCTGGATAGGCCATGAAGCCCAGCATCAGCGCAAAGGCGAGATGGATCAGGCGCGAGTTATTATTGACCGCGCCCGGTAGCAGGTAGTTTGCCAGCGGTGAGGCGAGAATGACTTGAAAAACGGACCAGCTAACAGCGATGACAGCAAGGGAGAGACCCACTGCTCCGACCGGGTTGCGCGCACCCGCATCGGAGGAGGCAACCAGTTCCTGCAGTTCATCTTCGCTAAGCGGTCGATTTCCCTGAGCATCGGATGTCATGGATAATCTCCCATACAGAAGTGATCCGCCCTATGGAGAAAGCCCCCAGTTTCGGACCCTGTCTGATATTATTGGTTTTGGGGGGGTCCCCTTCGTAAATTGAAAGGGGCACGAAATCGCGCCCCTTCCTATGTCGTTGGATTTATTATTCAATCCAACCTTTTTCACGGTAGTATTTCGCCGCGCCGTCATGCAGCGGTGCAGACAGACCATCGGCGATCATTTCTTCAGCCTTCAGATTTGCAAAGGCAGGATGCAGTTTGCGGAAGGCGTCAAAGTTTTCAAATACCGATTTCACAACCGCATAGACGGCCTCGTCCGGAACATCGGTGGAGGAGACAAAGGTCGCGCCAACACCAAAGGTCTGGGTATCCGCATCCGACCCGCGGTACATGCCGCCGGGGATGGTGGCGGTACGGTAAAAGGCGTTGTCGTCAACCAGTTTGGTCACAGCGTCGCCATCAACGGTTACCAGGACGGAATCACAGGCTGTGGTGGCTTCCTGGATCGAACCGGAAGGGTGGCCAACGGTATAGACCATGGCGTCGATCTGGTTGTCACACAGAGCTGCGGACTGTTCAGCCGCTTTCAGCTCGGTCGCCAGTGCAAAGTCTTCCATGCCCCAGCCTTTGGCATTCATCAGCACTTCCATGGTGCCGCGCTGACCAGAGCCCGGGTTGCCGATGTTGACGCGCTTACCCTTCAGATCGTCAAAGGTGGTGATGCCGGCGCCGGCCCGTGCCACAACGGTAAAGGGCTCGGGATGCACAGAGAAGACGGCGCGCAGACTTTCATAGGGGCCTTTTTCAGAGAACTTGGAGGTTCCGTGATAGGCATGGTGCTGCCAGTCAGACTGGGCAACGCCAAACTGCAATTCGCCTTCGCGGATGGTGTTGATGTTGTAGACGGAGCCACCGGTGGATTCCACCGCGCATTTGAACCCGTGCTCTTTGCGGCTCTTGTTCACCAGACGGCAAATCGCGCCACCGGTTGGGTAATACACACCTGTTACACCACCGGTGCCGATGGTGATGTACTCCTGCGCCTGCGCAGCCGGGGCCATAAAGGCCGCCGTGACCAAGGCACCCACGGTTAGTTTTGTATGTTTCATGTTTGGTTTTCTCCCACGATGTTTTTCATGAAATTTCACCGCTCTACGTTGGAACGGCGATAGGCATGCACTCACTCTTGTTTCATCCAGTACCACGCGGCCAACAGAATGAATGAGGGGTGATCATATTGCACTCTCCCAAGCTAGCCCCTTGCGGTCCCGACCTGTCAAGCGCTTCAAAATCAAGCGATGTGGATGAGACGGCACTTTTCTCGCATGTGACAAAAGCCCGCCAATTTTCCCCTGTGCCCTCCCCCTCAAGAGTCGCAGCAGTGTGGCAGATTGCCGCAGGTTAGTGCAAGAGCGAACTCGGCCTGATTAAGGGTCGCCGGTGGGTTCTGCGGGGATTAGGTGGAAAATCAGAACGAAGCATTCGTTTTCCAGATCAATTACTGTCTCATGCCGCTCATTGGTAAAAGTGCCGCGAACCAAACGGTACAGCCTAACCGCGAGCCATTTGATCTTACTTAGCAACTTGGTCGCAGACAACCCTAAGGTAAAAGACTTCAGCGCCCTCGATAGATGCCTATCAGCGGCGTCTATCGAGGGCGCCGATGGTTTGGTGCCCCCGGTTTGCTGTCCCCCCATTGATCTGAAGCCTGAATACTGCCCACCCTCGCGAAAGTGGCAGATCATTCTTACTGCCGCCTTTGAGCGGGGCCTGCAGGCAGGCAACACGGGCGCCTAGATCGCCGCACCAAAGGGCTAAACAAAGCCGACCAGAGAGCCAGACAGGTCGACAAAGCAAAGGAACCGGGGAGGGTCAGAACACGCCTCTGTGGTATGTTTTATGAAGAAGTGGTCGCACTGCCACCTTTAGATCTGTCATAAAGGTACAATCAAAATCAGCCAGGTTGGCTGTACCACTTTATTGCGACCTGCGCCTAGCACTTGCAGGTTACGCCCTTGCGGAGATCACTCATGAAAGTTGACGGCACGCCCTATAGATCCCTGTGGTGGGACACTGACGCCGAGGCCCTGCAAATCATTGATCAAAGATGGCTGCCCCATGACTTTCGGATCGAACAGCTGGACAGCCTGCAGGGTTTTGCCAGTGCGATCAAGGATATGCATGTGCGCGGCGCGCCTCTTATTGGGGCCACGGCCGCCTATGGAATGGCGCTGGCCATGCGCCAGGATCCTAGCGACGCCGCACTGCAACAGGCCTGGGAGGCCCTCAATCAAACCCGCCCCACCGCCATTAACCTCAGGTGGGCCTTGAACCGGTGCCGGAATCTGTTGCTGGGCATGCCTCTGGAGCAGCGTCGCCAGGCTGCGCTGTCTCTGGCGCATGAAATCGCTGACGAAGATGTGGAGATCAACCGCCGCATCGGTGAACACGGGTTAAAACTGATCCAAGACATCGCCGCCCAGAAAAGTGACGATAGCCCGGTGCGCCTGCTGACCCATTGCAACGCCGGTTGGATTGCTACGGTTGACTGGGGCACCGCCACCAGCCCGATGTACCACGCCCATGATGCCGGCATCCCGTTGCATGTCTGGGTGGATGAGACCCGCCCCCGCAACCAGGGGGCGCTGACCGCCTGGGAGCTGGGCAGCCATGGCATCAGCCATAGCTACATCACGGACAACGCCGGCGGGCATCTGATGCAACACGGGTTGGTTGATATGGTGATCACCGGAACCGACCGCACCACCCGGCAGGGGGATGTCTGCAACAAGATCGGCACCTATCTCAAAGCTCTGGCGGCTAAAGACAACAATATTCCCTTTTATGTCGCCCTGCCCTCACCCACGATCGACTGGACGGTGTTGGACGGGATCTCGGAAATACCAATCGAAGACCGCGCCGCAGCAGAGGTAAGCCATATTCAGGGCCGTACAGATACAGGCGAAATATCGACCGTACAGGTGACACCGGAGGGGACTTCTGTCAGCAATCCGGCCTTTGATGTGACCCCCAATCATCTGGTGACGGGCCTGATCACCGAACGTGGCGTCTGCGCCGCATCTGAGGCTGGACTGGCGGCATTGTTCCCGGATATGGCCCCACCTGCCGCCACGGCAAAGGTCTCCGCCAATGTCTAGGCCCTATTGCGATGACACTGCCACCCGGCAATCCATCATTGACGCCTGTCTGGCGATGCAAGCTGCGGGCGTCAATCAAGGTGTGTCCGGCAATATTTCGCTGCGCACCACCGAGGGCATGCTGATCACGCCCTCTGGGGTGGAATATGAAAAGATGCGCCCCGACATGCTGGTGCTGATGCCACTGGATGGCTCTCAGATGCGCACAGGCCAGATGAAACCCTCGTCGGAATGGCAGTTTCACCGGGATATTCTTTTGGCCAAGCGCTCTGAAATGGCCGTGGTTCACGCCCACCCCACCTTTTGCACCGCGCTGGCGATGAACCATCAGCCGATCCCGGCCTGCCACTATATGGTGGCGGCCTTTGGTGGCGATGACGTCCCTGTGGCCGATTATGCGCTCTTTGGCAGCCAGGAGCTGTCGCGTCTGGTGGTTCAGGCCCTGCATCACAGATCAGCCTGCCTGATGGCCAACCACGGCGCAGTGGTTACCGGCGACAGCCTGCAGACTGCGCTGTGGCGGATGATGGAGCTCGAAACCCTGGCCAAGGGCTATGTGACCTCTCTTACAATAGGCAGCCCAAAACTCCTGGGCGCAGACCAGATGAGTGAGGTCAAGCAAGCCTTTGCAGATTATGGCCGCACATCTCTTTGAACAGATCATAAAAGCCGCGCACCGCTCTCGGCTGCTGGTGATTGTTCACGGCGCGTCGGCGATTGTAGTATCGCGCACCGTCCACGGTGCTACCAATGGGCAATTCAGTAGAGTATCTTTTGGCGCAGATTGCGGCAGCTCAGATGTGAATCTTGGCTTCATTGATGCTGAAAAGGTGTTTAATTTTAAATAACTTAGGTTTTTTCGGCGCTAAGGTGTGTGCAGAAATTTCCATCAACTAAAATAAATTTGGATTTCAATAATGCAGCAAGCCAGTCTATGCACAGGCCAATTAGGCAGCACCCGATCGCACCCCTAGCCTCGACAGGCTACCTCATATCAGCCTTTTCAGCGCCGATATGAGCCCCTTATTGATAAGAGGCAAAACCTCATTGACACGGCGAGTTGAAACGTTTTGTCTGTCTCCGCTGAAACAGCCGACAGAAAATCTTTGTGTGATCAAAACCTTTTGAAAGAGGAAGTTACCATGAAATTGAATCCCAATAAAATCCTGACATTGAAGGGCAGCAAGGCAGCAGCCGCTCCGAAAGTCGGTGAACCAGCCCCACCGGGCAGTGGCTTCTAAGCCAATCCGGCACGATATTCCGAATTCTGAAGAAAGCGGCGGCCTGCGAACTATCGGGCCGTCGCAAGCACCAGTAGAGCTTGCCCACAATATCGCAGAAACAAGAAACCTTATGATGAGTTCAGACACACAGATCGACGAAACTTTTCGTTCGATTTCGCGTTTGTCCGACAATTGGCCAGGCCGGGCCGTCGGCCCCCGAGGGGTTGTAAGGTACCTGAATTCATCCGGATCTCTCGCGCCGATCCTATGGTTTTTCAATGCGGCGCACGAACCCGCAAGATTCCATGCAGCACTGGATCCGGAGCGGCCGTTTTTTGCGCTTCGCTCTCTCAACCTCATCATGAAACCATCGCCTGAGCGGGATGAAATTGGTGCCAACATGGCGAACCATCTTGCGGACGCTTTGACTGGCATGTTGCCCAAGGAGATTGCGGTTGTTGGTGGAAATTGCCAAGGAGCGCCATTTGCAATCTGTTTGGCACGGCGCCTGCTGGAACTTGGACATGACATAAAATCCGTAGCCGCGATTGATGCCATTCCCGACTACACAATACCCGTTCCGGCGTTGCTCAATTTCGGCGCGGAGGCACCGGAACGAAACCCCTTCCTGCAGGATCAGAGCATGACCGAGCAGCGGGTAGAAAACCTGTTTCCAGTATATGAGCAAGCCAGCCTGCCCTGTGGGCATGGCAAATACTTCGAGGCTGAAAACCTCCCCTACCTCATCGCGAACATCGAAAATTTCATAGGGACCCGCATTCGCGCCGAAGAGCATCTGTAAGCGTTGCCGGGGTGGAATGAGAAAACAGAATGGATGGATGAACCTCCATGCCGAGGGGGCCTCCAATAAGACGACACAGGTCAACCGCTTTCAGGGAATCCCCACCTAGATCGAAAAAATCACTGTCCTGCGATACCTCGGCATCGGGAAAGCAGGTTTTAAAGGCGTCTTCGACGCAGGTGCTCAGTTCAAATGGCATGGCATACCTCTGGTGTTTCTTCGATCATCTGACCCAACTGTGCCCTTGCGATTTTGAGACCAGATGTCTTTGGAAGCACCCGCATCAGTACGATTTTGTCCGGCCTTGTCAGCGGCGACAGATGGGCTCTCAATCGGGTTTTGACTTCGCTTATGTGGCTTGGCTCGGCTTCGATGACCGCAACGATCTGATCTTCATCACCGGCCTCGCTCGGGATAGAAATCACGCAACAAAGCGCCGCGCCGGTAACGTCCTGGATCCGGTTCTCGAGGTCTGGTGCGTTGAAGGAAATGCCGTTTCGGCAAAAGTACTCCTGAACTCTCCCCACAACATGGAGATACCCTTCGTCGTCCAGGTAGCCACGATCACCAGGCCGAGCGGCATTGCCATTGACCTGCGCTTCAATATGGCCAACCTGGTTGTTGGGCAGTGGGCAGCCTTCGTCATCGACGATCCTGATATGATAATGTGGAAGCGGTTTTCCAACGGAGGTTGGATGGCTGTCAATCGCATCCCCTTCCAGACGGGATATGATGCCCGTTTGCGTCGAAGAATAGGTAACGCAAAGCTTGTCGGACAGGATGGACTTGGCTTCTGTAAGAACCGGGCCAAGCAGCGGGCCGCCGATACTCTGCATTTTGACCAGCCTGTCATAGCGCGGCCCGTCCCCGACCAACCCTTGCGCCTTGATGTGCTGGACCAGACCGCGGATCAATACCGGCGGCAAAGTGACTTCTTCTGCATCCTCATGCAAGAGAGCCGCATCGAGTTCCCCATAGTCGAAGAACACCGGGACAGTGATGATCTTGCGCCCGCTGAGCGCGTTGCGGAACCAGATATAGCGCGTTCCCGGAAAGCTGAGATTGAGACAGGACACTGCATTTCCCCAATGGCCTCTTTCTCCGCCCACGGCCATCCGGTCAATGGCACTCAAAAGCTCTTCATGTGATAAAGGGTGCAGTTTCGGAACCCCGGTTGTTCCAGAACTCATAATGAAATCTGCGGTGACATGCGGCGTGGCCGGAAAAATCAGCCCTCCCGAAGTTTTAGTCACCTCCCCGACCCTGGGAGCCTCCAGAACCCCTTCGTTCTGCGTCAGCTTCCGAAAGTCTGAAAAGATACATACAGCGCGCGACCTCGCAGCCCTTTCCAAAATGTCCGAAGGCGGGCTTCTGAAATCGAGCACCAGAGGCGACGCCCCCAATGCCCATAGCGCAAAAATTGCAGCGAACGTGTCAATCTGGTTGGTGTTGGCAAGCCCTACCACCTGGCCAGCAGAAACGCCTTTTCTGGCAAAAGCTAACATCGTCAACTCGATGCGCATTTTGAAGTCTGCGTAGGTGAGGGAGCCGCCCCCTGTTCCGCGCCGAGTTTCGAAAAGTATGGTGCCTGGGTTTGTTTCGACCTGTTTCAGAAAGGCCGCGCCGATGGTTTCAGGAGCAGGCATCTGACATTGCCCTTTGTGCATCATCAAACAACTGTTGTCCCAGCGGCGTCAAACGCGCATGTCGTTCAACTTGAGTAGCGCAATCCCGATAGATGATCACCGCCTGCCTGCATTGGCGGCGCAGCTCTTCGGCATCCGGCCCGCTAAAGCCGTTTTCGAGCATAGCCCTCGCAGATTGCACCATGCGTGCCGAGACCCAGGCCGCATGGAAAATCCCCTCCATCGGGCGCGGCGTGGAGCGGAGGGGAGAGCTGAAGAGTTCAGTATCTTCATTCAGGATGACAGGGTCATCCAGGTGATACAGGAACAGTTTGGCATGAGAGCTTTCATGCACCAGCGTCATCAAAACCGTTGGTAGAATATCAATCTTGTCAGAGTTCACGAGGATGGAACCAAAAGCCCCAAAGACCGTGGCGCCGCCAAAGCCGCTCTTCTTGGGGTCCCGGTTAACGGCAAGGTATACCTGCGACACGAGGAGATCGAACTCCTTTGCCCAATTGGGCGCGTACTGTTCCAGCGTGTTTATCGCTAGTTTGATCTTGGCAGCAGCTTGTTTCTTCTCCTCGGCGCCGGGAGCGCTCAGATCGGCTGTGAGCCCGACATCATCACGAAACACACGACGAAGAAGGTTACATGCACCGAGTCCCAGCTCTTCTTCCGACAGGCCGAGTACCCTGAGGCCGGTCGCCTCGACCGGATCGGGGAGCTGTAGGAATTGCAGGCAGGCCTGTTCAAATCTGGGTTCGTCCTGCGCGAGTGCTGCGTTCAACATGGCGTCATGGGCGGCAAACACAAGGCTATCGGGGCGCCTGTGATCGGAGAAAATACGCTTGATTTTTTCTTCTGCTCTCGCTGTGTTTTCGGGTGCGTCCCAAACCTCAAGCAGCAGGTGCCACAATGAGGTCTCAAGCCTGCAGAATAATCGCGTGATCGTTTCCCGAAGATCATCTGCATTCGGCAACAAGGTTGTTCCAAACTGGATTTCCATAATATGTACCTAATAAAATGACTTTCACAAACATGATACTGATTTTCGAGAAGTTTGCACTTTCACGAAGCCGCAGCCGGGGGCGGTTAAACGCGGCTAGGCCTAGCTGCTCCGAACCAATATATGCGGCGTAACCCGTTGTACTATCAAGTGCTGCCTGTGCGCTGGAAGCCTCCGCTGCGGAAAATATCTTTCCCCTTTTCGGAAGAAAATCGCGTCAACTGGTATCTGAACTGCTCTTGAAGCGCTGTGAGTTCCGCGGAGGGAAAATCGACGCGACTGCTTCTAATCACGTGCATGATGTTTCCCAGCGAAATTGTGTAACCTGTCAATCTATTTTCCCAACTTTTGGATAGCTTAGCGACAGTGGCGCTATCACTGTTCGCAATGATGAAACGGGCCGCGAAGGCGTTCCGCTCGCCGTAGGTATTTGGTAAGTGAGAGCGATCACGCGTCAAGGCAAACCGGAGAACAGGAGGACGCAGGGGGCAGCCCCTCCCAATATGTGGGCGGGATCTACATGCACGTAGCGGTCAAAAAATGCGTGCGCTGCGGCCTTGGAAAATTGCTACACTATGCGCGTAAAACGCTCAAATTCAGGATCTGTAAGCGCCGCGATCAGTTTTCTGGATCGACAGAAACTGGCTCAGACAAATCATAGCCACCGTCACAGTCCGCAAGCGTTCGCCACTGAGGCCTTTTCGTGTTTTGCGGGGTGCTGGAACTAGATCTGACAGGCGGGAATGTGCCTGCCCCGACCCTCCCTTGCGCGTCTCCGGCGCGACGTCGTGGCAGGCCCCTAGTCCCTCTCCATGCGGGCCCCATTGTGGTTGCATTCGGTGCGCAAATTCAATCAGTGACAGGCCACAAAACTCTAGCCATGGTTCAAAAGTATCGCCAGCGTGCATCGCAGAGAAGGCTCTCAAAACAGGCCCAAAGCCGACGCGACAGAACGTGAACGAAAAGGGAATGGGGGAACTGCTGGGGGAACTTGTGAGGAGGCTCTCAAGGGCTTGCATTAACGTAATAACGCAAGCCCTTGAAGAATATGGTACCCAAGGCCGGACTCGAACCGGCACGCTGTCACCAGCGGGGGATTTTAAAATCATAAGTTTTCTAATGATTTCAATGGGGTGGTACTCAAAGAATAGTACCAAGGCGGAAAAGTCTTCGCCTTGGTACAACAACTACTTCGCCCAAACCCGCAGCGGGGTTTTGATCCCGTTGCCATCGATCTGGCGCATCCCATGCAGCTCACAACCGGTTACATTGCTAAGAGAATCCACTAGTCTTTGTCGAAAGGGTGAACCTAATTCTCCTACGTTTCAACGGCTCTGTTAGCTTCAAACCAACATGGGATGACGCCAAGACAAGAGCGATGTAAAACCACACCCTAGGGGCTACAAAACCAGCGTCCGAAAGCAAAATTAGCGTCGCGGCAGCCGTTGGGAAGAACAGCACCCCAGTCATTCCCCAAAACAGTCGTATGTAAAGCGCTACAAGGACAGCACTGAAAACAACACCGCCATAGACAAACAGTTCAAAAAGAGCAGATCCCCAACCAGAGTATCCAGGATTAAGTATGAAACGCTGAATGAACACGTAAGGGTTTTTCGCGTAGACTTCGATCACAATGTCCTGCACGAGTTCTCTAGCACCGATGCCCGTTCCCGCCAGCGGGTATCGGATCATCGTGCGAAGTGCTATCTCAGCTGGTCCCGAACTTCTCAATAAGGTACTGACATCAGTATTGTTTGCGATGCTTTGCGCGCGCGCTATTGGGACAAATTGCGCAAAGTATGGCAGATTTAGGTATATGAACAACAGTAGACAAACAATGGCCACAGCCACCAGTCGATGAGCGGCGTTGCGCCCAAAATGCCGATAGTGAAGGCCTAGAAGATAGATCATCACACCAAAGAACATCGAAGGCGAGCCGGTCAACAATAGCCCGGCGACAAACATGACCATCGTTTGCAGTTTAGTCCCCTTCGAACTGAGACCAAATGCGCATGTCATGAAAGTCACAAATTTTGCTACATGCGAAGGTTCTTGAGTGAAGAACTTTGGGCGAATATTGCAAAAAAATCTCTATGTCCCTAGCATCCGAAGCATAAAGTAGGCTTTCACCATAAAGAGCTGCCCGCACGCCGTCAGTGGTGAATGGGGTGTAGACCTCCAACGCGCAGCCCAACAGGGTTACCACTACTAATAGTCGAGCGATCCTAGAAAACTTCTCGACGCCGATTTCTTCAATGAGACGGAAGACAGAAACAAACACGATTAGAGCTGAGAACATGAGTGCAAGTGATTTCACTTGTTCCAAGTTGTCAGAAAAAAGTGGATCAAAAACCAATCCCAAAAACCACGAAAGGAAAATCCAAACAACACTGCTGAATGCCTTTCCACGGTTGTCTATTAGACCATTTCGAGACTTGAGAGCAAAAACCGCAAGACCAAGCAAACTAAGAATCGCGCCTGCCACGTAACCGCCAATGCTTATTCCTAGGTTAGTATATGCTGCGACCGTTAGGGCCAAGAACAGAGCAATTGAGGTGCCATCTTTCTTTATACTAACTTGCATAAAAAATCACCCCGACCGCCCCAAAGATTGACACACAGTCCCTCGCAGCAGAAATGAAGTGCTCCCCTCTCGCTGGCAAACACCCACACAACAATCGCAAAAACTAGCGGTGCAGCAAAGCTAGCTGGCCTACCGCATGCATAAACAACAAATATAACGACAACAGACAGAATAATAATTTCCAAAATCGTCGCTACAAATTTACTTAAACTATTGTCTCGCCAAAATCGGTGCACAATTACACCAGCAAAAAAACCAGCGACGCATCTGAAATACCCAAGATCATATGTTGCAACAATATAGTCGGGCGACAACACAATCAAAACGAAAATGGCACCTGCAATCAAAACTAGTGACACGAAAATATACAGACTACGAGCACGTATCAACACGATTGCAAATGTTAAATACGCCCAAAACTCCGCTGCTATTGACCAGCTAGGCAGGTTCCATGTTCCGGTATCGTGTATACCAAATGCTTGCAGAAAGAAAATATTTGTTGGAATTGCTGCGACGTCCCAATTCTCGGTGAATGGCGACTTTGGCAACGTCACTCCTGCGTTAGAAACCAATAGAGCGGCGCATTGGGCCAAAATCAAGACCAACAGCACAGCCAAATTCAAGGGAGCAAGCCGCCCAAAACGCCTCACCATGAATTGCAGTGACGACAATCCATTAGTTATCCGTTTTGAGTATGCAAATGAAATAACAAACCCTGAAAGCACAAAGAAGAAGTCTACAAACAGAAAGCTATGCCTAACAAAATCAGCAGAATAGAAATGGTGCAACGCCTGGAAGTGCATGAACGCCACAGCCGTTGCCGCGATGCCGCGAAAGCCATCAAGGGTTTCAAACCTCGCTCGGGTTGTCGCTTGAGAATATTTCATAATATGGATCCAAATCAAATGATGGCTGGTTCTATCACTAAAGGGCCTAAAGATCGGAAATGCGCTCTGTTCCTGACCGAATTGAGAAGCTCGGTCAAGTATGCTTCAGATGTATCCGGACAAGAGTTGCCATAAATCTCCTACGTAGGAGAACCTGTTCTAGACACGAACAGATGGGGCTCAACAACCGACAAACCGACCTTACTCCACAGGTATCTGGATCGGCTTCAGGAGTAGAACCTGGCCATCATCGAGTCGGGTGACTGTTAACTTATCAGAGCTCACTGGTGCCTACTGCTTTCATGACAGGAGATATCCGCCTAAGGGTGACCATAGCCGCAGGATTACCCGTCCTTGGCTTGGCTATCACAAAACCACCATCACGCACCCGCACTTCGGCCCCGATCCGGTCGAGGTCTATGCAATCCGCGTTAACTGAAAAAGGAACATCACCAGTGGAGGCCCAAGTGGACCTCTTTTCCGAACAATTCGACCAATACACTTCGCCATCCAGCCAACCTCCCCAGGACACGAGCCAGTACCTTCTCGCACCGCGGGCCATGGAAAACGCCATGCTTAAGGCGATGGGCGCCGCGCCAACAAAGCCAGTCGTCAAAAAAAGATCCGCGCATCAGGCAGACAAACAAACGGTTCGTATGAACGGCATGCCCGCATCAGAGAGGCGATTGTTGCTGCTGTCGAAGGAAAGTGGCTCAGCATCGACCAAATTGCTGCAGCCATCTCTGAGGATCGGGATGTGGTGAAAAATAAGACTGGCGTCATGGTTGCCAAGGGGCTGCTTTCCGGGCGTGGCCATTGCCTCTCGCGCCGCTTCACCAAAGGGAAGAATCCCAAGGAAAAGAAAGCTACCCGAAGAACGATGGTCGCGGATCGACGGGAGGCCATTGTTAAAACGATCAACAAGCCTATGAAAATGCAGGAGATTGCCAAGGTGACTGGCAAGGATCGACATACTTTGCAAGGCGATTTGAACTGGCTCGGCAGCGCCGGAAGAATCGAAATCAGCAAGGAAAAGAACGGATTGCCCGCAGTATATAGCCCGGCAACCCAGGAGGCATAAGGATGAGTGAAGCACTTAAACCATGCCTGTTTTGTGGGGGTGAAAACCTGAAAAGCGGGGGAGATGACAAAATTGTCGGAACTTGGTGCTTGGATTGTCAAGCTACGGGCCCAAACTAATACATAACAGGACAGGATTGGAACAACCGCCCCGCCATCACCCCAGCCATGGCGGCAAACGTGTTGTTGGCAGATGACCTGAACGTATCCCAAATGGCGAAAGCGATGCACGATGGGCCATTAATGGCAGATGATCATTGGTTTAGCGCGGCAACCGAACAGGGCGGGTGGTGCGTTGACATGGCTCGCGCCGCTCTCCGCGCCATTGCAGAACAGGAGGCACAGTGATGCCTCCACAACGTCTTTATGAAACCGAGAAAGAAGTGGCGCGGTTGCTGGGTCACGATGTCACTTGGTTAAGAAAGAACTCTAACACACTGGAAACACAATATGGATTTCCACCGATTGATGCTGCCGTAGGAATGCGGCATCGTGAGTCTATTGAGGCGTGGGCGCGAGAACGCAACACGAGAAAGGTGAAAGCGCGCACAGGGCGGTTGTCGGAAACCAACCAGGAGAACGAAAATGGCTTTTAAAAGCTCATTGTGGGATGATAGCGATCCGCTGTATGCCCCCGGATTAAAACACAGTAAGGTAATTGGGCGCTACAAATCTGATGAATACAGTCAGATCCATGACGTCCGACCAAACGCCCGTCTGGACTACCTAAAGGTTCTCGGCAAGATCGAGGAAGCCATTGGAGAGGTCCTAATTCAGGAAACTGATTTTTCCCGAATGATGAGCTGGAAAAAGTCAATGGAAAGAAAGGGTCGCTCCACAAACTTCATCAAAAAATGGTTCACCCACTGGGGGATCGTGAACTCTCACGGGATCAAGATTGGTGTAACACAGTGCAGTGCGCTGAAGGCAATTCGCGGCGAGATGCGTATCAAATCACCTTCTCGCAGAAGCACGTACATCACGCGGCCACAGGTCGATGCTGTAGTAGCGGAAGCGGATAGCCGCGGGCTGACCCATGTGGCTTTGGCAGTTCTGATACGCTTTGAGTTTATGCTTCGAGGAGTGGATGTTCACAGTCAATGGGAACCAAAGGGAAATCGTGAAGGAGGTATCCAATCAGATGGCCAAATGTGGGTCGACGGTCTCACCTGGGACAGGTTCGACACCCATTTGACAACCTTTACCAAGGTGATCAGCAAGACGAGGGATAGCCTACCAGAACCCTACACCTTCGATTTGGCCAACACGTCTGATATTCGAGACCGTCTTGCGAAGGTACCTCAGCAGCATCGTACTGGCCCGGTAATTGTTCTGTCGACTGGGAAACCACCCAAGAACAGTGTCATTACCCGTATGTTCAAATCGATTGTTCGGGATCTCGGCCTTCCAGAAGAGCTACATATTCGGGACACCCTGTCTGGCGCTATCACCGAAGCAAAGGGGCTTGCTGACCCTCATTCACTCCAGTATGCGGCTCAGCACACCCAAAGCACCACGACAGACATCTATATTCGTGACCGTTCTGGTGCTGCAAGTAAAATCGTTCGCCTTAGAAAACAGGGGTGGAAAGTCTAAGAGTACCCCTCGAGTACCACCCCCAATAAAAAAACAGAGAGCAGATTTCTCTAACCCTCTGTTTTTATTTTGGTACCCAAGGCCGGACTCGAACCGGCACGCTGTCACCAGCGGGGGATTTTGAATCCCCTGCGTCTACCATTCCGCCACTTGGGCAACGACCCGTTCCTACCCAAGCCAGAACCGGAGGTCCAGAGGAAAATGCCTAATAGAATGCAGAAAAATGGCAAGAATCCACCACAGGCAGCGCACTGTTATTGACCTCTTCGCGCGCCCATGCGAGGCCCCTGTTGCAGGGGCAAACGCAAAGGTATTTCAAATGCTACGCAGGCTATATGATCGAACCATGTCCCTCGCGTATCACCGCCATGCCTTGTGGTGGCTCGCTGCGGTCTCCTTTGTCGAAAGTTCGATCTTTCCCATTCCGCCGGATGTGTTGATGATTCCGATGATACTGGCGCGTCCTTCCCGGGCCTGGCTGATCGCTTCAGTTGCGCTGGTCGCCTCCGTTGCGGGTGGCATGCTGGGCTATGCCATTGGTGCCTTTTTCTATGACAGCCTGGGCCAACCGATCCTCGAAGCCATGGGAAAAGGCGCTGCAATTGAAGAGTTCAACCATAAATTCAATGACTTCGGGTTTTGGGCGGTTCTGATGGCCGGGATCACGCCTTTTCCTTATAAGGTCATCACAATCATGTCGGGCTGGACCGGCATGCCGCTAATGACGTTTCTGGCAACCTCCGTTTTGGCCCGTGCGCTGCGCTTCTTTATCGTGGCCGGACTGTTGCGTGCCTTTGGCGCCCCCATTCGCGGCTTTATCGAGCAGCGTATGGGGCTTGTCTTTACCGTCTTTATCGTGCTCCTGTTTGGCGGATTTTTAGGGCTGAGGTACCTGTGATATGCGACGAATTCTGATCCTTGCCGCCACCTTGGGCTCAGCCGCAATGATGCTGGGAGCGCTGGGGTTTCAATACATTGGTGAAATGGCGCCCTGTAAGATGTGTTACTGGCAGCGCTACCCGCATGTGGCAGCGGTCGGCATCGGAATTCTGGCCCTTTTATTGCCTGGCGCAGGCCTTACGGCGCTGCTGTACCTTGGCGCCCTGGCCGCCCTGATCACTGGCGGGATTGGTGTTTACCACACCGGCGTTGAGCGCGGCTATTGGGAGGGACCGACAACCTGTACCTCAAGCCCAATAGGAGGTTTGTCCCCCGAACAGTTGATGGAACAGATCATGGGGGCGCCGCTGGTGCGCTGCGATGAGGTGCCATGGGAGCTGTTCAGCCTGTCAATGGCCAGTTGGAACGCCATTATTTCCTTTGCCCTGGCCAGTCTGTGGATCGCGGCGGCGCGCAGCAAGCCCTGAACCACTTTGCGGCACGCGGTTCACCAGGTCTGGTTTCAGGAGTCCTTTTTGGTTGCCAAAAGCAGATTTGTTTCACTGCTGACCACCCCGTCAAAGGTGCGTATCTTTGCAAGTGCGGCATCCAGTGTTTCCAGTGTTTCCGTGCCCAGTTCGACAATCAGATCCCAGCGTCCATTGGTGGTATGGATGGCACGCACCTCCGGCAGGCCTTGAAGCTGGCGAATAATGCGACTGGCGCCGCGGCCTTCGATGCCGATCATCATCAATCCCCGCACCGGATCGCGCAGCACGTCCTCTTTCAGAACAACCGTAAAGCCAAGTACATCTCCACGCAGTTGCAGCCGCTCAATCCGAGCGCGCACGGTGGTTCGGGACAAATCCAGCTGCAAAGCAAGATCTGACAGGCTGGCGCGGGCGTTGTGCCGCAAGGCTGCAATCAGTCTTTCGTCCGTTTTATCCACTTTAATACTCCGTTTTGTTGGTCAGTTAAACATATCGGTCAATTTGATCGGTTTCAATCACCTCATTTCGGAGGTTTTTAGATCTCACTGATTTCGACGTGGAGAATTCTACCGTGACGCAAAAGACTTGTTTCCTTGTTGGTGCCCCCGTGGATAGCGGCAAACGGCGGCCTGGTTGCCTTATGGGGCCGGATGCCTACCGAACTGCGGGCCTGGCTGCAGCTCTGTCCGGGCTTGGCCATCAAGTGACAGACCTGGGCAATATCGCCCCTGCTCCACATGCCCCCGATGCCGAATCTGGCGCAGTTTTTGCGCCCAATCAGACAATTGGCTGGACCTCAGCACTGGCGGAGATCGCCGAACAGACTATGGCCGACGGTTTGCCGATCTTCCTTGGAGGCGATCATTCATTGTCGCTGGGATCGGTGTCTGGTGTGGCAGCCTATGCCGCTTCTGTTGGACGCCCGCTTTTTGTTTTGTGGCTGGATGCCCATACGGATTTTCACACGCCGCAGAGCTCTGACAGCGGCAACCTGCATGGCACGCCGGTCGGCTATTTCACCGGGCGCAGTGGGTTTGACGGCTTTCCCGAGGTGGCCCACCCGGTGCCACAGGACAACATCTGTATGATTGGGCTGCGCTCTGTCGACAGTGCTGAGCGTCAGGCGCTGGAAGCCAGCGCAATCCACCGCCATGATATGCGCGACATAGATGAAAATGGTATCGCCGGGCCGCTGGCACAGTTTCTCAAGCGGGTCGCGGCGGCCAATGGGTTGCTGCATGTCTCGCTGGATGTTGATTTCCTGGACCCCTCGGTGGCGCCAGCTGTTGGCACCACGGTTCCGGGTGGCGCAACGGTGCGCGAAGCCCATCTGGTTTGCGAAATGTTGCATGATTCCGGGCTGATGACCTCTTTGGATCTGGTAGAGCTGAACCCGTTTCTGGATGAACGCGGTCGCACCGCCCATCTGATGGTTGACCTTTGCGCCTCTGCGCTCGGGCGCCGTGTCTTTGATCGGCCAACCAGGAGCTACACTTGAACAGTCTGCAAGCCCCCACCGCCGTGGTGATGATCCGGCCGCATAATTTTTGTTCCAACCCGGACACCCAGGTGGACAATGCCTTTCAGATCACTGCCGGAGACCCAGAATCCACCCGTAAGAAGGCGCTGCAAGAGTTTGATACCGCGGTGGAAACCCTGCGAAACGCAGGCGTACGTGTGCATGTCTTTGACGACACCGGCACCACGACACCTGACAGCGTATTTCCAAACAACTGGTTCTCAACCCATTCCGGTGGTCATATTGCCATCTACCCGATGCATGCCCCAAATCGCCGTCTGGAACGGCGTTGGGATGTCATAGAGGCGCTCAAGCGCAGCTACCGGGTGCAGGATGTCATTGATTTCTCTGGACTGGAAGAAGACGGGCTGGCGCTGGAGGGCACCGGCGCCATGGTGCTCGATCATGTTGGCCGGGTTGCCTATACGGTGAAATCAAACCGCGCCGATCCAGTGCTGCTGGAGCGGTTTTGCACCCATTTCAACTATGAACCCATGGCCTTTGAGGCCCGCGATGCAGCAGGGCGTGAAGTTTATCACAGCAATGTTTTGATGGGCATTGGCAGTGATTTTGCCATGATCTGCCTGTCGATGATCAGCGATCCATCCCGGCGCATGGAAGTTGCCACGCGCCTGGCAGAAACCGGCCATGAGGTCATCGACCTGACGGAAGATCAGATCCGGAACTTTGCCGGTAATGTCTTTGCGCTAACGGGATCAAAGCCCCTGCTGGCCCTGTCCTCCCGTGCGCTGGAGGCCCTGCGCCCCGATCAAATCCGCATCATCGAGCGCAGCACAAGCCTGTTGCCACTCTCCATTCCAACCATCGAAACAGCCGGAGGCTCGGTGCGCTGCATGTTGGCAGGTATCCACCTTAGCCCCCGCGAAAGGACCATCCCATGACCACGCCCTCACATAAAGCTCTCGTTCCCTTTGTCAGCGTCGACAACATGATGCGCCTGGTCCATAGCATTGGCATTGAAACCATGCTGCGCGATCTGGCGGAATACGTCGAAGCGGACTTTAAGCGTTGGGAATTGTTCGACAAAACCCCACGCGTTGCCAGCCACTCAGATGTCGGCGTGATCGAACTGATGCCCACCTCTGATGGGGAGGCCTATGGGTTCAAATACGTCAATGGCCACCCCAAAAACACCAGCGAAGGCTTGCAAACCGTAACTGCCTTTGGGTTGTTGGCGGATGTCTACACTGGCTACCCGGTGCTTTTCACCGAGATGACAATGCTCACTGCGCTGCGTACCGCCGCGACATCAGCTATGGCGGCTAAGTATCTGGCTCCAAAAGGCGCGGACACCATGGCGATGATTGGAAACGGGGCGCAGTCTGAATTCCAAACCCTGGCGATGAAGGCGATCTGCGGGCTGAAAACCGTGCGCTTGTTTGACAAGGACCCGGCGGCAACAGAAAAATGCGCCCGCAACCTGGGGGCTTTTGGTCTCAATGTTGTGCGCTGCAGCTCCCCCGAGGAAGCCATTGAAGGCGCACAGATCCTGACCACCTGCACCGCCGACAAGCAAAACGCCACCATCCTGACCGACAACATGATCGGCGCTGGGGTGCATATCAATGCCATCGGCGGCGACTGCCCCGGCAAGACCGAATTGGCCGCCGGCATCTTGAACCGGTCTGATGTCTTTGTGGAATTCCCACCGCAAACCCGGATCGAGGGCGAAATCCAGCAGATGCCAGAGGATTTTGCCGTCACCGAGCTTTGGGAAGTGATCAGCGGTCAGAAAAAGGGACGCCGCGACGACAAGCAGATCACTCTGTTCGACAGCGTCGGTTTTGCAATCGAGGATTTCAGCGCCCTGCGTTACATCCGCGACCACATCAAAGGCACCGAATTCTTTATTGATCTTGATATGTTAGCGGACCCGGATGATCCACGGGATCTGTTTGGTATGCTGCAACGCTCAGACGCGTAAACTACATCCAGATCACGACATTGGGGCCAGCCGGACTGATGACCTGCAACATGGCCATTTTGAACCGGCGACCTCAGGCATCGAGCTCTGTGTCCCAATAGAGAAAATCCATCCAACTGTCGTGCAGATGGTTGGGTGGGAACTTCCGCCCAGTATTGCGCAATTCCTCGGCACCTGGGCGCCTGGGGGCTTTGCACAGTGACATCCCAAGCATATGCAAGGGCTTGGAGCCTTTTTTTAAGTTACACGGCGAACAGGCTGCCACGACATTTTCCCAGCTGGTAATCCCACCAGCGGCCCGCGGGACCACATGATCAAAGGTCAGATCACCACGGGCACCACAGTATTGGCAGCAGAACTCGTCGCGCAGAAATAAATTAAAGCGCGTGAAGGCCACGCGCTTTTGAAGTTTCACATAGTCTTTCAGCACCACAACCGAAGGTATTCGGATCTGCGTGCTGGGGCTATGCACCACCTCGTCATATTCCGCCAGAATATCCACCCGATCCAGCCAGGCCGCCTTGACCGCGTCTTGCCAGCTCCACAGCGACAGTGGGTAATAGGACAGCGGCCGATAATCCGCGTTCAGCACCAGTGCAGGATGCTGCCGCAACGCGCTGGGGTCCCTCACAAAATCAGTTCTGAAATCGCCATCCATGATGCTACGTCTTCCTCGCCCTGTCTGCCGGTTGCCGGCACCAGAGCGGGGAACCCGCCCCAGCATATGTTCAACTATATATCGTGGTTTTTGTCTGACAAGCCCTTGCCAGCTACAAGATTTCGCTTCTTCGCTAGCATTCCTCTGTGACAGGCTCGTGACGGGGAATTGCCATGGTCGCCAAAGCCCGCTTGCAAGCCAAGGGACCACTGCCTATGCACGTCCCATGACCCGTCTTATACGCTTTAACAAACCCTATGACGTGCTGCCGCAGTTCACCGATTCCGGCAGCCAGGGCAGCACGCGCCAGACCCTCAGCGCCTTTATTGACTGCCCCGGCGTCTATGCCGCAGGGCGGTTGGACCGGGACAGCGAAGGCTTGATGCTGCTGACAGATACCGGCCGTTTGCAGGCCTGGATCAGCGACCCACAGCACAAGATGGCCAAAACCTATTGGGTACAGGTCGAGGGCGAAATGGATTCTGCGGCAGTGTCGGCACTGGAAAAAGGCGTGGAACTGAAGGACGGCTTAACCCGGCCCGCCAAGGCGCATCTGATGGCGGAGCCTGCGCAGCTCTGGGCGCGGACGCCCCCCATTCGCGCGCGCAAATCCATTCCCACCAGCTGGATTTCCCTCACCCTTCGGGAAGGCAAGAACCGCCAGGTCCGCCGCATGACAGCTGCGGTTGGCTTTCCCACCCTGCGGCTTATTCGCTATAGCATCGGGGCCTGGACGCTGGATGGGCTGTCCCAGGGCGCTTGGGCAGATCTTGAAGTGCCAAACATTCCAGGGCCTGCAAAACCATCGCAGCTGCCCAATCGCAGAGCGCAAAAGACTAGGGCCAAAAATACCAAGGCCCAAAAGACTGACGCACAGTCTAGGATACAGGCTAAGATACCGGGCAAGGCTGAAGCCGAACACAAGCTTGACCGCAAGGATCCTACGCCCCGCTCAAGCCGGGGAAACCGCTCCCGGAAAACTTGACCCAGCGCTCGTTTTGGCGAATTGAGCCCTGTAGTGAAGCAGGCCAGTAGCCTGCATCACTATTATATCAGTGACTTACAGGCCCAACTTGTCGCGCATAAAGGCCAGGGAAACACTCAGCCCATCCGGTGCGATCCCGTGCCCGGTGCCTTTCATGATATGGGCAAAGACATCCTTGAACCCGGCCTGATCCAGCGCTTCTGCGGCTTCTGGTAGGGATTGAGGTGGCACCACATCATCTGCATCGCCATGCACCAACATGACCGGCATCCGGCTCACCACCTCGTCTTTCAGCGTGTCAGGCGACAGCAGGCGCCCCGAGAAGGCAACAATGCCAGCAATCGCATCTTCGCGGCGCGGCGCCACGTGCAGGCTCATCATGGTGCCCTGCGAGAAGCCAAAGAGCACCACCTGTTCGGGCAGAACATCTTCGTCGACCATCAGCGCGTCCAAAAAGGCGTTCAGATCCTCGATCGAGGCATTCATGCCCCGCATGCTTTCCTCTTCCGAGGAGCCATCGATCCAGGGGATGGGGAACCACTGGTATCCCATTGGCGCACCGGGACAATTCTCTGGTGCATCTGGGGCCACAAACAGCGTATCTGGCAGGTGCTCGGCCAGCGGATCAGCCAGCCCCAAAAGATCCGCCCCATTGGCGCCGTAGCCATGCAGAAACACCACAATAGACCGGGTCACCCCGGAGAGCGGCTCTCTGCGCTCAGCTTTTAGTACACGAGTCATCGGATCCCTTCCCTGTCTTTTGCAATATGGTAATAGGCCCAGAGGATGCGGGCCGCAACCGACCGCCACGGGGACCAGGCCTCGGCCAGCTGCCTGAGTTCACCTTCCTTTGGCCGGTCTGGCAGGTCAAACAGCACTTTGGCCGCCTCCTGCAAGGCCAAATCGCCGGGGGCAAAGACATCGGCCCGCCCCAACGAAAACATGGCATAAATTTCAGCGGTCCAGACCCCAACGCCGGTCACCTGTGTCAGGGCCTTGATAACCCTGTCTGTAGGCATGTCACGAAGTGTATCAAAATCAATATCTTCCTGAGCCAAGGCGCGAGAATACCTGACTTTTTGTCGGCTTAACCCGGCGGCACGCAGATCATCCTCTGTGGCTGCCAGGATCTCTGCCTGGGTGGTCAGGCGGGCCGCGATAAGACGCTGCCAGATCGCATTGGCAGAGGCCACACTCACCTGCTGGCTGACGATGGCGCTGAGCAATTGCCCAAAGCCATCCGGTTTGCGCCGCAGCGGCAGCGGGCCACATTGGGTCAAAGCCATGGCAAACCGTGGATCCTGTTTGGCAAGCCAGGCAGCGCCTTCGTCCACACAGGCATCTGTGATGATTATACGGCCCGCCGCTGGCGCACAGCTGGTCACAAATGGGGTCACCGCAAACTCCTCAAAGCGTTCTCTTTTCCTGCGACATTGTACCAAAGAGGATCTTGCCGCTTGTTCCTTTGAATATTGATCGCTACGCATCCCATATGACAGATCACATGACCACCCCGAGCGACAGCGTCGCCAAGAAAAACGTCGCCATCCTGGTATTGGCCCAGGCGATCCTCGGCTCACAAATGCCGATGATTTTTATCATTGGCGGGCTGGCTGGCCAGTCCCTGGCCTCCAATCCCTGTTTTGCCACCCTGCCGATCTCTTTGATTGTTGCGGGATCTATGATTGCGGCGACACCCATTTCGTCGATCATGCAAAAATGGGGACGGCGCGCCGGCTTTTTTACCGGTGCGATGTTTGGTGCTCTGGGCGGGGTGGTTGGTGCCTATGGGCTCTACCTCGGGTCCTTCCCGGTCTTCCTGCTGGGCAGTCTTTTGACCGGCGTCTACATGAGCGCCCATGGGTTCTATCGCTTTGCTGCGGCAGATACCGCCTCTGAGAGTTTTCGGCCCAAGGCGATTTCTTATGTCATGGCGGGCGGATTGCTTTCGGCTTTGCTGGGGCCACAATTGGTCAAAGCGACAAGCCAGGTCTTTGTTATTCCCTTTCTCGGCACATATTTGACAGTGATTGCCATCAACCTGTTGGGATCCGGGCTGTTTTTGTTTCTGAATATCCCCAAACCACAAGCTCCCCACGAAGATTTACCCGTTGGGCGCAGCCGCATGGAGTTGCTGAAAACTCCGGCTATTGCTGTGGCGGTGATATGTTCCATGGTCTCTTACGCGCTGATGAACCTGGTGATGACCTCTACCCCCCTGGCGGTTGTGGGATGTGGCTTCACCGAAGGAAACGCTGCGGATGTTGTATCCCTGCATGTTCTGGCGATGTATGTGCCCTCCTTCTTTACTGGACACCTGATTGCGCGCTTTGGCGTCCATAAGATTGTCGCTGCGGGTTTGGTGATCCTGGCAGGTGCTGGCGCAGTGGCGCTGCAGGGGGTCGAACTGGAAAATTTCTTTATCGCCCTGATCCTGCTGGGCGTGGGGTGGAACTTTGGCTTTATTGGCGCCACCACCATGCTGACCGCCTCGCATACGCCAGAAGAGCGCGGACGGATGCAGGGCCTCAATGACCTGCTTGTCTTTGGTGGTGTGACCATGGCCTCGCTGGCCTCTGGTGGCCTGATGAACTGCTCGGGTGGTAATCCGGTTGAAGGCTGGAATGCCGTCAATATGGCGATGGCGCCCTTCCTGGTTCTGGCAGGCGGCGCCCTGGTGTGGCTGGCCATGCGCCCCAAAGAGGCCTGATCTCCAAGGCCTGATTCAAACAGCAAAAAGGCGCCAGATTGTGGCGCCTTTTTTTTCGTTTAGTCAGATAGATACGGCAGAAATCTAAGCTACCACCGACCACATCCAGCCCGCCACATCAGCCCCGCACGGCGGCGAAATTCGCTTTGGCCCAGGCTGCCCTCGGCAATACGGTCTGGCTGGGAGAGCGCCTGTTTTAAGATTGCTTTGGCCTGCCAGCCCGACAACAGCGCCCAGCCGGCGTCTTTTGAAACAAGAGCGCGGTGTTTTTCCGCCTGCAGGATATGTTCCAGGCCTTTGCGGGCCAATTGGCGCAACCCCTCTGGGGTGCCATCCAGCAGCGGGATACGGCTGTGGCTCACCAGCTCGGGAATGGCCCTGAACCAGTTGGCGATCCCTACCCCATAGGCATATTTGCGCACCACGGCTTCGTCCGCCGGACCAAGGGAAGCCGCAGCCATCCACATCAGCCCACCAGAAGTGCCGTCAATATAGCGGTCAAACCCCGGCTCATCTTCAAAGGGGTCTTTGTAGATATCCCACCTGCGGGCCTCGGCCATGGGGTCAATATATGTGGCGAGATCCGCGCGCAGTAACCGGCCCAGAGGGGTGGCAACATGGTGGCGTCTGACCGCACCGCCCTGGGCGATCTCAGCGCCAATATCACGCCACCATTGCACCCGCATCTCGGCGATCATGCTTTCCTGACTGGCCCAGGGGGCCCGCGCCAGTTCAAGATTAAACGCGTAAAGCGCAAACAGCAGCGGCCGCGCCGCAACCGGGGCCGCCATGGTCGCCAGAAACCGGTCTGGGTCGCCCTGCTGGACCAGCTCTGCACAGCTGGAGAGGTCTTCGTCAAAATGCATCCAAATATCCCCGAATTGCCGCCAAAGTTTGTGGCGCATCAACCAGATCTAGATGACCTGTATCTTCCAGGACCTGAAAGGCTCCCTTGTCTGTTTCCGCCTCCATCAATGGGCGATAGGCCTCAGCGATAAAGGCCTCATCCTGCGCGCCAGCAAGCAGAAGAAACTCCGGTAGCGACCTGATATCACTCAGATAGTCAGATCTCGGCGCGTAGGATTTATTAAGCCGGTAACTGTAAGAGGTTGTTGCCAGATGCCCCAGTGGCCCCTGCAGAACCTCCGCTGGCATATTGAACTGAATGACCGGCAGGCGGTTCCAGGCCTTGATGCCAACCGCATTGAGCATCGACAGCCCGATGATGCGGCGCAACAAGGGCTGCGCCCAGCCGCCGGAATTGGCACGCATGGTGGGGGCGCTATGATGCAGAAAGGGCGCCAATAACACCGCGCCATCCAACAGATCCCCCTGTGCACCACCAGCAAAGCGCACCACCAGACCACCACCTGAGGAATGGCCGACCAGGACGACCTTTTGATCCAGTCCAACCCTAGCCGTAATCAGATCCGCCAGATCATCCTCCAACTGGCCGATATAGTTGACATCTCCGCGCCTGCCGGGCTGCGCTCCATGACCTCGAAGATCCGGCACCAGGACGGTTCCTGCGAGCTGCGGCGCCAGATGTGAAAACTGCAACCCATTCCAGCCGGAGCCGTGCACCAGGACAATCAGTGGCCCATCCCCATTGGAATAGGACCTTACCTGAAGCCCGTAACCATCTCTCATATATATGGTTTCTGGATCGATAGAGGGAGCCTCCTCAGCCTGAGGTTTGTCCTGCAGCAGGCTTGTGAAATCCAGGGTCGGCGCTGCAGGCTCAATGGGTGTAACAGGCTGTGACAAGATCAGGCCAAGCGGGATAAGCGCGGTGATCCCTGCTGAGATCGCGATAAACTTTAGCGCCTGGGGGATCACTTTAGCGCTCCGCTGTCCCGCATCAGTTTCCACCGCATGGCATCCAGCAAAGCCTCAAAAGAGGCGTCTATTATATTGGCGCTGACGCCAACAGTGGACCAACGGCGCCCCTGCCCGTCTTCACTGTCGATGATAACACGGGTCACAGCCTCGGTACCGCCCTGGGTGATCCGCACTTTGAAATCCACCAGATGCATATCGTTGATAATCGCTGAATACCGCCCCAGATCCTTGGCCAGCGCCTTTGCCAGTGCATTCACCGGCCCCCGGTCACTGCCGGTTTCATCCATCGACTCGCTGACAGAGAGACGCTTTTCACCATCAACCTTGACCACCACAACAGCCTCCGAGAGGCTAATCATGCGATTATATTTGTTCTTGCGACGCTCCACGGTGACTTTGTAGCGCTTGACCTCAAAGAAATCGGTGCTCTGCCCCAGTTCTTCCCGGGCCAGCAGCTCAAACGACGCCTGCGCCGTATCATAGGAATAACCCTCGGCCTCACGCTCTTTGATGCGATCAAGAATACGCGCCAGGGCCGGGTCGCCCTTGGCAACCTCCAGCCCGGCATCCATCAGGCGTTTGCGCAGGTTGGACTGGCCGGCCTGGTTTGACATCGGTATGATCCGCGCATTGCCGACCAACTCAGGGGCGATATGCTCATAGGTGGTTGGGTCTTTGAGGATCGCGCTGGCGTGCAACCCAGCCTTATGAGCAAAGGCCGAGGCACCGACATAGGGCGCCTGTTTCGTTGGCACCCGGTTCAGGATGTCGTCTAACATCCGGCTGAGCTTGGTCAATCCGGTAAGCGCCTCTTGGCTGACGCCAATGTCGAACTGATCGGCATAGGGTTGTTTCAGCAGCAGGGTCGGGATCAAGGTGGTCAGATTGGCATTGCCACAGCGTTCCCCCAACCCGTTCAGGGTGCCCTGTACCTGGCGTGCCCCGGCCTCAATCGCGGCCAGAGAACAGGCCACGGCATTTTCGGTATCATTATGGGTGTGAATGCCAAGACTTGCGCCCGGAATGCCTGCCGCTATGACCTCGGCCACGATACGGCGCACTTCACTGGGCATGGCGCCGCCATTGGTGTCACATAACACCACCCAACGCGCCCCTGCATCCAGCGCCGCGCGGCATGCCGCCAGCGCGTATTCAGGATTGGCCTTGTAGCCATCAAAGAAATGCTCAGCATCATATAGCGCCTCGCGCCCCTGGCTCACCAAATGCGCCACAGAGGCCCGGATATTTTCCAGGTTTTCCTCCAGGCTAATGCCAAGCGCAGCCGTCACATGGTAATCATGCGACTTGCCAACCAGGCAAACCGCCGAGGTGCCGGCATTCATCACCGCTGCCAACACATCGTCATTCTCTGCTGAGCGCCCTGCCCGTTTGGTCATGCCAAAGGCGGTCATGGTGGCGCGGGTCTTGGGCGCTTCGTCAAAAAACGCACTGTCGGTGGGGTTGGCACCGGGCCAGCCGCCCTCGATGTAATCAATCCCCAGATCATCCAGCGCCTGGGTGATCTGCTTCTTTTCGGCAGTGGAGAATTGCACCCCCTGGGTCTGCTGGCCATCGCGCAGGGTGGTGTCGTAAAGATAGAGCCGTTCGCGCTGCATCACAGCCCCTCCAGTTTGGCCGCGTCAAATCCCGGCCCGGGCACCAGTTCAACACCGGCCTTGCTCATCCGCACTTCCAACCCTGCCGCGACAAATGCAGCCTTCAACCGGTCGACCTGCGAGAAGTCCTTGCTCTGCATGGCGGCTTCCCGTGCCTCCAGCAACTGCGCCGCATAGGCCGACAGATCGAAATCGGGCGTCTCTGCCCACTCCCCGAGCGCGTCACTCAAAAGTCCCATCAACCGCGCCGATGCCAACAATCCAGGCCCATCGCCAGCGGCGGCCAGTTTGTGCATCTCGGCAATGGCCCCGGCGGTGTTGAGATCATCAGCCAGTGCGTCCAGAACCGCGGCAGCAGCGTTGGCGGCGGGCTCGATGCCCGCTGTCAGCGCACGCCACTTGCGCAGCGTTGCCTCCGCTTCTTTTGCCTTTTTCTCAGTCCAGTCCATTGGTTTCCGGTAATGGGTCTGCAAAAACACAAATCGTATCACCTCGCCGGGAATGCCCTGGACCAGCAAGTCATGCACAGTAAAGAAGTTGCCCAGGGATTTGGACATCTTCTTGCCCTCGACCTGCAGCATCTCATTGTGCAGCCAGTAGTGGGCAAAACTGTCATCACCATTGGCGCAGCAGCTTTGGGCTATTTCGTTCTCATGGTGGGGAAACATCAGATCATTGCCGCCGCCGTGAATATCAAACGTCGCCCCCAGCAGTTCCTGGGCCATGGCGGAGCACTCAATATGCCAGCCCGGACGACCACGCCCCCAGGGACTGTCCCACCCCGGCAGCTCATCCGTGGAGGGCTTCCACAGGACAAAATCCATCGGGTTCTTCTTATAGGGCGCCACTTCGACGCGGGCACCGGCAATCATATCATCGACTGACCGCCCGGACAGGGCGCCATAGTGTTGCTTCCAGCTGTCTACGGCAAAAAGCACATGGCCCTCGGCCGCGTAGGCATGGCCCTTGGCGATCAGATCCTCGATCATTGCAACCATCTGGCCAATATACTGCGTCGCCCGTGGCATGTGGTCGGGTTCCAGGGCGCCCAGTTTGCCCATGTCGTTCAGATACCAGCCGATGGTCTCTTCGGTGCGCTCTGCAACCAGCTGTTCCAGGGATCCGGGGGCGCCTGCCTCTTTGCGCGCCAGAGCTGTAGCGTTGATCTTGTCATCGACATCAGTGAAGTTGCGCACGTAAGTGACATGCGCTGCGCCATAAACCTGCCGCAGCAACCGATAGAGCACATCAAACACCACCACAGGCCGTGCATTGCCCAGATGCGCCCGGTCATAGACCGTGGGCCCGCAGAGATACATCCGCACATTGTTCGCATCAATCGGGGTAAACTCCGACTTTTTGCGGGTTTTGGTATTGTGCAGTTTAATCACGGTGTTCGAGGTCATCATGACAGCTCCTTGGACGGACACGGATGGGCTGAGCGCGCAGCGCGGGCATAGCAACTTGTCAAGGTGAAGAAAACGACAGAAACCAGCCCGCTGAGGAAATCAGCAGGAAATGCAGCAAATAATCAGGGTGCAGGTTTTAGTCATGCCAAACCTCCTAGCATGTCTTATTTGGTCCGCCAAGGGGGAAGTCTAGCGGCGTGGCCCTAGAAACGAAACGCCGCGCCGATAGAAATCCGGCTGGGGGATTGACCTTGATGTGCTGCCGACCCTAACGGCGCGTGATGCAGGTATTCACCTGTCAACTGCAGCGCACGGTTCAGGGAGACCCGAACGCCAATGCCCAAAGTGTTGGTCTCTTCCTGGCCGCTAACTGCCTGCTCCCGCTGGTGCCCCAAAGAAATATAGCCAAGGCTGTGGCCAAAATCATATCCAGCCCGCAGGCTCACCTGCTCTGTCCTGGCTGTGGCTCCAAATCCAGACAGCAAAGAGCCGTTGCCGCGACTGTAGGTTCCACCCAGCACAAGTTGCCCATAGTCCCTGTCAGCGGAAAACTCCAAGCTGTCATCAGCCTGGTTAAAGCTTTCGTCTGTTGCGCCGATTTGTTCGTGTTGAGGTGAGAAAAAGTTGGGAGAGTTCCAGTCCCCGGACATCGCCGGAACGGCCACAGCCGAAAACGTGCCCACAGCGAGCAATAGTCCGATTTTTGTCCAATTTATCTGCGCAGCGGGCATGATTTCTTGCCTGTTCTAGCGCCGTTCACAGCGCGGTATGTCCTGAGCCTCCATTTTCGGAGAAATACCTTAACGAGCTGTTCCATTTTTTCAGGGAAAGGGCTCGAAACGGAAAGAAAATCTGCGCCCTCAGCCAGAGGCGGCTGAGGGAAAGGAACATTGTTGAAAAACCGCTGAAATGGCCCTGGAGCCATAGCCTTCCATCGCAACGGTCGCGCATGAAAAAGAGGTCGCATTTTTCACACAAGTCGCAAACAGGTTAGAATCGGTCCTAAAAACCGCCAAGGCTGTACGGGGGAACAGGAGGAATTCTTTATGCGAGCCGAACGCTGTGTCGTTAATCTGGTCTGGCGCACGATTGGTGCCACCAGAGGCCTGGCCGCCCGCGGGCGCCCTGGCGGGGTGTTGTCTTCAGCTCTTTGAAACACCTTTGCTTTTCCTGCATCAAGGAACCTCACCATGACCAATCAAACTGCCAGCCCGCCCCCTGCCTCCGTGCGTAGCGGGGGCCGCGCCGCACGTCGAACCGCCCGTGCCAGCGCCCTGCCCGATCATCTGCGTCCCATTCGCCCCGGCATGGAGGGCGGCACTCTCAAACCGCTCACCCAGGAGGGAATGGAAAAAATTCACAGAGCTGCGCTGGATGCGCTGGAACATATCGGCCTGGCAGATGCCCCACCCAGTGGTATCGGCCACCTGACACAGGCGGGCTGCATCCTGGGCGAGGATGGCCGCATCCGCTTTCCCCGCGCCCTGGTGGAGGACATGCTGGCCAAGGCCAACCGCTCCGTTACCCTGTTCAGCCGGGACGGCAAACATGATCTTGAGCTGTCAGGGAACCGCGTACACTACGGCACGGCCGGCGCTGCGGTTCATTTGGTCGATGTCCAGGGGCGCCACTACCGCGATTCAACGGTTCAGGATCTGCACGATGCCTCCCGGATCTGTGACAAGCTTGATAATATCCATTTTGTTCAACGCCCTATGGTCTGCCGCGACATCGCGGACAATATGGAGATGGACCTGAATTCGATCTACGCCACCACATCTGGCACCACCAAACATATCGGCACCTCCTTTTCAGAACCGGGATTTGTTGCCCCGGCAATGGAGATGCTGCACCTCTTGGCAGGTGGAGAAGACAAATGGCGCGCCCGTCCCTTTGTCTCCAACTCCAACTGCTTTGTGGTGCCGCCGATGAAATTTGCCACCGAAAGCTGCCAAGTGATGGAGGAGTGCATCAAACATGGCATGCCCGTGCTGCTGCTCTCTGCCGGAATGGCTGGGGCCACGGCACCTTCAACCATCGCAGGTGCCATCACCCAGGCGGTGGCAGAATGCCTTGCGGGGTTGGTCTATGTGAATGCGGTGAAACCCGGTGCCCCGGCGATTTTTGGCACCTGGCCCTTTGGCCTGGATCTGCGCACCGGTGCCATGACCGGCGGATCCGGTGAACAGGCGCTGCTGACAGCGGGTTGCGCCCAGATGCACAAATTCTACGACCTGCCAGGCGGTGCGGCTGCCGGCATCGCAGATTCCAAACTGCCCGACATGCAGGCTGGATGGGAGCAAATGTGTTCTAATGTCATGGCCGGGCTCTCGGGCCTCAACATGGTCTATGAGGCCGCCGGCATGCATGCCTCCCTATTGGGGTTTTGCCATGAATCCCTGATCTTGGGCGACGACCTTATTGGACAGGCGCTGCGCTGTGTGCGCGGGATTGAGGTCACAGATGAGACCCTGGCGCTGGATCAGATGGCCGAGGTCTGTCTGAATGGCCCGGGGCACTATCTGGGCACCAGCCAGACCCTGGGGCGCATGCAGGCGGATTATGTGTATCCGGCGCTAGGGGATCGCACCTCGCCAAAGGAATGGGTTGAGCTGGGCAAACCGGACCTGCTGCACAAGGCCACAGCCCGTAAGGAGCAAATCCTGTCAGAACGATCAGCCGCCCGGTTTGATCCGGTGCTGGACGCAGAGATACGCGCCCGGTTCAACATTCACCTGGGAACGTGAACCAAAAACAGCACAGGCGAGGATCCCTCCTCGCCTGTACCAAATCAACCTGTGCCTAATTAGCCTGTGTCAAATTTGCTTGCGCGTCTTATTTGCTCTTAAGCGAACAACTCATGTGCCAGTTCTAGCGCCTCGATCAAAGTATCGACCTCTGCCTTGGTATTATAGGCGCCAAAGGACGCGCGACAGGTGGCGGTGACGCCCAGATGATCCATCAAGGGGCCAGCGCAGTGATGACCGGCCCGCACCGCGACGCCCTTTTTGTCTAGAATGGTGGAGATGTCATGGGCATGAGCAGCGCCCTCCATAGTAAAGCTGAAAATCGCTGCTTTGCCTGTGGCTTGCCCCTGGATATTGATCCAGTTCAATCCCTGCAACCGGGCCATGGCATGTTCACGCACCTCGGCTTCATGGGCGGCGATATTCTCCATCCCCAGATCCATCATGTAATTCAGCGCCACACCCAAGCCGATGGTTTGCACAATCCCCGGCGTTCCGGCTTCAAACATCATCGGCGGATCATTGTAGATCACCGCCTCCTTGGAGACCTCGCGGATCATATCGCCACCGCCCAGGAAAGGCCGCATCTCTGCCATGCGGTCAGGATGCACATAAATCGCCCCCGACCCGGAAGGCCCGTATAGTTTATGCCCGGTAATGGCAAAGAAATCGCAGCCAAGATCTTGCACATCCACCGGCATATGCACCGCGCTTTGCGAGCCATCGACCAGTACCGGGATGCCCTGTGCATGGGCGCCTGCAGTGATGGCTTTGACGTCAACAACGGTACCCAACACATTGGAACAGTGGGTAATTGCAATCAGTTTGGTTTTTGGCGAGATGGCGTCCAGTACCGCCTGTGGATCCAGGCTGCCGTCGGCGGCGGTATCCACCCATTTGATCACCACCCCCTGACGTTCGCGCAGGAAATGCCAGGGCACAATATTGGCGTGATGTTCCATCACCGACAACAGGATTTCATCCCCTGCCTGAAGCCGCGGCATGGCCCAGCTATAGGCCACCATATTGATGCCCTCGGTGGTGCCCGAATTCAGAATGATACTGTCTTCGCTTGCCGCATTCAGGAACTTGGCAATGACGCCACGCACGCCTTCATATTTTTCGGTGGCGAGATTGGAAAGATAGTGCAACCCCCTGTGAACATTTGAATATTCTTGCGAGTAGGCTTGGGTAATTGCATCAATCACCACCTGCGGCTTTTGCGCCGAGGCCCCATTGTCCAGATAGGTCAGCGGCTTTCCGTTCACCTGCCGGGACAGAATTGGGAAATCGCTGCGGATTTTTTCGACATCATACATTTTCGAGCAGTCCAAGGTTTGCAGGCCCAAGCAGCCCGACGATAAAGATCATGGCAAAGAACATCACGATCGAGGCCATCAGAACAACCGCAAAGGAGCGCCAAAGAGAGGCAAACCCATGCGCTTCATTGACAAAATTCAACAGCACAAAGAGCAACACAAGGCCAATCAGCAAAAACATCATGCTGCCCAGCGGGGGCAACACCAGCAAAACCACTATCCCCAGGCCCATGAGGGCGAGCTGAAGCAGCTGATCCCAGACCAGCAGCGCGAGAATAGGCATAAACTGGCCGGTTCCACCAAGCCAGCGGCCACCGAATGTGAGCATGGTGGCAAAGACAACGCTTCTGATGGCGGACACCATCATCGACAACCCCGGCGAGTCCGGCGACATGTCAAAAATGGGCAATTCACTGCTACTGGGAGCGATTAGGCCCAAGACCCCAAAAAACAAGGCATTCAGAACAACCGCCAAGAACAGGCCGGTCCAAATGGCTTCATTCGGCCATTGCCGCAACAGGATACTTCGGGCGGCCACACCAGGCTGGCGCAGGGTCAGGATCATAAATGACCACAGAAACCTCATGCTTTCACCTGGGGTTTGGCCCAATAGCCCTGATACATGCCAGAGATCCAGAACCACAAAAAGACAGTGAACCAGAGCCCACCAACCAGGGTCAACTCACGTCCCGGGCCAATCATGCCCGCGACTAGCCCATTCAGCAGCATCAGCGGGCTGGCAGCAAGAAAGCTCCAGAACAGCGCCAGACGCGCCGCATGGCTTTCGCCAGTGCCGCGCAGAACACGGGCGATGACATGGGCAATCAACGCCAGGGTATATAGCGCCAGCGGAGCAACAAAAATGATGCCAAACAAGGCGTTGCTAAGCAACATTGTCTGTTCCTGCCCGGTCAAATGCGCCTCGCGCGCCAGGCTGGGCATGCGTGAGATGAACATCAAAGCACAGCCAGCCATCAGGATCGCCAAAAACCGATCTTCACGAGGGCCCATGGTCAAGAGCCGCGCAAACACCCTGCGCGGCCCCCGATAAGTTGCAAGGATATCTCCGGTGATCGCCATTTAGCGACGCCGCGACAGCCAGCCTTCCAGGCGGGCAACAATGGCAGCAGAGATGTCACCGTCTTCGATCTCTTCCACCGCTTCCGCAAGGAACGCCAGGGTCAAAAGATCCGTTGCCTCCGAAACCGGGACCCCACGCGAGCGCAGATAGAACAGGGCCTCGTCGTCAATGGCGCCGGTGGTGGAACCATGGGAACAAATCACATCGTCGGCATAGATTTCCAGCTCTGGCTTGGCCAGGAACTGGCTGTCATCATCCAAAAGCAGCGATTGGCTGATCTGGTAGCCATCGGTTTTCTGAGCCCCCTCTTTGACGAGGATCTTGCCCTGAAACACACCGGTGGCCCCATTGCGCAGCACCTTTTTGAACACCTGACGGCTTTCGCAGTTTACCGCATCATGGGTGATGAACACCGTGTCATCATGGTGGAATTCCCCGTCGCCCACACAGGCACCGGCGATATGGGCAATGGCGTCATCGCCCAACAGCTCAACCACGGCCTCGTTGCGGGTCAGAATGCCATTCACCGTGAGGGTGAAGCTTTTGAATACCGATTCAGTGCCCAGGCGGGCAAACAGATGGGTCGCAGCCCGACGTTCATGATCCCGCCCCTGGGCGCGCACCAGATGCAGCTTGCCAGTGTCGGCAATGTCGATCTCCATACATTTGTTGAACCGCGCGGCGGCCGGACCGTTTTCCAGGATCGTGGCCTCGGCGCCGGATTCAACCCGGATCACGTGATGCAGGATAGCGTCTGACCCCTCATCCGAATGCACATAGATGAGGTTGATTGGCTTGCTGGGTTTGCCTGTCACGTGGATGGCAACACCGTCCTGGGCAAAGGCGGTGTTCAACGCCGCCAGTGGGCGCTGCACCGGAGCCTGACCGCGCGCTTCCAGAACCCCGTACAGATCTTTGGCCCAGTGGATGTCTTGACCGCAGATATCAGAAATTCGGTCGATCTGGACCCCTTCCAGGCTCAGATCATCCGAGGCCTCGGCATTATAGACGCCATCCACAAAAACGACCTTCAAGCGGTCGAATTCATTGAACATTGGCGCTTCATCCATGGTGAATACCGCCGCCTTTGTGGCCTCGGGTGAGGTCAGCGTATCTGGGCGGGTATATTTCCAGTATTCATCGCGCCGGCTTGGCAACCCCATGGTCTGCACCCGTGACAGCGCCGCCTGACGTGCCGCCGCAAGGCAACCGCCCTGCGGCAGGCTCAGCGCCGCCAGCCGTGCCTCGGTGGCACTTTGTTTCACATCAGCCAATGCCATCTCAGGAAACCTCCGCCAGGATACCAGCATAGCCGTTGTTTTCGACTTCCATTGCCAGCTCTGGTCCACCGGTTTTTACGATTTTGCCGTCAGCCAGAATATGCACAACATCGGGTTTGATATGGTCCAGCAAGCGCTGGTAGTGGGTGATCACCAGAAAGCCACGGCCCTCATCGCGCAGGGCATTGACGCCTTCGGCAACCAGCTTCATCGCGTCGACATCAAGGCCCGAGTCGGTTTCATCCAGGATGCACATCTTGGGCTCAAGCATGGCCATCTGCAGGATTTCATTGCGCTTTTTCTCACCACCGGAGAAGCCCACATTGACCGGACGCTTCAGCATATCAGCGTCGATCTTCAGCTCCTTGGCCTTGGCGCGGATGGATTTGAGGAAGTCTGCCGCTGACAGCTCTTCTTCACCGCGGGCCTTGCGCTGGGAATTCACTGCGGTGCGCAGGAAAGTCATGTTGCCAACACCGGGGATTTCAACCGGGTATTGGAAGGCCAGGAACACACCCAATGCGGCGCGCTCTTCCGGGTCCAGCTCCAGCAGGTCTTCACCCGACAGGGTGGCACTGCCTTCGGTGACTTCATAGCCATCGCGACCCGACAGAACATAAGACAGTGTCGACTTGCCAGAGCCATTAGGCCCCATGATCGCATGCACCTTGCCGGCCTCAACAGTCAGGTCCAGACCTTTCAGGATCTGTTTGTCCTCGTCTTCAAGTTTGACGTGCAGGTTTTTGATTTCGAGCATTTTTTCCTCGTCTCTTTTCTCTTGGTCGCGCCCTCAGGCGGTCCCTGTGTTCTGCTCAGCGCGCAGGCGCGCAGGAAAGCTGTTACGCAGATCGGCCTGGGCGCGCGCAATGCCCGCGCCATAAGCCAGCTCTGCCGGTTGATTATTGTTTCGCAAATGATCCGGGATCTGGTCCCAGGCCAGCGGAGAAATAAGCACCCGCCCGATCGAGGCGGCATAGTCGCGGTATTTCAGATGCCCCTGATCGCCAGGCGAAACCCAGGTCGAGGCCACGCCATAGGCATCCGCCGTGATCAACCCATGCAATGAGGCCGCATAGATGTGATCGCAGGCGCTGATCTGGCCACAGACCGTGGCTGGGTCCTTACGCGGATCAATCAGCAAGATCTCCTCACTGCTGTTCGCCAAGGTCTGAATCCCGGGATCTTCCATCTGGCTGTGATGGGGAACCAGGCCGATCCGGTGGGTTTTTGATGGCGCCGGCGCAAGGACATCTGCCACCAACAGTCCAGGGTCGCCAAAGCGTTGAGTTTTCACCCCCAACAGCGAAGCCGTGATAGGACCGCGCAGCAAGGCAATGTTTACATTTGATAAAAACTCTGTCGACGCAACCGCGTGCAGCAGGCCAGAGCCCCAGATCACCGGTTTCTGCGCATAGGTCTTTGCCTCGGAATATTTGCGCCGGGCAATTTGCAGGATCGAGCCAATGGCATAAAGATCCGCCTGACCGGGGCCAGCATGTCGCACCTCATGGCCACTCAGATGCGCCACCACAAGGCGAGAAAGCGCGTCGCCAAAATTTGGCACCGCTTTCCACCAGAACAGGCGCAAAGGCGTGATATGTGAGGGCGTTGCCAGCATCGTCAGCCGATCACCACTGCGGTGCCGCTGGCCGAAACCATCAGCATCGAATTGCCAACGACCTCGTAGTCGAGATCAACGCCAACAACCGCATTGGCGCCTTTATCGCGGGCGCGGTCTTCCAGCTCTGCCAGCGCGGTTTCACGCGCGTCCTGCAGTTTGCTTTCATAGGCGCCAGAGCGCCCGCCGACGATATCGGTGATCGAAGCAAAGACATCGCGCACCACATTGGCGCCCATGATGGCCTCGCCCACGACGATGCCCTTGTATTCAGCGATCTGATAACCTTCGACGGAAGGTGTGGTTGTGACAATCATTTCTTCAACTCTTTTCCAGCGCTTTTCCATCCGGAATTCCTACTTCAACCATAACTTCCAAAATGGCCTTTTTCTTTTCGGGTAGTAGAGGTTGGCGAAGCTGCTTCTTCCTCGACGAGCCATCACGGTTCAGTTGTGGGTCAGGATGGTTTAAGGCTATGGCTTTGCACTCAGATATCCAGCACGGCTGAGCGGAGAAACCAAATCTCTGCTTAACCAATCCATGAATATCCTTGTACGTTGGCATTAGCCCACAGACCCTTCCAGCGAGATCGCGACCAGTTGCTGAGCTTCCATGGCGAATTCCATCGGCAGCGCCTGCAGCACGTCCTTGCAGAAGCCGTTGACCACCAGGGCCACCGCGTCTTCTTCGCCGATACCGCGCTGGCGGCAGTAGAACAGCTGGTCATCGTCCACTTTTGAGGTTGTCGCCTCGTGCTCAACCCGGGATGAGTTATTCTTCACCTCAATATAAGGCACGGTGTGGGCGCCACATTTGTCGCCAATCAGCAGGCTGTCACACTGGGTGAAATTGCGGCTGTTTTTTGCCTTTGGATGCATCGAGACCAGACCACGATAGGTGTTCTGCGCCTTGCCGGCGGAAATCCCTTTGGAGACGATCCGCGATTTGGTGTCTTTGCCAAGGTGCACCATCTTGGTGCCGGTGTCGGCCTGCTGCATGTTGTTGGCGATGGCAATGGAGTAGAACTCGCCCTGGCTCTCGTTGCCGCGCAGGATGCAAGAGGGGTATTTCCAGGTCACAGCCGATCCGGTTTCCACCTGGGTCCACATGACCTTGGCGCGATCACCGCGGCAATCGGCGCGTTTGGTGACAAAGTTATAGATGCCGCCCTTGCCGTTTTCATCACCGGGATACCAGTTCTGCACGGTGGAGTATTTCACCTCGGCGTCTTCCTCAATGATGATCTCAACCACAGCGGCGTGCAGCTGGGCGATATCACGGGCCGGCGCGGTACAGCCTTCCAGGTAGCTCACGTAGGAGCCCTTGTCGGCGATGATCAGGGTGCGTTCAAACTGGCCAGTGTTTTCCGCGTTGATGCGGAAATAGGTGCTCAGCTCCATCGGGCAGCGCACGCCCGGCGGGATATAAACAAAAGAGCCATCCGAGAACACGGCGGAGTTCAGCGTCGCATAGAAGTTATCTGAGACCGGAACCACCGAGCCGAGGTATTTCTTCACCAGTTCGGGGTGTTCGCGGATCGCTTCAGAGATCGAACAGAAGATAACGCCGGCCTTTTTCAGCTCCGCCTGGAAGGTGGTGCCAACAGAAACGGAGTCAAACACCGCGTCGACAGCGACCTTACGACCCTCGGCGGGGGCATCTTCAGCGCCTTCAACACCGGCCAGGATCATCTGCTCTTTCAGCGGGATACCAAGCTTTTTGTAGGTTTCCAGAAGCTTGGGGTCGACCTCATCCAGGGATTTTGGCTTCACTTCCATAGATTTCGGACGGGCATAATAATACTGGTCCTGAAAATCGATCTCAGGGTAGTCGACCATGGCCCAGCTTGGCTCTTCTTTCTGCAACCAGCGGTCATAGGCTTCCAGGCGCCAGTTCAGCATCCACTCGGGCTCTTCGTTCTTTTCCGAGATCAGGCGAACAATGTCGGTGGTCAGACCCTTGGGGGCATATTCCATCTCGATATCGGTTTCCCAGCCGTATTTATACGTGCTGACCTCGGCCACCGCATCCACGGTTTCCTGATCAACACCTTCCTTGACTTGGGTCTGGTCCAAAGCGGCCATGTTATTCTCCTGCATTCACGCCACCCGGGCGCAATGTTTCTTGTGTTTCTGAAGCCAGGCCTGCGCAAAACGCAGCACCTCGTCTTCTGTTGTTGTCGGCCCAAGTGAGACGCGCACGGCGCCCTGGGCGGTATTTTCGTCAAATCCCATCGCGGTCAGCACCGCACTGGCACGCACCTTGCCACTGGAGCAGGCAGATCCGGCGCTGATGGCAAAACCCGACAGATCCATCTGCATCACCTGGGTTTCGCCCTTCCAGCCCGGCACCACAAAGCAGGAAGTGTTGGGCAAACGTGCCACATCTTTGCCGATACAGATAAGCCCTGGAGCGCCAGCCACAAGGGCTTCTTCCATCAGATCGCGCAGCTGTTGCACCCGTTCCCAGGTGCCATCGGCAAGCTGCGCAGCCGCGGCCTCGGCAGCGGCACCAAAACCGGCAATGCCAATCACGTTTTCGGTGCCGGAGCGACGGCCCATCTCCTGACCGCCACCGCGAATTTGCGCCGCCAGATCAGTGCCACGGGGCATCACCAAAGCGCCAATACCTTTGGGGCCGCCCAGTTTATGGGCCGAAATCAGCGCCATGCCGACGCCCATCCAGTTAAAGGCGATCGGCAGTTTGCCAAAGCCCTGGGTCACATCGCTGACCGCCAGCCCCTGCGGCAGAGCCTGCACCACTCCGGTTTCGGAATTGGCCAGCTGCAGGGTTGTCTCTGCGGGGGCTTCAACAGCGACCAAACCGGCGGAAGAAACCAACAGATCCTCGCATGTCCAGGCCCTTACCGCATCATGTTCAATCGCCGCCCCATGAAGATCCCGCCCTGCCAAAGCCAGCGAAGCGCCCTCAGTAGAGCCAGAGGTAAAGACAATATCCGCACCATCCGCACCAAAGGCAGCCGCAATCTGGGCGCGGGCGCGTTCAATCACTGCCTTGGCGGCGCGACCCTCGGCATGCACCGACGAGGGATTGCCACATTGATCCATGGCCGCAACCATCGCAGCCCGGGCCGCAGGGGCCAAGGGCGTGGTGGCGTTATGATCGAGATAAACCCGTGTCATGGAATCATCTTTTCTCGTTCAAGTGGGACAGGATTGGTGCATTCACGCTCTTCATGTCCGGATTATTCTGCGTCAACAACCGAAAACAAGCCCGGAACCGCAGGGCATGGGGCCAGATCATTTTGAATGATGTCCGACAATCTGGTCTGGTGCAAAAACACGTACACATGGGCGCTGAGGCTTTCCCATAAACGGTTGGTCAGCGATTGCGCCCGACTGCCACTTGTCGCCCCCGACGCGCCGGCACCTTTGTGCATGGCATCAACGGTTTCATCCACTGCGCTCAGGATATCGACCACCCGAATTTCGGACGCCGAACGGGCCAGACGATAGCCGCCACCAGGACCACGCACCGAAGAGACCAGCTCTGCCCGGCGCAGTTTCACAAAGAGCTGCTCCAGATAGGGTAGTGAGATGTTTTGCCGTTTGGAGATATCGCCAAGTACAACCAGCGCGCCCTGCGGCTGCAGGGCAATATCAGCCAGCGCGACCATGGCATAGCGCCCTTTGGTAGAAAGCTTCATCTTTCCATCTCTCCAAACATCCAGTTTAGACGCGAAAACATTGACCTTAACCGCGTGAGTGCGTATCTCAGCGTGACGGTGCAATGCAATGGCCTGCGCCAGCAATTAGAATTGTTCTAAGATGACTGATGGAATTCGTCAAGTATTCCTGAACAGCATCTGCAGAAATTAAGAGTAGGATCCACCCACCCATGCCTGAGGTCATTTTCCCCGGACCCGAAGGCCGCCTGGAAGGCCGCTATCACCCGCAAAAAGAAAAAGACGCCCCCATTGCAATTGTTCTGCACCCGCACCCCCAGTTTGGCGGTACGATGAACAACAAGGTCGTCTACAATCTGCACTATGCATTCTACAACATGGGTTTTACCGTTTTGCGGTTTAATTTCCGTGGTGTGGGCCGCTCGCAGGGCGAATATGATCAGGGTATTGGTGAGCTGTCGGATGCGGCATCGGCGCTGGATTACCTGCAGTCGATGAACAACAACTCCAAGCATTGCTGGGTTGCTGGGTTCTCGTTTGGCGCCTGGATCGGCATGCAACTGTTGATGCGCCGCCCGGAAATCACCGGTTTTATCTCGGTCGCTCCGCCCGCTAATATGTATGATTTCTCCTTCCTGGCGCCCTGTCCCTCCTCTGGGTTGATCATCAACGGCACCTCTGATCGGGTGGCCCCGCCTGCAGACACCGTCAATCTGGTGAACAAGCTGCACGAGCAAAAAGGCATCACCGTCACCCATACCGAAGTTGAGGGCGCTGACCACTTCTTCCAGGGGGAGCACATGGACACCCTGATGGGACACACCACAGATTATGTGAAGCGTCGCCTGACGGAGAACACCCGCTAATGAGCACCATCGAAAAGCTGGCTGAAAAACTGGCAATCGATACGCTCAAAGTTCAGGAAGCCATCGACGAGGATCGGTTTTATATGGAGGTTGCCCAAGTGCTTGGGGCAGCCTCTCAATCCCTGGAAGAAGCCTTTTTGACTGAAATTCGAGTGCGTCTTGCCGAACGCAAAGCGCGTGATTTCATCTCTGGCAAACTGGCCCAGGTACAACGGGATCTGGAAGCGAAAGTCCAACAATGAAACAACGCATTCAGGCACAGTTTGCCTTTTTGCTGGAAGCAGACAGACTGCGCGGGATTGAGCGCCAGAACCTGATCCTGGACTGCTCACGGCGTGAAAACTCTGCCGAACACAGCTGGCATCTGGCGCTCTATGCCTTGGTGCTGGCGCCCTTTGCCGCGCCGGAGGTCTCGATCACCCGCGTCATTCAGATGCTTTTGCTGCACGATCTGGTGGAGATCGACGCCGGAGATCACCCCATTAGCGACGATGTGGATTGGCAGGCCGTGGCACAAGCAGAACAGGCTGCTGCAACCCGGCTGTTTGGGCTGCTGCCCCGCGATCAAGGCACCACGCTGCACCACCTTTGGCAGGAATTCGAGCAGGCCGAATCGCCAGACGCGCGCTTTGCCAAACATCTGGACCACTGCCAGCCGATTTTTCAGACCCTTTACGGTGCTGCACCTCTGCCGGATCATATTGATGTGGTCCGGGGCAATCTACATGGTGGACGCGCTGCCGCCCTGGAACAGAGTTTACCGCAGGCCTATCATCATGCCCTTTCCCTGCTTGGCGAGCCCACCAGCCAAGATGTCAGCGCTCTGACCCAGCGGCTTCCCTTCCTCAACGAGGCCGACGCGCTGAAATCCATCTTGCGCGCCACCTGGATTGGCGATGGGTCACGGCCGGAAAACTCAGCCGAACACAGCTGGCATATCATGCTCTTTGGTTGGATTTTGGGGGAACACGCCGCCACCGACATAGATATATCCCGCGTTATCAAAATGTTGCTACTGCATGATATTGTTGAAGTAGACGCTGGCGACACCCCAATTCACGGCGCGATATCGGCCCAGGCACAGGCCGCACAGGAGGCTGAAGAACAGCAGGCTGCCGATCGTCTGTTTGGCCTACTGCCCGCGCCGCAGGCAACAGAGTTCCGGGCGCTCTGGGATGAATTTGAAGCCGCCACAAGCGCCGATGCTGTCTATGCCAAGGCCATCGACCGGGTGCAGCCGGTTCTGCTGAACCTTCTCAACGGTGGTGGCAGCTGGCTGGAGTACGATGTCAGCCTGCAACAGGTCGAATCCCGCGTTGGGGTCAAAGTCACCCGTGGCGCGCCACAGGTGTGGACATATGTGCGTGACCGTATCTCCCCCTGGTTTGAGGAAAATCAGCGGATATAGACACTTACCCTGGGCGGCTGAGGTTAACATCATGCCTGCCTGGGGCGAAATCCGTGACCTCGCCACGAGACCCGCTCATGGGACAGTAACAGCCCGGACTGCCCCTGATGGGCCAGTGCGGGCTGTTTGCAACCAGACCTGACCGGAAAACACTGTACTGGGACTTGGTCAACGGTGTGTTTCGTCTGACGTCAGTGTCTGCTGGTGCAACGGCGCCCCCATGCCTTGTGATCCGACCTTCTGGCCGCCCGACAAAAATGTCGCGCGCTGCCGTTTCCAGACTGTCACAGGTCCAAGCCTTGGGATATGGCCGAGGAAGCGCCCCAAAGTCCAAAGCGAATGAGGATCCGGACATGCCCATACATTACCTCTATCTTGTCCTAGCTATCTTGGCTGAAACCATTGGCACCTCCGCACTGCAGGCAAGCCAGCAATTCAGCCGCCTTGGACCATCCCTACTGGTGATTGTTGCTTATGGATTTTCCTTCTTCATGTTGGGGCTGACGTTGAAATATATGCCCGTGGGCCTGGTCTATGCCATCTGGGCTGGGCTTGGCATCGTGCTGATTGCCTTTATCGGATTGGTCATGTTTGGGCAGCGCCTGGATTTACCTGCCATCATTGGCATTGGCCTGATCCTCGCCGGAGTGCTGGTCATTCATCTCTTTTCCGCCTCTTCCGGCCACTAAGCAAAGCGGTTGAGCAGGGCCCGCGCCCAGCCCCACATACCAACGGCTGAGCCTTTGCCCTGAAGAACTGGAATAATTGGCAATCAAATACGCAGTATTGTTGCAGGTTTCGCCTCACAGGCCGGATTGGACGTATTTTTGCTGGCCTTTGGCGTGGGATCGGGCTATGGGCGGCGCAACTTCCTTACAAAGGCTGACGTCATGGACATGCGCAACATTGCGATCATTGCTCACGTGGACCACGGTAAAACGACCCTGGTTGATGAGCTTCTGAAACAATCCGGCGCCTTCCGCGAAAACCAGGCTGTGGCAGAACGTGCCATGGACAGTAACGACCTGGAACGCGAGCGGGGCATTACCATTTTTGCAAAACCCACTTCGGTGGAGTGGAATGGAACCCGTATCAACATCGTTGATACCCCCGGGCACGCCGATTTTGGCGGTGAAGTTGAGCGGATCCTGTCCATGGTGGACGGTGTTGTGCTGCTGGTGGATGCCGCCGAAGGCCCCATGCCGCAGACCAAGTTTGTGACCTCCAAGGCCCTGGCTCTGGGCCTGCGCCCCATCGTGGTGCTGAACAAAGTCGACAAACCCGACGCCGAGCCCGATCGCGCGCTGGACGAATGCTTTGATCTTTTTGCCTCCCTGGATGCAACCGAAGATCAGCTGGACTTTCCCCATATGTATGCCTCTGGCCGCAATGGCTGGGCCGATGCAGAGCTCGACGGTCCCCGCAAGGATCTGCACGCGCTGTACAACCTGATCGTCAACCACGTGCCCGAGCCCAAGCAGATCAAACGCCAAAGCGAAGATTTCCGCATGCTGGCCACCACCCTGGGCTCTGACCCCTTTGTTGGCCGCCTGCTGACAGGTCGCGTCGAAAGCGGCACCCTGAAGGTTGGCGCCACCGTGCAGGCCCTGTCCCGTATTGGCCAAAAGATCGAACAGTTCCGCGTCACCAAAATTCAGGCCTTCCGTGGTCTGGCACAGCAGGACATCGAAGAAGCCCAAGCCGGCGATATCGTCTCGCTTGCAGGTATGACCAAAGCCACCGTGGCCGATACCATCTGCGCCCTTGCCGTGGATGAGGCCCTGGATGCCCAGCCTATCGATCCTCCAACCATCACCGTGACCTTTGGCATCAACGACAGCCCGCTGGCCGGTCGTGACGGCAAAAAGGTGCAGTCGCGGGTTATCCGTGACCGCCTGATGAAAGAAGCCGAAGGCAATGTCGCGATCAAGATCACCGACACCCCTGGTGGTGATGCCTTTGAAGTTGCCGGCCGTGGCGAACTTCAAATGGGCGTTCTGATCGAAAACATGCGCCGTGAAGGCTTTGAACTGTCGATCTCGCGTCCTCAGGTTCTGATGAAAGAAGTCGACGGCGTCCGCATGGAGCCAATCGAAGAAGCGACCATCGACGTTGATGACGAATACTCTGGTGCGGTGATTGAAAAAATCACTGGCGCACGCAAAGGTGAGCTGGTCGAGATGAAGCCAGCCGGTGCCGGCAAGACCCGCATCATCGCCCATGTGCCGTCGCGGGGCCTGATCGGCTATCACGGCGAATTCCTGACCGATACCCGTGGCACGGGCGTGTTGAACCGCGTGTTCCACGGCTGGGCTCCGCACAAGGGCTCTATCCCTGGCCGTCGTGCCGGTGTGCTGCTGTCAATGGAAAGCGGCCAATCCGTGGCCTATGCGCTGTGGAACCTGGAAGATCGCGGCAAAATGTTTATCGGCTCGCAGGTGGACATCTATCAGGGCATGATCATCGGTGAACATTCCCGTGAAAACGATCTGGAAGTGAACCCGCTGAAAGGCAAAAAGCTGACCAACGTGCGGGCCTCGGGCACCGACGAAGCCGTCCGCCTGACCACGCCGATCACGCTGTCGCTGGAAGAGGCCATTGCCTATATCAACGATGACGAACTGGTAGAGGTCACGCCTAACTCGATCCGTCTGCGCAAGCGCTATCTTGACCCGCATGAGCGTAAACGGATGGCCCGTAACGGCTAAAGCCTTACAGACCTACAGAGCAAAAACAGGGGCGCCTTTGGGCGCCTCTTTCTGTTTTAAACGATGCCTTCGCAGCAAAGAGTATAGGCACAAAAAAGGGCACCCCAAATGGATGCCCCTGTGCTCTGCTTGACATTTATTCGCCTTCAGGCGCTGGTTTCGACCACCATCAGCTCGCGCTCAGAGGCGTCACGGGCATGGCTCAGCGCCTCTTGGTACTCGGGGCTGTGATAGCACTCTACCGCCGCCTCGACACTGGGGAATGTCGCAACCACATTGCGGGGGCGCTCCTTGCCTTCGAGCTGCACAAAGCGACCGCCGCGGGCGATGAATTCCCCGCCGGCCTTGGCGATGGCTGGGCCTGCCAATTTGGCATATTTGCCATAGGCCTCTTCGTCGGTGACGGTGACATGAGCAATCCAAAGTGCGGGCATGGGGAACCTCCGGTAATCTGCCTGGCTTTGGCCCAGCATAGGCAATTGCTTCGCCGCGTCGATCAATTTTTGACCACATGGTCCAAATTAATAAAAACGCCCGCCAGTCAGATGACTGCGGGCGTTTCTTGCTTTTTAGTGTGCAGGCACCTTGCCCGCAATGACGGATCAGCTTGCCAAAAAGGCCTCGGCTGCGGCAATTGCCTCATCTGCCCCGGCAAAATCCTTGCCACCGCCCTGGGCCATGTCCGCACGGCCACCGCCGCCTTTACCGCCAACGGCTGGAACTGCAGCACGCAAAACATCCACGGCCGAAACATCGCCGGTAAGATCGTCCGTGACACCCGCAGCAACAGCAACCTTGCCGCCCTCTTCGGCGATCAGCAAGATCACACCCGAGCCGATGCTTTGCTTATGGGCGTCGATCAAGCCGCGCAGATCCTTGCCAGAGACCCCTTGCAGAGCCTGGGCCAGGAAGGTCTTGCCGCCAATATCTTTGGTTTCGGCACCACCACCGGCGCCACCGCCCATGGCGATTTGCTGCTTCAGATTGGCGATCTCATTTTGCAGCGATTTGCGTTCATCCATCATGGATTTCAAACGATCCATCACCTCAGCCGGTTGTGCCTTCAGCGTACCGGCGATCTCAGCCATCTGGCCCGCCGTGCGCTGCAAATGGTCAAAGGCCGCAGCCCCGGTCAAGGCCTCGATACGGCGCACCCCAGCGGATGAGGCACTGTCACCCAGAATAACAAAGGTGCCAATGTCGCCAGTCTGGCGCACATGGGTACCGCCACAGAGCTCGATCGAATAGGTCTCACCGTCGTTGCCCTTGCCGGTATCCGCGCGCCCCATGGAAACAACCCGGACTTCATCGCCGTATTTTTCGCCAAACAAGGCCTGCGCCCCCAGGGCACGCGCATCGTCTGGTGTCATGATACGGGTTTCAACAGGGGTGTTCTGACGAATATAGCTATTCACATCCGCTGCAACCTTGCTCAGCTCAGCCTCGCTCAGCGCCTTGCTGTGGCTAAAGTCAAACCGCAACCGATCATCCGCATTCAGCGAGCCACGCTGCGCCACGTGATCGCCAAGCGCTTCGCGCAGGGCCTCGTGTAGCAGGTGGGTGGCCGAATGGTTGGCACGAATGGCAGCGCGCCGTGTGGGATCAACCCGCAACTGCGCCGGGGCGCCAACTGTGACCAGCCCCTCAACCACTTCGCCCATATGAATAAAGACACCGGCAGATTTCTTGGTATCCGAAACACGGATAACCCCGCCGTCGACGCGGATGTCACCGCTATCGCCAACCTGACCACCAGATTCAGCATAGAACGGCGTCTGGTTCAGAACCAACTGCACGCTGTCGCCCTGCCCGGCCTCGCTGACCTCGCTGCCATCCTTGACCAAGGCAACAACCTGGCCCTCGGCCTCCTCTGTGTCATAGCCAAGGAAATCCGTGTCGCCGTGTTTGTCGGCGATATCAAACCAGATGGTGCTGTCGGCACTGTCGCCGGAGCCCGACCAGGCCGCTCGTGCCTTGGCTTTTTGCTCCGCCATGGCGCTGTCAAAGCCGTCGGTGTCGACCTCGCGGCCTTTTTCCCGCAGGGCATCCTGGGTCAGATCCAGCGGGAAGCCATAGGTATCATAAAGTTTGAAGGCGGTGGCACCCGGCAGCGGCGCTTCGTCTTCCAGTTCGGCAACCTCATCATCCAACAGCTTAAGGCCACGCTCCAGCGTTTGCTTGAAGCGGGTTTCTTCCTGTTGCAGCGTTTCTTCGATCATCGACTGAGCCTGGCCCAGTTCTGGGTAGGCAGCCCCCATCTGCTGCACCAGCGCAGGCACCAGCCGGTGCATTACCGGATCCTTGGCGCCCAGAAGATGGGCATGGCGCATGGCGCGACGCATAATGCGGCGCAGCACAAAGCCACGGCCAACATTGGAGGGCATCACCCCATCGGCCATCAGGAAAGAGGTCGAGCGCAGGTGGTCGGCAATCACCCGGTGATGCACGTTCTGATCGCCGTAGGGGTCGGAATTGGTGACATCCGCCGAGGCCTCGATCAGGGATTTGAACAGGTCGGTATCGTAGTTGTCGTGACTGCCCTGCAGCAGCGCACCGATACGTTCCAGCCCCATGCCGGTGTCAATCGACTGCATGTCCAGCGGTGTCATCGAACCGTCTTCGAACTTTTCGTTTTGCATGAAAACCACGTTCCATATCTCGATGAAACGGTCGCCATCTTCATCGGCGGAACCGGGAGGGCCGCCCCAGATATGGTCGCCATGGTCATAAAAGATCTCGGTGCAGGGGCCGCAGGGACCAGTGGGCCCCATCTGCCAGAAGTTATCCGCAGTATCGATGCGGATAATGCGATCCTCTGGCACCCCCAGCTTTTTCCAGATCGCAAAGGCTTCGTCATCGGTGTGATACACAGTCGTCAACAGACGATTTTTGTCGATGCCAAATTCCTTGGTGATCAGCTCCCAGGCAAAGGGGATCGCCTCTTCCTTGAAATAGTCGCCAAAGGAGAAGTTCCCCAGCATTTCAAAAAAGGTGTGGTGACGCGCAGTGTATCCGACATTGTCGAGATCATTGTGCTTACCGCCGGCACGGACGCATTTCTGCGAGGTCGTTGCGCGTTGGTAATCGCGGGTCTCAACCCCGGTAAACAGGTTCTTGAACTGCACCATGCCTGAGTTCACAAACATCAGGGTTGGATCATTGCGCGGCACCAGTGGGCTGGAGTCGACGATCTCATGCCCCTGTTTGGCAAAGTAGTTCAGAAAGGTGGAGCGGATGTCGTTCAGCGTCGCCATGGATAGGGATCCCTTTGCGGGCAATGTTCAAGGTTGGAGAGAGGTTTATCCCCCCAATCTGTCCCTGTCCACAGCCCGCACCCCACCAAAGAACGTAAAAAGGACGCAGCCGTAGCCACGTCCTTTTGAAAGATCATTTTGATCAAATTCACAGGGGCCTTACCCTTCGAGAATATCATCCTCATCACCGCCATCGGGGCGGTCAAACTCCAACCCATGGGCGGCGCGGATCTTGTCTTCAATGTCATAGGCAATGGCCTGATGATCTCGCAGGAACTGTTTGGCGTTTTCGCGCCCCTGCCCGATCCGTTCATCCCCGTAGGAGAACCAGGACCCGGATTTGTTCACCACGCCTGCAGCGACCCCCAGATCCAGCAGCTCGCCCATTTTGGAGATGCCTTCGCCATACATGATGTCGAATTCAACCTGTTTGAAGGGCGGTGCCACCTTGTTCTTCACCACTTTGACGCGGGTGGCATTGCCGACAATTTCGTCCCGGTCCTTGACCGCGCCGATACGGCGGATGTCCAGACGCACAGAGGAATAGAATTTCAGGGCGTTGCCGCCAGTTGTTGTCTCGGGCGAGCCAAACATAACGCCGATTTTCATCCGGATCTGGTTGATGAAGATAACCATACATTTGGAGCGGCTGATCGAGCCGGTGAGCTTGCGCATGGCCTGACTCATCAGCCGAGCCTGAACACCCACACTGGAATCGCCCATATCGCCTTCGAGTTCTGATTTTGGCGTCAGCGCCGCCACCGAGTCGACAATGACCATATTGACCGCGCCAGAACGCACCAGGGTATCGGTGATTTCCAGGGCCTGTTCGCCGGTGTCCGGCTGCGAGATCAGCAGCTCATCAAGATCAACACCAAGCTTGGCCGCATATTGCGGATCCAGCGCATGTTCCGCATCAACAAAAGCGACAACGCCGCCTTTTCTCTGCTGCTCTGCCGCACAATGCAGGGTCAGCGTGGTCTTACCCGAACTTTCCGGCCCGTAGATTTCGATAATCCGCCCCATCGGCAGGCCACCAATGCCCAGGGCAATATCCAAGCCAAGAGAGCCGGTAGAGCTCGCTTCGATTTCCTGAATGGCACCGTCGCCCATCTTCATGATGGAGCCCTTGCCGAACTGCCGTTCGATCTGCGCAAGCGCGCTATCCAGCGCCTTTTGCTTGTCACCGCTTACTTTGTTTTTCATGGTCAACAGATCCGCCATAGTCCCTTGTTCCCTTCTATGTGTCATAGAGCTGCGCTTGCGGCAATCCCTGCTGTGTTCGCTTCTTGTTCCTTATGAGACCAAAAAGAGAACAAAGCAAATACAAACTTCACCTATTCAGGCCACGCGCCAGGTGTTAGACATATGGGAACGACCACTTTCCATCTTGTTTCGAAGGGTTTGACGCGGTTTATGTTGGTATTTTATGACGAAAAACTGGTACTCCTCTCGGTTCCAAAAACGGGAACATCGGCCTATCAGGAGGCGCTGCAGACGCGCGCAGATCTGGCAATTACCAACCCGCCTGAACTAAAACATGCGCCACTGTATCGCTACAACCGCTGGATTCGCCCGATGTTTGAACGGGTTTGCGATGTGGAGCTGGAGGTGGCAGCCGTCATGCGCGAGCCAGTTAGCTGGCTTGGGAGCTGGTATCGGTTTCGCCAACGCCCCTTTATGGAGGGCAAGCCCAATGCAACCCATGGCATTAGTTTTGATCAATTTGTGCGCGGCTATTGCAAGGGCCAGCAACCGGGCTATGCCAATGTTGGCAGTCAGGCAAAGTTCCTGGAAACGCAAAAAAACGGCTGTCACGTCACCCATCTGTTTCGCTATGAGGACCAGTCAGCCATTCAATCCTTCCTGGAACAGCGGCTGGATGTGAAGATCACTTTGCAAAAACGCAATGTCAGCCCCGTCATGGATCTGACACTCAGCCCCGAGATCGAGGCGCTATACCGGCGCAAAAAGCCCGAGGAATTCGAGCTGTACGACAGTATTCAGTGAGAGGCGCAGCACCCGTGGGAAACCCCAGACTTAGAGCTTAATGAAGCTGAGCGTGCACGGTTTCCGTCAACTGATTGAGCGAGAAGGGTTTGGGCAGGAATACAGAATTCGGCACATCCGGTTCAGATTCGCCAAAGGCCCCTTCGGCATAACCAGACACAAAGACAACGCGGGTGTCGGGGCGCGTTTTCAGGGCCTCGCGCACCCAGGTGGGGCCGTCCATGCCTGGCATAACTACATCGGTCACAAACACATCCACCGTCAGACCGGGGTCCTCCAGTGTGCGCAGCGCATCCTCTGCGGACTCCGCCTCAAGAACTGTGTACCCGCGCATGCGCAGGGCGCGCGAGGCAAAGGCCCGCACTGGCGCCTCATCCTCGACCAATAGCACCACGCCCTCGCCGTGTTGCGGCGCAGGGGCGTCCTTGGGCGCGGGGACTTCGGCAACCTCGACCTGATCGTCCTGGCCCTCTTGGTAGACCGGGAAGAACAGGGTGAATTGTGTGCCTTTGTCGGGCACCGAGTCGACGAAGATAAAGCCGCCCGTCTGCTTGACGATCCCATAGGCCGTGGACAGGCCCAGGCCAGTGCCTTCGCCGGTGCGTTTGGTGGTATAAAAAGGCTCAAAAACCTTTTGCAATTGGTCTGGCGAAATCCCCACACCTTCGTCACTGACCTTTACCGTGATCCAGTTGCCCTCGGGCACCGCGGCGCGGTCTCGTTTCAGCGGGGTGTCCAAGGTAACGGCTTCGGTCCGCACCCGGATCTCACCGCCGTTGGGCATCGCGTCGCGGGCATTCACCACCAGGTTCATCAAAACCTGCTCCAACTGGCGTTTGTCAGCCCGGATCGGGCGCATGACCGGATCGTGGCTCAGGGTCAGGGTAACTTTCTCCCCCACCAGACGGTTGAGCAGATGGGTCAGATCGGACAGAGTATCGCGGACATCCAACACCTCGGGCAACAGGGTCTGCTTGCGCGAAAAGGCCAGAAGCTGGCTCACCAGCGAGGCGGCGCGATTGGCATTCTCATGGATCTGAATCAGATCGCCAAAGTCCTGATCTCCCTGATCATGGCGCAACAACAGCAGATCACAATGGCCTGAAATCGCTGTCAAAAGATTGTTGAAATCATGGGCCACGCCCCCGGCCAGCTGACCAATCGCCTGCATCTTTTGGCTCTGAACAAACTGCGCCTCCAGCGTCTTCAGCTCGGTCGCATCGTTCAACACTGCGATAATGATCGTGTTGCCCTCTTCCACCGAGCGGGTCAGAGTAACCTGGACAAAGACCTCCTTGTCGGGCCGGGACAACCGCAGAAATTCGGATTTGTTGGAGGCCAGCCCATCCGCCGTATCCCGCAGCCAATCCGACATCGGCCGCCCCAGGCCCTCCATCAGCTGTGCCAGTTTCAGATTTTCCCGGCCTTTCACCCCCAGCATTCCCATCGCCATCTTGTTGAGCGACAGAATATCCCCGGAGGGCGCCAGTTTGATGATGGGAACAGGCATATGTTCAAAACTGGTTTTCGGACCCTGCAGTTCCGCTGTGTTGACCTCCATCAGGAACAGCTCACTGCGGCCCTGGGTTCGGTTCAATTCGGTCACCAACACGTCAAGCGGGCCGTTTTTGGTGGTGATGGTGTTCACCTCACCGCTGCTCACCGGCAGCGTCACAAACAAACGATCGGTGGATTTAACCCGCTCGCCGACCAATTTGCGCGCCGCCTCGTTCATGAACAAGACCGCACCAGTGCGCCCAACGGTGATCATCGGGATGGGCACCGTTTCAGAGCCACGCCCGGACTGGCGCTCTGCGATATCTTCAACACGCCACAGGAAGCTACCGCCATGCATCTGGTGTACCGCCAAGCGCACATGCCCCCTGCGGGTCACGATATCTTCGCGTGCGGATCCTTCGAACCTGGCGCGGCTCTGCAACCGGAACAATACTGCCGAAGGATTAGCCAATACCGAACGCAGCGCCCCGGCCAGGGTCTCGCGGTCATTGTCTTCAAACCGATTCTGTGCCGCCTGATTACAAGCGTGAATGGTGCCGTCATCATCGGTCACAAAGCTGGGCGTGGCATCTTTCTCGATAAACCCGGTAAGCAGTTCAACCGCCATAGCCCGCGCATTGATCCGCAGCCGCGACTGAAACAGCAACAATAACGCAACCGCCAGCAGCGTCAGGCCAACCGTCAACAGCCCGCGCAACACCCAATCTGGCAATGCAAAAAAGCTGGGCACCACCATCAGACCAATCGACAAAAGCAACGTCGCCCCAAGGCGAAGGTGTTCGGGATGATAGATCCGTAGCGCAGGCACGGAAGAATTTTGGCGACCGGACATTGCGGCTCCATCTTCGGGATTGGTAGCCGATATAACGCGGCTAAAGTCTTAAAGCCACGTTAAGGTAGATGTAGCTTTTCTGACGAATTACCTAACAACCCTAGCCGATAAGCGTCAACACAGTGACAAAAAACCCATCGGTTCCGGCCTGAACCTGCCAGTTGCCCTGGTCACCGCGGGACCAGCCCTCATGTTTATCGAGAAAGCTTTGAATTTGTACGCTGTTTTCCTCGTCCAGCATGGAGCAGGTCGCATAGGCGAGATAGCCACCGGGGCGCACCAGCTTGCTGGCATCTTCCAGGATCTGCCGCTGAGACAGGCGGATCTCGTCGAGCATCTCCCGGGTAAGGCGCCATTTACCCTCTGGCGCCCGTCGCCAGGATCCAGACCCGGAACAGGGCACATCACACAGCACCAGATCAAAAAGCTCAGCCTTCTCCAGCTCGTCCTCGGACAGGCAGGTGATATCAGCGCCCGCCCGCTGCGCCCGCAGCGGCAGGTCGTTCATCCGAATGGGATTGGCATCATGGGCAAACAGATCAATTTTTGCGCGCCCCGCCATGGCCAGGCTTTTGCCACCGCCCCCGGCACAGAAATCCAGCACCCGCATGCCGTCTTGCAGGGGTAGCGTGTCAACAACCGCCTGACTGGCTGCATCCTGCAACTCGACCAGCCCGTCCGCAAAACAATCGCTGTTGCGGATCTTGCGGCCCCCCTGAGTGACCTCCAACGCCGTTTCGCTGGCGGCATGTGGCACACAGATAATGCCCTCTTCTGCCAGGGCCTCAATTGCGTCAGCGCGGTTGCTGCGCAGCAGGTTGACCCGCAAATGCACTGGCGCCCGCGATTGCAGCGCCTGGGCTGCGGCCTCTGCGGCATCGCCCAGACTGTCGCTGAACGATGGCCAGATCCAATCAGGAATATCCAGTCGCTCGGCATCAGAGGCAAAGGCGGCAGGCGCGGTGTTTTCCGCCTCGGTAAGGGGCGCAGGCCCGTAGCCCTGGCCGCTGAACACGGTTGCGGGATCAATATCTGCGGCACGCAGGGAGCCCAGCACCAAACCGCGTCCGGTCTGCGCCCCGCCCAGCACCGCAAAAGACCGGCGACAGCGCAGGGCGGTAAACACGTGATCACGCACTGCAGCGCGATCCTTGGAGCCGGCATAGCGATTGCGCCGCCCCCAAGAGGTCAGCGCCTTTTCAGCCGCTTCCCCATCCAGGATCAGGTCAAGAATGTCGATGGCCGCCTGCTGGCGGGCAGCCGGGGTCACGCCCAGGCTCCAAGGCTACAAAGGGTCATCGTCATCTTTCCAATCTCTAATTAGCCGATACGGTAGTTCGGGCTTTCACGTGTGATTTGAACGTCGTGCACGTGGCTTTCTTTCAGGCCGGCACCGGTAATACGCACAAAGGAGCAGTCCTTGCGCATCGCCGCAACCGTGGCACTGCCGGTATAACCCATGGCGGCACGCAAGCCCCCCACCAGCTGGTGGATCACTGCGTTGGCGCTGCCTTTATAGGGCACCTGCCCTTCGATGCCTTCGGGCACCAGTTTGTCGCTGGCGGCGTCTTTCTGGAAATAGCGATCGGCAGAGCCGCGCGCCATAGCGCCAAGCGAGCCCATACCCCGGTAGGATTTGAAGGAGCGGCCCTGATAGAGGATCACTTCACCGGGGCTTTCATCGGTGCCGGCAATCATCGACCCCACCATGGCACAGGAGGCGCCGGCGGCAATGGCCTTCGCAAAGTCACCGGAGAATTTGATACCACCATCGGCAATGACGGGCGTGTCGCCCGCCGCGGCGGCGCAGTCCATGATGGCGGTCAGCTGTGGAACCCCCACCCCGGCAACCATCCGCGTGGTACAGATGGAGCCCGGCCCAATCCCCACTTTGATCGCGTCCGCGCCGGCATCAATCAACGCTGAGGTCGCAGCGCCAGTGGCCACATTGCCGGCAATAACCTGTACATTAGGGTATTGCGACTTGATACGTTTGACGGCCTCAAGCACGCCAGCAGAGTGACCGTGAGCCGTGTCAACAACCACGATATCAACACCGGCATCGATCAGCAGCTCGGAGCGGGCAAAACCGCTATCGCCAACCGAGCTGGCAGCAGCCACCCGCAGGCGGCCCAGCTCATCCTTGCAGGCGGTTGGGTTCAACACGGCCTGTTCGGTATCTTTCAGGGTCAAAAGACCGGTCAGCTTGCCACTGCCATCGGTGACCAAAAGCTTTTCAATGCGACGGGCACGCATCATTGACTTGGCCTCGTCCAGATCGGCGGGCTCTTGCAGCATCGCCAGATTATCAGAGGTCATCATCACCGACACAGGTGTGTCATCGTCGTTGGCAAAGCGCATATCGCGGTTGGTGACGATGCCCACCACCCGGCCTGCCTCATCCACCACCGGGAAACCGGTGACGCGATAGCGTTCCTGCAGTGCCTTGGCATCGGCCAGGGTCTGGCTGGCCAGCAATGTGATCGGGTTATAGACAATGCCGCTTTCAAAGCGCTTGACCCGCCGCACCTGACGCGACTGCTCTTCGGCATCCAGGTTTTTGTGAATGACACCCATACCGCCGGCCTGCGCCATGGCAATGGCCATGCGCGCCTCGGTCACCGTATCCATGGCCGAGCTCATCAGCGGAATATTGAGATCAATTTTCTGCGTCACGCGTGTGCGTGTATCAGCAGTGCTGGGCAGGACGTCAGACGCGCCTGGAACCAGTAGAACATCATCAAAGGTGAGTGCCTCACGAATCTGCATTTGCTACCCCTATGCAAAACCCCGTTTGACGGTGACCCTATTGCACAGATGTTGGGGATAGAAAAGAGCCCGTGCGAAGAAATCCTGCAGCGCAGCATTTCTTGCCCTAACCTACGGACTTCCCCGAGGCCGACCTGATCTACGTCAAAGTTGTTTTACACAAAGCCTTTATGCCCTGTACTTAAGCGAACAGACCAAAAGGACCCTTCAATGACAACGCCAGATTTCCCAGTGTCCGGAGTAGCCCCCTCGCCAGAGACCGGACCATTGACTGGAATTCTTATCGTCGATCTCACCCATGTGCTTGCCGGCCCCTATGCTTCGATGACCCTGGCGGATCTGGGCGCCCGGGTGATCAAGGTGGAACGCCCCGGCAGCGGCGATGACACCCGCTCGTTCCCGCCGTTCAAGGGCCAGGACAGCGCCTATTTTGCCACCATCAACCACGGCAAAGAAAGCATCGCACTGGACCTTAAGTCTCCTGAAGACTGCGTTGTTTTTAATAAACTTCTGTCACAGGCGGATGTGGTGCTGGAAAACTACCGCCCTGGCGTGATGGAGCGCCTTGGCTTTGGCTGGGAGGAACTTCACAAACGCTTTCCCAAGCTGATCTACGGAGCGGTTTCCGGCTTTGGCCATAGCGGCCCGGATTCGCAACGCCCCGCCTATGACATGGTGGTTCAGGCCCGCGGTGGGGTGATGTCGATCACCGGAGAGCGCAACCGCGACCCCGTCCGGGTTGGTGCCTCCATTGGCGATATTGCTGCGGGCATGTTTCTGGCGCAGGGCGTTCTTGCCGCGCTGTTGGAGGTGCAAAAAACCGGGCTGGGGCAGAAGGTCGATATTGCCATGCTCGACAGTCAGCTGGCCCTGCTGGAACATGCCATTGCTATTACCTCGGTCACCGGCGAGGCACCGCGCCCCTCTGGCGCACGGCATCCGTCGATCACCCCGTTTGAGACCTTCCACGCCGAAGATGGGCTGTTTGTCATCGCGGCTGGCAATGACGCACTTTTTGCCACGCTCTGCACCGCGCTGGAGTTGCCATTGGCACAGGATCCGCGCTTTGCGACAAATCCAGCCAGATGCGAAAATGCCCGCCTTTTGAAACGCTTGATCGAAGCTGTTACCATTGATCGCCCTGCCGATTACTGGATTTCGCGCCTTACCGAGGCTGGCATTCCAACCGGGCCAATCCAGGATGTGGCGCAGGTGCTGAAGGATCCGCAAATCCTGGCGCGCAATATGGTGGTTGACGTCCTGGGCGAAGACGGTGCCCCGGCCTATGTGGCTGCGGGCAACCCGATCAAGATGTCAGGCTTGCAGGACCCCAAGACCCGCGCCCCGGCGCCGCGCCTGGATGGCAACCGCCAGGCTATTCTGGACTGGCTGGAGCAGGTTTCCGGGGGCTAAAGCGCAGCCAAGCCGCCAGGTTGCCAGCGCTGGACGGCACTTTCGCTGGTCTGCAGGTTCCACATGGACGGCGCAGCGGCAGAAAATGACGCCACTGGACCAGATTGTGGCGGTCTGAGACTTTTGATTACCCCGCCAAGTCCCTATGGTCCGGAGGAAATACATGAATCCATGGGGTGCCTTTATGAGCAGCGATCCTCTCGTCATCTTTACGCCATCGGGCAAGCGCGGTCATTTCCCGGTTGGGACGCCCGTTTTGACGGCCGCACGGCAATTGGGCGTAGATCTCGATTCTGTCTGCGGCGGGCGTGGCATCTGCTCGAAATGCCAGATCACCCCCTCCTATGGCGAGTTCTCCAAACACGGGGTGACGGTGGCCGATGATGCCCTGACCGAGTGGAACAAGGTTGAACAGCGCTACAAGGATAAGCGCGGCTTGATTGATGGCCGCCGGTTGGGCTGTCAGGCTCAGGTTCAGGGGGATGTCGTGATTGACGTCCCGCCCGAAAGCCAGGTGCACCGGCAGGTGGTGCGCAAACGCGCCGAAGCCCGCGATATCACCATGAACCCCTCGACCCGGCTGTTTTATGTCGAGGTGGAAGAACCCGACATGCACAAGCCCTCGGGCGATATGGAGCGGCTGATCGAAGCGCTCGACAGCCAATGGCAGCTCAAGAATGTCAAAACCGACCTGCACATCCTGCAAAGCCTGCAGCCTGCCCTGCGCAAAGGCAAATGGAAGGTCACCGTGGCGGTGCATCTGGGCGACGAGAGCAACCCGCCCAAGATCATGCATATCTGGCCTGGCTATTACGAAGGCTCCCTCTACGGGCTGGCGGTTGATCTGGGCTCCACCACCATTGCAGCGCATCTGTGCGATCTGATCAGCGGCGAAGTCATCGCCTCTTCCGGTATTATGAACCCACAGATCCGCTTTGGTGAGGATCTGATGAGCCGGGTTTCCTATTCGATGATGAACGAGGGCGGCGATCAGGAGATGACCCGCGCAGTGCGTGAGGGCATGAATGCCCTGTTCACCCAGATCGCTGCCGAGGCCGAGATCGACAAGAATCTGATCGTGGATGCGGTTTTTGTCTGCAACCCGGTGATGCACCACCTGTTCCTGGGCATTGATCCCTTTGAACTGGGACAGGCGCCTTTTGCCCTGGCCACCTCGGATTCGCTCGCCCTGCGCGCCACTGAACTGGATCTCAACATCCACCCCGCGGCCCGTGTCTACCTGCTGCCCTGCATCGCCGGCCACGTGGGTGCAGATGCAGCCGCCGTTGCCCTGTCTGAAGCGCCGGACAAATCCGAAGATCTGGTGCTGGTGGTTGATGTGGGCACCAATGCCGAAATCCTGCTGGGCGACAAGACCAAGGTCCTCGCCTGTTCCTCCCCCACCGGTCCCGCTTTTGAAGGCGCGCAGATCTCCAGCGGTCAGCGGGCCGCCCCTGGGGCCATTGAACGACTGGAAATCAACCCAGAGACCAAAGAGCCACGCTTTCGCGTCATCGGGTCTGAGATCTGGTCCGATGAAGAGGGCTTTGATGCTGCCATTGCCACCACTGGCATCACCGGCATCTGTGGCTCTGGCATCATCGAGGCCATTGCTGAAATGCGCATGGCCGGGGTTTTGGACGCCTCCGGCCTGATTGGCTCGGCAGAGCAGACCGGCACGCCCCGCTGTGTCCAGGATGGCCGCACCAATGCCTATCTGGTTTGGGATGGCAGCGCCGAAGGCGGACCCAAGATCACCATCACCAACCCAGACATTCGCGCCATTCAGATGGCCAAGGCGGCGCTCTACTCTGGGGCGCGTCTGTTGATGGACAAATTTGGCGTCGACACTGTTGACCGGGTGGTACTGGCTGGCGCCTTTGGGGCGCATATTTCCGCCAAACACGCCATGGTTCTGGGCATGATCCCCGATTGCCCCATCGACAAGGTCACCAGCGCCGGCAATGCCGCGGGCACCGGCGCCCGCATTGCCCTGCTCAACACCAAGGCCCGCAGCGAAATCGAACAAACCGTCCGCCGGATTGAAAAAATCGAAACCGCTGTCGAGCCGCGGTTCCAGGAGCATTTTGTCAATGCCTCGGCAATCCCCAACTCGAAAGAGCCTTTCCCAATTCTGGCCTCGATTTTGACCCTGCCCGAGGTCAACTTCAACACCGGCGGCAGCGACGGCCCCGCAGGCGGGCGGCGGCGGCGGCGGCGCGGCTAACACGTCAAGGTTGTTCAAAAGCCTGAAAGATGATAGCTTTCCGGGGATTTTTCTCGGAAAGCTTATTCATGTCACGCAAATTGATTATCTGCCTGGATGGTACCGGAAACGAGGTCGAACAGAACGAAAGCAATATTCTGCGGCTCTACAAGTGCCTGAAACACAACGAAAATCAACTTGTCTATTATGAACCGGGCGTTGGCACGCTTTCGACCCGCCCCTTTGCCGAAAGCCTGTTTGCCAAAACCAAACTGGTGGCAGGCCTGGCCTTTGGCTGGGGGCTGCATGCCAATGTGCTGCATGCCTATTCCTTCCTGTGCGAAAACTACCGCGAAGGCGACAGGCTCTACTTTTTTGGCTATTCACGCGGGGCCTATACCGCGCGCGTCCTGGCTGGTTTCATCAACGATTTCGGCCTCGTCGCCCCGCATGAACTGCACCTGATCGGTCCAGTATTCAAAGCCTGGCGAAAACTGCGCCAGGATGGGCCCAATGAACAGTTCGCTCCGTTGCGGATATCTGAGCAGTTTTTCCACCTGCGCCGGGTTCCCATCCGGTTTCTGGGGCTTTGGGATACGGTCAGTTCAATGATCCGCATTCGGCTGCAAAAAGACACCTTTATCGAATTCGGCACCCACTCCAGCGTCGACGAAAACCCATCAGTCAAAGCCGTGCGCCATGTGCTTTCAATTGATGAGACCCGCTGCTTTTTCCGCCAACAGATGTGGCAAGAAGGACAAGAATACCACGGCACCCGGTTTCGCAGCAAAACGAACCCGGACCCTCAGGATGTAAAACAGGTCTGGTTTCCCGGCACCCATACCGATGTCGCAGGTAGTGTGCCAGAAGCAGAGGCCGGGCTGGCCAAACAAACCATGCAATGGATGCGACAGGAGCTTGACGCGCTGAGCGTCGACAGTCTCGAGTTTCGTGAGCAGTACTATGACCGCTATGTGCTTGGCAAAAAGGACAAAGTGACTGAGCGCATGAACCTAAAAGTCTCACACCCCAGCGCCAAAGCCCCATTGCACAGTCAGATGAAACTACGCAAACTCTGGCCAATTCTGGAACTTTTCCCCCGCCTGGTGCGCCGCAGCAATTGGCCCGCTCAAAAGGGGCTTCTTGGCTATTACCTGCCACTGGCCCAGTATCGCCATATCCCCGACGACGCCCATATTCACCCCTCCGCCTTCATGCGCCGCGCCGATCCTGCTTTGCGCTATAACCCAAAAAACCTCCGCAGCTTCACCCCACCAAAAGAGGACCCCGAAAACCCGGTTTGAGCATATTGACCTCACCGGTGGCATTGGGTAGCAAGGCCCCAAGGGCGGGTATGGTGAAAAGGTATCACGGCAGCTTCCCAAGCTTTAGTTACGAGTTCGATTCTCGTTACCCGCTCCATAAATTATCCAATGCTTGGCTTTCACCTGACCGCCGCACCTTTACGCGCCCGTTTGCTGGCTCGCCGTTAGCTGTTCTGCCCCTCCTCCGACACCGCTGAAAACGGGCCATTTCAAGACGCTGGCGACGCGGCGGCACGAAACAGGTCTCTTGCCTTTTGTGCCTTGGGCGGTTTAGCGCAGGGGTATGGATTTACGATTTCTCACACCGCTCAGCGCGGATGAACAACGCGCGCAGGGGCTGGACCAGCCTAAGCCAATGGCCCTGGCCGATCGGGTCCGGTTTTCCGAGCTCGATATACTGCGTCACGTCAACAACAAGGCCTACTTGGGCTGGTTTGAAACCGCCCGTGTCACCTATTTCGACAAGTTCTGCGCCAAGCATTTTGAAGGCAGGCCAGCGCCGCGCACCGTCTTGCGCAATGCCAATGTGCACTACATGCGGGAAATGGTGCTGGATGAGCCCTATATTACCACCGCGCGCTGCGTTTCGTTTCGCAACAGCTCATATGTCATGGAACAACAGATCTGGTCCGATGGGCTGCGGGCAAGCCTTGAGGCGGTCATGGTGCTGCGCAGCCCCGATGGCAGCGCCGGGTACCCGCTCCCCGACAGCTTGAAGCAGCAGTTTGTCAACCTGGATGGAGCAGCCCCTGCAGGGGGATAGTCTGCAGGGGCATTGTCTGGAAGGGGCGGCTATTTCTACGGAGCCCAGTGCACCCTCATTTCGGTCAAGACCGCTTGAATTGGGGCCTGTTCAGGCGGCAGCGAAAGCGCCTTCTCCAGCGCCCGTCTCTTGGCCTCCCCGTAGATTACCAGATGTTTGGACAGCGCTCCGTTCAACACTGGGGCTGACAGGCTGACGCGGGGTTCTGGCTGGCTGTCAGGGCGCAGCACGCACAGGATTGGCGCATCAGCGGCCAAGGCCTGTTCCACCCCTTCTACGCCGGGAAACAGCGAGGCGGTATGCATGTCCTCTCCCATCCCCAGCAGCACAACCGAAAGCGGCAGGTTGGGGGCAATCTGGGCTTCAACCTCCGCCAGAACCTCTTCGGGCTCTCTGGCGGGGACATGAAAGGGCAGGAAATGCGCCGCCGAAGCCCGGTCCGTCAGCAAACGTTCGCGGATCAGACGGGCATTGGAGCGGTCACTTTCCAGTGCCACCCAGCGTTCATCCGTGGCCATGACATTGACCCGCTTCCAGTCCAGATCGGCGGCGCAAAGATCGTCAAAAATCGGCGCCGGTGAGGTTCCGCCCGCCACAGCAAGCGCAGCGATATCGTGATGCAGAAGATGCATTTTCAGATCTCCGGCGATCGCGTTGGCCACATCAATTGCCAACATGTCACGGTCTGGATATTCGCTAATATTCATGGGTTTATCCCTCTCCACTCACGTTGATCGCGACGCAATAACAGATCCGAATCTCCAGGTCCTGCACTGCCACTTTCATAAGGTTTGGGAACATCCCCCCGCGCCTGCCAACCGGCAATAATCGGATCAGTCCAGCCCCAGGCAGCTTCGACCTCATCGCCGCGCATAAACAGCGTCTGGTTGCCGCGCACCACATCCATAATCAGCCGCTCATAGGCATCCGCAGGCTCGCTCCCCTCCGGCCCCAAGGCCTCAGCAAAGCTCATATCCAGCGGTACATCCATCAGGCGCATCCCCCCCGGCCCCGGCTCTTTGATGGTGACGCTCAGGGTGATGCCCTCATTGGGTTGCAGGCGGATTTTCAGATGGTTGGCATGACGCCCCGCCTCTTCGCCAAAAATGGAATGCGGCGCATCCTTGAACATCACATTGATCACCGAGGAACGCGCCTTGAGCCGCTTTCCCGTGCGCAGGTAGAACGGCGTCCCGGCCCAACGCCAATTGCTGATATGGGTCTTGAGCGCGATATAGCTTTCGGTGCTACTGCGTTGATTGCCAACGGTTTCACGGTAATTCAAATCGCGCCCAACCGCCCCCGGCGCGGGCGCATATTGTCCACGCACGATGTGATAGGGCTCCACCGGATCCAGGGCACGGATCACTTTGAGCTTTTCGTCGCGGACGGCGTCGGGATCAAACTTTGCCGGCGGCTCCATGGCGATGAGGCACAAAAGCTGCATCAGATGGTTCTGCGTCATGTCCCGCATCGCACCGGCGCGTTCATAGTAGTCTTCGCGCCCCAACACCCCGACGGTTTCCGCCACGGTGATCTGAATGTGATCAACATACTGGCTGTTCCAAAGCGGCTCGAACAACATATTGCCAAACCGCACCGCCATCAGGTTTTGCACCGTTTCCTTGCCAAGATAGTGGTCGATCCGGTAAATCTGCCCCTCGTCAAAATGGCTGGCCAGGGTCCGGTTCAGATCCCGCGCCGAGGCAAGATCGTGGCCAAAGGGCTTTTCCACCACTATACGGGTCGCGGCACTGGTTAAACCATAGCTGTGCAGACGCTCTGCCAGGGGTTCAAACAGCGCCGGGCCAACCGAGAAATAGAACACCTGCACCCGCTCGTCCCCGCCGCGCCCAGACAGGCGCTCACAGAGCGCAGGCCAGCCGGTCTCTGCGCTCCCATCCAGCGGCACATAGGTCACCAGCTGTAAAAACGCGGCAAGAACGTTGGCGTCACAGAGCGCATCATTGGTGATCTTCTTCAGGTCCGCCGCCAGCTTGTCGCGATACTCGGCAATCGAATACTCTGATCGTGCGGCGCCAATAATCCGGGTGCCATCAGGAATTTGCCCGGCGCAGAACCTGCGAAACAGGGCCGGCAAAATCTTGCGTCGGGCCAAATCGCCTGTTGCTCCAAACACCACCAGGTCAAAAGGGTCGACCGGAATGACACGAGATACCATCTTGTTTTCCAACTTCCTGCAGCGACACTGTGCCGGTTCCGGGGGCGCACCATCACTTCCCTGTCATCAAGACCTGTGGCGGCTTTTCATTTTCCACCATTATAAGCTAGCTTCCAGCGAAAGAAACTGTCCGAGGGTGCTTAAGTGTGAAAGATCTAACCAGCCCAACCGCCAATATCGGGAAATTCAAAGACAGTCAGGTGACAGCGGATGGGTCCGAACGCGCCTCCGTCGCACTGAGCAATCCTGAAACCCTGTGGTTCAACACCGGCACCCTGTGCAATATCGAGTGTGAGAACTGCTATATCCTCAGCTCCCCCACCAATGATGCGCTGGTCTATCTGAGCGAACCTGAGGTGGGGCAGTATCTCGATCAAATAGCTGAGCGCGCCTGGCCGATCCGCGAAATCGGGTTTACCGGCGGTGAGCCATTTATGAACCCGCAGATGATCGCCATGACCAAAACCGCCCTGGCGCGGGGGTTTGAGGTTTTGATCCTGACCAATGCTATGCTGCCGATGATGCGCAAATCCATGCGTGCCGGGCTGCAGGAGCTGGAAGCCGCCTACCCCGGCAAGATGACACTGCGGGTGTCGCTGGATCATTTCTCTGCCCAGCATCACGATGAAGAGCGCGGGTTCGGCAGTTTTGCCAAGACCATCGAAGGCATGTGCTGGTTGCGGGATACGGGCATCAAAATGGCCGTGGCAGGCCGAAGCCTGTGGGGCGAAAGCGAGGCGGATAGCCGTGCCGGTTTTGCGGCGCTCTATCAGACACACGGATTTGACATTGACGCTCAGAACCCGGGCGCCACGGTGCTGTTTCCCGAAATGGACGAAAACGTCGAGGTGCCAGAAATCACCACAGCCTGCTGGGGTATTCTGGATAAATCGCCCAATGACGTGATGTGTGCTTCCTCCCGCATGGTGGTCAAACGCAAAGGCGCCGAGACCCCAGTGGTGCTCGCATGTACCCTGCTGCCCTATGCGCCAGAGTTCGAACTGGGCGCGACGCTGGCCGAAGCCGAGGCGCCGGTGCGGTTGAACCACGCCCATTGCGCCAAGTTTTGCGTTCTGGGCGGCGCCAGCTGTTCCGCCTGACAGGTGCCTGAGCAACGACAGGCCAGTGGTCCGCCTAGGTAGCAGCACCAGCGGACCGCCCTCTGTCAATGCAGGTTCAAGATACCTTTGACATTGCGCCACTCACCCGGGCTGATCATCTTGCGATGACTGAACCGCACCGAATGCAACGGCCCGTCCAGCTCGCGCTGCCAAAATTCGATAAATTTGAACAGGCGCTCATGGTCCGGCGCTAAGTCGTAGTCCTGCCAGACATAGGTGTTCAGAACATGGGCATGATCGGGCATGTGATAGGTGAACTCGGCAGTGGTCAACCCATAGCCCTTGAGCATCATTTCGGTACTGTTCATCTCCATCTGCGGCCTCCTTTTGAAAGCCCCCCAAGATATAGACTAGCCCGAAACAGGTTAACCACGTGCAAATCCTGATTTCATCCGCACAAACTCCCTCAAAAACCCCGCAAAACCAGTACAAAGCCAGTAGAATGCCAGTGCAGAACCGGCAGTTAGCTTGCGCCCTATATGTGCTCTCTGATAGGGTGCACCAACAAGATATAGACCCATAGAAAAGAACGGGCAGCAAACGTGACAGATACGCCGGAAACTCCTGAAAACGCAGAAGAAAACCTTCCTCAGCGCGCCACTTATGATGGTCCCTCGGTCTCCATCGAAGCGGAGATGAAGACCTCCTATCTCGACTACGCCATGTCCGTCATCGTCAGCCGGGCCATTCCCGACCTGCGCGATGGGTTGAAACCGGTGCATCGCCGTATTCTTTATGCCATGCATGAGACCGGCAATACCCATGACAAGAGCTATCGCAAATCTGCCCGTCCTGTGGGCGATGTCATGGGTAAATACCACCCGCACGGTGACAGCGCGATCTATGATGCCTTGGTTCGGATGGCGCAGGATTTCTCCATGTCGCTGCCGCTTCTGGACGGTCAGGGCAACTTTGGCTCGATGGATGGCGATAACGCGGCGGCTATGCGCTATACCGAAGTGCGTATGGATAAGCCCGCGGCCTTTATGCTGTCGGATATCGAAAAAGAGACGGTCGATTTCCAGGATAACTACGACGGCAAAGACAAAGAACCCACCGTTCTGCCTGCGCGTTTTCCGAACATGTTGGTCAATGGGGCCGGCGGTATTGCCGTGGGTATGGCCACCAATATCCCGCCCCATAACCTGGGCGAAGTGATTGATGCCACCCTGGCGCTGATCGACAATCCGGATCTCACCAGCGAACAGCTGATTGACTATGTCCCCGGCCCTGACTTCCCCACGGGTGCGATCATGCTGGGGCGTTCAGGCGCGCGCAAAGCCTACCTGGAGGGGCGCGGCAGCGTTATCATCCGCTCTAAAACCCGCGTCGAAGAGATCCGCAAGGACCGCTACGCCATCGTGATTGATGAGGTGCCATACCAGGTCAACAAGGCGGCGATGATTGAAAAAATTGCCGAACAGGTGCGCGACAAGAAAATCGAAGGCGTCGCCCACGTACAGGATGAATCCGACCGTAACGGCGTGCGCGTGGTGGTCGAGCTGAAACGCGATGCAACGCCCGAGGTGGTGCTGAACCAGCTGTTCCGTTTCACCCCGATGCAGACCTATTTTGGCTGCAACATGCTGGCGCTGAATGGTGGTCGCCCCGAACAGCTGACCCTGCGCCGGTTCCTCACCTCTTTCATTGATTTCCGCGAAGATGTGGTGGCGCGCCGCACCGCCTACCTGCTGCGCAAGGCCCGCGAGCGCAGCCATGTGCTGTGTGGTCTGGCTGTGGCCGTCACCAATATCGACGAGATCGTCGCCACCATCCGCCAATCCGCTGATGCTGCCGAAGCCCGTCTAAAGCTGATGACACGGCGCTGGCCCGCCCAGCCAATCCTGCAATATATCGCGCTGATTGATGATCCGACCCATACCGCCAACGAAGATGGTACTTACAACCTGTCAGAGACCCAGGCCCGCGCCATTTTGGAACTGCGCCTGCAACGTCTGACCCAGATCGGCGTCAAAGAAGTCACCGACGAGCTGGAAGACCTGGCAAGCAAGATCAAGGAATACCTTGAAATTCTGTCCTCGCGGGAACGGATCATGGGCATCATCTGCGATGAGCTGCATGAAGTACGCGAGCAGTTTGCCGTGCCACGTCGCACCGAGATCGTCGATTGGTCCGGTGATATGGACGACGAAGACCTGATCGAGCGCGAAGACATGGTGGTCACCATCACCTCTGGCGGCTACATCAAGCGCACGCCATTGGGTGATTTCCGCGCCCAAAAGCGCGGCGGCAAGGGCATTTCGGGGATGCAGACCAAAGAAGAGGATGTTGTTACCAACCTCTTTGTGGCCAATACCCATACCCAGCTGTTGTTCTTCACCACCGATGGCATGGTTTACAAGCTCAAAACCTGGCGCTTGCCACAGGGCGGACGCACTTCCAAAGGCAAGGCCATCGTCAATATCCTGCCGATCCCGGTTGGGGTGTCGATTGCAGCAATCATGCCGGTAGATCGCCCCGATGAGGAATGGGCAGATCTGCAGATCATCTTTGCCACCTCAGCCGGAACTGTGCGCCGCAACCGGCTGTCGGACTTCACAAATGTGAAAGCCAACGGCAAGATTGCGATGAAGTTCGAGGATGAGCATGCCGACACCAAGCTGATCAACGCCCGCATCTGCTCTGAAGAGGACGATGTGATGCTGGTCACCAGCACCGGGCGGGCGATCCGTTTCCCCACCACAGACGTGCGGGTCTTTAACAGCCGCAATTCTGTTGGGGTGCGTGGCATCAAACTCGGCGATGGGGCTGAAGTTGTATCTATGTCGGTGATCCGCCACTTTGACGCCGAACCCTGGGAACGCAGCGCCTTTATCAAGCGCTTCCGGTCTGAGCTTGGCGCGGATATTTCCGAGGACGACGTCACACCTGAGGTCGCGGAAGAGGTCGAAGACGGTGTTCTGTCTGAGGAGCGCTATCAGCAAATGCTGGCGACCAATGATCTGCTTGTCACCATCAACAAACCCGGTGCGGGCAATCTGACTTCGGCCCATGACTACCGGGTGAGTGGCCGTGGCGGCCAGGGGGTTGGCGCCATGAAGGGCGGCGAGATTGTCGCCACCTTCCCGGTTGAACTGGGTGACCAGATCATGCTGGCCACCTCCAAGGGCCAGTCGATCCGGGTGCCGGTTGATGGCATCTCTTTCCGCTCCCGGTCTGCTGGCGGCGTGCGGGTCTTTAACACCGGCAAAGGCGAAGAGGTGGTTTCGGTCGCCTGGATCGCCGAAAGCGGCGAAGACGACGAAACCACCGTGGTGAGCGAAGAGTAAGCCGCGATAAAAACAAGCGATTGGCCGGCGTTATTCAACCGCCGGCCAATGCGCCTGATGATCATAAGACAGATCCACCTCAACCGGCTGAAAGGCCAGCTCTTCCGGGCTTAACCCGTTGATATACTCACAATTTTGATCCGCCTGCGCCACCTTCAACTGTGGCGCAAAGGATGCAAGATCCTCCTCTGCGCAATATCCCCGGCCACTGTTTGCCGCACAGAACTGCTCCAACAAAAGATAGGCGCGCAGGAATGGGCAGTTCACCAAGCCACTGCGGTCAAATGAGCGAGCGTAGTCTTTCCACGGTAGGATATCGGGATGGTCCTCCTGGGTCAGCACGTCTTCCAGAATCCGCAACTGATGAGCCTTTTTGCCAAGGTAGCCATAGAGCGCCCTATCCTTCAAACCGGAATAGACAACAGCATTTTGGTAGTACGGATCGCTCGCAAACAGGCTTTCTGGCTGGAAAAAGTCAAACTGAAATCGGCCCAAGGTATTCCAATTATCTTCCGAGAAAGGGGCCGCGATAACCTGGCGCAGGGCAAAGTCCTTTTCGATTCGCTTTCTGAATTCAGACATTTCGGCCTCCGTCATCTCAGAAGACCCATTTTGTCCTTGCAGGCGGATCCAGTCTTGTATCACGCTCATCAAATCGGAGTTGAACGGATCATGCCGCAACCCCTCCTTCACTTCATCAATCTTCAATACCGCGATTTCTTCCTCAAGAGACCGACCGCCCAACCGGGTTTTAAAGGCCATGTCAAAGTTCTGAACAACCAGAGGCCTCCACCAGGCCTGCTCCAGAATGGTTTTGCGCGCAAACGAGATTTCATCTTCTGTGCGGTTATCTCTCGCTAAATAAGTGTGCATCCTGCGGTCAAACTCTCCCTAACGGAGAGCTAAATTGTGGCATCTGGAGGTGAAAACCCGGGTTTTAACGAAAGCGAAGGCTTTTTCGGCTAGCAAGAAGATCAAAAGCCCACAAAACTCGCCAGGATCTGCTTATGAACCTCTATCACTGCGCCATCGACATCCATAACGAAGCCAAAGCCCTGGCCTTTGCCGGAGCGGTTGATCAATGGATGGATTATCTGAAACAGCGTGGCGTTGTGCGGGGGCACCGGTTGCTGCGGCGTAAGCTGAACCTGGCCAGTGACAGTTGCAAAGACTTTCTGCTGGAGATCGAGTTCGAGAATATGACCCAGCTTGATCAGGCCTTTCGCGTTCTGGGCGAGGATGACGAGGAAGTGGCGCGGCTCTATCGCAATGTGAACACGCTGATTGCCCATGCAGAATTTGGTCTGTTCCGCCCCTTCCCGGATCCGGAACGCGCCGAACGTATGGCCCTGATCTAACCGAAACCAAAGCGAGCACAAGAAAAAGGCCAGGCAATTGCCCGGCCTTTCGTTTTTTCAAAGGTTGGATGTTTTACAGATCATAGAGGCCGGTAAACTTCTCTTCCAGATAGTGCATCAGCGGCGCCGGGCTGGGGTCGGCGCCAGCGGCCAGGGCAATCGTCTCTTGTGGGCTGCGCAGGCCACCGTGCTGTTGTAGGTTCTGGCGCAGCCAGTTGGTTGCAGAACTGGTATTGCCACTTTCCAGTTCAGCGTCCAGCCCCGGCAGTTCCGCCCGCATCTTTTCGTTCAGGCAGCCCGCATAGACATTGCCCAAGGAATAGGTGGGGAAGTACCCAAACAGACCAACAGACCAGTGCACATCCTGCAAACAGCCGTTTGACGGTTTGTCGACACGATAGCCAAAGTCCGCTTCAAAACGATCGTTCCAGGCGGCTTCCAGATCGCCAACTTCCAGATCACCCGCCATCAGGGCACGCTCCAGATCAAAGCGCAGCATAATATGCAGATTGTATTGCAGCTCATCCGCTTCGGTGCGGATATAGCCTTTGTGCACGGTGTTCACCGCCTTGTAGAACGCATCTGCATCCGAAATGCCAAACTCGCCAAATGTGTCGCGCATTTCACCATAGAGCCAGCTGGTAAAGGCGGCACTGCGGCCGATCTGGTTTTCATAAATCCGGCTTTGGCTTTCATGCACCCCCATCGACACACCCCGCCCCAGGGGCGTCAGCAGGTAGTCTCGGCTGATCCCTTGTTCATAGGCCCCGTGGCCGACCTCGTGAATGGTGGAGTAAAAGCAATTAAAAGGGTCCTCTTCGCTGGTGCGGGTGGTGATGCGCACATCCAGCCCACTGCCCGAACTAAAGGGATGCACGGCCTTGTCTACCCGGCCGTGGCTCATGTCATAGCCGAAGGTCTTGGCCAGTTTGCGGGTCAGTTTCATCTGCGCGCCTTCGGGGAAGCGGCCCTGCAGCGCCTGTGGCGCAGGCTTGTCCAGTACCCGCGCCCGCAGGTCCACCAAACCGGGGCGCATGGCGTCAAAGATCGCTGCAATTTCGCCAGCGCTTGTCCCTTGCTCATAGTCCTCAACCATGGCGTCATAGACATCGCCCCCTGCCGCCAGAGCCTGGCCCTCTTCGCGCTTCAGGGCCACAACCTCTTGCAGCACTGGCAAGAAGGCGGCAACGTCTTCATCGGCGCGCGCGGCGGCCCATTTGCCCTGCGCCTCAGAGGTGACACGGGCCAGCCGACGCGCCAAATCGGCGGGAACCTTGACGCTGCGCTCATAGCTGCGCTTGATCTCGCGCAGCTGCGCCTCCCCCACCACATCCGGTGCCTGCGCTGCAGCCAGCCACTCGGCCACTTGCGGCGAGGAACGGCGCGCATGCAGAACCGCCTCGATGGCGGCCATTTCTTCGCCCCGCTGTGCGCCTGCGCCGCGCGGCATCATGGTTTCCTGATCCCAGCCCAGACGCCCGGCGATCTGCCCCAGCGCCTGCGTGTCGCGCTCATAGGCCATCAAAGTGTCAAAAATGCTCATGGGTCAATGGTCCTTGATCGAAGTTGAAATGGGATAGCCCGCCAGAAAACGCGCCCGCAAGATTGCCACCCAAAGGGCGACCGCCACCAGTTGATGCAGGATCGCGGCCTGCCAGGGGGCACCGTAGATCACGGTGATCACACCCAAAAGGATTTGCAGGCACAAAATTGCAAAACTTAAGGAAAAGGCGCTGCGGGTAAGCGGATGCGCCGAGCCGCGCCCTTTCAGCCAGACCACCACGCCAAAGGCAAACAAGAGATAGCCGCTGACCCGGTGAATGAACTGAACAAGCCCAGGGTTTTCAAAGAAATTCCTCCAGATCGGCTCAAACATCAGCGGGTTTGGTGGGATCACCTGCCCGCCCATCAATGGCCAATCGGTATAGGACCGCCCGGCGTCAATCCCTGCCACCAGGGCGCCCAGTAGGATTTGCAGAAAGGCAAAATGCAGCAAGCCGGTAGAGAGGCCAAAGATCTTCGCCTCTTTGGCGCGGCGCGCCTGCATTAGATCTCGCTCACTGCGTCCCAGTTGCAGGATAAACCAGGCGATAACGCCCAAAATCACAAAGGCCAGCCCAAGGTGCGTCGCCAGGCGATAGGAGGCCACAGCGGTCATGCCTTCGCCCTGGGTCACGCCAGAGGACACCATCCACCAGCCAATAGCGCCCTGAACACCGCCCAACAGCCCCGGCAGGGCAAGCCGACCCGCCCATCCGGTGGGAATTTTCTTGGTGATGAGAAAGCCTAAATATCCAACAGCCCAGATCAGCCCCATGACGCGGCCAAGCTGGCGATGGCCCCATTCCCACCAATAGATCTCTTTGAAATCAGCCAGTTCCATCCATTGGTTTTCAATACGCCACTGGTCAATCTGCTTGTACTTATCGAACTCGGCCTGCCAGTCCAGCTCTGTCAGCGGCGGCATGGCCCCGGTCACCGGCCGCCATTCGGTGATGGACAGTCCCGAATCCGTGAGCCGGGTCAGCCCGCCCACCACAATCATCGCGACCACCAGGGCAAAGAGCACCGTCAACCACGCCCGAATGGCGCCACGCGCGCCGCGACGACCGCGATCAATCATGCCCGGAGTGACGGCTGGGGCGGTCTCGGGTTTGTCGCCCGCGACCTCTTCAAAAATGCTGCGCTTGCTCATGCTTGCCTCTTTTAGAACTGAGGCCAAGCTAGGCAGGCTTGCGACGAAGGTCCAGAGCATGCGCCGCCTTTGCAGGCCTGAGATGTCACTTTTCTGGCGCGTTTCCTGAACCATTTTCCGGCCCGTCCCCGCCAGGGTCGTCTTTGTGCCGCCAACGCACCATCTGCCGCATGACGCCATGCAGCATCTGCACATCGGCGCGGGTCAAAGGCATGCGGCTGAACATATTGCGAAACACCACCTTCATGCCGGCCGCCTTTGTTAGTGGAAAGAAAAAGCCAGCCTCGTCCAGGCGGCTCTCATAGTGGCTGACCAGGGCCTCCACATCGTGCCCCGTTGCCCAATCGGTTTTGCCCAGCTCAATGACCTCATCTGCGATCTCTTGGGTTTGGCGTTGCCATTCATAGGCCGTCAACAACACACATTGGCCCAGGTTCAGCGAGGCGAACTCCGGGTTCACCGGCACCGAGATAATGGCATTTGCGCGGGAAATATCGTCGTTTTCCAGCCCAGCGCGTTCCGGACCAAACAGCACCGCGACCTTTTCTCCGGCTTTGATCTTTTGCGCCGCCAGCTTCATCGCCGCTTCTGGGCTATAGACCGGTTTCACCAGCTCCCGCGGGCGCGCGGTGGTGGCAAAAACAAAGGAGCAATCTTCCAGGGCGGCGGGCAGATCGTCCGCCAGGATCGCCTCATCCAGCAACCGCCCAGCGCCTGATGCCATGGCAACGGCCTTGGGGTTGGGCCAGCCATCACGCGGCGCAACGATACGCATACGGTCAAGGCCAAAGTTCCACATGGCACGGGCCGCCGCACCAATGTTTTCCCCCATCTGCGGACGGACTAGGACAAAGGCAGGTTGTGGCAGGTGGCTGGACATTCTTTTCTCCGCTAAAGACCGCTTTGCTGTAGTCGTCACATCGCCAATGAGCAACCCATATGCCCCTTATCGCACCGCTAACTGCTGGGCAGCTGTGTCCCATCGAACCTACAGGCGGTGAATTCCGGCTGCAGGCGTGCCCAAACCTTGCGCTCGGCCACAAAACCGCTAAAACCCGTGCTTCAAGATCAACAGGAGTGACCTGCATGGATAACGCCTCAGAAGCCCCCGAAGCCCCGCAGATCTACCTGATCTCTCCCCCGAGTTTTGAGCTGGGTCGCTACCCTGACATGCTGGCCCGTGTCTTGGACAGCACCGAGATTTCCTGCCTGCGGCTGAATTTGGCCAGCCGGGATGAGGACACGCTCAGCCGTGCCGGCGATGCCCTGCGTGAGGTCTGCCATGCCCGCGACGTCGCCATTGTGATCAGTGACCACCAAATCCTGGCCGAGCGTCTGGGGCTGGATGGCGTGCACCTGAACGATGCCTCAAAATCTGTCCGCACCGCCCGCAAGGCGCTGGGACCGGATGCCATTGTCGGCAGCTTCTGCGGCGCCTCGCGCCATGACGGGATCAGCGCCGGGGAAGCCGGAGCCGACTATGTGAGCTTTGGGCCTGTTGGCACCTCCGGGCTGGGCGATGGTGCCGTGGCCGAAACAGAGCTGTTTCAGTGGTGGTCGCAGATGATCGAAGTGCCCGTGGTGGCCGAGGGAGGCCTGACCGAGGATCTGATCCGTACGGTGTCGCCCTTTACCGATTTCTTTGGTCTGGGCGAAGAGATCTGGAACACCGAAGATCCCGTTGCCACCCTCAGCCGTTTTATGGCGGCTATGCGCTAGCCCTACCGGGCCGCATCCGTTTTAACGCAATTCAGTTTTGACACAGAACAGGCGCAGGAGGACACTCCCGCGCCTTTTCTGTTGCCGGTCTTTTGCCAGTGCAGCTTCTCAGTGTGGCTTCTCTATCTGGCTCCGCGCTTTACAGGAACACACGTTCATAAAACCAATAGCTGCCAATCAGCGCGATGGTCACCGATGCTGGGATAGCCACCCGCCCACGGTATTTGGGATGTTTGCCAAACCAATAGCCCAGGGCGCCATAGGCCAGGGCGATCACTGTCAGTTGTCCCAGCTCGACCCCGACATTAAAGCCGAGCAAGGCCGGAATGACTTGATTTTGCGGCAGGCCGAACTCCCCCAGCACCGAGGCAAAGCCAAGCCCATGCAACAGCCCAAAGGCAAACACCACCACAGGGCGCCAGAGATGCAGGCGACGGGAGAAGATATTCTCCACCGCGACAAAGACAATCGAGGCCGCAATCAAGGGTTCCACAAGGGCCGCGTTGACGCTCACCAGGCCCAAGGCGCCCAGCGCCAGGGTAATGCTATGAGCCAGGGTAAAGGTGGTCACCTGCCACAACAGGGGTCGTAATCTCGTGCTGAGGAAAAACAGCCCCAGCACAAACAGAATATGATCCAATCCCTTGGGCAGGATGTGATCAAACCCTACGGGCAGGTAGCTTTGAAACACCTCCCAGCCACTTTGCACCGCGCCACCGGTCAGGCCAATATCAGGAGAGCGCACCCCGCCCAGAAGATAGCCAGTATAGGGTTCCGGCACAGCGTTCTGCCGCAAGACCACCACCCCGGACCGCTCTGGCCAGGTGAGGGTCAGATAGCGCGCCGATCCGGGCACACTCCCGGTGAGCTCCAGTACAGAGCTGCGCGGCAGGCTGGCATCCCCCACCTGCGGGATGGTGAGCTTCTCCAGCTGCAAATGCACCGGCCCTGCGGCCTGTACCTGTATGGTGGGCAGCCAGTCTTCGACAAACAGCCGCACCATGGGGTCCAGCTCATCCTGAGCCATGTTGCGCAGCAAATCGTAATCGGCCGACTTGTCGCTGCTATTGGTGTCTGTTCGGTCATCCAGATCAATCCCCGCAACAAAGGCCTCGATGTTCAGCCGCAGCTGCAGCCTGAGCTGGCCGTCAGAGACTTCAAAGTCTGCGATTGTCGGCGTGATCTCATGTGCGCGCGCGGCCATCGGCAGGCAGAGCATAAGGCTTGACAGAAGCGAGAGGATGCCCACCCTGAGGCCACACATGTGAAAAGTTCTAAAAATGCTCAACCCCATGATCCGCTCTATTTTTCTACCAGGTCTTAGCCTTGCCGCCCTTCTGGCGTCGACGCTCCCGGCGCTTGCCCATGAGTTTTGGATTGAGCCACAGAAATATCAAGTAAATTCCGACGAAACCCTCACCGCCGGGCTCAGAAACGGGCAAGTGTTCAAAGGCGCCCGCCTCCCCTATTTCGACAGGCGCATTGACCGGTTCGACATCGTGCAAGGGGTCGAGGTCACGCCCTATAGGGGCCGGATGGGGGATATGCCCGCCCTGGTCCTGGACAGCCTCAGGCCCGGCCTGCTGATCGCCCTGCATGAAACCACGCCCGACCTGATCACCTACAAGAGTTGGGAGAAATTTGCCGCTTTTGCCGAAGCCCAAGGGTTTGACGACATCCAAGCCCGCCATCAGGCCCGAGGCCTGCCAGATGCCAATTTTGGCGAAGACTATACCCGCCATGCAAAACTACTGGTGGCTGTCGATCAGGGTGCGGGCGATGATCGGGCCTTTGGCCTGCAGACTGAGTTTGTGGCTTTGCAAAACCCCTATACCCTCACCCTGCCCGAGGATGGCAGCGCTGCAGAAATGCCTGTGCAGCTGCTGTATCAGGGCGCTCCCAGAGCCAATGCCCAGGTGGAGTTGTTTGAGCGCGCGCCAGATGACAGTGTTCAGCGCCAGCTGTTACAGACCAATGGCAGCGGCATTGTTCAGGTTCCGGTGCGGGCCAAGCGGCGGTACCTGTTGAACGCCGTGGTGCTGCGCCCGGTGCAGGCAGCAGACTCAGGCTCGGCGCAGGCAGAGATAAAAGCAGTTTGGGAAACGCTCTGGGCCTCTTTGGTTTTTGCCACCCCCTAGCGCATGCGTCATCCCCCCAGCCTTTTTCCGCTTGTCGCTTGCGGGGCGCGACAAAAGGCGCAATAGAGTTGCCATGACACAGGATATTATCACGCCCGCCGCCTCTTCTGCTGACGCCTTACAGGTGCTTTGCATCGGGTCTGTTCTATGGGACATCATTGGCCGCTGCCCAACGGATATGCGCCGTGGCTCTGATATGCCGGGGCGCATTACCCGCCTGCCCGGCGGTGTTGCTATGAATATTGCCATGACACTGGCGCGCTTTGGGCTGAAACCCGACCTGCTGAGCGCGGTTGGTACAGACCCCGAAGGCGAAGAGTTGATTGCCGCCTGCGTTGATCTGGGCTGCGGCACCCAGCATCTGTACCGCTCAGCGGATTTGCCGACAGATCGCTATATGGCGGTCGAGGGTGGCAATGGTTTGATTGCTGCCATCGCAGATGCCCATTCCCTAGAGGCCGCTGGCGACAAGATCCTGCGCCCGTTGCGGGATGGCACACTGGGCGCGCCCACGGCTCCCTATCAGGGCGCAATAGCGCTGGATGGCAACCTCACCCAGGCGCTGCTGGCCGAAATCGCCTCCGACCCGGCTTTTGCCCAGGCCAAACTGCATGTGGCCCCCGCCTCTCCGGGCAAGGCGCAGCGGTTGCACCCGTTTTTGGCGGCCACCCGTGGCACGCTTTATGTGAACCTCGAAGAGGCCGGCCTGCTGTGTCAGGCGACCTTCACCAATAGCGCCGAGGCCGCGCAGGCGTTGATCGCCAATGGCGCAGCGCGGGTTCTGGTCACCGATGGCGACAACTCTGCCAGTGATGCAACAACCAGTGATGCCAATGCTGGTGCAGATACCGTGATTACCAAACGCCCCCCCCAGGTGACCGTGGCCCGCGTCACCGGCGCCGGCGATACCTTCATGGCCGCCCATATCGCCGCCGAGGCGCGTGGCGAAGACCGACACACGGCGTTGGACATTGCTCTGCAGGCCGCCGCCACCTATGTTTCAGGAGATACCCCACTGTGATCGACATCCAGTATTCCGCCGAAGTTCAGGCTGCCAAAGCCGCAGGCAGCGCCATTGTGGCGTTGGAAAGCACCATCATCACCCATGGCATGCCCTTCCCACAAAATGTTGAAGTGGCCGCCCAGGTAGAACAGGACATCCGCGACGCAGGCGCAACTCCGGCCACTATTGCGGTGATGCAAGGGGTCTTGCATGTGGGGCTGGAACCCGATCAGCTGCAATCACTGGGCCAGGCCAAAGATGTGGCCAAGGTGTCACGCGCCGATATGCCCGCCTGCATGGCCATGGGCAAAACCGGCGCCACCACAGTGGCGGCCACCATGATCGCGGCCCGGCTAGCCGGGATTTCCGTCTTTGCCACCGGCGGCATTGGCGGTGTCCACAAGGGCGCCGAGACCAGTTTTGACATTTCGGCAGACCTGATGGAGCTGGCGCAAACCCCGGTGACGGTTGTCGCCGCCGGAGCCAAGGCTATTCTTGATATTCCCAAAACTCTGGAGATCCTTGAAACTCAAGGGGTTCCGGTGATTTCCTACGGACAGGACAGCTTTCCTGCCTTCTGGTCATCCCTGTCCGACCTGACCGCCCCCTTGCGCATGGACAGCGCCAGTGACATCGCCCGCGCCCAGATCATGCGCAGCGCCATGGGCCTGCCAGGTGGTCAGCTGATTGCCAACCCAATCCCGCGCGAGGCAGAAATTGCTGCCGAGGTGCTGGCTCCGGTGATCGCCCAGGCCCAAGGTGAGGCCGATGAGCAGGGCGTGAGCGGCAAAGCCGTGACGCCCTTCCTGTTGCAGCGGATTTTCGAGCTCACCCAAGGGCGGTCGCTCACCGCCAATATTGCATTGGTGCGCAATAATGCCCGGCTTGCCGCAGAAATTGCCAAAGAAATGGTCGCACTTAACTGTTGAGTGACTTTCCTTTGACTCTGGCATTGCCCAAGGCGTGATCAGTACCTAGGTTCTGATTAACGTAACGGACGTGACTGTTCCTCATACCTGATTGTTTCCCATGACCACACCCTTTGACGAAGACCCCATTCGCCACCGCCCCGGCGTTTTTGCGCGGCTCCGCTCCTCGTTTTTTACCGGGATTGTGGTCATTGCTCCGGTCAGCCTGACCATCTGGTTGCTGTGGACTGTCGTTGGCTGGGTCGATTCCGTGGTACTGCCTCTGGTGCCGCACACGATCTCACCAGAGCAATATATCGGCATCAACCTGCGTGGTATCGGGCTGATCTTCTTTTTGCTCTTCACCATTGTCATTGGCTGGATTGCCAAGGGGATCATTGGCCGCTCGCTGATTGGCTTTGCCGAAAACCTGGTCAATCGCATGCCGGTGGTGCGCACCATCTATTCCGGCATCAAGCAGATCTCGGAAACCGTTTTTGCCCAATCGGAACGCAGTTTTGAAAAAGCCTGCCTGATCCAGTACCCCCGCCGTGGGATCTGGGCCATCGGATTTATCTCGACCACGGCCAAAGGCGAAGTCTCGGCTCATGCCAATACTGGCGGCGCTTTGATGAGTGTGTTCCTGCCCACAACGCCCAACCCCACCTCGGGCTTTTTGCTCTTTGTGCCGCAGGATGATGTGATCGAGCTTGAGATGAGCGTGGAGGATGCTGCAAAGCTGGTGATCTCAGCCGGGCTGGTCTATCCCAACCCCAAGGATCCCAGCTCCCCTGAACAGCCAGAAGACGCCACCTGAACGTCAGCTGTAGCCCAGCTCGGTGGCCGTGGATGTGCCGCAACAAAAAAGGGAAGGCGCTGTGCCTTCCCTTTGCATTTTATGCAGCGCTCCAATCGCGTTAAAAGGCCGTCCTAAAGCGCAGTCCAGCCGCCATCAACGCTCAGTGTGGTGCCAGTGATCTGCGCTGCGGCATCGGAACAGAAAAAGACAGTGGATCCCCCCAACTGTTCCACAGTGGCAAACTCCCGCGACGGCTGACGCTCCAGCATCACCTGTTTGATCACCTCTTCGCGCGACATGTTGTATTTTTCCATGGTATCCGGAATCTGCGCCTCGACCAGCGGGGTCAAAACATATCCGGGGCAGATCGCATTGCAGGTGATCGGCTCTTCTGCGGTTTCCAGCGCCACGGTTTTGGTCAGGCCAACAACCCCATGTTTCGCGGCCACATAGGCCGATTTGAACGGCGAGGCGGTAAGCCCGTGCGCCGAGGCGATGTTGACCACACGGCCCCAGCCAGCCGCCCGCATCATCGGCAGCGCCACCGCAGTGGTGTGAAAGGCCGAGCTGAGGTTGATGGCCAGAATGGCGTCCCAGGTCTCTGCCGGGAACTCATCCACCGGCGCCACATGCTGAATACCGGCGTTATTGACCAGGATATCGCAGCGGCCCGCCTCTTTGATCAATCCACGGCAGGCCTCACCCTTGGACATATCGGCCTGGATGTAGCGGGCTTCTACGCCAAACTCTGCCGCAATCTGCCCCGCCAGTGCGTGATCTTCCTCGCGGTCGGTAAAAGAGTTCAACACCACATCCGCCCCAGCCCGCGCCAATTCGCGCGCAATGCCCAGACCAATGCCCGAGTTTGATCCGGTGATCACAGCGGTTTTCCCCTGGAGCGTCATCTGTTGTTCCTTTCGTGAATCCTGACAAGACGTGTTGACCTTCTTGCCATGCCGCCCGGGTAAAAGAAACGCGTAGGATTACGTAGCCTTTTCCACTGACGCATCCCCCAATAGCCAAATTCAAAGGACGCAAACCAACTTCAGCATCCCCGTGCAGAGCCGTTTAATTAAAAGGAAAACCCGAAAACCAAAAAAAAACGCCCGCGCGAAGCGGGCGTGAAGTTATTGAGGCAGGTTTCATACAGGCAAGAAACCTATCGAGCAGTGACTCCTTTATAGGCAATTTCGCCTGTTCATCCAAGCTAAAAGTTTTAAATGACGATGTGCGGCCTCTGAGGTATAGAGCCAATAAAATAAGGGCTGTAGGGGATTGTTGCCAAAGTGATGCCAGATTTTTTCCAAAAACTCAAAGCTACAACCTGTGGAATCTTGCTGTTTTGCGCTGCCGATTTTGCATCCGCAGAATCATCACATGGCATAGCTATGTATGGCAGCCCCGCCCTACCACAGGATTTTGTGTCTCTCCCCTATGTAAACCCCAATGCGCCAAAGGGTGGCAAAGTGGTGGTTGGGAACACTGGCGGATTTGATACGCTTAATCCGTTCGCCCCCAAAGGCACGCCTCCCTGGCAGCTCAGGTTCTGGGGATACGAGAGTTTGATGGGGCGATCCTGGGACGAAGCTTTCTCTCTTTACGGGCTGTTGGCCGAATCAGTTGAAGTACCCGAGGACCGATCCTGGGTCGAATTCAGCCTCAGACCAGAGGCGCGTTTCTCCGATGGCAGCCCGGTTACAGTCGAAGATGTGATCTGGTCCTACGAAACCCTGGGCACCAAGGGACATCTGCGCTACCGGGGGTTTTGGAACAAGATTGCCGAAATCCGCCAGACCGGTCCCATGAGCCTTCGGATCACCTTTAACACTGCCGACAGAGAACTCGCTCTGATTGCAGGTATGCGTCCGATTTTGCAAAAATCCCAATGGGAGGGCAAAGACTTTGCCGCCTCCGGCCTGACAGAGGCGCCGATTGGAACCGGGGCCTATGTGGTGGCGGATTTTGAAGCCGGGCGCCACATCATCCTGAAACGCAACCCCGACTACTGGGGCAAAGATTTGCCATTCCGGGTAGGCACGCAAAACTTTGATGAGCTTCGGATTGATTTCTTTGGCGACCAAACCGTGTTGTTTGAAGCCTTCAAAGCCGGAGAGCTGAGCAGTTACCGAGAGTTCAATGCCGATAAATGGGCCAGCGCCTATGGGTTTTCTGCCGTGACCGATGGCCGGATCGTCAAAAGTGAGATACCCCATAAACGCCCCACTGGCATGACCGGACTTGCCATCAATACCCGCCGCGCCCCGCTGGATGATTGGCGTGTACGCGAAGCGCTGCTGTTGGCGTTCAACTTTGAATACATCAACGAGACCATAACTGGCAGCGCCCAACCAAGGATCACCTCGTATTTCTCCAACTCGCACCTTGGGTTGCGTCCCGGACCCGCCAGCGGCCGGGTCGCCGACTACCTGATGCCCTTTGCCGGGGCCATGCTGCCCGGCACAGCTAACAGCTACACTCTGCCGCAAAGCGACGGCACCAAACGCAATCGCAAGAACCTGCGTAAGGCGATGGCCCTGTTGGAGGAAGCCGGTCTAACGGTGCAAGACGGCGCCCTGCGCGATGCAGATGGCACCCCGATCACCTTTAATGTCTTGCTGCGCCAGGGGGACAGCGAAATGAAAACCGTGGTTGAAATCTATGCCCGTGCGCTGGAACGCCTGGGGATCACCCTGATGCCAGAACCCGTTGACAACGCACAGTATGTTGGCCGCCAAAGCAGTTTTGATTTTGACCTCACCAAGGTGCGGCGCGAACTCTCGCTCAGCCCTGGAAACGAACAAAAACTCTACTGGGGTTCCGCTGGTGCAGACCAACCCGGCAGCCGCAACCTGATGGGCATCGCCTCTCCTGCGGTGGATGCGATGATTGACACCATGCTCAGCGTGACCGACCCAGAGGATTTTGTCGCCGCCACCCGCGCGCTGGACCGGCTTCTGATGGCGGGGCGCTATGTGATTCCGATATGGTCCTTTGATAAGGGACGGATTGCCCATAAACATGCGCTGAAATTCCCGCAAACCCTGCCAATCTACGGAGACCGCACCGGGTTTATGCCGGATGTTTGGTGGTATCAGGAAGACTAGCCCAATCCCCCCGTCGCAGGTTGCTGTGCGCCCTGCCTTGTTTCCAGCTTGATCCCAGAGCCAAAGCCCGGGCTTGGCTCTGGGCTTTGGCATCGGCTTGTTTTGGCACAATCAAAGCCAGAGCGAACTGCTGCATTCCTTTTTCGCCTATTTTTTGATATGCTGCTCAAACAAACTGTTCAAAGTAAGTGGTAACTGTTTTCGAGAGGGGCACCAATCATGACACTTCATCCTGCCCCGCTATGCTGGGAGACAATGTACCCCCGGGCCAAACAGCGGTTTCCACATTTGCAGTTTGAAACGGTCGCCAGTTTGAAAGGGGATCATGATGGCTTTGTAAACCACTTGGCAGCCTCCCACCAACTGACGCTGCGCGAAGCCCGTGAAGAGGTTGAGGATTTTCTCTTTACCGAAAGCCTGCATGCCGAGCTGGCGTCTAACCCAAACTAGGTTACTGCCAGTCCAGATCAAAGCCAGTCGGCAACACCCCAAGCCCCTGCCGCACTCCGCAATGGGGCACGCCGAAAATGGGCGGCGCCTGAAACACTTTTTTATCAGGGCTTTAGCTTAGCGAGGTCACCCAAAGGATGGTGGCGTCTTCCTGACTATTGGACACCACATTGTGCCCCATAGCAGCGTCATAATAGGCGCTGTCGCCCCGCCGCATCTCAACCGGTTCGTAAAACTCAGTGAACAGTGTCACCACGCCGGTCAGCACATACATGAATTCTTCGCCGTCGTGGCGCACCCAGCCATCAAACTCTTCCATCGACCGCGCCCGCACCCGGGCCCGGTAAGGCAACATCTGTTTGCGGCGCAGACCTTCGGCCAGCAGCTCATGTTCATAGGTGGCAGTGGCCTGGGCTGATCCTTCGTTCAGCTTGGTCACCGTCATCCGGCCATTGACCTGATCCCGTTGCGGCGGCGTGAACAGCTGCGGCACCGAGATCTGCAATCCAACCGCCAGCTTTTTCAGGGCTTCATAGGTCGGCGACATCTGGCCGTTTTCGATTTTTGACAGGGTCGAGCGCGCCAGCCCGGCCTGATTGGCCGCATGTTCCAATGTCCAGTCGCGCGCTTTGCGCAACTCACGCACACGGGCGCCCAGGTCCAGGGGCTCCGCTTCGCGTTCATCCCCATTGGCACGGGCAATGGTAATCAAAGATTTTGGGTCATTTCCTGTCATAGAGCTTCTATATGCCGCCCGGTGGGTGCTTGCAACGCAGCACTTGTCACGCTAGCCAATGGAAATGTTGTCCCTGTTTGATCAAGGCGCCTTTGCGCCCTGCCCCGCACCCTTCAATCTGGCAGCCTTTGTGCTGCGCCATGCTGTTGATCTGGCCGACAAACCAGGTCTGGAAGTTGTCGGCCCCAGCGGCCTGCAAACCTGGAGCTTTGCCCAGCTGGAAGCCGCAGTGCGCGGCACCGGCACCGGCCTGCTGCAAGCAGGGCTGACGCCCGGCCAGATCGTGCTGATGCGCCTGGGCAATACGGTTGATTTTCCCATTGCCTATCTGGGGGCTATTGCCGCCGGTCTGGTGCCGGTACCGACATCTTCGCAGCTCACCGAAGACGAAACGGCAAAGATGATTGCCGATCTGCAGCCCGCAGCGGTGCTGCGGGACCCACAGGTCGCCTGCGCGCCCCATGACACGCAGATCCTGCTGGCGGAGTTACAGGCCATGCATGCGCTTCCCCCCTGCGCCTATGACATGGGAGATCCAAACCGGATGGCCTATGCGGTCTACACCTCGGGGACCAGCGGCAAGGCCCGCGCGGTGGCCCATGCCCACCGCGCCATCTGGGCCCGCCAGATGATGGTGACGGGCTGGTATGATCTCAAACCCTCTGATCGGTTGCTGCATGCCGGCGCCTTCAACTGGACCTTTACCCTGGGCACAGGCCTGATGGACCCCTGGGCCATGGGGGCCACCGCCCTGATCCCGGAACCCGGCACGGACCCAGCCGCTTTGCCAGACCTGTTGCGCCAGCATGACGCAACAATATTTGCAGCTGCCCCGGGTGTTTACCGCAAGATCCTAAAAAGCGAGACCGCTATGGAGCTTCCCAAGCTGCGCCATGGATTATGTGCGGGTGAAAAGCTCTCGTCGCATCTGCACGGCGCCTGGAACAGCACGACAGGCACCGAGCTGTATGAGGCCTATGGCATGTCCGAATGCTCCACCTTCATTTCCTCTAGCCCGGCCCATCCGGCACGCGGCGACGCGCTGGGGCAGCCGCAGCAGGGGCGCAAAGTTGCCATTCTGGGGCCTGAGGGCCCGGTGCCCCAGGGCCAGGAGGGCACAATTGCAATAGCCGCCAACGACCCCGGATTGATGCTGGGATACCTGAACGCCCCGGAAGAGACCGCAGCACGCATGCAGGACGGCTGGTTCCTGACCGGTGATCAAGGTGCCATGGCGGTCGACGGGCAGGTGAGCTATCTTGGCCGGGCAGACGATATGATGAATGCCGGCGGCTTTCGTGTCTCCCCGATTGAGGTGGAAACCCAGCTTTCAGCCCATCCCGGCATTACCCAAGTGGGGGTTGCCACGGTTGAGGTCAAAACCGACAGCCATATCATTGTGGCCTTCTATACTGGACCAACCAAACTGGATGAGCCCGATCTGGAGGCTTTTGCCGCCGCCCACCTGGCCCGCTATAAACAGCCGCGCGCCTATGTGTATCTCGATATGCTGCCCAGTGGCGCCAACGGTAAGTTGTTGCGCCGCGCCCTGCCCGCCTATTTCAAAGGATAGCCCATGACCGCTGATCTGACTGCCTCGTTGCCTACCGTCAAGCTCGACATCATTTCCGACCCGATCTGCCCCTGGTGCTATATCGGCAAGACGCACCTTGACAAAGCCCTGGCGGAAATCCCCGATCACCCCTTTGTTATTGAATGGCATCCCTTTCAGCTGAACCCAGACATGCCCTCTGAGGGCATGGGACGCCGGGCCTATCTGGAAGGCAAGTTTGGCGGCAAAGAGGCCGCAGTCCGGGCCTATGCTCCGGTGGTCGAACACGCTGAAAAAGCAGGCCTAAACATTGATTTTGAAGGCATGCAGCGCACCCCGAACACGATTGATGCCCACCGTCTGATCCACTGGGCCGGGATCGAGGGCAAACAGGGTGCCATGGTCGATGCGCTGTTTGATGCCTATTTTGCCCAGGCCCGCGATATTGGCGATCACGAAGTACTGGTTGAGATCGCAGAAAAAGTCGGCATGGAAGCCGATGTCGTGCGTCAGCTTTTGTCTGGGGCCAATGATGCCGACGACATCCGCAACCGTGACGCCCATTCACGCAAGATGGGCGTATCTTCGGTTCCCACCTTTATCATTGCCAATCAGCATGCGGTTCCAGGTGCCCAGCAGCCTGAAATGTGGAAACAGATCATCGCAGATATCATGCAGCAACTTCAATCGCCTGAGGAGGATGCATGAGCCAACTCAGGCGCATGACAATCTTTGTTTCGCTGCTGGTTATCATCTCTGGCAGCACGGTGTTTTTTCGCATTGTCGAAGGTTGGAGCTGGCTGGATTCCTATTTTTTTACCATCGTGACCATCTCTACCGTTGGCTATGGAAATCTGGTGCCGATCACCGCGGCGGGCAAGCTGGCCACGACCTTTTTGATTTTTGGCGGTTTGGGCGTTTTTGCCATCGCCATCCATGAATTTGCCAAGATCCAGCTGCTCAAACGGCAAGAGCACAACGAATGGCTTTTTGCCCGCCTTGGTCGCCATAAGGAGGGCGAAGAAGATGTGGTTGCCAACAAAGACGACCAACCCCATCGCCCGAGTCAGAGCCAGAGTGCACCCCATCAGGGTGGGCTGCCCTCAAGCCCGCAAGATCCATCCGGGCAAAAATAGCTATTGGATTTAAGGACCTCGCCGCGCCCGATGAGGGATTGAAGCCTTGACCTCCCGTTGCATCTCGTCGCCTCTGCCTAGGTCTGCGCCCTGGCCAAAGTAATTCACAAGACAACAATGCACATACCCTTGTGCATTTTGAGCCTTGGCCTCTGGCTGGCTCGCGTGATACCCGCCCTTATCGAGGCCCGGTCCGGATTCAATTTCAGGATCCCCGAAGTCTCTTATGAGGATCCCAATGACGACGAAACCCGCCCAAGCTATGTCCAAGGCCGAGTTCATTTCTCTGGTTGCGATGATGATGGCCACGATTGCTTTTTCTATTGACGCCATGCTGCCGGCCCTGCCGGAAATTGGCGCACAACTGAGCCCCGATGACATCAATCAGGCCCAGTTGATCCTGACCTCATTTGTCCTAGGCATGGGCATTGGTACCTTTTTTACCGGCCCGCTTTCGGATGCCTTTGGACGTAAACCCGTGATCGTGGTCGGCGCGCTGGTCTATATCGTCTCGGCCGGGGTGGCCTGGGCTTCTTCCTCGCTGGAACTGGTTCTTTTTGCCCGGCTGACCATGGGGTTGGGCGCTGCCGGCCCACGGGTTGTAGCCCTGGCCATTGTGCGCGATCTGTATTCCGGGCGCGAGATGGCGCGGATGATGTCCATTGCCATGATGATCTTTACCCTGGTGCCCGCAATTGCACCGATGCTGGGGCAGTTTGTCATCCTCATCGCCGGCTGGCGGGGCATTTTTGCCGCGTTTGCACTGTTTGCGATCATCATTTCCCTGTGGACCATGCTGCGCCTGCCCGAGCCACTGGCGATAGAAAACCGGCGCCCCTTTCGTGTTCCGCTGATGATAGCTGCGGTCAAGGAGATGGTGCAGCACCCAACCGTGCGCCTGTCTATTCTTGTGCAGACCCTCTGCCTGGCCATCCTGTTCACCATGATCACCATGGTTCAGCCGATCTATGACATCATTTTTGATCGCGCTGACAGTTTTCCCTTTTGGTTCAGCCTAGTGGCCCTGATGTCGGGCAGCGCTAGCGTGTTGAATGCCTCTGTTGTGGTGCGCATCGGCATGCGCCGCATTGTGACCTGGTCTCTGGCCGGGCAGATCGTCCTCTCGGCTGTCATGTTGACCCTCGAAAGCCTGCCCCTCCCCGGCGCTGTGGCCTTTGGGCTGTTCGTCGCCTGGCAAACCAGCGTGTTCTTTATGGCAGGCACCACTCTGGGCAATCTCAATGCAATGGCGATGGAACCCATGGGCCATATCGCCGGCATGGCCGCTTCGGTCATTGGTGCGATTTCTACGGTCTGTGGTGCCATCATTGCAGCGCCTATCGGGCTGTTGTTTGATGGCACGCTGTTGCCAGTCACCCTGGGAATTCTGGTTATGTCCGGCCTTGGCTACCTGATCATGCTACACATCGCCCGGGTCGAGGCACGGCTTGTGCCCTAGCCACGGATCTTTGGGATCGGGGCGCATCACTGGTGCGCCCTACAAACTGAAACCTGCCCCGGCGCACTGTCTTGCCGCAGCGCCGCAAAACTCCTAACCTCTTTTAATATTTCAGCCAGATATTTGGAGAGGTTTTTATGGAATATCCGTATGATCTGGGCAGCTATTCAAGCCCAATCACCACTACATCCCCAGAGGCGCAGCTGTGGTTTGATCGCGGATTGATCTGGACCTATGGCTACAATCACCAAGAGGCCGTCGCTTGTTTCAAACAGGCGCTGTCCCATGATCCTGCCTGCGCCATGGCCCATTGGGGGCTGTCCTACGCCTCTGGCCCCAATTACAACATGCCCTGGGCGCTGCACGATCAGCCCGGTCGCGCCGAAGCCCTCGCCATCGCCTATGATGCCAGCCAGGCGGCACTGGAGCATTCAGCAGGCTGCACCACAGCCGAAACCCTGCTGATCAAGGCCCTGCGGGCGCGCTATCCACAGCGCGCGCTGGCCGATGACATGCATGCCTGGGATTATGACTTTGCCGATGCCATGCGCGCGGCCTTTGCCAGCTGTGACGACCATCTCGACCTGCGCACGGTTTATGCCGAAAGCCTGCTCAACCTCACCCCCTGGAAGATGTGGGATCTGAAATCCGGCGCCCCGGCCAAGGGCGCTGCGACGCTGGAGGCGCAGCAGGTGCTCGAAGCCGCCATGGCCACCGCCCCAGGCGCCATGCAGCACCCCGGCCTGTTACATCTCTATGTGCATCTGATGGAGATGTCGCCCACACCGGAAAAGGCGCTCAAGGCTGCGGATGTATTGCGCCGCCTGGTGCCGGATGCCGGGCATCTGGTGCATATGCCCACTCATATTGATGTGCTGTGCGGTAACTATCATGACGTGGTGCTGTGGAACGAAGAAGCGATCAAGGCAGATCTGAAATACTACGCCCGTGAAGGCGCCTATAACATCTACACGGGCTACCGCCAGCACGACTATCACTTCGTCATCTATGGCGCTCTTTTCCTTGGACAAATGGAACCCGCCCTGCAGGCCAACGCCGGGTTGTGGCAGACCACCCCGGAAGAGATGCTACGCATTGAGAGCCCACCGATGGCGGATTATTTTGAATCCTATATGGCGATGCACCCCCATATCCTGATCCGCTTTGGCCGCTGGGAGGACTGCATCAACCTGGCGTTGCCGCAAGATCCAAAGCTTTACTGCACTCTCACGGCAACCACCCACTACGCCCGCGCCATCGGCTATGCCGCCACTGGCCGCGTGGCAGAGGCCGAAGCGGAAGAGCAGCACTTTCTCGCAGCCAAGGCCCGGGTGCCGGAAAGCCGCCTGATGCACAACAACCGGGTGGTGGATCTGCTAGAGATTGCCCGCGAAATGCTGCGCGGTGAGATTGAATATCGCAAGGAAAACTACGCCACGGCCTATGACCACCTGCGCCGCTCGGTCGCCTTGGACGACACTCTGCCCTATGATGAACCCTGGGGCTGGATGCAGCCCACCCGCCACGCGCTAGGGGCACTGCTATTGGAGCAGGGCCACGTGGCGGAGGCCGAAGCGGTGTATCGTGCCGATCTCGGGCTCGACGACACCCTGTCGCGTGCCTCTGTTCATCCGGATAATGTGTGGAGTCTCAAAGGCCTACACGACTGTCTGCAAGCGCGCGGCGAATCCGTTGAGATCCATCACATCAAACAAAAGCTCGACCTTGCCCAGGCGCGCTCGGATGGGGTCTTTGCCTCCTGCGGCTGCGCCCAGGAGGCTATGCGCCCCTCAAACTGCTGCAGCGCGTAACGCTGCAGCTTTCAGGGACGATGAGTAGCCAAGGCCCTATTTGGCCTTGGCTTTTTTCCGTTCGGCAATCAAACGCTCTGCCAGATCGCGAGCGATGGCAAAGGCACCTTTGATTTTGTCGCTGTCCTTCTTCCAGTCGCGGCGCACCACGATTTTGTTGTCCTTGACCTTGGCCAGACCATTTTGCCCCTGAATGAAGTCAACCAGCCCCTGCGGCGAGGCAAATTTGTCATTGTGGAACTGTAGTGTCGCGCCCTTGGGGCCTGCGTCCAGTTTGGAAATGCCTGCGCGTTTGCACATGGCCTTGATGCGAACAACCAGCATCAAGGTATTGACTTCTTTTGGCAATTTTCCAAATCGGTCAATCAGCTCAGCGGCAAAACCTTCCAGCTCCACCTTGGTGGTGAGGGAGGAAAGACGGCGATACAGCCCCAGGCGCACATCAAGGTCCGGCACATAGGCCTCTGGGATCAACACCGGCACGCCCAGGTTAATCTGCGGCGCCCATTGCTCATCCCCGTCGCTCAAGCCTTCCAGCTCACCGGAACGGATCTTGGCAATCGCCTCTTCCAGCATCGACTGGTACAGCTCATATCCGACGTCGCGCATCTGGCCGGATTGTTCTTCACCCAGCAGGTTGCCTGCGCCCCGAATATCAAGGTCTTGGCTGGCAAGGGTAAAGCCGGCGCCCAGAGTATCAAGCGAGCCCAGCACCCGCAGGCGCTTTTCTGCGGCCGGTGTCAGGCGTTGGCGTGGCTTGGTGGTGAGATAGGCATAGGCGCGGGTCTTGGAGCGGCCCACACGGCCCCGGATCTGGTAGAGCTGCGACAGGCCAAACATATCCGCACGGTGCACCACCATGGTATTGGCGGTTGGAATATCTAGACCGCTTTCAACAATCGTGGTCGCCAACAGTACGTCGTATTTGCCATCGTAAAAGGCATTCATCCGGTCATCCAGCTCACCCGGGGCCATCTGACCATGGGCCACCATATAGCTGAGTTCGGGCAATTGCTCTTTCAGGAAGGCCTCGATTTCGGGCAGATCCGAGATGCGGGGCACCACGTAAAAGCTTTGGCCACCACGATAATGTTCGCGCAAAAGCGCCTCGCGCAATGTAACCGCGTCAAATTCGCTGACATAGGTGCGGATCGCCAGACGGTCCACTGGTGGCGTACCGATGATCGACAAATCACGCACCCCGGTGAGGCTCAGCTGTAGGGTACGCGGGATTGGCGTCGCGGTCAGGGTCAGCACATGGATGTCAGATCGCAGCTGTTTCAGCCGTTCTTTGTGGCCCACACCAAAGTGCTGTTCCTCGTCGATGATCAACAGGCCGAGGTTGTTGAACCGGATGTTTTTGGCCAGCAAGGCATGGGTGCCGATGACGATATCAACCGTGCCCTTGGCCATGCCTTCGCGCGTTTTTGCCGCCTCTTTTGCCGTAACAAAGCGCGACAACTGTCTGACTTCTAATGGAAATCCACGAAACCGTTGGGCAAAGGACGCAGCGTGCTGCCGCGCCAACAAGGTAGTTGGCGCAATCACAGCCACCTGCACGCCCGACATGGCCGCCACAAAGGCTGCCCGCATGGCGACTTCGGTTTTGCCAAAGCCCACATCGCCACAGATCAACCGGTCCATCGGCTGGCCCGAGGTCAGGTCCGCCATGACATCCTCAATCGCGCGCAGCTGATCGTCGGTTTCCTGATAGGGAAAGCGAGCCGAGAATTCCTCCCAGGCATGGGGCGGCGGATCCATTGCCGGGGCACGGCGCAGGGCCCGTTCGGCGGCAATGCGGATAAGCTTATCCGCCATCTCGCGGATGCGTTCCTTGAGCTTGGCCTTTTTCGCCTGCCAGGCGCCGCCGCCAAGACGATCCAGAAAGGCCTCGTCGTGGCCGTATTTGGACAGCAGTTCGATATTCTCTACCGGCAGGTAAAGCTTGGACTCCTCGGCATATTCCAGCAGCAGGCATTCATGGGCGGCCCCGGCGGCGCGCACCACCTCCATACCCATGTAACGGCCAATGCCATGGTCCACATGCACCACCAGATCACCCGGGCTGAGCGACTGTGTTTCGGTTAGGAAATTCTCTGCCTTGCGGCGTTTCTTGGGCGCCCGGATCAACCGGTCCCCCAGCACATCCTGCTCTGAGATTACCGTCAAATCGTCGGTCTGAAACCCATGCTCCAGCGCCCAAACCGCCAGATGCAGCCCGGATTTTCCGATCCTTGTGCCATCCATCACCGGGATGACTTCTGCCAGACCTTCGTCCTCGATCAGCCCGGTCAGCCGTTCGCGCGCGCCCTCGGAATAGGAGGCAACAACAACCGGCCCCTCCTGCAGACGCGCCTTAATGTGGTCGGCCAATGCCCCAAAAAGGCTGACATTTTCCTGCTGCCGCTCGGGCGAGAAGTTGCGACCAATACGGCCACCAGCATCCACCACCCCTGGACCAGAGGCCTGCGCCAGAGGATGCAGCTGAATGCGCCGCAGGGGCGCCACCGCTTCCTCCCAGGCGGCATCATCCAGATAGAGCAGCCCCGGCGGAGTGGGTTTGTAAACCGTATCCATGCGCCCCTTCTGGCTCATGGCGATCTTGCGGGTCTCGTACTGGTCTTCGATGCTGTCCCAGCGCGCCAGACGCGCCGGGGTGACCTGATCGTCGATCGTGACCGTGGCCTTTGGCAGGTAGTCAAACAGCGTTTCCAGTTTATCGTGGAAGAATGGCAACCAATGCTCAATACCCTGATGTTTGCGCCCGGCGCTCACCGCTTCATACAGCGGATCATCGGTGCCGGCGGCGCCAAACTCGATCCGGTAATTCTGTCGGAACCGGGTGATGGCGGCCTCATCCAGGATCACTTCGGAAACCGGAGCCAGTTCGATCAGATCCAGGGTTTGGGTGGTGCGCTGACTGGCGGGATCAAACCGGCGGATACCGTCCAGAACATCGCCAAAAAAATCCAGCCGCACCGGGCCGCTGTCGCCCGGGGGGAAGATATCAATAATGCCGCCGCGAATGGCATAGTCCCCCGGTTCCATCACCGTGGGGCTTTGCACAAAACCCATGCGCACCAGGAATTCACGCAAAGATTTTTCATCAACCCGCTGATCCACTCGCGCCGAAAAGGCCGCCTGACGCAACACATCGCGCGTCGGCACCCGCTGGCTGGCGGCATTCAGGGTGGTCAACAGGATGAACTGTTTCGGCATCTGGTGCACCAGCGCCGCCAGACAGGCCATCCGCGCCGCCGCCACATCCGCATTGGGTGAGACCCGATCATAGGGCAGACAGTCCCAACCGGGGAAGATGACCACCGGCATTTCTGGCGCAAAAAACGCAAGCGCGGCCCGCATGGCCTCCATCCGTTTGTCATCGCGGGCGATATGCAAGACGGGTTGGCTGGATTTGGCCAGCTCATCCAGGATCAGCCGGGCATCAAACCCTTCGGGGGCGCCGCCCATGGTAATCGCTCTTTGCGCCATATCGCGCCTCTCCTCTCAAACATCTGCTCGTGGACCTCATCCGAGGCAGGCTCGTTTCTTGGACTGCTGGGAGTGGACCACCTGCCCCGTGTTATACGGCGTTATACGGCGCGCAGAAATGCCCACATCGCAGCGCAGTTAGCCACCTAGTGGACCGATATTCAGGTTTTGATACATGCCCCAAAGCGCGGTCACAAAGATAAAAATCATGCCCAGAAGCTGTATCAAAAACCGGCACGTTGTCATGGCTTTATAAAGGTCTTCGCCCTGTGCCTCCTTTTGAAGAACTTTCTGCGCGGTCATCAGATTAATCAGAACGACCAGCGACAGCGGAAACACCAGCAAAAACACCGCCTGAGCGATCTCCATCCCCAGCACAAAGCCAAGGGTCGCCAAGGCAGACAGGAAAAAACAGGCAAGCCCGAGCAGCCAGACCCCGGCGGATCGCACCACGAACATCATACGGTTCACGTTGATACGCACCAGATCGTCCAGGTCCTGCACCGCTTGCCCACCGTATTTGCGGGCCCGATGCACCATGTCAAACGGTGCGCCCAGAATGCGATGGCTAAGGGTAGACCACATAACCGCCAAGGCAATCCAATACCACAGATTGGAAAAAGACCGCAGATCAATCATCTCGGACAGGGTTTCAAACAAGCTCAAAACGTCAATGCCTCTTATCACGCAGGATCACGCTGCCGCCCGAACTGACTCTTTTGCAGACAGAAGGCAATATCCCGCGGCTGCGAACCGGCTCTATATCCTCTGTCACATTGGGTTAAACAAGCCCCCGAGCACAGCCAGGCCGGCAGAGTGAGAAAAGCGCGGCGATTGTGCCACTTGCCTTGGGCCAGGCTTCCATGCGACCCAAAGGCAACCTGCAATAAAACAGATGAGTTCCAGATGAAGCCGACCGTCGCTCCCTTTCCCGCCGCCCGATTGCGCCGTACCCGGGTCACCCCTGCAATCAGAGGCTTGGTTCGTCAGAACACCCTGACCACGGATGATCTGATCTGGCCGGTGTTTGTGCGCGATGGCGAAGGTATTGAGGAACCCGTGAGCTCGATGCCTGGCGTGCTGCGCCGCTCGGTCGACAAGATTGCCGAGGCCGCGGTGGAGGCACAGGCGCTGGGCATTCCGGCGATCTGTCTGTTTCCCTACACCGATGCCGCACTTAAGACAGAGGATTGTGCTGAGGCCTGGAGCCCGGACAATCTGTGCAATCGCGCTATCCGCGCCATCAAAGCGGTGGCGCCCGATATTGCGGTAATGACCGATGTGGCGCTGGACCCCTATAATATCAACGGCCATGATGGCTATGTGGTTGACGGTGAGATCCTCAATGATGAAACCGTTGAGGCCCTGGTCAAGATGAGCCTGGCCCAGGCAGAGGCCGGCGCGGATATCATCGGCCCCTCTGATATGATGGATGGCCGTATTGGCGCCATGCGCAGCGCCTTGGAAGCAGCCGGTCATCGCAATGTCTCGATCCTGTCCTATGCGGCAAAATACGCCTCGGGCTATTATGGCCCCTTCCGGGATGCGGTTGGCGCCTCAGGAGCGCTGCAGGGCGACAAAAAGACCTATCAGATGGATCCCGGCAACTCGGATGAGGCCCTGCGCCTGATCGAGCGCGACCTGCAGGAAGGCGCGGATATGGTGATGGTGAAGCCGGGAATTGCCTATCTGGACATCTGCTACCGGGTGAAATCCACCTTTGGCACACCAACCTTTGCCTATCAGGTCTCGGGTGAATACGCGATGATCCAGGCTGCGGCGCAAAATGGCTGGATCGACGGGGAAAAGGTCATGCTGGAAAGCCTGATGGCCTTTAAACGCGCCGGCTGTGATGGGATCCTCAGCTACTTTGCACCTCAAACGGCCCGAATTCTTAACGGTTAGGGGTAGCAGGCCTCTGCCGCCCCGCCAGTATGATCAACGGGATGATCAACGGCCTGCACATTGGCCTGCTCACCAGAAGGTGACTGCCATAGAGCGATATGCCGCCCATTTGCGGCTATGACTGTTGCCCAAGTGGTGACAGTTGGCGACAATGCACCTATACCTTATGGCAGAGCCGGAAAACCGGCCTATTGCAACGACACCCGCTCGGGCAGATTTGACCGGGGTGAGGATCTCTCACCCAGGTTTGGCCGTTTCGAGCAGCAGGACAGGCAACTGGATATATGAGCAGCAAATCTTTTGACCGCATGTCACGTCGCGGATTCACCCTAAGCCTTTTGGCCGGAGCGGGCGTTACCGCCGCCTGCGGCAATGGCGTTGGCAGCAACAATGGGGCGACCATCGATGCCCGCGTCGATTCAACTCTGAATCAGATGTATAATCGCTACCCCAACACCCAGACCCTGGCGGCAAAATCCACCGGTATGCTGGTCATGCCGCTGGTGACAGAGGCAGGGTTTATTTTTGGCGGAGCCTATGGCCGCGGCGCCCTTCTGATCAATGGCGCCACCGTGGATTATTATTCGACCGTAAAAGGCAACGCGGGGCTGCAAATCGGCGCCCAGCAATATGCCCATGTTTTGTTCTTTATGACACAGGATGCGCTGAGCGGGTTCCGTCGCTCGTCAGGCTGGGCCGCAGGCGCGGATCTTGAGTATGTGGTCCGCGATGACGGGAACTCCATCTCTGCCGATACAAACACGCTGACCTCGCCGGTTCTTGCGGCTGTCTTTGGTCAGGCCGGGCTGCGCATTGGCGCAACGCTGGAAGGCACAAAATACACCCGCATTATCCCCTAGGCGCCAATTCCGCCCCTTTTGGGCGACCGTTACGCCAAGCTAGAAATACAAAAGGCCGTGCAAATCATTTTGCACGGCCTTTTTTGGGTATTTAGCTCTTCGCCACCTGCCTGGCTGTCTGGCTGTGGCACCCTGCGCGAGGTTTTGCCCGCAAAGGGATCAATCCAAGGCCCGCAGGCGTTTAACCAGAGAAGATGTATCCCAACGGCCACCGCCGAGTTTTTGCACCTCTTTATAGAATTGATCCACCAGGGCCGTGACCGGCAGGCTGGCTCCGGTTTCATTGGCCGCATCGAGACAGATCCCCAGATCCTTGCGCATCCAATCCACGGCAAAGCCATGTTCGAAATGATCGTCCAGCATGGTTTCATGACGATTGGCCATTTGCCATGACCCGGCCGCCCCCTGGCTGATCACCTCAACCACCGCGCGCCCGTCAAGGCCCGCTTGTTCGGCAAAATGCAACGCCTCACTCAACCCCTGCACCAATCCGGCAATCGCGATCTGGTTGGACATCTTGCACAACTGCCCCGCCCCACTGTCACCAATGCGGCGGCAAATCTTTGCGTACACCTCCATCACCGGTAAGGCCCGGTCAAACGCGCCTTGGTCACCGCCACACATGATCGACAGCGCCGCATTTTCGGCCCCCGCCTGCCCGCCAGAGATCGGCGCGTCAACAAAACTGATCCCGGCTGCGTGCGCATCCGCATACAACTCCCGAGTTACAAGGGCGGAGACGGTGGTATGATCCACAAAGATGGTGCCAGCGGACATGCCCGCAAACGCGCCGTCCTCGCCCAGACACACAGCGCGCAGATCATCGTCATTGCCAACGCAGGCCATGACCATTTGCGCACCCGTCGCGGCGGCGCGCGGGGTTGTGGCATGCGTCCCGCCATAGTCCTTGGCCCAGGCTGCCGCCTTGGCCGCTGTGCGGTTATAGACACTCACGTCATGCCCCGCCTTTTGCAAATGGCCCGCCATCGGCCCGCCCATTACACCCAGTCCCAAAAATGCGAGCTTTGCCATCTGCTTTTCCTTACCCTTCGGTTGCGCTATTGCATGACACACCTATCATCTCGCGCGCCTTGGTCAATTGGCGTGCTACTGGCGGAGCATTAAATGGCGCTGATTTTTCGTTGGCTGATCCGTCTGACAGCATTGCTGATTGTGTTGTCTGTGCTGGCAATTGGGTTGGTTTACTGGCTGGCCTCGCGGTCATTGCCCGACTACACCGACAATGTCACCGTGCGGGGGGTCAGCGCCCCTGTTGAGATCGTGCGCGACAATGCCAATGTGCCGCATATCCTGGGGGCAACCGACGCGGATGTTTTTTTCGGCCTAGGGTTTGCCCATGCCCAGGATCGCATGTGGCAGATGATCACGTTGCGCCGCACCGCACAGGGGCGTCTGAGCGAAGTGTTTGGCGGGGCCACCCTGAATACCGACAAGCTGTTGCGCCGTTTGGATATTTATACGCTGTCCGTGCAATCCATCGACGCGCTTGATGCCAAAACCCTTGCCGCGCTGACGGCCTATTCGGCGGGCGTGAATGCCCGGATCGAACAGATCAATTCCGAAGCCTTGGGGCGCGGTGCGCCTGAAATGATGTTGTTCAACGCGCCGATGGCACCGTGGCGCCCGGCGGATTCGGTGGCGATTGTGAAACTGATGGGATTGCAATTGTCCGGCCATCTGGACGCCGAAGTGATCCGCGCGCGCACCTCGCTGGTGTTGCCGGATGCGGATCGGTTGATGGATATTCTGCCCGACGCGCCCGGATCAGGCATCGCCGCCCTGCCCGAATACGCCAGCCTTGCCCCCGGTGCACCACGTTATGCGGCCAACACCACCACGGCGCGCCATCCCCTGTCACCGTTCAAATCATTCGCTTTGGCCGGGGCTTCCAACGCTTGGGCCGCCGCACCCAGCCGCTCGGCCTCTAGCGGGACCTTGCTGGCCAATGACCCGCATCTGGGCTTTAGCGCGCCCTCGATATGGTATCTGGCCCGTCTGGAAATCGCTGCGGGCGGCGTTATTGGCGGCACGATCCCCGGTGTGCCCGTGGTGCTGACAGGGCGGTCTGAGGCCTTGGG
>CAJQNB010000033.1 GCA_905479575.1 uncultured Pseudophaeobacter sp.
TGGTAACACTCGACCGGATCGGCAAGAAGTTTGATCAATCCACGGTCATAGACCAACTTTCTTTCAGTGTGCACCAGGGCGAGATTTTCGGATTTCTTGGCCCCAATGGCGCTGGCAAGACCACGCTGCTGAAAATGCTACACGGGATCGTGCGGATGAACGGCGGCACGCTGGATTGGGCCTGTTCCAGAGAAGAGGCGCAGCGGCGACAGGCCTTTGTGTTTCAAACCCCGATAATGATGCGCCGCTCTGTGGTGGATAATATCGCCTATCCCCTGCAACTGATCGGTGTCGCCCGCGCAGAGGCGCGGGCGCGCGCGGCGCTGTGGGCCGAGCAGATCAATCTGGGCGATGCGCTGGACCGGCAGGCCACCTTGCTGTCCGGGGGCGAACGGCAGAAGCTGGCGCTGGCCCGGGCGTTGATCCGCGAGCCGGACTTATTGTTTCTGGACGAACCCTGCGCCTCGCTGGATGGTCGGGCCACCCGCGAGATCGAAGAGATCCTGTTGCGGGCCGCAGCTTCGGGGACGCGGCTCATTATGTCGACCCATAACATGGGGCAGGCGCAGCGCCTGGCCGATGAGATCTTGTTTGTTTTGCAAGGGTGTATTCACGAATTTTCTTTGGCCCGGGAGTTCTTTGAGGGGCCAAAGACCACACAAGCACATGCTTTTCTAAGAGGAGATATTGTAGAATGAAGCAGCTATTATTGGGTACTATTACAGGTCTGCTATTGACCGGCGCGGCCTGGGCCGATGAGATGAAACTGGCGGTCACCACCTCCTTTCACAACTCGGGCTTGGCGGAAATTTTGCTGCCGGAAATCAAGGCTGATCTGGATCTGGATGTTCAGCTTTTGGTGGTTGGCACAGGCCAGGCAATCCGTCTGGGCGAAGCTGGCGATGTGGATGCCATTCTGGTGCATTCGCAAAAGGCAGAGGAAAAATTCCTTGCTGGTGGCAACGGCACTCATCGCCGTGAAATCATGTATAATGATTTTGTCTTTATCGGTCCCAAAACCGATACTGCCGGGGTTGCCAAAGCTGAGGATGCAGCCTCCGCGTTGCAGTTGATTGCTGAGGCTTCGGCCCCCTTTGTCAGCCGTGGCGACGACAGTGGCACCCACAAAAAAGAGCTGAGCCTATGGGCTGCAGCGGGTCTGGATGCCGCAGGGTTTGACAGCTGGTACCGCGCAGTTGGTGCCGGTATGGGTGCGGCGCTGAACACGGCTTCAGGTATGGAGGCCTATATCATGGCGGACCGGGCCAGCTGGCTGAACTTTGGCAACAAGGGCAATCTGGAGCTGCTGTTTGCAGGCGATCCGGTCTTGTTCAACCAATATGCCTATCTGCCGGTGAATCCTGAAAAGCACTCCCATGCCAAAAACGATCTGGCGATGAAGCTGGAAGCCTGGCTGACCTCGGATCGGGCCAAGGAGCTGATCAACGCCTATAAGATCAACGGCGAAACCCTGTTTGTCTTTAACGCCAAACAGTAACGCCCCTGTCTATTGTAATGATTGGGCCCTCGTCTGGTGACGGGGGCCTTTTCCTTTTTGCAAGCGTCGGCCTATGGCTCTTGCCCGTCAATGGTGAGCGTCACCCGATCACCGGCAAACCAGGTGCGGCCAAATTCAACCGGGCGACCCGTTGGGTCGATGTTGACCCCCGTGGTGCGCAGAATCGGTGCGCCTTCTGAAATGCGCAGGTGCAGGGCCTGGGTTGCAGTTGCCAGTTTGGCGGTAATGCGGGTTTCCAGCCTGGTGTAATCGGCAATGCCGCAGGCCTTGAGCGCCGCCGTGACCGATTGCATATCTTCCAGAGAGGTCAGCATGTTGGGCAGAACCTGCGCGGGAAAGACGCTTTGAAACAGGGCGATGGGTTGCTCATCCGCCAGGGAGAGCCCGTCATAGACATGCACAATGTCGCCGAGTTCTAAATCCAGCGCTGCGGCCTCAGTCTTGTCGGCGGCGCGGGTTTCCAGTGCCAGAATGCGTTTGGCGGGGATCTGGCCGCCGCGGGTGATATTTTGGTGAAACCGCACCCGTTTGCCGATGGGGTAATCGGTTGGGGCGGCTGCAACAAAGACCCCAGAGCCGCGCCTGGCATGCACCAAGCCCTGCTCGGCCATTGCCGCCAGCGCGCGTCTGACCGTATGGCGGTTGACGCCAAAACGCGCCGCCAGTTGTGCCTCTGAGGGCAGTTTGTCGCCGCTGCTATAGCGCCCCTGTGCGATGTCATCCGTGAGCGAAATTGTGATGGATTTCCAAACGGCTGTGCGGTTTCCAGGGGTGGGCGTCTTGGGGCCGTTTGCGGACATGTCACTAAACTTTCACAAGGTTTCGATTGCGCTTTGGGGGCGGGCTTCGCTATGATTTGTCTAGTTGTATAGAACATGTAGACAAGCTGGCCAAGAGGCTCTGAAAGATGAAGACAGAAATTTCCGCCACGGCGCGCAAGACCTGGATGAGCCTTTTGGCCCAGGCAGATGAACGTGAGCTTAGCCAATTGTGGGGGGGCTTTGATCACGACCCCGCGTTTGATTGGCTGCGTCCCCCAGAAGCGGGCGGCGTGATGGTGCGGGGCCGCATGGGCGGCGGCGGCGCGCCTTTTAACCTGGGCGAAATGACGGTGACGCGCTGTGCGCTGACGCTGGCGGATGGCACCGTAGGCCATGCCTATGTGCAGGGGCGCTCAAAACCTAAGGCCGAGATCGCCGCCAAGGTGGATGCCTTGATGCAGACCAAAGTGGCAGATGATCTGCGCCAGGCGGTGTTGGAGCCGCTGCAGCAGGCGCAGCAATCGCGCAAAGAAGCGCGCGCAGCCAAAGCCGCAGCCACCAAGGTCGAATTTTTCACAATGGTTCGGGGAGAGGATTGATGTCCCTAGATATCGAAACCAACAGCTACGGCGGTGGCTTTGCCACGCCGCCCGTGGATGCGGCAAATGCCTTTCGCGCGGCGATGAGCGCCATGGCCCGTCCCGGCACTGTTCAGGACATCACCGGCGCAGAGCCGCCTGCGGGTATTTCTGCGGCTGCTGGTTGTCTGTTGCTGACGCTGTGTGACCCGGAAACGGGCGTCTACCTGGCGCCGGATGTCGACAGCCCTGCGCTGCGATCCTGGCTGGCCTTCCACACCGGTGCGCCCTTTGTGGCGGCTGATCGGGCGGATTTTGCCCTGGGCAGCTGGGGGGCGCTGATGCCGCTGTCGCAATATCGGATCGGCACGCCGGAATACCCGGATCGCTCGGCCACTCTGATTGTCGAACTGGCGGATTTTGCCGCTGCAAATGCCACCCTGTCCGGTCCGGGCATCAAGGAGCAGAACCATTTGGCGCTGCCGGATGTGGTGGCCTGTCAGGGCAATGCAGCGCAGTTCCCGCTGGGGGTGGATTTCTTCTTTACCTGTGCGGCGCAACTGGCGGCGCTGCCGCGTTCGACCACCATATTGGCAAAGGACTGATCCGATGTATGTAGCCGTAAAGGGTGGCGAACGCGCCATCGACAATGCCCATGCCTGGCTCGCCGAAGAGCGTCGCGGTGATACCGGTGTTGCGGAACTCAGCCTGGCCCAGATCCGCGAACAGATGAGCCTCGCCGTCAATCGCGTCATGGCCGAGGGGTCGTTGTATGATCCGGATCTGGCAGCCCTGGCGATCAAACAGTCGCGCGGGGATCTGATCGAGGCGATCTTTCTGATCCGTGCCTACCGCACCACCTTGCCGCGCTTTGGCTATAGCGAAGCGGTGGATACCGGTGTCATGGCCTGTGATCGCCGCATCTCGGCCACCTTCAAGGATGCACCTGGTGGGCAGGTGCTGGGGCCAACCTTTGACTACACCCATCGTTTGCTGGATTTCAAACTGGCCGCAGATGGTGAGGTGCCGCAGGCCGCAACCGCGCCGCCGCGTATGGAAACAACCCCGCATATCACCGAATTCCTGCAGGGGGAGGATATCATTGAGCGCGAGCCAAGCTCAGAAGCCGTGCCCGGTGATCTGACCCGCGAACCGATGAGCTTTCCGGCGGGGCGCGCCGTGCGCCTGCAGTCGCTGGCACGCGGCGATGAGGGCTTTATCCTCGGCATGGCCTATTCCACCCAGCGCGGCTATGCGCGCAACCATGCTTTTGTTGGCGAGCTGCGCATCGGCAAAGTGCCGGTGGAGATGGAGATCCCCGAACTGGGATTTGCTATCGAGATCGGCGAGGTAGAGCTGACCGAATGTGAGACGGTGAACCAGTTTAAGGGTTCCAAAACCGTGCCGCCGCAGTTCACCCGTGGTTATGGTCTGGTCTTTGGCCAGTCAGAGCGCAAAAGCATCGCCATGGCGCTGGTCGACCGGGCGCTGCGCTGGGAGGAGCTGGGCGAAGACAACCTAGGTGCGGCCGCGCAGGATGAGGAATTTGTCCTTAGCCACTCCGACAATATTCAGGCGACGGGTTTCCTGGAGCACATCAAGCTGCCGCATTACGTGGATTTCCAGTCAGAGCTGGAACTGGTGCGCAAACTGCGCCGCGAGGCGCAGGAGCTGGCGGATCAGATGGCCGCACAGGAGGCGGCGGAATGAGCTCAGTCGCCTCTCCCGTCTCCATCGACGGAAACATCATCAATGCCATGGGTGAATGTCGATCGGCTGCGCAGTTTCTTATGCGTTTTCGGGCGGTAGAACATGGCCGCCAAGATCAAGCCAATAACCACCACAACAATGGCGATACCCAAGACGGTGCCAAGCAGTTCATTGGACGTCATATCTCAAATCTCCTTTGGGAAAAATCAGCTGGGGAAAGGGCATATCATGTCTGACTACAACTTTGCCTATTTGGACGAACAAACCAAGCGGATGATCCGTCGGGCCATTTTGAAAGGTCTGGCAGTGCCTGGCTATCAGGTGCCCTTTGCCAGCCGTGAAATGCCGATGCCCTATGGCTGGGGCACTGGCGGCGTGCAGGTCTCAGCGGCAACGCTGACGCCGGATGATACGCTCAAGGTGATCGACCAGGGTGCCGATGACACCACCAATGCGGTGTCGATCCGCAAGTTCTTTGAACGCACCGCCGGGGTCGCCACCACTGAGGAAACCACCAAGGCCAGCGTTATCCAGACCCGCCACCGGATCCCCGAGGCCGAGCTCACCGAGGATCAGATCCTGGTGTACCAGGTGCCAATCCCGGAACCGCTGCGCTTTTTGGAACCGCGCGAGACGGAAACCCGCAAGATGCACAGTCTTGAGGAATATGGCCTGATGCATGTGAAACTATATGAGGATATCAGCCAGCACGGCGATATCGCCACTTCCTACGCCTATCCGGTCAAGGTCGAAGACCGCTATGTGATGGACCCTTCGCCTATTCCAAAGTTCGATAACCCAAAGCTGGAGATGGCAGCGATCCAGCTGTTTGGCGCGGGGCGCGAGCAGCGGATCTATGCGGTGCCGCCCTATACACGTGTCGTCAGCCTGGATTTTGAGGACTACCCCTTTGAAGCCACCAAAGCTGATCATCCCTGTGATCTCTGCAATTCAGAGGACAGCTATTTGGATGAGGTGATCCTGGATGATGCGGGCAGTCGAATGTTTGTCTGCTCTGACACCGATTACTGCCGCGCACGGCGCGCCGAGGGCCATGTGGGGCGTTTGGGCGAAACCGAAGGGGAGGCTGCGTGATGAGCTCTCAGACAGGAGACCAGGAGATGACCCCGCTGTTGCAGGTGAACGCCCTGACAAAAATGTACGGACCCCGCATTGGCTGCAAGGATGTCAGCTTTGATCTATACCCCGGTGAGGTCATGGGCATCGTTGGCGAAAGCGGGTCTGGCAAATCGACGCTGTTGAATGCCATGGCAGGCCATCACCCGCCGGATCGCGGCGAAGTGGTTTTTGACACCCGCGCCGATGGACCGGTGGACACGTTGAAAATGTCAGAGCCAGAGCGCCGAATGCTGGGCCGCACCGACTGGGCCTTTGTGCATCAGCATGCCCGTGATGGGCTGCGCATGTCGGTTTCGGCTGGCGGCAACATTGGCGAGCGTTTGATGGCCGTGGGAGGGCGTCACTATGGCGAGATCCGCACCCAGGCTGCCGACTGGCTGGGCCGGGTGGAAATCAGCGACAGCCGTATCGATGACCGGCCCTCGGCCTTTTCCGGCGGCATGCAGCAGCGGCTGCAAATTGCCCGCAATCTGGTCACCGGCCCGCGGCTGGTGTTTATGGATGAACCCACAGGTGGTCTGGATGTGTCGGTGCAGGCACGGCTGCTGGATCTGCTGCGCAGCCTGGTGCGCGAAATGGGGTTGAGCGCCATCATTGTGACCCATGATCTGGCCGTTGTGCGCCTGTTGGCGGATCGGTTGATGGTGATGAAAGACGGTCATGTGGTTGAAAGCGGCCTCACCGATCAGGTGCTGGATGACCCACAACATGCCTATACCCAGCTCTTGGTTTCCTCGGTGCTGCAGGTCTGAAGGATAAAGACGATGATTGAACTTGAAAATGTGAGCAAGAGCTTCACCCTGCACAATCAGGGCAGCGCGGTGATCCCGGTGATGGAGCGGGTCAACCTGGCCGTCGCTGCCGGGGAATGTGTCGGATTGGTTGGCGCGTCGGGGGCGGGGAAATCCACCCTGATGCGCGTGATCTATGGCAACTACCTGGCGGCCTCGGGGCGGGTCATGGTGGGGGATCTGGATGTGGCTCAGGCCGAGCCGCGCCAGATCATCGCTCTGCGCCGTGAAACCCTGGGCTATGTCAGTCAGTTCCTGCGGGTGGTGCCCCGGGTGGCGGCACTCGATGTGGTGGCCGAGCCGCTGTTGGCGGTTGGCACCCCGATTGAGGCCGCGCGGGATAAGGCCGCCAGTCTGTTGGCAGAGCTGAATATTCCAGAGCGGCTCTGGTCGTTGAGCCCGACAACCTTTTCCGGCGGCGAGCAACAACGGGTGAACATTGCCCGGGGCTTTGCCTATGACTATCCGGCGCTGCTGCTGGATGAGCCCACTGCCAGTCTGGATGCCAAGAACCGCGCCACGGTGCTGCGGCTCATTGAGGGCGCCAAGGCGCGCGGGGCTGCCATTATCGGCATTTTCCATGATGAGGCTGCCCGCGACCAGGTCTGCGACAGCTTTATCGATGTCTCGGCGTTTTCGCCGCAGGTGGCAGCATGACAGAAACCTCTGCAATGGGGCCGGTGATCGCTGTCGTTGGGCCTTCGGGCGTGGGTAAAGACAGTCTGATGGAGGCCCTGGCTGCTGGGGACCAAAACCTCTGCCTGATGCGCCGGGTGGTGACCCGCGCGCCAGAGGCCGGCGGCGAGGACTACGATGCAGTGAGCGAAAGCGCGTTCAGCAAGCTGGTAGAGGATGGGCATTTTGCCCTGCATTGGCCTGCCCATGGGCTGCACTATGGCATCCCGCATCAGATCGAGGCGCTGCGGGCTGAGGGCAGAGGCGTACTGGTCAATCTCTCGCGTGCGGTGTTGCTTCAGGCGCAAGAGGTTTTTGGCGATTTCATTGTTCTTTCTGTAACCGCCCGCCCGGAGGTTCTGGCAGAACGGTTGACACAGCGCGGGCGCGAGGACAGCGCCGAGGTTCAACGTCGCCTTGCCCGCGCCCGCCAGCCGCTGCCTGCGGGGTTACGGCGGCTGCACCAGATCGACAACAGTGGAGATCTGCAACAGGCGGTCGCAGCGGCACGTGCGGCGATCTATTCTACCGCTGTGCCAGAGAGGGCGTAGCGGTGGATCAGATGAAACCTGCCATCGCTGTCTTCGCCCACAAGTGCGATATCGCTGATCGCCAATGGCCGGGGCAACAAGGGCATCAAATGTGCCTCAAGGGCGGCCTCTACAGCCGGCAGCTCCGCTTTGGGAAGCTTGCCAGTAAGGGTGAGGTGAAAGCGGAACTGCTCCAGCACGTAAGGATAGCCCCAGGTCACCAGATTGGCCTCTTGCGCAGGGGTGAGCCCCGCCGCACGGCGCTTTTCCAGCTCGGTCTGCGGCGCGGGCGCACGCAAGCCGTCCAGATCCCGAACGCAGGCCGCCGCAAGCCTGCCAAGGGCGGTTTCATCACCGCTGACACGCAGAGCCAGAAAACGCCCCAGGCGGGCCAGATGCAGCCCCTCCAACACGACCGGAGCCTGGCTGGCCGCCAGGGCCGTGCAGGCCTGTTGCAGGTCGGTCAGGCTGTAGCCCTCGGCCAGCCGCATCGGCGGCTTCAGCGTTGCATGCAGCCCGTATTTGCGCGGCACTGCAGTGATGCCCGCCAGATCCAGGCCAGAAATTTCCGGTTGGGCAGCGACCTGTCCAGCCGCCATATCCCAGCCCAGCCACTGGGTTGCAAAGACGCTCCAATCGGCTGCGGCCGGGGGCGCGTAATAGATCGCATATCGCGTGAATGTCACATTGGCCTCCTATACGTGGCCATTCCTATAGCTCGAAAGACGTGAAGCCCAGATGACAGATGAAATGATCCTTGCCAATGCCACCCTTGTGCTGCCCAGTGAAACACTGCGCGGCCAGGTTAAACTCCTGGGCGGAGAGATTGCGGATATTGCTGAGGGGACTTCTGTACCCCAGGGCGCAGTGGACTGTGCGGGCGACTATCTTTGCCCCGGTCTGGTTGAATTGCACACGGATAACCTGGAGCGCCATATCCAGCCGCGTCCCTCGGTTGACTGGCCCCATGCGGCCGCCATCATGGCCCATGATGCGGAACTGGCAGGCACCGGGATCACCACCGTTTTTGACGCCATGAGGGTCGGGTCGGTCAGCCGCAAAGAGAGCCGGTATGGCTCTTATGCGCGTGGGCTGGCGAATGAGCTTCTGGAGCTACGGGCAGCAGATGCGCTGAAGATCTCACATTTCCTGCACCTGCGGGCAGAGGTCTGTTCGGATACTTTGGTCGAAGAGCTGGCAGAGTTTGGCGAGGCGGACCGGGTTGGTCTGGTCTCTTTGATGGATCACACGCCGGGGCAGCGCCAGTTTCGTGACATTTCCAAGCTGGAGGCCTATGTCAAAGGCAAGCACGGGTTTAACGACGCAGAGTTTGCGGCGCATGTTGCCCATCTGAAAGCCCTGCGCGACAGCCATGGGGATCTGCATGAGGTCGAGGCGGTCAAAGCCGCACGCCGCTTTGGCGCGGTGCTGGCCAGCCATGATGACACCACAGCTGAGCAGGTGGCCACCTCGGCCAAGCATGGCATCCATCTGGCCGAATTCCCCACTACAGTCGAGGCGGCACGGGCCTGCCATAGCCATGGCATCAAGGTGATGATGGGGGCCCCCAACCTGATCCGGGGCGGCTCGCATTCAGGCAATGTGGCCGCACGGGAACTGGCTGATCTGGAACTGCTGGATATCATCTCGTCAGACTACGTACCGGCCGCGCTGTTGATGTCGGCGGTCAAGCTGGGCGAAATCTGGGGCGATATGGCACGCGGATTGTCTACTGTCACCCAGGCACCAGCGGATGCGGTTGAACTGTCTGACCGGGGCCGCATTGCGGTGGGCAAACGGGCGGATCTGATCCGGTTCAAGCTAATCGACAACACCCCGGCGCTGCGCGGCACCTGGGCGCGGGGGCAACGGGTGGCCTAACTTGGGCAAGTGTCACGTGGATCTGCAATCTAATTTGATGCAGGTCTGTGTGGTATCCGAAATGAACTGAAGGGGGATGGTTTTGCTGGGGGCGCAGCAGAGGCGGCAGAGAAGACATAATTTGTCCGCTGTGAGCCCATTTAGACTGACGAGCATCTCGACGCCAATGTACGCTTGGACGCTTGACAGATGATTGCAACCTTCCCGATAGTGCAGGAGTGTTGTCGATTTTCCCCCGGGCCTTAGAACCGCAAGCTTGGCGGAACTCAACACGCCAACGCTACTGTGCAGATCACCTAAATAGATGGGTCCTCCATTATGCTTCGTTACGTCTCAGTTATAGCCAGCTTGATCGTGGCCTGTATTACAAGCAATGCAACCGCTTTGGAGCTCCCCAACCCAGCAGCTAAATTTTGCACTGAACAAGGCGGGACATATTTCCTCGTAGAGGATACCGCTGGCCAACGCGGGATTTGTACCCTCGCCGACGGCAGTGAGGTAGACGCTTGGACGTATTTCCGGGAGCAACATGCCTCTGCTGTGGAGAGCAGACTGATTGCCGACCAAATTTGGCTGGGCGGCCCAATCCTGACCATGAACGATGATGCGATGCACGTTGAAGCGTTGGCAGAAAAAGACGGTGAGATTATCGGCGTTGGTGACGCGGACGACGTAATGGCCTTACAGGGCCCTGAGACTGAGATCATTGATCTGGCAGGCCGCACCATGATCCCGGGTTTCGTGGATGCCCACGGCCATGTGTTCATGATCGGCATTCAGGCGCTGTCGGCCAACATGCTGCCCGCGCCTGATGGCACGGTGAATGACATCCCCACGTTGCAGCAGGTGCTGCGCGACTTTGCCAAAGCCCAACCCGAGCGTGTCGGTGCCGCAGGTCTGATCCTTGGCTTCGGCTATGACGACGCACAGCTTGCCGAGCAGCGTCACCCGACGCGAGATGAACTTGACGCTGTCTCAACCGACATACCGGTCTATGTCGTTCACCAATCCGGTCACCTTGGCGTTGCGAACTCCAAGGCGCTGGAACTGGCGGGCATCACTGCGGATACGCCAGACCCCGCAGGCGGTGTGATCCGGCGGCGCGAAGGCAGCTCCGAGCCCAACGGCGTGCTGGAAGAAAACGCGGCAACTGTTGTGATTGGCGGCTTGCTGGGCGGACTGGATCAACAGGCCAACCGCGCGATTTTCCGCGCTGGCGTCGAATTGATCTCCTCTTTCGGATACACCACAGCACAGGAAGGGCGTTCGATACCCGCTGTGGCTAACCTGATGCAGGCGGTCGCCACCGAGGAAGGGCTGGACATAGATGTGGTGACCTATCCCGATGTGTTGGTGGACCGCGACTATATTCGGGCGAACCACTCCCGCAACTATACAGACCGTTTCCGCGTCGGGGGCGCAAAGCTGACCATCGACGGCTCGCCGCAGGGCTTCACCGCGCTGCGCGACCGCCCGTATTACAACCCACCCGAAGGATTTCGGGCGGACTATGCAGGCTATGCTTCGGCATCGAATAACCAGGTCTTTGACGCCATCGACTGGGCGTTCGAAAACAACATTCAAATCCTTGTACACGCCAATGGTGAGGGCGCGTCGGATATTTTGATCGGCGCCATCGACACCGCGACGCAAACGCACGGGCCAGCCGACCGACGCCCGGTTCTGATCCACGGGCAGTTCATGCGCGAAGATCAGGTGGATGCCTATAACCGACTGGATGTTTTCCCGTCCTTGTTTCCCATGCACACTTTCTATTGGGGCGATTGGCACCGTGATCGCACGGTTGGTCCCGTGGCAGCGGATAACATTTCACCCACCGGATGGGTTCGCGAACGTGGCATGATGTTTTCAAGTCACCATGATGCGCCTGTGGCTTTTCCCGACAGTATGCGCATTCTTGATGCCACCGTGACCCGTCGGTCGCGCTCAAACGACATCATCGGTCCGGCGCAGCGGGTCGATGTGTTGACGGCACTCAAATCCCTAACGATTTGGCCCGCGTATCAGCATTTCGAAGAGGGTCGCAAAGGATCGCTAGAGGTCGGGAAACTTGCCGATCTGGTTATTCTGTCCAAGGACCCCACAGCGATTGACCCCGAAACGCTCGATACCATCGTGGTGCTGGAAACGATCAAGGAAGGCGATACAATCTATGAAGCCAGTCAGCGCGAAGGGCGTCTGAATTATCGCCCCCGCAACGACGGCACGGACCCTTATGCCGATTTTCTGCGCATCTTCACCGTGTCACACGAAATGCAGGGCGCCCCAAGATCGTTCAGTGCAATGCGTCCTTCACTTTTCGCGACCGCACCGCACTCCGGTGCCTGTATAGCGCGCACTTTGAGCGATATCATGACCGCCTCGCTTGTGACGGAAAGCTCTGGCAAAGAGTAGCTAGAGCAATGTGTTCGGCGAAATGCAGACATTTGTTCGATTTGCAGGAAAGTAAACAAAGTCCGCAAAGCTGACATTTCGAATATGCGCCTCTATGAGACACTGATGCCTTTCAGTGAACGAGATCCAGGGGGATAAGCCTGGTCGAAATTTTGTTTCAGCGGAGCTCAGGCGCGATAAAATAGGTAACGCCCTTCGGGGATGCCTTCGGGGCCTTTGAGTTCTTCAAAACCGACCAGGGGCTGACCTGACACCACGATGCCACCCTTGGCCATGACAGAGGCGATCACCGGCGACATGGCTGCGGCCTCTGCCACATCCTGTTCCTTGACGCCAAAGCCAAAGTCATAGTGGGCTAGGACAATTTTGTGGCCCTCGGATTTGAGACGTTCCAGCATCGGAACCGCCTCGCCCTGCAAAAAGTCTGCTTCGGGGGGCACACAGGAGGGATGGCACTGCAGGACCCGGTCAATGACCCAGACCCGGCGGTCGGGCAGGATTTCCCGCAGGTGGTCATAGGTGCGGCCATTGCCCAGCCCCATGTCCAGCACATGTCCAGCAACCCCTGCGATTTCTGCCGCAGCCCAGTTCAGCCCGTCGCGCTGGGCGGTAAAACGGCGCAGCATAGAATCCAATCGGCTCATTTCAGATCGTCCTTTGTGTCAAATTTCCAGACCTGTCCCGGCCCCTGCATCAGGCGCGCTATCAGCGCCTCGGTGAACTCCCAGATGGCCGCATCATGCACCAGGTGATGGGTGAGGATACCATAGGGCTCGCGGGTGTCTGCCATGCCTTTGCGGCGCGCGCGCAGCTGGTCGCAGATCTGCGCGATCAATCGCTCTGGCGCGGCCAGTGATCGGCTGCCTTTCCAGTCGATTGGGTCCAGATGGGTATTGATCTGCGCCAGCCCAGGCGCAGCCAGGGGGCTTGGGCGCGGGGTAAAGGTCGACAGGGCGGCAAAGCCCAGATCCGCGAGCGCGGGCACCAGATCCAGGGCAATCCGGTTCCAGGGCGGCACAAACATCGGCAGCAGCCGGGGGCCAAACAGCGCCTGCAAGCGGGCCAGTCCCTGCTGTATCTCGCCAAGTGCCACCTGCGCCGGGCGCTGGTCCGGGAATTCACATTTCTTTTGACCCTCGGGCGCCTGGTTCTGGTGGGCCCAGCCATGCACAACGGGAATGAGCTGAGGATGCTGCGCCACATAGGAGGCCAGTGCGGATTGCGCCGTCTCGGGGATCACCGCCAGATGGACCGGCAGCCCCAGTTTTTGCGACACCGCACTCAGCTGGTCCAATTGCGTGGTTGGCGCAATGGCATCGTCGTCGCGCCACCACAGGGGCAGCTGCAGCCCCTCGGCCTGCCATTTGGCCAGTTCGGCATCAAGCGGGCTCCAATCGGCGGTCATGGCTGTGCTCATATCCGTGCTCATACCTGTGCTTTGACCAGATCATGGGCAATCTCTACCGCACGCCGGGCGCCGTCAAACTGAAACTGATCGGCTGAGCGGCGCGGCGCGCAACGCGCCTTTCCGACGGCTGCAATCAGGCGCTCCGGGGTCAGTTCGGCGGTGCGCAAAGCCTCAAAGCCTGCCAGCGGTGTCAGGCTTTGGGCGCGCAGGCTTTGTTCTACTTCTTTGCCGGCATCAAAGGGGATGAGCACGGAAGGTGTTTCTGCCTGCAACAGATCCAGCGCGGTGTTGTAGCCGCACATGCTGACCGAGGCCGCCACATGGGTAAGCATCTGGCGAAAGTCCGGGCGGGCGGGCTCCATTTTGGCTGGCGAAGGGGTTTGGGACAGCTTTTCAATCCGGGCTTTGGCATCGCTGCCGCCCACCAGCAGGCGCCAGGGGGTGTCGGGCATCAACCGCGCCGCCTGTAGGGCTGTCTGATAGATTTCATCGCCAACACTGCCGCCGCCGGCACTGACCAGTATCTCGCCACTGCCTTCGGCCGCAGGATGTGGCCCGGCGGCGGCCGGGGCGACAAATCCTGTGTAGTGCAATTTGGCGGCCAGCAAGTCAGAGACCGGCCAGCTCAGCTCCAGCCGGGTGGCCTTTGGGTCGGAATGCACCAGAACAGCGTCATAGAACTCTGCGATCACCGCATCTGCTTTGACGGCTTTTTCCGGCTTTGAGGGCGGCGCCAGAATATCGCGGATCGAGGCAAGGATTTTTGGCGGCTTGGGAAGCGCCTTGGCTGCCCGCAGCAGGGCGCGAAATTCATGGCGCAGGGAACGACGGCCAAAGGGATATAGCTCGGAGATCAGCAGATCTGGCTGCAGGTGTTGCAGGGCCTGACACATGGCCGACTGGCGCTGGTGATAATACCGCTCACCCGCCAGCGCTCCGCCGGGGGTCAGAAGCTGGGTGAAATTCACCCCGTCCGAGCGCAAGGCAGGCAGTTGCAGCAGATCTATGTCACCGGTGGCGAGCTGCGGCGCGGGGAAGCCGCCCGAGACGATCTGCACCCGATCGCCGGCAGCCTGAAAGGCGCGCCCCAGGGTCAGCGCCCGCGACAGATGCCCGGTGCCAAGCAGATGGGTGACGACGATCATGACCTTCATGGCGTGGGCCGTTTCAACAGGCGCACTGGTTCGGCCCAGGGGGACAGATCCTCGCCGTTCAGCTCAATAACAAAAAGCCGGTTACGTTTGATGCGAAAGGGGGCGGGGCCGTCGAAATTCCACTGATAGGCCTGCGCCAGGATCATCCGCATGATGCCGATATGGCAGACCGCAACCGTGTCGCGCTCCAGGCTGGTCAGCCAGGGTTTGATCCGCATCCAGACCTCGGCGGGGCTCTCGCCGCCGGGCGGGCGGTAGTCCCAGCCCCAGTGTTCAATATCGCGAAAGCCACTGTCTGGCTCCGCTTTCAGCTCCAGGCCTTTCTTGCCCTCCCAGTCGCCCCAGAACATCTCTGTTAAGTTGGGGGCGGTTCGCGGGGTTTTGCCTGTGACCAGCTGGGCGGTTTCCACCGCCCGCGTCAGCGGGCTGGACCAGAGCGCGGCCTGATCCCAGGGGCTGGGCAGGGCAAATTCGGATAGCTCGGCACGGGCCTGGGCGTCGAGCGGGATATCGCTGCGCCCCTGGATCTGGCCTGCGCGGTTCCAGGCGGTATGGCCATGGCGCAAAAGAGCAAGGCGGATCATGGGCATTCCTCAAGTAAGGGGGTGACGGCGCGCCAGAACCGAGCGCTGGCCGCCGGGGCCAGGTGGTTGGCCGCGATCATCTCGCGGGCCTGAGTGCCTAGGGTCTGCCGCAGGCCTCGGTTGGATAACAGCTGTTGCAGTCTGGCGGTTAGCGCTGCGGCGCCAAGGGACACCTCTGGATAGTTCTCAGGCTGGTCATTGGGCGCCAGAATGTCCCGCATGCCGGGGCGATCCTGCGCCACCACCGGAACCCCGTGGCTTTGCGCTTCGAGATAGACCATGCCAAAGGCCTCGTTGACACCGGGCCAGAAAAACAGGCTGGCCTGTTCATAGGCCTTGGCCAGTTCCGTGCGGGAGAGTTGGCCCAGAAAGGTAACCCGCTGGGCAAAGGGCGCCATCAGGGCCTCAACCTCGGGCCGGGCGGGGCCATCCCCGGCGATCTGCAACTGCCAGTTGCCCTGTAGCCCCCGCAGGCTGTCTGCGATGATCTGATAGGAGGCGAGCTTATCCCCGTGGCGCATCATGCCAACACTCAGCATGGGGCCATCCAATGTGCTGGCAGGCGGCAGGTTGGCAGCTGGCAGAAACGGGGGCAGGCTGTGCAGCGATTGGTCGGGGTGTTTGTCGCGGTCCAGCGTGATCAGGTCATTGGCGGTGAAATAGAAAATCACCGCTGCGGCATCTGCGGCCGCATGGGCAGACTGGGCAAATTCCGCCCAGGGGCCGGTCAAGCGCCGGGAGGCCCGGGTGCTTTCGATCTGTACATAGGGAATACCGCGGGTCCGCGCGACCTGGGGACCAATGAGATCAGGGGCCTTGTAGTAGTTGTGATAGGTGACCCAAAAATCCACGGCGGGCATCTCGGCACAGAGACGACGGACCTCCTGGGTGGCTTTGTCCCGTAGCAGCGCCTGAAGCGCCGCATCGCCAGTCTTGTCAAAAACCTTCAGCTCGGTCACCAGATCAACCTCGGCGCCACCGGCCGCGATAATGTCGATCAGGTTGCGCGCCATTTCCCGATCGCCCGAAGGCACAGGGTGGCGCGGCGATTTCATCGGCGCATAAAAGGCGATCCGCTTGGTGCCTGCGGTGGTCATGAGCCCTGCAGCATGGTGTCCAGCCGGGTCACCAGCTGGGCAATGCCGGGGTCCATGCCAAAGTCGCGCCGCAGTCGTAACAGCGCGGCCTCGGCCATGTCTTGCGCCATCTTGGGATTGTGGGCCAGCGACAGGATCGCCTCGGCCAGGGCCTCTGGGTCATCCTTGCTGAGCAGCCCATGGGTGCCGCTGTCGATGAATTCGGGAATGGCAGAAACTGGCGTTGACAGGATTGGCAGCAATTGCGAGGCCGCCTCCATCAGCACATTGGGCAACCCATCACGATCCCCGTCCGCCGCAACCCGGCTGGGCAGGACAAACAGGTCAGAGGCCCGCATCGCCGCGATGACTTCGGGCTGATCACAGGCGCCCCGCCAGGTAATTCGCTGCGCGATACCGGCGTCCTGAGCCATGTCCTGCAACAGGTCATTGAGACCGCCGCCGCCAATATGGGTCCAGTGCCAGTCCAGATCCTGCGGCAGCAAGGCCATAGCGGCAATCAGCCGGTCAAAGCCCTTTTTCTCCACCAGGCGGCCAACCGACATCAGCTTCAGAGGGTCGCCCGCAGCCCGCCACTCTCGGGTGGGGGGGGCTGGGAAGCGTGCCAGATCCAACCCGTGATAGATCAGATCAATGCGGCTCGGGTCGTCTGACATTTGTTGCAGATGGCGGGCGCCAAAGCCGGTGCAGGTGGCCCCAAAGGCTGCGCCGTGATGCTGGCTTGATAGTTTTTCGCTGATTTCCCAGTCCGGTGAGGTCCAGATGTCCTTGGCATGGGCCGAAAAGCTCCAGGGCAATCCGCGCATGATGGCGGCATAGCGCGCCACAGAGGCGGGGGTATGCAGGAAATGCGCGTAGAGCCCCAGCACCTCGGCGGGGGCTTCGGCGGCCAGAACGCAGGCCTGGCCAAAGCGGCGGATGCGGTTGCGGCTGGGATCGCGGGCCAGATCTGCACGCCAGATGCGGTAAGCCTCTGCATAGCCCGGCAAGGCCTGCGCCACGGCGCGGGCGGCCCAGACGCGGTCAGGTTCCTGATACAGATATTCGGGCAGATAGCGCACCTTTGCCTTCAACCGCTCATGCAGTGGATGGCGTTTGACATCGGTGGGGTGGCGCAGCGACCAGATCTCAAAATCCAGGCCAGCCTCTTCCAGGGCGACAAGCTCTTGGGCGATAAAGGTTTCCGAGAGCCGTGGCCAGCCTTTGACCAAAACCGCCAGGGAAGGGTGCTCTGTGCTCATTCAGCGGCCTTTCGCGGCAAGTCGTGCAATAGGGACGCAACCCGCCGGGTGACGCAGTCCAGCCCATCCAGCAACCCTTCTGAGAAGGCGGCTGAGGGTGGTTTTTGCGTCGCCAAGGCGCGGATCGCCTTGGTCATGGCCTTTGGCGTCCAGCCATCGCGCTTTTCATCTAGCATGGAAACCAGGCCCAGCTCCTCGGCGCGGCTGGCGCGGATCCATTGTTCCAGCCGTGGCGTAGTGCGGGGCACGATAACAGCCGGTTTATCAAAGGAGAGCACCTCGCAGAAGGTGTTGTAGCCGCCCATGCAGACAACGCCCTGGGCGCCGGAGAACAGCGTCTCAATTCGCGATTCAAACCCCACAGAGGTAACCCGGCCATCAAGAGCGGCAACACGGGTCTCAAAGGCCTCGCGGGTTTCGCCAGAGAGGAAAGGGCCGTAGACCAGCACGGCGCGTGGTGACAGTGCTGGGTCTTGTTCATAGGCTGACAACACCAGATCCACCATCATGGCGCCGTCGCCGCCACCGCCGGGGGTGATCAGCACATATGGCTGCTCGGGCGGGTCATCCCAGGCCCCGAGATCGCGCCGCAGATAGCCGGTCCAGTGCATCCTTGCCCGTGTGGCCGGGCTGAGCTCCAGCCCCTGGGTTGGATCGTAGATGGTGGACAGGCCATAGACCCAAATTTCGTCGTAGTAATTTTCGGTGGCCTCAACCGCCTCTTTGCGGGCCCATTCTGCGGCCAGGACGTCAGGCTCGTCCAGCACATCGCGCAGACCCAGGACCAGCTTTGTCCGGGCCTGCTCTGCCAGCAGTTTCAGCGTCGGCAGCAGTTCACCACGAAAGCCGGTGGGTTCTTTGTCCACGATCAACACATCCGGGACATATTGTTCTGCCACGGAGCGGATCAAGCCACTGCGCAATTTGGTTGTCTCTTCGATGTTCATGCCCATGGTGCGCGAGGCATAACTGCCGTCAGAGCGTTTGATCACCCCAGGCAGGCGCATATGATCGACACGGCTGGGAAAGGCAAAACGGCCCGCCACCGGCGACCCCGTCAAGATCAGAGCCGAAGCGGAGGGATCTGCAGCAGTAATTGCCCCTGCCAAGGCTCGGGAGCGGCGCAGGTGCCCCAGCCCGAATGTATCATGGCTATACAGCATTACCCGAGGGCCGCGTTGTTTGGCATTTTGCTCGAGCGAGAGATCTTTAGTCGAAGTCATTGGCTAGCCTGCAGCTGTACTACAGTTTGGGTGGTGCAATAGGAAAGTGCCGAAATCAAGGGGGTTAACCTTTCAAACTCCCGAAATTGGGCGAAATGGCAGGCAGGTGACAGCTCTTTGCCGTCTGACAGCCGTTCCCTGGGCGCAAGCAGACACAGCAACGCGTCGGGGCTGTGGTGCTGTCTGTGCTGAATTTTCCGGGGGGCAGCCGGGGCGGAACACTGGTTCGCGACACTGAGGCGAGACATGGGCGAGGGTGCTGTTTCTGCACTCTGTTCAAATTCTCTTGTGGTGAAACCCGCTGCTTACAATTGTGGAGAGGGGGTCTTGTCGTTACCGTGAAAATACCATTTGAGCGGAGCCCGTCAGTTATGATTCATAGATTTTCCCAGTTTCTCTGTTTCAGCCTCGTGCTGTTTGTCTGCGCGGTGGTGCTCCCGGGTGCTGGCCTTGCACAGGATGCAGCGGATGCGGCCCCTGATCCGGTGGCCCGGGCGGTGGAGCTGGCGGCGGAAAGTGGTCTTGGGGTGATTATTGTCGATGGCAATGGGTCTGTCACCTCACCCTCTCCTGTGGCGACCAAGGTTGCCCCCTCGCCGATGGAAGGACATTCGTCGTTGATGAAGGCGCAGACGGAGTTTCAGGCTTTCCGCCAGGAGCTTAACAGCCGTCTTGAGGCGCTGCCCTATTCGATCTTTGAGATGAAATACATCCTGCGCCAAACCAGCCCGGACGGGCGCATCCGCACCTATGCCGAGGTCCTGGGGTGGAGCCTGTTGTTTCTGCTGATCGGGCGCTGGCTGTCGGTTGAGATCTACGGCAAACGCATTGCCAAACGCTATGTCGTGGCCCGGATCAAGGCAGAACCAGAAGGCTATTACGAGAAAATGCCCTTTCTGGTCTATCGCTTCTTTATGGGGGGAGTGGGAACCATCGTTGCGATGGTTTTTGCCTTGCTGGCCTCGTTGATCATTTTTGGTGCATCGGGCGACAGTTCCGTCGAGTTCACCGTGACCGCGATCTATACCGCGTTTTTTGTTGCCAGCATCGTGTCTGACCTGTGGCGGATGGTGCTGTCGCCCTATCTCAGCCAATATCGGATGCCGGTGTTTTCCGATAGCGACGCCAGGCGGCTGTATCTTTCGGCTTCTGTACTGGCGACCTATGATGTCTTTTCATTGATTTTTGCCACCTGGGTTCACGATTTTGGGCTGAACTACAATGTCTACGCATTGGTCTCTGGCTTTCTGGCTTTGCTTGGGGCCTTGGGCGGTCTGGCCCTGATCGGCTTCAATGGCAGGGCTATTTCAAACGCAATCCGGGCAGGGCGCAGCAAGGAAGACTGCTCCTGGCTGCTGCGCGTTCTGTCGATGGCCTGGGCGCCCGTCATGGTCGTTTATATCGTCTTTGGTTGGTTGAACCTGGCGTTTGATCTGGTGTTGGAGCGGGAGATGTCAGTGCCCTTGATGGCTGGGACCTACATGGTTCTGACCTCCATTCTGGTTGTCTATGGGGTTATAAACTACGGCATTGAGGCTGTTAGCTATCGCCGCCGTCTCCCAGAGGGGCTTGCCCCTGCGCCTGTCCTGGGCTCCGAAGAGGGGAACGCGGATGGCATGCTGTCCGAAATCTCTGAGGACGAGATCAAATCCATGTCCCAGAGGCAGGGATACAGGCTCTCGACTTTTCAGGAACTGGCGCGCCGGGTGGCGGGTATCCTCGCCTTTTTGGTGGGCGCCTATTCGCTGGTTCTGGTTTGGGCCCCCGAAGCCAGCTGGATGAAGACCACGGTTGCCGAGCGGGCGTTTGATGTCATTGTCATCCTGTTTTTGGGCTATATCGTCTATCACACTGCGCGGATCTGGATCGACAGCAAGATTGATGATGAGGTCGGTGACGTGCCGGAGGCAGAGCTTGGGGATGAAGGTGGCCATGGCGGCGCCAGTCGTCTGGCCACGCTTCTGCCGCTGTTTCGCGGCGTTATCCTGGCCGTGGTGGTAGTGTCGATCATTCTGATTGTACTGTTGGAGCTGGGGGTGAATGTCAGCCCGCTGTTTGCTGGTGCTGGTGTAGTCGGTCTGGCCGTTGGGTTTGGGTCGCAAACCCTGGTGCGGGATATCTTTTCGGGGGCATTTTTCCTGCTGGATGATGCCTTTCGCAAGGGCGAATATATCGACATTGGCGATGTCAAAGGCACGGTAGAGAAAATCTCGGTGCGCTCGTTCCAGCTGCGTCATCATCTGGGTGCGCTGCACACCATTCCTTTTGGCGAGATCAAGGTCCTGACCAATTATTCGCGCGATTGGGTGATGATGAAACTGCCGCTGCGGGTGACCTATGACACAGATGTGGAAAAGGTCCGCAAGTTGATCAAGAAGCTTGGGCAGGAATTGCTGAGCGATCCGGTCATTGGCGACAGTTTCATGCAGCCCCTGAAGTCGCAGGGGGTGATTGAAATGCAGGATTCTGCGATGATCATCCGGGTCAAATTTATGACCAAACCGGGTGACCAATGGTTGGTTCGCAAGAAAGTCTATCAGGATATTCGTGAGCTATTCGCCCGCGAAGGCATCAAGTTTGCCCATCGGGAGGTCACAGTGCGATTGGCCGAGGATCAGGTGGAGGATATGCCGCAACATAAGAAAGAAGCCATGGCAGGCGCCGTGCAGGCGGCCATTGATGAGGACATCCTGGATGTGAACGGCGAGGGGGATGATCGCTAGGCAGAGGGAAATCGCCTTACCATGACCTTGCTGCTGCAAACACCTAGGGGCCTGCATGATCGGTCTATCCATATGAAGGGGGGCTCCCGCCCCCAATGCGATCCGCTGACGCGCTTCGATTGGCGTTGGGCCGGGCGCCGGGCCTGCGGCCCGGCGGGGGCGATAGCGGCCTTGGAGTGCTAGGATCTAAACGCGGGACAGTGCCCCTTGTCCTTAGTCTTTAGGTGCCCTTGGCCCTTAGGTTAGAGGCCAGCGGGCGGGGGCGCTGCCGCAGGCCTGCGCGGGGCGGTCCCAATGCATCTGGGTGGCGCCAACCTGCAAAGCGGGGCGCAGCCGCAACGCCGGGCCCCAGCTGCTGTCTTCGACCTCGGGCGCGTAGTCTGCTGGCTGAGAGCCTGAAATCTTGGGCCCCGTGAGCTGCTGCGGTATCTGCGCCAGCTGCTCTGCCATGCGGGCGAGGGACAGTCGGGCGCTGGCAGCGCGCTGGGTTGTGGTCGCCGAGGTCAGAGCATTGAGCACAGCGGCAGCCATCATATAACCGGTGGCATGGTCCAGAGCCTGCACGGGCAGCGGGGTTGGCTCGTCAGCCCCGGCCCATTGAGCGCCCCTGTCCGCGATGCCGGCGCTCATCTGTACCAGGCTGTCAAACCCGCGCCGTCCTGCCCAGGGGCCGGTCCAGCCATAGGCATCAATTGTGACCTCTATCCGGTTGGCGGCGATGTGGTCGCGGGTGGCGAGGTCCAGTCCAAGCCCGTCGAGCGCGCCAGGGCGATAGCCATGTACCAGAACATCCGCCTGCTCCAAGAGATCTTTGAACCGCTGCAGCCCCCCGTTGTCCCGCAGGTCGAGACTGGCCATGGATTTACCCAGGGATATGTCTTGGATCACCCCTGGTTCGTCCCAGCCCGGCGGATCAATCCGCAGCACCTCGGCGCCAAAACCGGCCAAGGTCCGGGTGGCGATAGGGCCAGCGAGAACCCGCGTCAGATCTAGCACGCGCAAACCTGCCAGAGGCCGCGTGGCGGTCGCCTCGGGGCGGTCGCGCAGCAGAACGGGGCGCGGTGCAACCCAGTTTATCAGCGGCTCTTGTTGCACGGCTTGGCCCTGGGGATGCGCCAGCCACTGCTCCCTGCTGCGCATAAAGGCAGCGACACCGCCCTGGGCGACAACCGCAGTTTCAAGCGCTTCCCCCTCCCATGCGGCGACCGCTGCGGTCACGGCTGCGGGGTCTTCGGCGCAGCCCAGAACCAAAAGGGCGGCAGCGCGGTGATGGGGCAGGTTGGTATGCAGCCGGATCCAACCGTCCTTGCAGCGGTAGTTGCCGGCAATCGGATCCCACAGGCTGGGGAGCTCCCAGCCCTGGGCTGCGAAACTGTAGCCAAACCAAAGCGAGGCAAGGCGCTGATCCACCGTTACCGGCTGGGTGTGGGAGCCGAGACCTGTCGCCTGCATCAGCAGCGCCAGCTGCTGGCCAACGGCGGCGAGGCTGGCATTGGCCAGCTCGCTGACGGCATAGGCGCTGTCATAGCGCCCCGTGCCAGTGGTTTGATAGCTCTCGGGGCTGGGGAAGTCTTGCAGCTGGCTCATTGTTGATAGGGGTCCAGACTGTCGCGCAGCCCATCGCCAAAGAAGTTGAAGGCCAGCACGATGATGACAATCGGCAGCATCGGAATGGCGGTCCAGGGATAGATCTCGATTGAGGCGAGGTTTTGCGCATCATTGAGCATCACTCCCCAGCTGACCGCCGGCGCCCGCAGCCCGAGGCCGAGGAAAGACAGAGCCGTCTCGCCCAGGATCATCGCCGGGATCGACAGGGTGGCAGAGGCAATCAGATGCGACATGAAGTTGGGGATCAGGTGCTTGCGGATGACCCGACCAGAAGAGGCCCCCATCATTTCCGCCGCCCGGACGTATTCCTCTTCGCGTAGCGACAGGAATTTGGCCCGCACAGACCGTGCCAGCCCCGGCCAATCCAGAATGCCCAGGATCACCGAGATGATGAAGAACACCGCCACCGGTGACCAGTTCGATGGCACTGCTGCCGACAAGGCCAGCCACAGGGGCAGCTCTGGCAGCGAGCGCAGGACCTCGATCACCCGGTTGATTACCCAGTCAATCTTGCCGCCAAAATAGCCCGCAATCGAGCCAAAGAAGATGCCCAGCACAAAGGAAACCGAGATCCCGATGAGACCAACCGTCAGCGACAATTGCGCCCCGTAAAGAATGCGGCTGAAAATATCACGCCCCAAGCGGTCAGAGCCCCAAAGAAACAGCGTCGCCCCTTCGGGTGCACAGAACAAATGGGTGTTTGATGGGATCAGCCCGGCAATATTGTAGCGCTCTGCCTGGCAAAAGAACTCAAGCTTGAGCGGATTGTCGAGATCCGGTTTGAACACCCATTGAAAGGTCTCCAGATCCGCCTCGGAGGTCATGGGATAGATGAAGGGGCCGATAAATTCGCCGTCATGGAAGAAGTTGATCGACTGCGGTGGCGAATAGAGGTTTTCGCTCATCCGTTGGTTTGGGCCATAGGGGGCGATAAAGCCGACGACAGGCAGCAAAAGATAGCAGATCAGCAGGAAGGCACCCGAGATCAGCCCCAGCTTATGGGTTTTGAACTTGCGCCAGATCAGCACCCAGTTGGGGGCATCCAGATCCTTGCGCTCCAGCTCCAGCAAGGAGGCCTGGGGATCATAAGGCGCGTCGTCAACAAAGCGTCCGTCAGGCAGTTGGGTCATGCGTCACGCCCCTCGTAGCGAATGCGGGGATCCAGCAGGACCAGCAGCACGTCTGAAATCATCGTTCCAATCAGCGTCAGCAGGGCGACAAACATCAAGACAAAGCCGGAAAGAAACATGTCTTGGGTTTTGAGCGCGGTCAGCAGGGTGGGGCCGATGGTCTGCAATCCCAGAACAACGGAGACCAGAACCGAGCCGGAAATCATCGCCGGCAGCAGGTTGCCAATATCGGCGACAAAGGGGTTAAAGGCCACCCGCAGGGGGTATTTTGCCAGCATCCGGGCAGGCCCCATGCCCTTGGCCACGGCGGTTTCCACATAGGGTTTGCCCAGCTCGTCCAGCATGTTCGCGCGCAGCCGCTGCATCATCGCCGAGGCCCCGGAGGTGCCGATGACAAAGGTCGGCACAATCAGGTGGATGAGAATGGATTTCACCTTTTCCCATCCCATGGGCTCGCCCTCAAAGGCGGGGTCCATCAAGCCACCAATAGGCAGGTTGAACCAGCGGTGCCCGTAATAGAACAGGATCAGGGCGAGCAGGAAATTTGGTGTGGCAAGGCCAAGGTAGCCAATAAACGCAGAGGTATAATCGACCCAGCTGCGCGCCCGCGCCGCCGCCAAAACCCCCAGCGGCAAAGCCACCACATAGACAAACACCACCGCCGCAAGGTTGACCAGAACGGTGAGCCAGAGACTGTCGCCGACGATTTCCGCCACCGGACGGTCAAATTCAAAAGACCAGCCAAAATTGCCCTGCACCAAACCAGAAAACCCATGCGGGCCGGGCAGGAAGCCAACCCAGATGAAATACTGCTGCCACAGGGGTTTATCCAACGCGTATTCGCTGCGCAGGAATTCGGCCTTGGCAACGCCGGCAGACTGGCCGCTGGCGCGCAGCTCTGCGATCTGATTGGAGAGATAATCGCCGGGGGGCAGGTTGATGATGACAAAGACCAGGATGGAGACCACCCAGAGCGTCAGCAACATGGTGCCAAACCGGTAAAAGGCGTAGCGCAGAATCTCCATCAGCCTTCACCGTCCTGAAAATAGAATTCGTCGGGGCGATAGACGCCAAAATGGGCACCGGGTTCCCAGGCCCAGATGGCCTGTTCGGGTACATTGTGCAGCCGGTTTGACACCACCACCGGCTGCGGCGCAGCTGCGACAATGCCAATGCCATAGACCTGATCCGCGTGGATCGAAAGCATTTGGTGCCAGATTTCGGCCCGTTCAGCGTCGTCGTCCGCCAGCTCCCACTCATGCAGCAATTCCATCAGGCGCTGAGCGGGCTCCATGTCCGGTGCCTCGCCGGCGGCGCCACCAGTCTGGTAATACTGCCCCCATTTGGGCCAGGCCAGAAACACCTGATCGGTGGGCGCAAGAAAAGCGGGAGAGGTATGTTTTTGCGGCAAGCCATTGTCCCAGCCGTACCAGACCGAGGCCATGGTGGTGCCGGAAAACACCCGGTTGCGCAGAATGTCGCGATCCAGCGGCCGCATGATCAGCTTGACGCCAATGTCGTTCCAGTCGTCGGTGATGATCTGTAGCGCATTTTCCACTTCCTGGCGTTCGCCTGCGGTCTCGACCACCAGCTCCATGCGGCGCCCATCGGGCAGATGGCGAATGCCATAGCCGTCCTTTTCGGTAAGCCCGGCCTGATCCAGCAGTTCGTTTGCCTGTTCAGGGTCAAAAGAGGCCCAGGCCTCGCGGAATTCTGGTCTAAAGAAAGGGCTTCGTTCCAGCACTGACATTGCCCCGGGCTTGGCCAGTTTGAAATAGAGCGCCCGGTTGATGGCTGCCCGGTTGATTGCCAGCGATAGCGCTCGACGCACCCGCACATCACGCAGGGTGTTGCGCCAGACCGGGTCGGCGGTGTTCAGGTTTGGATAGATGGCGATCTGTGATGCAGCGCCGGTTCCCCAAAGGTAGGTCTTGTAGGTGTCCCCGTCGTTTTCGCCCTTACGCAGGATGGGGATGTCACGAAAGCCAAGGCCGCGGGCCTGCAAATCTGCCTGACCTGCGTTGGATTTGGCCGCGACCAGACCACCGGCCACGATCTCCATCTCGACGGTGTCAATATAGGGCAGTTGTACGCCCCGGCTGTCGACCCGGTGATAATAGGGATTGCGGACAAACTGATGGCGGATGCGTTTGCCGGCAGTGGCATTCATCCAGGGTTGCAGGGTTGGCAGCTCGTGATTGTCGAACTTGTACATGTTGTCGTATTTATTATGCAGGGCGGCCCAGCTTTTGACCCGGGCATAGTCCACCTCTTCGGCCAGGGTGTCGGCATCGGCATAATCGGCGTGGAATTGTTTCAAGTAGGCCGAAGGGCGGTAGATGAAGGGGGGGCGCGCCTGAGCCAGGTTTTGCAGGAACTGCGGATGAGGCACCTGCCACTCAAAGATAACGGTGGTCTCATCCGGGAAACTGACCTGGGGCAGCTTGCCCTCTGCAAAGAGAAAATCCGGTGGCCCGGCGGGGCTCAGCAGCGGATTATTGGCGATGTCTTTCCACCAATATTCAAAATCAGCCGAGGTAAAGGGATCCCCATTGGACCAGCGATGGCCCGGACGCAGCCGCAGGGTGTAGCGCTTGTTTCCTTCATTTTCATAGCCCAGCAAAATATCGGGCTGCAATTGGTAGTCTTCGCTATAACCCACCAGTCGGGCATAGCCGTAGACCACCATTTGACGGATGTCTTTGGAGCGGGTCACCATGGTGTTGAGCGTGCCGCCCTGCACACCAAACTGGCGCCCCTTAGCTGCCAGATCCACAACCAAGGGCGCATGCGGCAAGCGTTCAGAAATGGGGGGCAGATTGCCGGCGTCAACTTCTGGTTTCCAGAAGCCGCTTTCGACAAAACTGGGCCCGGCATGCCCTGACAGTGGCAGCAGCAAGAGGCTGGCAGCAAGCACCGCAGAGGCACGGGTGAGAAGTTTTTGTGTGGCTTTAAACATGGCAGCGTACCTTGTGTCCGGGCTCGAGCGGCACAAGCGGCGGCGCGTCAGAGCCAGAGAATCTAAAGTGTTCGGGCCAGTCCTCGGGGCGACCTGCCCCCTGCGCCACCAATTGCAGATTGATCGGGCGGTGAATGTCCGGCTCGGGTTGGGCTGCAATCAGGGCCTTGGTGTAGGGGTGCTGAGGATTGTGAAACAGGGTTTCGGGGGTCGCTTGTTCGACCACCAAGCCACGCCGCATCACAGCGACCTCGTCTGCGATCCGCGCCACTACCGCCAGATCGTGACTGATGAACAGATAGGAGAGTTGTTTTTGATCGCGAATTTGCTCCAGCAGGCGCAGAATTTGCTCCTGCACCGACACATCCAGCGCCGAGGTGGGCTCGTCGCAGACCAGCAGGGACGGATTTAGCATCAGAGCGCGGGCAATCGACAGGCGCTGGCGTTGCCCCCCGGAAAAGGCATGGGGATAGCGCTGCAGCATGTCTTCGCTCAACCCGACCATTTGCAGCATGTCGCCAGCCTTTTCACGCCGTTCAGCCCGGTTGCCGATGCCGTGGATTTCCAGGGGTTCTACCATGGTGTCCAGAATACGCATTCTCGGGCTCAGCGAGGAGTAGGGATCCTGAAACACCATCTGGGCCTCGCGCTGAAAGGCGGTGCGGGCGGTGCGATCCATCTTGTGCACTGCGATGGGGTCGGCCCCGGCTGTGGAGCGAAACAGCACTTCGCCGCCGTCGTCCGGCGGTTCGGCCCCCAGGGCAATCCGCGCGGCTGTGGTTTTGCCTGAGCCGCTTTCACCGACGATGGCCAGGGTTTTTCCACGGGGCAGCTGCAGATCAATGCCGCGGCAGGCATAGATCAGGCTGGGGGCTTTCCAGCCTTTGCCGGCCCGCATGCTATAGGTTTTTGAAACCGCGTTCAGCTCCAGGATCAGGTCTTTTTGTTCTGGCATGGCCTTGGGGGCTGCGGCTGCGGGAATTTTTGGCGCGGCCTTGATCAGCGCCTGGGTATAGGCATGGGCTGGGCTGGACAGCAGCGGCTCGGCGGCGCCGGCTTCCATCACCCGCCCCTTGTGCATGACCACGACCTGTTCGGCCATATTGGCCACCACGCCCAGATCATGGGTGACCAGGATCATCGCCATACCCGTGTCGCGCTGCAGCTCTTTCATCAACCCCAGAACCTGCGCCTGGGTTGTCACATCCAGCGCGGTTGTCGGCTCATCTGCGATCAACAGCTTGGGCTTGGCCACCATGGCCATGGCAATCATGGCGCGCTGCCGCATACCGCCAGACAGTTCAAACGGATAAGAGCTGTAGGTGCGTTCTGGATCGGGGAATCCGACGCGTTCAAAACAGGCAAGCACCTTCTTTTTTGCTTCGGCCTCGCTTTGGCGCCCATGCAGCCACAGCACCTCGGCCACTTGATTGCCAATGCGGTGCAGCGGCGACAGGGAACGCATCGGTTCCTGAAAAATCATGGCAATCTGGTTGCCGCGCAGATCGCGCATTCCAGCCTCGGGGAGGTGCAGCAGTTCTTTGGAGCTGGCGCCATCGTTAAACTGGATGCTGCCAGTGCGGATTTGCGCTGCCTTTGGCAGAATGCGCAGAACTGCGCGACAGGTCACAGTCTTGCCGGATCCGCTTTCACCGACCAGCGCCAATGTCTCGCCGGAGGCGACGTCAAAACTGACACCGCGCACAACAGAGTCATCCTTGCCAAAGCCGATGCTAAGGTCCTTTACCGAGAGCAGAGGCGCCATTCAGTGCTGCCCTTGGTGATGTCGTGATCCGGTCATTATGTCCCGTCTTTCCCTGTTTTTTTGCGCTCACCTTCGCGCGGGGGTGGTGGTCTAGTCAAACCCCATTTGCCCTGGTGGGGTTTTGCAGAAACAAAATTGATGAAACGGCACCTGTGCGCCACAATTTGCTCTGGCGGCCTGAGCATAGGCAGCAAGTGCTACACATTTGTTTCAGGATCTGACAAAGCAGGGCGGGACTAAGGCGCGGTGGCGCTGTGCCCAAGCCATCCGACCTTGCAGGCATGCCAGAGGAGACCTGATATGAGCACCCGATTGGACCTTTTTATAGACCGCATGGTGTCGCAGCGCGCCTGTCTGGATTTTGGAATAGCCCAGACCGCTGATATGCAGGGGCCAGTGTTTGAGCTGGGGCTGGGCAATGGCCGCACCTATCACCACATGCAGCACAACATCAAAGGCCGCGATCTTTATGTGTTTGAACGTGCCGTGGCCTCGCATCCCGACAGCACCCCACCAGAAGAGCTGACCATCCTCGGTGATGTGCGTGAAACCCTGCCAGCAGCCTTGACCCGCTTTGGCGCCACTGCCAGCCTGATCCATGCGGATCTTGGCGGTCATAACCGGGCCAAGAATGACGCTTTTGCGCAGCTGATCTCGCCGCTGGTTGAACCTCTGCTGGCTGTCGGCGGGCTGATGGTCTCGTCAGACCGGATGTATTTTGAGGCGCTTACCGAAATGCCTCTGCCGCCCGAAGCCGTTGAGGAGCGCTGCTTTATCTATCGCCGCGACAGCTAAGAGTGGGAATTGTGGCGGGACGTTGGGTTACTCTGGCCCTCGCCCGCCAGCGCCGCCTAGGTTGGGGCCTGACCAAACCGGTGACCAGGGAGGCCAACCGATGATTTTTTATGATTGTTCCACCGCACCCAATCCGCGACGGGCGCGGATGTTTTTGGCGGAAAAGGGCCTTGCGCCGGAAAGCCACGATATCTCGATTGCCAAGGGAGAGCAGCTGAAACCAGAATTTCGCGCAGTGAATCCACGGGCGACCATTCCGGTACTGGTGACGGATACGGGCTGCGTTTTGACGGAAAACCTCGGCATTGCGGCCTATCTGGAAGCCCATACGCCGGAGCCCGCCCTGATGGGGCGCACGGCGGATGAAAAGGGCCTGGTGCTGATGTGGAATTCCATTGTCGAGCAGCAAGGCGGCATGCCCATCGCCGAGGCGCTGCGCAATACCCATCCGGCCTTTAGTGATCGCGCTATTCCTGGCCCCGACAATTACGCCCAGCTGCCGGAACTGGCAGAGCGCGGCTTGGCGCGGACCCAGGCCTTTTTTACTCTGTTGGAAGAGCGTTTGCGCGAGAGCCCTTATCTGGCCGGTGAGGCGTTCACCTTGGCAGATATTTCGGCCTTTGTGTTTGTTGAGTTTGCCCGTGTGATCCAGCAGCGGATCCCGGAAGAGAACACCGCCAGCCTGGCCTGGTACAAGGCAATCAAGGCACGTCCCAGCGCGCAGCTCTGACGTCTTCGGGCAGGGGCGGGCATGACAGGTCTGGACAACATCCTGCGCCCGCCGCAGGATGTCGCAGCCCAATGCTGGATGGCTCCACCCCAGAAAAAGATGAGTTTTTATGCCACCAAAGCCGCTTTTGCACCGTGACAATCCCAGCGCCGAACCGCTGGTTGGCAATGTCAAAGTCACCCGGGACGACTGGCTCAATGTGGCGATGGATGTGCTGATCAGCGATGGTGTCGAGCAGGTCAAGGTGCTGGCCCTGGCTGAGCGGATGAAGGTGTCACGCTCCTCCTTTTATTGGTATTTCAAGTCCCGGCAGGATCTGTTGGATGCCTTGCTGAAAACCTGGGAACAGACCAATACCGCCGCGATGTTGGCCCGTGCCGAGGCTCCGGCAGAGGCCATCACGGGCGCGGTTCTGAACGTGTTTCACTGCATAGCCAATCCGGCCTTGTTTAACACCGCGCTGGATTTTGCGGTACGGGACTGGGCGCGGCGATCCGGCAAGGTCCGCAGTCTGTTGGATCGTTCGGATGCGCGCCGGGTTGAGGCCTTGACGCAGATGTTTCTGCGCTACGGCTATGCGAGCCTAGAGGCCATGACCCGCGCCAAGGTGCTGTATTACATGCAGCTGGGCTACGACATGGCCGAACCCAACGAGAGCTACGCCCATAGGTTGGAAATGACGCCGCAGTATCTGAAGGTCTTTACCGGGCGTGAGCCCAGTGCGATTGAACTGGATGAATTTTCAGAGTTCACCCGCAAGCACTGGGATTTGTAATCCGGTTTGACCTATAAGAAATGGCCCCGGTTGGGGCCATTTCTTATTCATAGCTTTTCGAGCAGGTGGGTGGCGTTGGCGCGGTGCTTATGGGCGGCCTCCAGTCGCACCGGACCATAGCCACGGATCTCCATCGGGGCCTCTAGGATCTGCAGGCAGTCCTGGTGCTTATCGCTGCTGTAACTGGCCGCGACCCTGTCCAGGGCTGCCTCGTACCAGGCCAGCAGGCTGCGATGCAGGCGGGCTTCCTCGTGGTAGCCAAAGGGGTTGAGCCGACTGGCGCGCAGCACCCTGGCGCGGCTCAGCACCGACAGGGCAGGGCGCAGCCAGGGGCCAAAGCTCTTTTTGAGCGGGCGACCGCGGGCGTCTTTTTTGCGGCTCAGCAGGGGCGGGGCCAGGTGGTAGTTGACGCTGTAGTCGCCTTCGAACTCCTGGGCGATCTGATCTTTGAAGCCGTCGCCGGTCATCAGGCGCGCGACCTCAAATTCATCTTTATAAGCCATCAGTTTGAACAATGACCGCGCGGCGGCCTCGGTGAGCTCCTCCTTGGCCTGCTCGGGCAGCTGGTTGCGAAAGCTGTCCAAAGTGCTGGTAAAGCGCTGGGCATAGGCGGCATCCTGATACCCCGTCAGGAAAACCGAGCGGCGCTCGATGATCTGGTCCAGTGTTTCGGTGCTCTCTGGGGCTTCGGCATAGAATTGCGCCACCAGCTGGGGATCCGTGGCCATGGCGCGGCCAATGGTAAAGGCAAGGCGGTTTTTGTCGATGGCCACGCCGTTCAGTTCGATCGCCTGATCCAGTGCCGTGCCGCTGACTGGCACCAGCCCCTTTTGCCAGGCAAAGCCCAGCATCATTACATTGGCCAGAACCGCATCGCCCAACAGGGTCTCGGCGGCCTCGTTGGCGTTAAAGCCGCTGAGGTTTTCAGGACCCACTGCCGCTGCAATTTGTTGTTCACGCACCCCTGCCATCAGATCGGCGTCACGGCGCAGCACCAGATCCCCTGTGGGCATCTCGGCGCGGTTCAGCACAATCCGGGTGCCCGCGCGATAATGGGCCGAGGCCTTGGGGGCAGAGCTGACCACCACATCACAGCCAATCACCGCATCTGCGGCGGCCTGATCAATGCGCACCTGGTTGAGGCTGTCTGGGCTGGCAGAAAGGCGGATATAGCTGAGCACAGTGCCGAATTTCTGCGCAAAGCCGGTAAAGTCCAGCACGCTGGAGCCTTTGCCCTCCAGGTGCGCTGCCATGGTGATCAGCGCGCCGACCGTGACAACGCCGGTGCCGCCCACCCCGGTGACCAGCAGATCAAAGGGTGTCTCCAGCGCTGGCAACTCAGGCGCGGGCAGTTTTGCGGCCAGGGCATCGCGATCCAGACCTGCAGGCAGTTTTTTGCGTCGGCTGCCGCCCTCAATGGTGACAAAGCTGGGGCAGAAACCGTTCAGGCAGGAGAAATCCTTGTTGCAGCTGGACAGGTTGATCTTACGCTTGCGACCAAAGGCTGTTTCCTTGGGTTCAACGCTCAGGCAGTTGCTCTCAATCGAGCAATCGCCGCAGCCTTCGCAGACCAGATCATTGATAAAGGCGAACTTCTTGGGGTCTTCCATGGTGCCACGCTTGCGGCGGCGGCGTTTTTCGGTGGCGCAGGTCTGTTCGTAGATCAGGGTAGAAACCCCCTTGATCTCACGCAGCTCACGCTGGACCAGATCCATATCGGCGCGGTCATGGAAGATGGTGCCGGCAGGAAAATCGCCGCGGTTGAATTTGTCGATATCATCAGAGACCAAGGCAATGCGCTGCACCCCTTCGGCGCGGCAGGTCTGGGCGATGCCGAGGACCGAGACCGGGCCGTCGACGGGCTGGCCGCCGGTCATGGCAACCGCGTCATTATAGAGGATCTTATAGGTGATATTGGTGCCTGCTGCGACCGCCTGTCGAATGGCAAGCGAGCCAGAGTGATACCAAGTGCCCTCGCCAAGGTTCTGGAAGATATGCTTGCCACCATTGTACTGCGAGGCTGCCGTCCAGGTGACGCCTTCGCCGCCCATCTGTGCATAGCCGGAGGTTTCGCGGTCCATCCAGCTGGCCATCACATGGCAGCCGATGCCGGATTTGGCCTCGCTGCCGGTCGGCAGTTTGGTTGAGGTGTTATGCGGACAGCCCGAGCAGAAATAGGGGGTGCGGTTGGCCCCGGGCACATTGATCAGCTTGGGTGGCTCGGCCAGCAGTGCAGCAGCCTTTGCGGGCAGGCCCTCATTTGGGAAAAAGCTGTCCAGACGTGCGGCAACGATGGGGGCCAGCATCAAGGGGCTCAGCTCGCCGGTCCAGGGGATCAGCGGCTCGCCTGCGCTGTCGTATTTGCCAACCATCTTGTTGGGTTTGTCACCGGGCCAGTCGTAGAAATACTCTTTGAATTGGCTCTCAATGATGCCGCGCTTTTCTTCGACCACCAGCACTTCGTCTTTGCCACGCATGAACCGCAGGGCTTCGGGGCGGGCGAGAGGCCAGACCATGCCAACCTTGTAGATGTCGATGCCGAGACGGCGACAGGCGGCTTCGTCCAGGCCAAGCAGGCGCAGGGCCTCCATCAGGTCCAGGTGCCCCTTGCCGGTGGTGACAAAGCCAAATTTGGCCGTTTCAACATCATAGATACGGCGGTCAATCGGGTTCGCCTCGGCAAAGGCGCGCACAGCCTTGATCTTGGCGCGGATGCGGGTCTCGATCTCGGGCGAGGGCAGGTCGGCGCGACGAATATGCAGCCCACCAGGGTAGTCTGGCAGCTCAGGGTAGGTAAAGCTGCGGTCCTGTTGCAGTTCAACCGAGCGGGCGCTTTCAACGGTTTCGGACACCGCCTTAAAGCCAACCCAGGTGCCAGAGTAGCGCGACAGGGCAAAGCCATACTCGCCGTAGGTGAGAAACTCGGAAACATCGGCCGGGTTCAGCACCGGCATGAACCAGGACATGAAGGCGACGTCGGATTGATGCGGCATGGAGGAGCTGACGCAGCCATGGTCATCACCTGCCACCACCAGAACGCCGCCCTTAGCGGAGGAGCCATAGGCATTGCCATGTTTCAGCGCATCCCCCGAGCGGTCAACGCCGGGGCCTTTGCCATACCACATGGAAAACACGCCCTCGACCTCGCAATGGGGATCCAGAATGGCCTGCTGCGCCCCCAGAACCGCCGTGGCACCAAGATCTTCATTGACGGCAGGCATAAAGGTGACGCGGTTGTCTTCCATCCGCTGGCGCGAGCGCCAGAATTCCAGATCCACTGCACCCAGCGGCGACCCGCGATAGCCAGAGACAAACCCGGCGGTGTTCAGCCCGGCGCTGCAGTCTCGCCGCGCCTGATCCAGCATCACCCGCGCCAGAGCCTGGGTGCCGGTGAGGAACACTCGGCCTTTGGTCTGGTCGTAGCGGTCATCTAGTTTGTAGCTGCGGAAATCATGGCTCAGCTCGGTCATTCTGGTGATCCTTGCGGGTGGTATGGCTGGGAAATGTGCTCTTTGAGGCAGAATAATCCGTCTGAGGTGAATAGATCTGTCTGAATTGCTGGTTTTTGCCGGTGATTTGGATATATTGACCGAAACTTAGCCAATAAATGGATAGATTATCACTCATGCAGCTTATCGACGACCGTGACAGGCATATTTTGCGGCTCTTGCAGGAGGATTCCCGCATTTCCAATGCCGAGCTTTCTGAAAAGGTGGGCATGTCGGCCTCGGCTCTGTGGCGCAGGGTGCGCGCGCTAGAGGACACAGGCGTGATTGAGCGCTATGGCGCGGTGGTGAATGCCAGTGCTATGGGGCTGGATTTTCAGGCAATTGTGCATGTGCAGCTGACCCGCCATGACCCGGAAAAGCTGGCGGAGTTCATTCGTGCGGTCGAACAGAGCCCCTTGGTACAGGAATGCTATGCCACCACGGGCCAATCGGATTATCAAATGCGCGTCCTGGCGCCTGATTTGGAATCCTACAACCGGTTTCTTGAGGAGTTCCTGTTTCGCCTGCCTGCAGTTGCCAGCGCGCAGACCAATTTGGTTTTGCGCACCATCAAACGGGATCGCTCGGTGGTTTCACAGGGGTAGATGGGCAGAACCGGGGGCCTGGAAGGGGGCAGCTGGCAGGCGTCACAGGGCTGGCGTCACTGGCTGGCTCACTGGCAGGCGACGCATTTCACCCAGGCGGCAGTCATGGCGAGATAGGTCAGCTGGTGCAGGCATTGATCCGTGCCCATGGCGCGCCAAAAAGACGCCTGCTGGGGGTTGAGCTCTTTCTTTTCGGAATAATGCGCCTTGCCGTAATCGATGTGAAAATGCACCACCCATTCCGCAACGCAGATCAGCAGGGTAAAGCCAACAGGTGCGCCCATCAGGACAAACACAATCACCGAAAACAGCGCATGAACCCCGGCGTGTTGCGCTCGTCCTGCATGCAGGTATTCGTCCCGGCCGGATAGCATTTTGGGTGTCTGCAAAAAGAAGTCGGCAAACAGATGTTTGATCTGTAACAGGCAGAGCAAAATCAATACGGATCCGACAAGTCCTGGCAAGACATTCCCCTGTACAAAATTCTCTGGAACCATACGGATTTTTTACCAGCTGGCAAATACTGTGTAGCAGGGATGCCGTAACGGGACAGTGACCTTCATCACAGGCGCAACATTTGCTCTGCCCATTGCCTGTCAGGTGCAAACCGCGCTAGGCATGAAGAACTGTTTTTGCTGCAGCCAAAGTTGGAGCTCTCCCATAGAACCGTCTCTCTTCCGTTTTATCTGGAAATATTCCAAACGCGACCAAGTTATCCTGCTGATGGTCACCGGCTGTTTGTTTCCGCTTTTGTATCTCACACTGGAACTGCCCAAACGGATCATCAATGACGCCATTGGCGCGCAGACTGACCGTATTGACCTGTTTGGCTACTCGATTGGAAAACTCGATTACCTGTGGATTCTCTGTGCCGGTTTCCTGATTGCCGTGCTGCTGCACGGATTGCTGAAAATGCGCATCAATACCATGAAGGGTGTACTGGCTGAACGCATGTTGCGGCGGTTTCGCTACCGGTTGATTGCCCGGGTTCTGCGCTTTCCTCAGCCCTATTTTGAGCGGGTAAGCCAGGGTGAACTGGTGTCAATGATTACCTCCGAGAGTGAGCCGATGGGGGGCTTGATGGGGGATGCGGTCAGCCAACCTGTGTTGCAGGCCGGACAGATGCTGACAATTCTGTTTTTCCTTTTCACCCAAAGCCCCTGGTTCGGATTGGCGGCAGTGGCGCTAATCCCGCTGCAGGGCTGGCTGATCCCGATGTTGCAACGCCAGATCAACCTGCTGAACAAGACCCGGATTCATCAGGTACGGGCGCTGGCCTCTGAGATCGGTGAAAGTGCCGCTGGTGCTGCGACGCTGCGCATCAATGGGGGCTGGCGCTACCGGATGGCGGTGATCACCGATCGGCTGGGCCGTCTCTATGACATTCGGTTCCAGATCTATCAGAAAAAATTCTTCATGAAGTTCCTCAACAACTTCATTACCAATCTGACCCCATTCTTCTTTTACTCCGTGGGCGGCTATCTGGTGCTGCAGGGGGAAGTCTCCCTTGGGGCGCTGGTGGCAGCTCTAGCGGCCTACAAAGACCTTGCCTCCCCCTGGAAAGAGCTTTTGGCCTATTACAACCAGACCCAGGATATGGCCCTTCGCTGGGATGTGATTCTGGAGCGGTTTGCCCCGTCGGGCATGGTGCGCGAAGAGCTGATGTCCGGCGAACCGGATGAATTTGTCCGGCTCAATAGCGATGTTACGCTCAATTCGGTCAATGTGCGGGATGCAGATGGGAATCTGGTACTGGAAGACCTGAATGCAACCCTACCGGCGGGGCGGGTCATTGGCATTGCGGCCCCCTCAGAAGAGGATCGACGGGCCATGGCCGCGTTGTTGACCCGTGAAGTTTTGCCGTCTGCCGGACAGGTGACCGTCGCAGGCCAGGATATGCGGGATCTGCATCAGGCGGTACTGGCGCTGCGCGTCGGCCACGTGACGTCCCGCCCGGTGCTGTTTCAGGGCTCCTTTGGCGATAACGTGATGATGCCAATGCGCCAACGCCCCATGGGCAGCGCCCATGATACCGGGCGCTTTCGGGCCGCGCAGCTGGCAGGCAATAGCGCAGATGCCTTTGATGCTCCCTGGCTGGATCCGGAACTGGCGGGTTTTGCGACCGAGCATGATCTGCGCGACTGGTGGGTTCAGCTTCTGGCCGGCATCGGTACCGACAGCGCCCTATTTCGGCGTGGGATGGAACAGAAATTTGATGCCATCCAACACCCGCGCTTGGCGCAGTCTCTGGTTGATCTGCGGCCCAAGGTGCGTGCAGCCATCGCAAAGTCGGAACTGGGCGCGCAGGTACATGGCCTGGCCCCGGATGCCTATAACCCCGCCTTGCCAGTGGTTGAAAACCTGCTCTACGCGACGCTGAGCGAGCCTATCTCCGAGGAAATGCTGAGCCAGCACGTCGATTTCCTCGACCGTCTGCGAGAACTGCAACTGCTCGATGATCTGGTTGCCCTGACACAGGACGTCGTGGACATCCTGCGGCAGATTTTTGGCATGGATGGCACGGATCACCCCCTATTTCGCAAGCTGGGACTTGATCCCAAGGCCTATGAACGGGCCTCTGCCCTGGTTGACAAGACCCGCAGCAAGGGCACCGAGGCGCTGGAACAGGACGAGCTGGCGCAATTGATGATCGTTCCCTTCAGCATTTCGGCTGAACAGATCGGCCCGGCTTTCACGGATGAAATGAAGGCCCGGATCCTCGCCTTTCGCAAAAGCCACGCGGATGAACTGTTGGGGACCTTGTCTGATGTTTTTGTGCGCCTAGACGAGGCGAGCTTTGCCCCGGGCCTGACGGTTCTGGAAAACGCTCTCTTTGGCAAGATTTCCGACAGCTCCGGCGCGCGTGGGGATGAGTTGCGGCGGTTGGTGTCGCAGGTTCTGGTCGAAAACGGCGCCCGTGACATGGTGGTAGAGCTGATCTTTGATTTGCCCATTGCACTGGGCGGCCAGGGGCTGCCTTCCAGCTATGCGGAACCCCTGGCCTTTGCCAGGGCCACGATCAAGCGACCGGATATCCTGCTGTTGGATTCGGCTTTCTCCAGCTATGATCTGGACACCCGGATTGCGGTGCATAAGAACCTGCGCCGCCTGTTGCCCGATACCACGCTTGTTTATCTCGAGTCGGCGTTTGATCGCGTGGATGTGTTTGACGCCTTCTATGAATTGCGCCAGGGCAGGCTGGTCAGTGATGACCCGGACGATCATGTGGTCGAAGACAGTGCCGCCAGCCAGGATCTGGCGCGCAAGCTCCGGGCATTGGAGGAGACAGAGCTGTTTTCTGGCCTGAACCGGCGGCAGCTGCGGTTATTGGCCTTTGGCGCACGCTGGTATTCAGCCCAGGCCGGGGATGCGGTTTTCCTAAAGAACGATGTCGCCAGTGATGGTGTCTACATGATTACCGAGGGCCAGGCCGGCCTGTTCCTGCCACAAGAGGGGCACGAGGATCATAAGGTCACTTCGGTTGGGCCGGGTAAGTTGGTGGGGGAATTAGGTCTCATCCGCAAAGAACCGCGGGCACTGAGCATGATTGCGGAAACCGAACTCACCTGTTTGCGGATCGGTGAAGAAGAATTCCTAGCCGTGGTCGAAAACGATGCCAATACGGCCTTCAAACTGCTGCAGGTGGTCTCCGGCTACGTTGGAAACTGATTTCTGGTCCCTCCCATGTCCTTGGCGCCTTAACGGGCTGGTGTAGGCCGAAGACAGGGGGGAAGACAGGGGGAGGGTGGATCGGGCCAAGAAGGATAGGAGCATGACTGGATGAAGCCTGTTTCTGCAGACGCATACAGGCAGGGAAGCGCCTCCAGAAAAACGCTCCCAGAAAAAAGTCGGCTGAAAAAATGCCTGGCGATAGCTGGCAGCTGGTGCGGGTTTAGCTGTCGGGGCTGCAGAACTGTCGGTAAAGCAGGGCAATGAGCTCTTGCGTGTTTTGGTCCTTGAGCGAGTAGAAAATGGTTTTCCCCTCTCGCCGCGTTTGCACCAGCCCCTCATCGCGCAGCCGCGCCAGCATCTGGCTGACAGCGGCCTGGCGCATATCCAGCAGGGACTCCAGGGTGCCTACGGATTTTTCGCCGGCACCAAGATGACATAGAATCATCAGCCGTCCCTCATGGGCCAGCGTCTTGAGAAAGCCTGCCGCCTCGGCAGCGCGTTCTGCCATGTTGATGGGCGCTTCCGGGTGTAATTCTGTTTCGACCGTCTCTGCTGAGGTGGCTGCGTCAAGGAGAGGCTCTGGGGTCTGAAGGGTCACGTATCCAACATCCTGCACTGGTTGATGGGCGCATAATGCCCCACATCCCATAGCAAAGTCACCCCCTGCAATGACGTCTGTCGTGGGTTAGGTCTCTAGTGGCGGAGCGCCGCCGGCAAAACTGTTGCCATTTTGATAGTCGCAGGGCTCTTCGCGCATGTTGAGATGCAGATCAGTGCCGGTAAAGGGGTGCGCGCGAGCGAGAGCCTCATCAACCTGAATTCCAAGTCCAGGGGCATCAGGTACGGTGATGAAGCCGTCCTCCACCCGGATGCTGCCTTGGATCAGCGCGTCGTGAAATGGCGTTTCGATGCATTCAGCCATCAGGATGTTTGGGATCGAGGCGGCCAGTTGGATATTGGCGGCCCATTCCACCGGGCCGGCATAAAGATGCGGCGCGATCTGGGCATTGTGAACCTCCGCAATCGCGGCGATTTTTTTGGTTTCAAGGATGCCGCCAGAACGGCCAAGCGCCGGTTGCAGGATCGACACGCCAGCACGCAGGGCGGCGGCGAATTCGACCTTGGTTGTCATCCGCTCCCCTGTCGCGATCGGGATGCGGACGGCATCGGCGACTCGGGCAAACTCGGCGATATTGTCGGGCGGGATCGGTTCCTCGAACCACAGCGGATCATAGGCTTCCAGCCGCCGCCCCAGCCTAATGGCCCCTGATGTGGTGAACTGGCCGTGGGTGCCGAACAACAGGTCGGCCTTGCTGCCCACCGCCTGACGGATCGCGGCGCAAAATGCGACCGAGGTTTCGATATCGGTCATTGCCGGCTGGTGGCCGCCGCGCAGGGTATAGGGGCCGGCGGGGTCGAATTTGACCGCCGTGAAGCCCAGCCTGACCATTTCGGCGGCACATTCCGCGGCCATGTCAGGGCTGATCCAGAAGTCGCTGCTTTCCTGATGGGCCAGCGGATACAGATAGGTGTAGGAGCGGACCTTTTCATTCATCATCCCGCCGAGCAGCGCGTGAACCGGGCGGTCATGCGCCTTGCCAAGGATATCCCAACAGGCGATTTCAAGGCCGGAAAACGCGCCCATCACGGTCAGATCCGGGCGCTGAGTGAAGCCGCTGGAATAGGCCCGGCGGAACATCATTTCGATGTTTTCCGGGTTTTCGCCCTGCATGTGCCGCTGAAACACATCCGTAATCACGGCCTGCATCGCATCAGGGCCGACCGAGGCTGCGTAAACCTCGCCATAGCCGATGATGCCGTTATCGGTGGTCAGCTTGACAAATATCCAATAGCGCCCGCCCCAGCCCGGCGGCGGGGTGCCAACGACGAATATTTCCAGATCCTTCAGTTTCATGCGATCCCTCCTGCCAGCCGCGTGTCTTGGGCGATAGTGTAAGCGCTGGTTTCAGGTTTCCAGCAGAATTTCGCAAGGTTAGCCCTTTACGTCGGAGATGAAACAAAATAGGCGGTTTGCGACCTTTCTACCCATTCCTCTTTGGCGCAAAACGGGTCATGAACGCGCCTTTCTTCCCCAAA
>CAJQNB010000034.1 GCA_905479575.1 uncultured Pseudophaeobacter sp.
GTCGAGGCAATGGCGCTGGTCAACGCAGCAGCAGGTGCGGATAAGGCGCTGATCAAGAACGTACGCGTTTTTGACGAATTCATCGGAGGATCGCTCGGAGAGGGTAAGAAATCGCTTGCCATTACAGTGCGTTTGCAACCCGTCAAAGCCACGCTGAAAGAGGCAGAGATTGAAGCCGTTAGCTCAAAGATCATCCAGAAAGTAAGCAAAGCAACCGGCGGCGTATTACGAGGATAGCTGACTAGAGACGGACCACGCCCTAACCTCATGTGGCCGTTGCGGTACTTTGATCTGCGTATTTTGTGAATAAACGAAGGGACAGGTTATGACATTGAAGGTCTACTTATCGGGCGAAATTCATACAGATTGGCGTGAACAGATCACGGACGGCGCCGCCGGTTTGGATGTGTCCTTCGGCGCCCCTGTCACGGATCATGCGGCCAGCGACGATTGCGGTGTTGCCATCCTAGGGGCAGAGCCCGACAAAAACTGGCATGACCGTAAAGGCGCGATGGTGAATGCGATCCGTACCCGTAAGGGAATTGAGGATGCAGATGTTGTGGTAGTGCGCTTTGGCGACCAGTATAAACAATGGAATGCAGCGTTTGATGCGGGATACGCCGCAGCACTGGGTAAATCATTGATTATCTTGCATGGGCCGGATCATGCCCATCCGCTCAAGGAAGTTGACGCCGCAGCGTTGGCGGTGGCGGAACATCCCGCGCAGGTGGTGCAGATACTACAGTATGTTCTGACGGGTCAGTTGCCGGACTAGACGAGCGAAACTTGCACTGCCAACTGTGACCTCCTGTATCTTTCAGGCCTTAGACGCTCTTTTGTGCATTGGACTGCCGCCAGTAAGCTCCAGCGGCTTGAGATTCTGAGATCACTCAATGAAGTGCAATCAGAAGTTGTTCTGATGGATTGCAAAATCGAGCTTGCCGAACGGGAGATATTCAGATCTGTTTGATCAGCATATTTCTTGACAGACGGCGCCACGGGGCAATTGTTTGGAGCGTCGGTTCAATTCAGCCACCCTTCTGAACGAAAAAAGCGCTGGAACTTTGGCTCGGGTGTGAATATTCAAGCCAAAGGTAATTGTGCGATACTGTTTTGCATTCGCCGACGACCGATAAAGTAGTTTATTCTTGAAAAATTATGGATCGCACCAAATTGGGGGTCCATTGGCATAAAGTAGAGGAAATCCATATGCACAAACTCATGCTGACTGCAGGCGCCGCGATCATCGCGGCAGGTACGCTTGTGACCACCGAAGCGAGAGCTGACACTTTTGAAAAATTCGGCGACGTTGAAGGCTGGAATGTCTTCATCGACAAAGAAAAGATGTCTTGCCTGATCGAAAAATCTGATGATGTCGGCAACGTTGTCCAGATGGGCCTGACGACCGATCGCGCCGTCGCATATGTTGGTGTGTTCACCAATCAGGAAACCGACGTTAAGAAAGGCGACAAAGAAGCTGTTGCTATTCTTCTTGATGACCAGCTTTATGTTGGCGAGGCAACCGGAATGCGCGGCAATATCACCAAAGGATATAGCGGTGGTTACGTCTTGTCGGACGACCCTCAATTTGTTGACGATGTGGCTCAAAAATACACAATGACTGTGTTTCCGGAAAAGGAATACGCTTTCGTCGTGGATCTGGCCGGTACAAAAAAGGCCATCGAAATGGCACGTGAATGTAATAGCGGGCTGTAGAACTGCATATTCGTCGGTTAAGACGTTATTTGGGCCGATCAATTCACCGTGAATTGATCGGCCCATTTTTTTTGTGACGCTAAACTCCTGCACCCCGGAATAGCCTGCCAACATCGGGCTGGGGTGGGCCATCATGTTAACCGGACCTCGTCCGAGCCTCGAATGTGGCTTGCGAGGCCGGGGTTGAACGCGCTTGGCCAAGCCTGCTTGTTGACCAAACCGAAATAAGTTACACTTTTGTTTCTGGTTATTATTATTCAATAATACCAATTATATACCCTCCGAGAGTCGGAGCGCAAAGGGAGATATTATGAAACAATTCCATGACAATACCATTATGAGAAATAGTCGACTTCGCTTCGCTGGAGCGCTTTTCGCTGCTGTGGCGCTGGTTGCTGGATCAGCCAATGCACAGGACGCGGACAAACCAAATATTCTGGTGATCTGGGGTGATGACATCGGCCAGTTCAACGTTAGCGCATACAACCGTGGCATGATGGGTTATCGAACGCCCAACATCGACCGACTGGCGGCAGAAGGTGCGTTGTTTACGGACTGGTATGGCCAGCAAAGTTGCACCGCTGGTCGCGCTGCCTTTATTACCGGCCAGTCTCCAATCCGCACCGGCCTCACTAAGGTTGGCTTGCCGGGCGCGCCAGAAGGCATGAAAATCGAGGACCCGACAATTGCGGGCCTTCTCAAGCCGCTTGGGTATATGACTGCACAGTACGGCAAGAACCACTTGGGCGATCGAGACGAGATGCTGCCAACGAATAACGGGTTCGACGAATTTTACGGCAATCTCTATCATCTCAACGCCGAGGAAGAGCCTGAAAACGTCGACTATCCCAAAAGCGAAGAATTTCGTGCAAACTTTGGTCCGCGCGGCGTGATCAAGTCGTCGGCTGACGGCTCTATCGAAGATACCGGACCGCTCAGCAAAAAGCGCATGGAAACGGTGGACGAGGAAGTAACGGCCGCCGCACTCGATTTTATGGACAGAGCCCACGAACAGGGAAAGCCTTTCTTTCTGTGGTGGAACTCAACACGGATGCACATTTTTACGCATCTCAAGCCTGAATCCGTCGGAGTGACCGGACAGGGCGTCTATGCTGACGGCATGGTTGAACATGATGGTATGGTTGGGCAGTTGCTCGACAAGATTGACGATCTTGGCATCGCCGACAATACAATCGTGATGTATTCCACGGATAACGGCGCCGAAACCTTCACATGGCCAGACGGAGGCACAACGATGTTCAAAGGCGAGAAGAACACCCAATGGGAGGGTGGTTTTCGCGTTCCAACGGTGATCCGCTGGCCGGGCACAATTGCACCGGGAACAGTGATCAATGATATCGGCGCGCATGAAGACATGTTGCCGACATTGCTAGCGGCCGCCGGTGCGCCGGATATCAAAGAGCAGCTTTTGCAAGGTGGCGTTCAGGCAATTGGTCGTGAGTACAAAGTGCATCTTGATGGCTATGATCTGGCACCAGCGTTGAAAGGCGAGGCCGATTGGCCGCGCAATGATTTCTTCTACTGGACTGACGACGGTTCGGTCGCAGCCTTGCGCTATAACGATTGGAAGATCACATTCCTGCGTCAGAATGCAGAGGGTATGAGAGTCTGGACCACGCCGTTCGAGGTTTTGCGGGCTCCGTCCATCACGAACTTGCGGATGGATCCTTTCGAGCGTGCCGAGGCCGAAGATGCAATGGGATATCAACGTTGGTGGGCCGAGCGCATGTTCGTTTTCGCCCCTGCAGGGGCCTATGTTGCCAACTGGCTACAAAGCTTTGCCGAATTCCCGCCGCGCCAAAAGCCGGGGAGCTTCAATCTTGATCGGGTGATGGAATCGGTGATGACTGGATCGCAGGGCAACCAGTAAAAGCCCATTCAGGCATAAATGAACAACGGAAGGCGGGTTTTGATAGCGAAATCCGCCTTCCTTTTGACTGCCCTGTTTGGGTTTGTTGTCGTGTGGGATCATCGAGCGCTCTACCGATCCACAGAGAGCGCATTTGATTGTTAGATTTAGCTGGAAGGGCCTGATCTTGACCTTTATTGCACAGGCATTTGCCATAGGGCGCATCGTGTCTACGATGGTTTTTGTCGCAGCCCCTACTTTCGCCCAAGGACAGAATACCCCGGCTTATGTCGGGTCGCAGGCCTGCGCAGATTGTCACACGGACGCAACCGAGAACTGGACCGGATCTGACCATGCCCTTGCATGGACGACGCCGACTGCCGAGAACATTGTCGCAGATTTCGACGGAACCGAATTCAGTCATGATGGCATGTTGGCCCAGTTTCGCATCGAGGACGGTCGCCATTTTGCAACGGTGACCGAGAAGGATGGCGCAACCACAGATTATCCGGTGCACTCTGTCGCTGGCATCAAGCCGTTGCAGCAGTATCTTCTGGAAACTGAACCGGGCCGTTTGCAGAGCTTTGATGTGGTTTGGGATACAGAGCAGAAAACCTGGTTTCATCTCTACCCGGACCAGGATCTGCCACCAGATGACGGGTTGCATTGGACTGGCCCTTACAAAACTTGGAATGCGCGCTGCGCCGAGTGTCACGCCACTGGTTTTGAAAAGAACTATGACCCTGAAAACCACACTTATTCCTCCACACAAGCCGAAATGGGTGTGGGATGCGAATCCTGCCACGGCCCAGCTGCGGCGCACCTTGCATGGACCAAAGATCAGGACATTTCGGGATGGGATGGACAGGTCAACGCAGTTGGTCTGACGATGGCCTTTGATGGCGCCGAGAGCACGATGCAGCAATGCGCCGGTTGTCATTCGCGGCGCGAGGCGCAGGGGCAAGGCAATCCGCTGCCCGGCACGCCATATCATGACGCCTACAATCTGGCGCAGCTCCGACCCGGGCTTTACCATGCGGATGGGCAAATCCTCGACGAGGTTTATGTTTACGGATCGTTCCTGCAGTCAAAAATGTATGCGAAAGGTGTCGGATGCACGAACTGCCACAACGCCCATTCGACGGACCTGAAAGCCGAAGGTAACGCGGTCTGCACACAGTGCCATTCTCAGGCGGGAAATGCAGAGTTTACCACCCTGAAACCAGCGCTTTATGACAGCCCGGAGCACCATTTTCACGCGGAAGGTTCTGAGGGGGCCCAGTGCAAGAACTGCCATATGATTGAGCAGTTCTACATGGGTGTGGACGGGCGACGCGACCATAGTTTCCGGATCCCGCGGCCCGATCTGGCAGCCGAGATCGGCAGCCCGGATGCCTGCACAAGTTGCCATCAGGACCAATCTGCCGACTGGGCCGCCGCCCAGATCGCTGACTGGTATCCGACTTCGCAAAACCGGGGTCCGCATTATGGGCAGACCCTCGCCAAAGGTCGGGCCAACCCGGTCGCGGCGGCAGGGGCGCTCTCGGATCTGGCGGCAGATGCCGACCAGTCGGGAATCGTCCGGGCCACCGCCTTGTGGCTGCTTGAGCAATCCGGCGATCCGGCGGTTGCCGAAAGATTTGTGCCGCTCCTGTCAGACCCGGATCCGGTTATCCGAACCGCGGCCATTGGTCTGCAGCGGCTGGCGCCGGATCAGGACAGGGTTCTTCGGTTGGTTGATTTGCTTGCTGACCCAATCAAAACCGTGCGTATCGTTGCAGCACGCCAGTTGGTGGATGCGCCGATCGCGCGGCTGCCCAAGAGAATGGCGGCAAATCTTAAAGGTGCGACGTCTGAGTGGAGACAGTCACTGGCCAACCGGTTTGATTTTCCTGAGACTCATCTGCAACTTGGCGGTATCGCACTGGCCATGCGTAACCCACCGGCGGCAACCACTGCTTTCAGAGAAGTCGTTCGTCTTGATCCTCAGCGCGTTGATGCGTGGGTGATGCTTGTGCGTATCGCCGCCGCAACTGAAGGTCTGGAGGCAACACGCTCGGTGCTGGCCGACGCACTTGAGATCAACCCCAATGATCCGAATCTGCTGCAGTTTGCCGAGGAAATTGGTACGGTTCCCGACAGTTCATCACCCTGAAAACACCCAGTTATGCGACCGCCAGCACAATCTTCCCGATATGGCTGCCGCCTACCATGCGCTCATGGGCCTCAATCGCCTCGGCCAGATCAAACTCGCTGTCGATGACGGGCGCAATCTGCCCCGCTTCCAGCAACGGCCAGACCGCCTCTCGCAGATCTGATGCGATCCGGGCCTTGGCCAGAGAGCTTTGCGGGCGCAAAGTGCTGCCGGTGACAGTCAGTCGCCGCATCATGATTTGGGCAAAGTTCAGTTTGACTTCTGGGCCTTGCAGGAATGCGATCTGAACCAGACGTCCGTCATCTGCAAGGGCACTGATATTCCGGGGGAGGTAGTCGCCGCCGACCATGTCCAGAATCAGATTGGCGCCGCCTTCGGCCTTCAGTATCGCAACAAAATCACTTTCTCGATAATTGATGGCCTGTTCGGCCCCCAAAGAAAGACAGACCTCACATTTCGTCGCGGACCCGGCAGTTGCAAACACTCGCGCGCCAAATGCATTGGCCAGTTGAATCGCGGTGGTCCCGATGCCGGACGAGCCGCCATGCACCAGGAACCGTTCCCCTGCTACAAGCTGGCCGCGAATGAAGACATTGGAAAAAACGGTAAAATATGTTTCAGGCAGGCACGCTGCCTGCTTTAGGTCCATGCCCTTGGGAATCGGCAAACAATGCGCTGCAGGGGTCGTCACGTATTCGGCATATCCACCACCGGGAAGCAGGGCACAGACCTCGTCGCCCAAGTTCCAGCCCGAAACGCCTGGTCCGATGCCGGCGATAACACCTGAGGCCTCCAGGCCCGGCAGGTCGCTGGCGGTTGGGGGCGGGGCATATGCGCCCGCACGTTGCAGTACATCTGGGCGATTGACCCCGGCATAAGCAACTTGGATCAACACGTCTTGATATCCCGGCGCAGGCACCGGTCGGCTGGTCATCTGCAAAACGTTGGGCCCTCCGGGCTCGGTGATCTCAATTGCGCGCATGGTTCGGATCATCAGAGCAGGCTCCTCGTTGTTACGCCTTGCTTAGCAGTTTGCGGGCCTGCGCGAAACTACAGATCACGCGTGCAAGTCAACCTGCAAATCGGACGCTCTGCCGGCAAAAGAAGATCGGCCGCGCTGTTCAGAGGAGTGCTTTCAAGGGTCGCCCCGATCTGGGTTCAATCATGAGGTCTGTTCCAGCGGCCCGGCAGGTCCTCATAGGGTGTTTTTGACGGGGCTTTGACTTTGCCGAGTGCCCAGATTGGCCCGGACAGAGCACGTTTCAAAAAGGGGTTTTCGTTCACCTGCGCCTTGAATTTCTCAAACTGCATCACGTTCTCGATGCGGCGATCAAGGAAGGCCCATGTGGCCTGATGGTCGATCGAATCGTCGCCAAGCCAATACAGCACTGTCGAACTGTAGACAGCGCTCAGGGTCGCTCGTTTTGTGTACCAGTTCACATCGTCCGAGGTATCACCCAACGCGTCCCAAATTTTGTCACAGGTGCCCCAAATTGCCTTGGCCCCGTCTGCGGCGTGATGTGGCAAAGCAAACAAGGAAGTGCCACGGCGCACAACCTCTTTGTCGTCCACTGCTTCGAGACGGAATCGCACGGCCGCGGCGATTTTTTCGCGAAACTTCAGGGCACTCATGTCGGTCGCCTTGATCCGCTCCAGCATGGCTTTGTCGCCCGCAGAATGAAAGGCCACCGCCAGATCAACGGCACCACGAGGACAGGCGGTACGGGCAAGTGCTGCGTCCAAGCCGCTGTCCGAAATTGCGGCCCTAAACGTCGCCTCAGACCACCCATCAAACGGGACGTGGGTCAACGCAGCCTTTAGCAAAACGGCAACTGGATCATCGTTTGGTGAGGTGGACATGGCTGTCTCCTACTGTGTCTTGTTGATACTAGACAACATAACGGGGCTTTGCTATATGGCCAATTCCTGCAAATCATTGCAACTCATACTAGAAAGGTGGTGAAAACCACATGCAGGTTAGTGTTCGTGACAACAATGTCGATCAGGCGCTCCGCGCTCTGAAGAAAAAGCTGCAGCGTGAAGGCGTCTTCCGCGAAATGAAGCTCAAGCAACATTTCGAAAAGCCGTCCGAGAAAAAAGCGCGCGAGAAAGCTGAAGCGATCCGCCGTGCCCGTAAACTGGCGCGTAAGAAAGCACAGCGCGAAGGTATGCTCTAAGCTCCTTCTATCGGCCTTTTTGGCTTCCAGTTCTTTTCTGGACACAAAGTTGATGACCCCCGCGCCATGGCTCGGGGGTTTGTCATTTCTAGCCCCCTTATCCAGACCGCCAGCTATCCCGTCTACCGCCCCTCCGCGCAGGCCGCTTAGCACCATGGAGGCACCCGCTTTGCTTGCTGAGCAAAGTCGTGACGGCCTGTCTTTTCAGCCTGTAGGCAAAAAACCCCCCACAACTAAACTTAAGCGTGTATTTTTTTCACACAGGTTCTATACTGGATGCATTGGGCGACACCTCTGGGTTTCCCCGCCCATGTGCTTGCAGCCGGATTTGGAACACCCGGCTCTACCCGAGGTGACATAGCGCACCCCCTAGTTATTAGGCGCGCCTTGCCCCCCTGCGCTCAAGGCATATGTCACCTCGGGACCTTTTCCTTCTTTCCCCAGGCCTTGCCCGTATGCTCCCCGCGACTGCCGGGTTTCAAATTGCTTACCTCTCCCCCTTGCCCGGATCCGCTCACCAGCTGGGCGCTCAGTTTGGCGGGACGGACCAGGTAACCGGAACTGAGATTGGTCCTCGAAAGGCCCAGCCGCCGAACTGGGTATCTCCTGAAAGGCGCAGATCCTGCGTCGCCTCGAACAGCATCGGCAGCGCCACTTGGCTGATGAGCGCCTTGGACAGCCAGGCCCCGGCACAGAAATGCGGCCCGGCCCCAAAAGAAATCGCGGCAGCGCAATCGCGGTGCAGATCAAAGACATCCGGCCGTTCAAAGATGCGTTCATCCCGATTGCCCGAGCCATACATCAAAAACACCCGATCCTCTGGCAGCAGGGTCGCCCCCTGCAGTTGGTATTCTTGTGCCACCCGGCGCGGCGACATCCCAATGGGAGAGATCCATCGCGCGTATTCCTCAAAGGCCTGCATCCAGGAAATCTGCCCCGACAGAACCTGTTGCAGCTGGTCGCGGTGGCGCAACAGGGCCCAGACCGTGCCGGCAATGGCATCGCGTGGTTCATTCTGACCGCCAGAGATGGCAAGCTTGATATTGGCCCGTATCGCCGCATCCTTGAGCCCTGCCCGTTGCTGCACCGCCAAAAGAGAGCGATCTTCGGGATCCAAAGGTTGCGCCAGCCTGGCGCTGATGCAGGCATCAATCCTGTCGGTGGCGGCGTGGCAGCGGCGTTCAATATCGGTATCGCCTGCATAATTGGCACAGCCATCAATCATATGCTGACTGACCTGATCCATCTCAAAAGCTGTCAAATTGGTCAGCCCGGTGATCCGCTTCAGCGCCTCACCCGAGACAACCATGGCGTAGTCGCGCACCAGATCACAACCGCCCTTGGGCACCAGCTGTTCAAGTACATCCTGCGTCAGAGCCTGAAACTGCACCAACCAGTGATCACGCACCGTTTTGGGAGAGACCGTGGGAAAAATCGCCCGGCGCTCTTGCATATGCGCGTCGCCATCTTTGCGCATCATGTTCTCACCCATCAACTGGACCATCAACCCATCCGGCTGCTCAGAGGAGAAAACCGCCACTTTCTTTTCTTGGTGAAAAATGTCGTCGCGGCGTGTGATCAAATAGGCCTGCAGCTGCGGCACATAGACCACCGCAGCCCGCTTTCGCATCTGGGCAAGGTCGGGATAGGGGTCCTTCCAAAACCGATCAAGGTCAATATCATACCGTTCAGCCCGCTCCATCTCCGCCCCCCTTGTTGTGCATGTCTTCACTGAAAGGTGAATGAGTTGTCATGTCAACACGTGAGCTCTAAGATGGGGTCATGAGTGAGAGACAATCCCTGCCTGACGATATGTTCCTGGTCACCGCCACCGGCAGCGCGGAAGATCCAGCCGCGCCAACGCTGAGCCTGCGCAACAGCCCTGTTGTGCTGGTGACCTTTGCTGGCAACCGGCTGACCCGGGAAGCCACCCGCGCCTATCAGGCCGAATTTGGCATCGGCGTGATGGACTGGCGTATGCTGGTGATGCTGACCCGCAGCCCCGGCTGCTCTGTCGCCCAGGCGGCCCGCCTTACAGGCATCGACAAGGCCGCCGTCAGCCGGTCTTTGCAGCGGCTCGAAAGCACCGGGCTGGCACAGTCTGAGGCCCAGGGCGGAGATGAGCGGCGCAAGTCCTGGAGCCTCACCCCAAAAGGCCAGGATCTTCACGGCAAAATCCTGCCCCGCGCGCTCGAACGTCAGCAGGATTTGTTAAAAGGATTCACCCCCGAAGAGACCGCCCAGTTTATCACCTACATGCAACGGTTTCTGGCCAATATCGAAACCTCACCTTAGGCGCCCCTGCGCTGTGCCCTCAGGCACAGCGCCAGGCCCAACAGTGTGGGGCCTTCGTCAGAAGGTCGCTAAGCTGGCGGGAGCCCCCCCTTTGCCTTTATGACCTTAGACCTTAGTAGATTTTTGGCACATACAGCTCATCCGGCAGCACCCGGCGTTCATAATCAGGATTATACTCCCGATCCGGCAAAGACACTTTTTCGCTGCTCACCTCTTTATAGGGGATCTTGCTCAAAAGATGCTCGATGCAGTTCAGGCGTTCGCGCTTTTTGTCGTTGCCTTCAACGATATACCAAGGCGCCTCGGGGATGTTGGTGCGCTCAAACATCTCTTCTTTGGAGGTGGTATACTGTTCCCAGCGGATGCGGCTTTCCAGATCCATCGGAGACAGTTTCCACTGTTTCATCGGGTCGTGAATGCGCATCATGAACCGCAGCTGCTGCTCTTCATCGGTGATCGAGAACCAGTATTTCAACACGATGGTGTTTGAACGCACCAACATACGTTCAAATTCCGGCACATCTCGAAAGAAGGTTTCCACCTGGTCGTCGTCGGCAAAGCCCATCACCCGTTCCACTCCGGCGCGGTTGTACCAGGAGCGGTCAAACAACACGATCTCACCGCCCGCAGGCAGATGTGGCACATAGCGCTGGAAATACCATTGGCTTTGCTCCCGTCGGCTGGGGGCCGGCAGCGCCACTACCCGCGCCACCCGCGGATTGAGCCGCTGGGTGATCCGCTTGATCACCCCGCCCTTGCCGGCACTGTCGCGCCCTTCCATGATCACCAGCACCTTGGCACCAGTCTCCACCACCCAATCCTGCAACTTGATCAGCTCTGCCTGAAGCCGCAGCAGGTTGCGGAAATAGACTTTGCGATCCAACATCTCCGGGTGCTGTTCGCGGTAGATCTTGCGCAGCTCCATGGACAACATCGGTTCGGCAAATTCAATTTCGATATCCTCGTCCAAAGTGTCCTGCAGCTCAGCCTCAAGCCAATCATAGGAGTCGGAGTCGATATCGCTGGTCACAGGCGTATTCCTTATATTGTGTTGTCTTTTGTCGATCCCACTACCAAGCCAGTGTGATCCTTTGATGTCACGCGCAAAAAAACTGCGGGATCGCGACTGTTGAGCAAAGCCGCGTCTGGTCAGTCAAATCGGGACCCGTCACGGCACTCTGCCATGGGTCAATGGAACCGCGTTTCCCCCTGGGGTGCAACCGTAATTTCTGCGGTTGCGACATCCCGGCACCACTGCATCGCCTCTCTGCTCAAAGGATCAGCAGCGCTATCCGCGCGCAGCCGCAAGGATCAGATCCGCAGCCTTTTCGCCGATCATGATACTGGGGGCATTGGTATTGCCGCTGGGAATGGTGGGCATGGCGCTGGCATCCGCCACCCGCAGCCCTGTGACCCCTCGCAGGCGCAGCTCTGCATCCAGCGGCGCCGTGTCCTCTGCCCCCATATGCACGGTGCAGGTGGGGTGAAAAATCGTGGTGCCAATTTCCCCGGCGGCCTTTACCAGATCCTCCACCGCATCCGAAGCCCCTCCGGGCTTCATCTCCTGCGGGCCATAGCCCTGCATGGCCGGCTGCGCCATAATCTGGCGCGCCTGACGGATTGCCGCCACCGCCACCTGACGATCGCCCTCGGTGGACAGGTAATTTGGCGCAATCTCAGGCGCCTGATGGGGATCGTCCGACGTGATCTGAACCGTGCCCCGGCTTTCAGGCCGCAGGTTGCAGACACTGGCGGTCAGCCCGGGGAAATCATGCAGCGGCTGGCCAAAGGCCTCCAGTGTCAGGGGCTGCACGTGATATTCCAGATCCGGAGTTGCCAGATCAGGACGCGAGCGCGAAAACGCCCCCAGCTGACTGGGCGCCATCGACATCGGCCCCGAGCGCTTCAGCGCATATTCCAAGCCAATCTTGGCCTTGCCCAGTGTTGAGTTCGCCAGAGTGTTCAGGGTCTTTCCCCGCTCCAGCCGCCAGGCACAGCGCAGTTGCAAATGGTCCTGCAGGTTGGCGCCCACCGCTGGCATATCCCGCTGCACCGCAATGCCGTGGCGCTGCAACAGCTCCCCCGGCCCCAGCCCGGACAGTTGCAGGATCTGCGGCGAGTTCACCGCCCCGGCAGACAACACCACCTCAGCACGCGCCCGCACCTGATGAGTGCTGCCGCCCTTGTCATATTCCACGCCAACCGCGCGGCCATCCTCGATCAGGATGCGACGGGTATGGGCCTTGGTCTCAACCTTCAGGGTGCTGCCAGTGACCGTGCGCAAAAAGGCCTTGGCGGTGTTCATCCGCCAGCCGCCGCTCTGATTGACCCGGAAATAGCCGACGCCTTCGTTATTGCCGGTGTTGAAATCGGTGACTTTGGGCAGGCCCCAGCTGGCGGCGGCCTGCATCCAGTCGTCCAGGACATCCCAGTGCAGCCGCTGGTTTTCCACCCGCCATTCGCCGCCAGCGCCATGCATTTCAGACGCGCCGTCCACATAGTCTTCGGACTTTTTGAAATAGGGCAGCACATCGTCCCAGCCCCAGCCCGCCAGCCCACGCTGGCGCCAGCCGTCATAATCCGCCGCCTGCCCGCGCAGATAAAGCATGCCGTTGATCGACGAACATCCCCCCAGAACCTTGCCACGGGGATACAGCAGGCTGCGCCCATTCAGCCCTGCCTCGGCAGCGGTGCGATACATCCAATCGGTGCGGGGATTGTCGATACAATAGAGATAGCCCATGGGGATATGGACCCAGTGATAATTGTCTTTGCCGCCCGCCTCCAGCAGCAGAACCTTATGGCCAGCTTCGCTCAGCCGCTTGGCGACAACACAGCCAGCGCTGCCCGCGCCCACCACGATATAGTCCCACTCCATCGCCCGTCTCCTGCCTCAGTTTTTCCGCAACAGACCACAGATGCCCCCAGCGCGACAGTGGGAAATCTGCAAAATCCACTGTCATCAAAGCCCTGGCCATTAGAGCCTTGTCCGCTGCCCCTAGACCGGCAGCGCGGTGGTTTTGAACACGGTCCGCAGGGCAAAGCTCGACTGCATCTGCGCCACCCCCGGCAGCCGGGTCAGGTGCTGGCGGTGGATGCGGGCAAAATCATCGGTATTTTCGGCAACAACCTTAAGCAGGTAGTCTGCGGTTCCGGCCATCAGATGGCACTCCAGCACGTCCGGAATACGCGCCACCGCCCGTTCAAATGCATCCAGCAGCTCATCCGCCTGGCTTTGTAATGTAATCTCGACAAAAACCGTGGTAGGCACCGCCATCTTGCGAGCATCCAGCAGGGCAACGTAGCTTTTGATATAGGCATCGCTTTCCAGCCGCTGCACCCGCCGATGGCAGGCGGAGGCCGACAGGTTGACCCGCTCGCTCAGCTCGGCATTGGAGATCCGCCCCTGCCGTTGCAGAACCTGTAGAATCCGACGATCCGTGTTATCAAGAGACATTTCTTCAAAGATCCTTGCTAGGTTCCGCCCGTTTAGGTGAAGATTCTTCGAATGTCATGTTTTTATTCCGCCCAAAAAAGCAGCATCTGTTGCCAGACCTGCGTCAGACTGACGCTAAGGAAACGGAGGATAGATAATGAAAATCGGCTGCCCCACAGAGATCAAGCCACAGGAATTCCGGGTTGGCATGACGCCTGACGCGGCCCGCGAAGCGGTCAATCATGGCCATCAGGCCCTTATTCAAAAGGGTGCCGGTCTGGGTGCCGGCTTTACCGATGAGGATTACATCGCCGCCGGGGCTATAATCCTCGACACCGCCGAAGAAATCTTTGCCAATGCCGACATGATCGTGAAGGTAAAAGAGCCACAAGCGGTTGAGCGCAAGATGCTTCGCGAAGGTCAACTGCTGTTCACCTATCTGCACCTGGCCCCCGATCCAGCGCAAACCCAGGACCTGCTGGCAAGCGGCTGCACCGCCATCGCCTATGAAACCGTCACCGACGCCTCCGGCGGCCTGCCCCTGCTGGCGCCCATGTCCGAAGTCGCGGGCCGCCTGGCGCCGCAGGTCGGCGCCTGGACGCTGCAAAAGGCCAACGGCGGTCGCGGCATTCTGATGGGCGGCGTGCCCGGCGTGGCCCCGGCCAGGGTAGTGGTCATTGGCGGCGGCGTTGTCGGCACCCACGCGGCCAAGATCGCTGCTGGCATGGGCGCGGATGTCACCATTCTGGACCGCTCTCTGCCCCGGCTGAAAAATCTTGATGATGTCTTTGGCCGCGACTTCAAAAACCAGTATGCTACCGCCGGTGCCACCGCCGAGCTGGTCCGCGAGGCCGACATGGTTATTGGCGCTGTGCTGATCCCGGGCGCCGAAGCCCCCAAGCTGGTATCGCGCGCCATGCTCAGCGATATGAAGCCCGGCGCGGCCTTGGTGGATGTGGCCATCGACCAAGGCGGCTGTTTTGAGACCTCCCGCGCCACCACCCATGCAGATCCGATTTATGAGGTCGATGGCATCATGCACTACTGTGTCGCCAATATGCCCGGCGCGGTTGCCCGCACCTCGACCCAGGCGCTTGGCAATGCGACCCTGCCCTTCATGCTGAGCCTGGCAGATAAAGGCTGGCGTCAAGCCTGCGAGGATGACCCGCATCTGTTGAACGGTCTCAATGTCCATGCCGGCAAGCTGACCTACTATGCCGTTGGTAAGGCCCTGGGGCTGGATGTGATCTCGCCGACCCTGGCGCTCAAATCCTAAAGCTCCCCGCCAAACTGATGGCCCGCCAGTTTCCACCAACCGGCGGGCCGTTTTGTGCTCAGACGGTAACACGCAGATACTGTTGCCGGGCGCGGATCATAGGCATAATTTACAGACGCAGGCCCCCAGATCACTTTGGGGGCCTTTTCTTATGGATCTCCCCTTGTCTGGATCCGCCCACCTGTGCTTCATCCGCAAAACCACATAACCGGAAGAGTGAGACTGATATGGACGACATGATTGAAAAGGGCTTTGCCTACTGGCCCATGGTGCTGAATGGCGGCAAGGCCCTGGCTGTTCTCATCATTGGTTGGATCGCTGCCGGAATGGTGAGCAGCGCCCTGCGCAAACGCATCAATGCCACCCCAGAAATCGACGCCACCCTGGGCAATTTTGTTGCCAGCATGGTGCGTTGGGTACTGATTGCCGTGGTGATGATTGCCGTACTGGGCATCTTTGGCATCGAAGCCACCAGCCTGGTGGCAATGATGGGCGCGGCCACTCTGGCGATTGGTCTGGCGCTGCAGGGCACGCTGAGCGATCTGGCCGCCGGTTTCATGCTGGTGTTGTTTCGCCCCTACAAGATTGGCCAATACGTCGATATTGGCGGCACCGCAGGCACGGTAAAAGATCTCAACCTGTTTGTGACAGAGCTGGCGACACCGGACAATGTGCAGATCATTATTCCCAATGGCCAGGCCTGGGGCGCGGTGATCACCAATTTCTCGCACCACGCAACCCGCCGGGTTGATATGGTCTTTGGCATCGACTACGGCGACAGCGCCGATGCGGCCAAAGCGATCATTCTGCAACAGGCCGCCGCAGACAGCCGTATCAAACAGGACCCCGAGCCATGGGTGCGGGTGACCAATCTGGGCGATAGCTCGGTTGATCTGACCACCCGCGTCTGGGTGGATGCAGCCGATTACTGGGAAGTGAAATTTGCCATGACCCAGGCGGTGAAAGAAGCCTTTGACACCAAGGGTATCTCGATCCCCTATCCCCACACTGTGGAAATCAAACGCGACTCCTAATTCTCCCGCCCGTCATCGGGATTTTGAAAAACCCTCTTCCCGTTGGGACCAGCACCCCGCCTTTGGCGGGGTGTTTTTACGAAAACGGAGGGCGACCACCCAGATTTGTCATGCCGTCAGCATCTGAAAAGGCCCAACGAGAGGCCAGCAGCTGGAAGCTTCTGTGGTCCCAGCCGGAAACATCCCGCTGAAACCGCGACCGCCAAGAGCCTTCGACATGTATCGGCAGCCGGATTGCATTGACCTCTGGTGGCTTGCGGCCTGCTTTTGCAGCTGCTTGGCTGGCCTGGACAAACATGGCTTTCACCCGGCTCTCGATTGGCAGGGCCTCTTTGGCACGGCGCCCCGCAAAGATCACAAAGACCTCTCTGGTGTTGTCGAGGTAGCCACGCACCACAAGGTCGCCGCGACTGCTGCGTTTGATGTGCGGCACCAAAGCAACCCGAAACTGACCCAGGTCCTTTTTGAACAGGCCCTGGTCTTCACTTGTGGCTGTAATCTCTTTCGGCGCGCGTCGTCGGTTCTGCATAGGTATCGTCCGTTGGAGCCTCAGAGCGGGGCTCACCAAGTGGTGGGATAAGAATGTGCTGCGCCACAGTCTAGACAACGCCCGTTAACGAGTGGTTTTTGCCGAGGCCAAACGCCTTAAAGAGCCGCAGGTTTTTGACGGGACATGATCAGGATCCTGTCGCCAAAATATGTGGCCTCTCCGGAGGTTTGATACCCTTGCTTTGCCGCAACCTGCTGCGAAGCCGCATGTTCAGGTGCAAAAATTGCCACCGTCTGTGCCCAGTCCTGCGTCTGGTCGGCCCAGTTGTGGATGCAGGCCACCGCTTCGCTGGCAATTCCGCGCCCATGGGCCTGTGTCGCCAGAACCCAGCCCGCCTCGGGGACATCCGGCAGCGGTGGCGCCACCGCGCGGCGATAATTGGCAAAGCCAACCTCCCCTAGGAACGCGCCGCTGTCACGATCGCAAACCACCCAATAGCCATAGCCCAAAGCCTGCCAATGGCCCATGTAGCGCAGCAGTCGCGCCCAGGACTGTTCAGGGCTGTTGGGCGTGCTGCCGATGTATTTCACCACGACCGGGTCGGTCCAGAGCGCCGCCACATCGTCAAAATCCTGCACCCCATGTGGGCGCAGGATCAGCCGCTCGGTCCACAAGGTTGGTGCGCTCATTTGGGCAGCGTGCCCTGCAACACATAGGTCAGGATCTCTACCACCTGGCGTGGCTCATCCGTCACCGCCAGGGCTGCGGCATGGACCTCTTTCAGGGCGTGCTGATGCTCAGGCTGGCTCAGCACGATGATGGATTTCCCCAGCGCCGCCGCATAACCCGCATCAAAGGCGGCGTTCCACTGTTTGTATTTCTCGCCAAAGCGCACCACCACCACATCCGCATCCTCCAGCCCCTTGCGGGTGCGAATGGCGTTGAGCTTGGCGCCCTTGTGATCGTGCCAGAATTTGTTGTCCTCAGCCCCCAGAATCGCCACGCCACAATCATCGCTGGCGGCATGGTCTGTCACCGGGCTTTGAAAGCTCACATCCAGCCCCTTGGCACCTTCGGTGATCTGCTCGCGCCAATCGGTGTGGATTTCGCCAGAAAGATAAACGTTGAGTGTCATGTTGCGCTCCTGCTCCAGTTGGTTTGCCCCAGACCTATGTCGGATCGCCCAGCCGCACCAGAGCACAAATCACAGACGGCGGGCCACGATATAGCGCCCCAGCGTCGAAACCGGGTAATTTGCGGTTTCAACCAGCTCAAAACCGGCGGCCTCAATCGCTGCTTCAAGCGAGGGTATATCGAAAAAATGCACCGGGCTGGTTGGCGCTTTGCCAAGAAGACGCATCACCGGGATCATGACCTTGAATGACCAATATTTGGCACTGCTCCGCGATTCCCTTAGGCAGGGTGTCTTGGATATGAACAAAGCGCCCTTTGGCAGGCGCGCAGAGACCAGCGCCAATGCGGCCTGCAAATCGGGCAGCAGGTGTAAAAGGTTATGCGCCAAGACCACATCATATGTGCCCTCTGGGGCCTGCGCCACGCTGCCCTGATGAAACTGCATGTTGCCCACCCCGGCGGTGGCGGCCCGCTCCCGTGCAATGGCAAGCATGCCCTGTGACAGATCTGAAACGGTGATCTCTGCCACTTGGCTCGCCAGCTCAATTGCTGTCGAGCCCGTACCGCAGCCCAATTCTAAAACCCGATCATCAGGTTTGAGGTAGCTACAGGTACGCGCCAACGCCTGACGATAGGCCGCCACATCGCGAATAGGATTTTGAGCATATTTGGGGGCAATTTTGTCCCAGAACGGTGCGTCGGTTTTCATCCAGTCTCTCCTGATTTACGCCCAGCTTATCCATACAGAAAAAACATATAAATTGCTAAAATTCGGGGATAACTTATACATATTTGCATGAACAAACCTGACTGGACCCATATTCGCGCCTTTCTCGCGACTGCCGACGCTGGCACGCTGTCAGCAGCAGCGCGCCAACTAAACCTGACCCAGCCAACCCTGTCCCGGCAGGTCTCGGCACTGGAAGAAAGTCTGGGCGTCATGCTGTTTGAGCGCCTTGGGCGCAGACTTGCCCTAACGGATGCCGGGCGGGAACTTTTGCCGCATGGGCGCAAGATGTTAGAGGGTGCCGATGGGCTCTGCCTTGCCGCCAGTGCCCAGGCGCAGTCCATCGAAGGCACAATCCGCATCACCGCCAGCGACATGATGTCAGCCTTTGTGCTGCCTCCTGTGTTGCAGATACTGCGCCAACAGGCCCCACGTCTGTCCATCGATATTGTGGCCGCAAATGACATCCGCGATTTGATGCGGCGTGAGGCTGATATTGCCATTCGCCATGTGCGCCCTGACCAACCAGAGCTAATCACCCGTCTGGTGCAAGAGGCCACGGCGCATTTCTACGCCGCGCCCAGTTACCTGGCTCGCCGGGGTCAGCCCGGCTCACTGGCCGCGCTGTCTTCCCATGAATTTGTAAACTTTGGAGATATCCAGCGTTCTATCGAATTTCTTGCACCGCTTGGCGTCCACCTGACACCAGATAATTTTCGTATCGGGTCCAACAGCGGGCTCGCGGCCTGGGAGCTGGTCCGGCAGGGCTTTGGCATTGGCGCAATGGCAGATGATGTTGTCGAACACTCCAGCGGCGTCGAACGGCTGTTGACCGATCAGCCCCCCATCCGCTTTCCCGTCTGGCTGACAACCCACCGTGAGCTACACAGCAGCCGACGCATTCGTCTGGTCTATGATCTGCTGGCCGAGTTCTTTGCAGCAAAATAAAACGCGCCCCGAAAGGCGCGTTTTACTGCGTTGGATCTAATAGCGCCAGACCGGCACTAGCCCCGCAGGGTGCCGCCTGTGGCCTTGGTCACCTTGGCAATGATCTTCTCGCTCACTGCCTCGATGTCCTTTTCCTTCAGCGTCTTGTCACTGGGTTGCAGGCGCACCGTCAGGGCCAGGCTCTTTTTGCCCTCGCCCAGCGACCCACCAATGAATTCGTCAAAGATACGCACATCGGTGATCAGCACCTTGTCGGCACCAGAAGCGGCATTGACCAGCGTCAGCGCTTCGACCTCAGCATCGACCACAAAGGCAAAATCACGCTCGACCGCCTGCAGATCGCTTTGTCCCAGAGCAGCCCGGGTGGCGCCACTTTTGCGCGGCAGCGGTACTTCATCCGGCCAGATGCTGAAGGCGACAACCGGGCCTTTGATCCCCATGGCATTGATCACCTTGGGGTGCAGCTCACCAAAGATGCCCAGCACCTTTTTGGGACCAAGGCAGATCTTGCCGTGACGGCCGGGATGCCACCAGTCCTGTGCGCCGCGCAGGATCTGCACCTTGGCAGGGGCACCGATGGCGGCCAGGATGGCTTCGATATCGGCCTTGGCGTCAAAGGTATCAACGCCGCGCGCCGCGCCATGCACATCCTTGGGGCCGGTGTTGCCCACCAGAATGCCCGAAATCAGATTGTGCTGCTCGCCCGGCTCGCCGCCGTGAAAGGCCGGACCAACCTCAAACAGCGCCAGATCCATGAAGCCACGCGCCTGATTGCGCGCTGCCGCCTGCAACAGGCCCGGCAGCAAGGCAGGGCGCATATGGGACATTTCCGACGAGATCGGGTTGGCCAGCATAGTGGCGTCATCGCCGCCGCCAAACAGGGCCGCCGAAGCCTGATCGATAAAGGTGTAGCTTACCACCTCGTTATAGCCGAGGCTGGCGGCGGTGCGCCGCGCCATCTGCTGGCGGCGCTGCTGCGGGGTCATCACGGCCTTGGGGATTCCATCAGTCATCCGTGCCAGCGGCTTGCCCTGCAATTTGGTCAGCGAGGCAATGCGCGCAACCTCTTCCACCAGGTCCGCCTCGCCCTGCACATCAGGGCGCCAGCTGGGCACATGGGCCATATTGCCTTCTAGGCGGAAACCAAGGCGGGTCAGGGTCTGGCGCTGATCGCTTTCGGGGATATCCATGCCCACCAGCGACTGCACCCGTTCCGCATCCAGCCTATAGGCGCGGGAGTGATCGGGCACATCGCCTGCAATCACCACCTCCGAGGCCTCGCCACCGCAAAGCTCCAGAATCATCTGGGTCGCCAGGTGCAGGCCCTGGATGGTGAACTCAGGATCGACGCCGCGTTCAAAGCGGTAGCGCGCATCCGAGTTGATCTTGAGCGCGCGACCGGCAAGGGCGATCTGCACGTGATCCCAAAAGGCGCTCTCGAGGAACACATCCACGGTCTCATCCGTACAGCCGGTGTCTTCGCCGCCCATGATGCCGGCAATGCTTTCGGCGCCGTTGTCATCCGAGATCACCATCTGCCCGGGCGCAAAGGTATATTCTTTCTCATCCAGCGCCTTCAGGGTCTCGCCGCCTGCGGCGCGATGCACCCGCAGATTGCCAGCGACCTTGGCCGCGTCAAAGACATGCAGCGGGCGGTTCTGGTCATAGGTGAAGAAGTTGGTGATATCGACCAGCGTCGAGATCGGGCGCAGACCAATCGCGGTCAGCCGATCCTGCAGCCACTGGGGGCTGGGGCCGTTCTTGACGCCTTTGATCAGGCGACCGGTGAACAGCGGGCAACCATCCTGGGTATCCTCATCAATACTCACCTTGATCGGGCAGGCAAAGCTGCCGGCTACGGGGGCAAAGTCTGAGGTTTTCAACGTACCAAGGCCACGGGCCGCCAGATCACGGGCAATGCCGTGAATGCCCAGCGCATCGGGGCGGTTTGGAGTGATGGCAATCTCGATCACCGGATCCACCTTGGCGGGCTGGTTTTCCGCCAACCAGTCAACAAAGCGATCCCCCACTTCGCCCGAGGGCAGCTCGATAATGCCGTCATGTTCATCCGACAGCTCCAGCTCGCGCTCAGAGGCCATCATGCCAAAGCTTTCGACACCGCGGATTTTGCCGACGCCAATGGTGATGTCGAGGCCGGGAATATACATGCCCGGCTTACAGACCACCACGGTGATGCCTTCGCGGGCGTTGGGGGCGCCACAGATGATCTGCATCTCGCCCTCATCCGTGTCCACTTTGCAGACCCGCAGCTTATCCGCATCCCGGTGCTTTTCGGCGTGTTTCACATAGCCCAGGGTAAAATCCTTGAGCCGATCGCCGGGATTGCTGATTTCTTCGACCTCAAGGCCAAGGTCAGTCAGGGTTTCAGCGATCTCATCCACTGATGCGTCAGTGTCGAGGTGATCTTTCAGCCAGGAAAGAGTGAATTTCATCGGTCAAGGGTCCTATGGCAAGCCATGCGTATACAGCCATAGGCAATGACAAAGATTGCCGCCCGGCGCAAGTCTTGCTGACCCTACCTGGCACGCTGGGCTGAGACTGCGACGTAAATGCGAGGGTAAGCCGGTCATGACCACCAAACAAGGGCGCATGGTGGTACTGTAGTGCACATTCCCAACCCAAGGCACGCTCCTGCCCGGGTGGGCGCAATGCGCCCGCCATCAAACCGCAGGTTTGCCTTTGGCAAAACGGGCGGGCAGGCGCGTGCCGAGCCGCAAGCGGCCCGGCTAGTTAGTCCCGTTTTCTTGCTTAATCTTTTCGACAAAATCCGAATTGGGGCTGAAACGAAACCTTGGCTTTATTAACCATGGAAAAAGTACTGCGGTAGCTCCCAAGTCTCTTCTCATTTCATCGTCCAAAAAGCTTCGCTTCTCCTGGATATCACTTAGGAGTTCTTCAGGTGACAGCCCACGTCTCACCCCGCGATCAACTTCGTGCTTTAATTGGCTACGCAATTCTCTAAAAGCGAAGAAGACTCCTGCGGATTCATAGAGCTTTAAGATCGACATTATGTGATCAGCTTGGCGGCTATTTTCGTTACGAAGTAAATAAACCGCGTAGTCGTCCATCTTTCCATCGATAAGATCGCGAAACAATGCGTCCGCGACTCTCAAAATCTCAGCAAAAAGCTCCCGCTTCTCTTTTTGCAGCAGGAATTGATGCTCAAGCCTGCGTTGCCAAGCATAGATCACAGTCGAAACCAACAACCCAACGATTGCCGCCGACGTGATCCAGCCTGCGCTCACCGGCTCAGACCACCATGCAGGGTTGGGACGTCAAGGCACTGGAAACCGTAGTGGCGCAGCCAGCGCAGGTCGGAATCAAAGAAAGCGCGCAGGTCGGGGATGCCGTATTTCAGCATCGCCAGACGATCGATGCCGATGCCAAAGGCAAAGCCCTGATAGATATCCGGGTCGATGCCGCCAGCGGCGATCACCTTGGGGTGCACCATGCCAGAGCCCAGGATCTCCATCCAGTCGTCGCCTTCGCCGATCTTTAGCTGGCCATTGTCCCAGCTGCAGCGAATATCGACCTCGGCCGATGGCTCGGTGAAGGGAAAGTGTGAGGCGCGGAAGCGCAGCTCGACGTCGTCCACCTCAAAGAAGCTTTTGACAAACTCTTCCAGCACCCATTTCAGGTTCGCCATCGAGATGTCTTTGTCCAGCGCCAGGCCTTCGACCTGGTGGAACATCGGCGTGTGGGTCTGGTCATAGTCGGCACGATAGACACCGCCAGGGCAGATGATGCGCAGGGGCGCGCCCATTTTTTCCATCGACCGGATTTGCACCGGGCTGGTGTGCGTGCGCAGCACATGCGGCGGGCGGTCGTCGCCTTCCGCACGGTGCATGTAAAACGTATCCATCTCGGCGCGGGCCGGGTGGTGGCCGGGGATGTTCAGCGCGTCAAAGTTATACCAGTCGGTATCAATGCGCGGCCCTTCGGCAACGGAAAAGCCCAGTTCGGCAAAGATTGCGGTCAGCTCTTCCTGGGCCTGGCTGATCGGATGCAGGCTGCCCTGACGCGAAGGGCGGACCGGCAGGGTCACATCCAGCCATTCGGTGCGCAGACGTTCGTCCAGCGCGGCATCCGCCAGACCAGCCTTTTTGGCAGCAAGGGCCGAGTTGATCTCATCCTTCAGCGCATTCAGCGCCGGGCCGGCCACCTGGCGCTCTTCGGGCGTCATCTTGCCCAGCTCGCGCATCTTCAGTGCGACTTCGCCTTTTTTACCAACGGCGGCGAGACGGATGGTCTCCAGCGCGTTTTCATCGGCAGCATCGGCGATCTGCCCTAGATATTTTGCTTTAAGATCGTCCATGACGGTCCCCTGAGTTTTGGCTTATGCTCTGCTACCACAGGTGGGCGCGAAAGCAAGACCATGGCTGCGTTCCGTACCGCCCTGACGCGGGTTGAAGCGCAACAATCGCCCCGGAAACTGGGTTGTCGCTTGCGGACCAGGGTCACGCGCCCTCCCCATGGCGCTGTTTCACAGTGCAGGGCGCAATCGGCGGCCTGTCCGGCGCGCCAAATCCTCACCTCTGACAGGTCCGGTGTTTGCCCCACATAAAAAGCCCGCTCCCGATAGGAGTCGGCTTGGTCGCCGGTGCTGTTTCAGACCTGATCTGCGTGGATTCAAATCAAGCAGGTCTAGTTCAGCAATTTGACCGCTGTGCCAGTAGACACCCGGCAAGCCCAGCTAAAGGGACAGACCTGGATATTGCCAAACCGCGCATTGATCACCGCATCCGCCTTCAGTTTACACCTTTGATGTTCATGAGATTTTACCTGCTTCCCTACTGTTCAGCGGCAAACCTATAACAACAATCGACACAAGCAGCCTGAAATTGAAATGAGCCGATCAAAAACCACCGCTCCAGCTGCACTCATCGCGCCGGTTTTTCGGGTTCAGCCATAGAAAAAGGCCGCCCCAAAGGAGCGGCCTTTCAAATCTGTAAAGCTATAAAAGCCTTAAGCTGCCAGTTCAGATTGCCAGCTTACGCTGCCAGTGCGGACTGGGCCTGGCGCACGATGGCACCAAAGGCTTCGGGCTCGTGCACGGCCAGGTCGGCCAGAACTTTACGGTCAACTTCGATGCCGGCCAGGGTCAGACCGTTGATGAAGCGGCTGTATGTCAGCGCTTCGTCGTGGCTGCGGACGGCGGCGTTGATACGCTGGATCCACAGAGCGCGGAAATTACGCTTGCGCGCCTTCCGGTCACGTGTTGCGTATTGATTTGCCTTGTCGACGGCCTGACGGGCGACTTTGAAGGTGCTCTTGCGGCGGCCATAATAACCTTTGGCTGCCTTGATGACCTTCTTGTGACGGGCGTGGGTTACGGTACCACCTTTAACGCGGGACATATCTCAAACTCCTCTTAGCGATCGTAGGGCATATAGCCCTTGACGATTTTGGCGTCGGGAGCGGAGAGCTCCGAGGTGCCGCGTGCGTTACGGATGAATTTCTTGGTGCGTTTGATCATGCCGTGCTGTTTGCCGGCCTGAGCAGCCAGGACCTTACCGGTCGCTGTCACCTTGAAGCGCTTTTTGGCGCTCGATTTGGTCTTCATTTTGGGCATTTCCGTCTCCTTCAATGCGGGTTCGGTCTATGCGCGACTCGGCATGCCACTTCCGGCCGGCCACGCGAACAGGAGGGCCATGTACGAAAGCTGCTGCCAAAGGGCAAGCGAATTATCAGAATAAACGTCCCAAAACCGAGAAAAACACATCCGGGATCTGTTCCAGGCGGTAGCCACCGGGATGAGACAGCATCGCATAGGCGATCAGCCCCGCCCCCGCGAGCAGAAACAGACTGGGCACACGCGGCGGCTGGGTCTCGCTCACGGCTGACAGGATGGAGGGGATGGATAGCCCACCAAGGGCTATCCCCAGGATCAGTGCAAGATCAGTATCCATTTCACCCTCTTTAACAGCAGACTTATAACAACTGCTGAAAGGCTACTCTGGGTCTGTGCTGTAAATCAAACGCTCATCACAGGGTGCGACCCGCAGGATATTGGTGGTGCCGGGCACATTAAAGGGCACCCCAGCAGTGACCACGATCTGATCGGTTTCATTGGCAAAGCCACCAGCGCGGGCGGCACGGGCGGCGCCAACAACAGCGCCTTTGAAACGCCCCTGTTCAGAGGTCAGCACGCAGTAGCAGCCCCAGCTCAGCGCCAGCCGCCGGGCGGTGCGTGGCAGGGGCGTTAGCGCGATAATCGGCACGCCTGGGCGTTCGCGCGCCGTCAGCAGGGCGGTGGTGCCGCTTTGGGTAAAGCAGCAGATGGCCTTGATTTCGGTCTTTTCAGCAATCTCGCGGGCGGCAGCCACAATGGCATCCGCCACGGTGTCGCCCTTGGCAGAGCGTGAGGCGGCGATGATCTGGGCATAGGTGGGGTCTGCTTCGACCTCAACCGCGACCCGGTCCATGGTCTGCACCGCCTCGATGGGATAGCTGCCAGCCGCGGATTCCGCGCTCAGCATGATGGCATCTGTGCCTTCATAGATCGCCGTGGCGACATCCGAAACCTCTGCGCGGGTTGGCATTGGGCTGTCGATCATGCTTTCCAGCATCTGGGTCGCGACAATCACCGGCTTGGCCGCAGCACGGCATTTGCGCACCAGACGTTTCTGGATCGGCGGCACCGCCGCCACGGGCAGCTCAACCCCCAGATCCCCGCGCGCCACCATGATGCCATCGGACGCATCGAGAATTTCACTAAACCGGTCCACCGCAGAAGGTTTCTCGATCTTGGAGAGCACCGCCGCGCGGCCATCCGCCAGCCCCTTGGCCTCGAACACATCCTTGGCCCGCTGCACAAAGGACAGCGCCAGCCAATCCACCCCCAGACCACAGGCAAATTCCAGATCCGCCCGGTCTTTCTCCGACAGCGCTGCCACGGGCAGGACGACATCGGGCACGTTGACGCCCTTGCGGTTGGAGATGATGCCGCCAATCACCACTTCGCAATCGGCAAAATCAGCCCCACAGCTCACAACCTTGAGACGGATCTTGCCGTCATTGACCAAAAGATGCGCACCGGGTTCCAAAGCGGCAAAAATCTCTGGATGCGGCAGGCACACCCGCGACAGATCGCCTTCGGTGGTGTCCAGATCCATCCGGAACCCCGCGCCGGGCACCAGGTTTTCTTCACCCTTGGCAAAGACACCAACCCGCAGTTTTGGCCCCTGAAGATCCGCCAGAATTCCGATAGAGCGGTCCAGGTCCTGTTCAACCTGGCGAATGATGGCATGTTTTTCCGCGATCTCGGCCTGGGTGCCGTGGGACATGTTCAGACGGAACACATCTGCTCCGGCCTCAAACAGCGCCCGGATGGTATCATAGGTTTCCGACGCGGGCCCGAGGGTGGCAACAATCTTTACATTGCGCGAGCGTTTCATCAGGTTTCTCCTTCAGGGCATATCATGGGCCACCGTGCGGCCATGTGACTATAGAGCAAATGTTACCGCAAACGATCTTTGGGGAGCTTATCACCCAATTCCCATTCTGCTGCAACTGCAGTAAAGCTATTCCCAACAACAGGCGACAAATCCATGACATACAGCCCATTTATTACCGAAGGGGTAAACCGCCCCGGCCGCTGGCTGATCACCTGCGATCATGCCAGCAATGTGGTGCCGCCCTTTGTTGGCAACGGTGACCTCGGGCTGCCCGCGGCCGATATGCAACGTCACATCGCCTATGACCCCGGCGCGCTGGCGCTGTGTAAACTGCTGGGGGAACGCCTGAACGCCCCGGTTGTGGCCTCGAACTTTTCCCGGCTGGTGATCGACCCCAATCGGGGCGAAGATGATCCCACCCTGGTGATGCAGCTGTATGACGGGACAATCATCCCCGCCAATCGCCACGTCGATGCCGCCGAACGCGAGAGGCGCCTTGCGCGCTGCTATCGCCCCTATCATGGGGCTTTGGCCGAATTGGCCGCGCGCCGCCCTGATACCGTGCTCGTCTCGGTGCATTCCTTTACGCCGCAGCTGCGGGGGCGCGCACCGCGCCCCTGGGAGGTCGGCATCCTGCAGCCAGAGGCTGAGCGGTTCTCGCCCCATCTGATCGCAACCCTGCAGGCCCCGGGGGATCTCTGCGTCGGGATCAACGAGCCCTATACTGGCTACCTGCCCGGTGATACAATTGACACCCATGGCACCAAGATGGGCCGCCCCAATACCTTGATTGAGCTGCGCAACGATCTGATTGCCGATGACGCCGGACAACAGCTCTGGGCCGATCGGCTGGCCACATCCCTGTCGCAGGCCCTGATCGCTTCGGGGCTGTAGGGCGCTTTCACCGCATTGTGTGGCGACGTTGTGCCCTTTGGGCGGGGTTGCTAGAACATCACAGAACGCCAGCACAAATCAGGAGCCCCCAATGGATAAGCAGATCGACCCACAGATCGACCCACAGACCGAGATCGAACTCCAGGCCGCCGCCTTTCGCCGCCTGCAAAAGCACCTGATGGAAGACCGTACCGATGTTCAGAACATCGACATGATGAACCTGACAGGGTTTTGTCGCAATTGCCTCAGCCGCTGGTATCAGGAAGCCGCCAATGAGCGCGGCATCGAAATGGACAAAGCACAAGCCCGCGAGATCTACTACGGCATGACCATGGATGAGTGGAAAACCAACTACCAGACCGAAGCCAGCCCGGAAAAACAGGCCGAATTTCAAACCGCCTTCAAAGAAAACGTGACTGATAAGAGCTAGGGGAAGCCCCCCTCCCTCTCTGCACCAATAGACTGGCGCGGTCGCACACAGGTGCTGTGCGGCCAGAGAGATGTAAACGGGCTGCGGCGGGGCCTAGGGTATCGGCACATATCGCTCGCCCCGGAGAATAACTATGGTCCAGTCTGCCGCCAGAATGCCCGCCTATTTCATCTCTCACGGTGGGGGCCCCTGGCCCTGGCTGCCCGATTGGCGGGCCGAGTTTGCGCCTTTGGAAGCCTCCCTCGCGCAAATGCCTGCCCAGTTGCCGCAGCGCCCCAAGGCGGTTCTGATGATCTCTGGCCATTGGGAAAGTGATTGTTTTGCAGTCATGTCGGCAGCCAAGCCGCCGATGGTTTATGACTATTCCGGCTTCCCGGCTGAAACCTATGACATCACATACCCTGCCTCCGGCGCCCCAGATCTCGCCAGGCGCGTCGCAGATCTGATCGAACAGGCGGGGCTGCCCAGCAGATTGGACCCAGAGATGGGGTTTGACCATGGCTGTTTTGTGCCCATGGCCGTCATGTACCCAGAGGCCGACATCCCCCTGTTTCAGGTCTCCCTGCGCCATGGCTATGACCCGGACCAGCATTTCAGGTTGGGCCGCGCCCTGGCGCCGCTGCGCGACGCAGGTGTTCTGATCGTGGGTTCCGGGCTCAGCTACCACAACCTCGGCCTTTTTGGTCCTGCAGCCAAACAGCCGTCGCAACAGTTCGATGCCTGGCTCGACGCGTCTTTGGCCCTGCCGCAACCAGCGCGCACAGCGGCGTTGCTGAACTGGGAACAAGCGCCCGCCGCCCGCACCTGTCATGCAAAGGAAGATCACTTTGCGCCAATCTTTGCCGCACTGGGTGCCGCCGAAGATGAGACCGCGACGCGGATCTACCACCAAACTGGTATTTTTGGCGGCGTGACGGCCTCTGGCTATCGCTTTGGTTAGGGGCGCGCGGCGCAGCCCCCGGTGAAAATCGCCCCAGTGACTCTGGTCATATCTTATGGTCGAATAAATGTGACCCTGCATGACGCGGCCGCAGCCCTGCCAGCAACTGACACGGCATAGGGCCCGCCCTGAGCTCCAGAAGACCAAGAAACGGACCCATCCCAGATGACCCGCAATGACGCCCTGACCCAAGCAACCGAGTATTTTGAAAGCGGGCGCCTTCAGTCCGACCTGGCTGCACTGGTGGCCTATCGCAGTGAAAGCCAGAACCCCGATCAGGCTCCGGTGCTGCAGCAGTATCTGCAAGAGGCCATGCAACCCCGGCTCGAGGCGATGGGCTTTGCCTGTTCGATCCACGAAAACCCACATTCACAGATGCACGCAGGCCCCTTTTTGCTGGGCACACGGATCGAAGATCCGGCCCTGCCAACGGTGCTGACCTATGGCCATGGCGATGTGATCTGGGGGCAGGACAGCGAATGGCGTGACGGGCTCACTCCGTTTGAGCTGATTGAAGTGGAGGACCGTCTGTATGGCCGCGGCGCGGCGGACAACAAGGTGCAGCATTTGATCAATATCGCGGCGCTTGAATCTGTGCTGGCCGTGCGCGGCACGCTTGGCTTCAACGTCAAAATCGTTCTGGAAATGGGCGAAGAAATTGGCTCACCCGGCCTGGCAGACATGATGGACAGGCACCGCGACACCCTGGCGGCGGATGTTTTGATCGCCTCTGACGGACCACGGCTCAGCGCCGAAACTCCCACGATGTTCATGGGGTCACGTGGTGGGCTGGGCTTTGATCTGGTGGTGGATCTGCGCAAAAGCGCGCATCACTCGGGCAATTGGGGTGGGCTGCTGGCCGACCCCGCGATCATTCTGGCCCAGGCCTTGGCCAGTATCACAGATGCACGCGGCCAGCTGCAAATTCCCGAATGGCGCCCCACCAGCCTGACCCCAAAAATACGCGCGGCGTTGCGGGATTTGCCCGTGGGCACCGACGGAGGATCCACAGTCGACAGCGATTGGGGCGAAAAAAGCCTCACCCCTGCAGAACGCGCCTATGGCTGGAACAGTTTTACGATCCTGGCAATGAAAGCGGGGCTCCCCGAAGCCCCGGTCAACGCCATCGCCCCAATGGCCTGGGCCCGGTGCCAGTTGCGCTATGTGGTTGGCACCGACATTGAACAGACGTTGCCGGCCCTGCGCCGCCACCTGGACGCAAAAGGCTTCGACAAGGTCCAGATCAAACCTTTGGACGAAGCTGTGTTCGCCGCCACCCGACTAGATCCCGACCATCCTTGGGTGACCTATGTGCAGGCCTCTCTGCAGCAGACAACGGGCAAGCCCCCCCATGTTCTGCCCAACCTGGCCGGATCCCTGCCCAATGACTGCTTTGCCGAGGTGCTGGGCCTGCCGACCATCTGGATCCCGCACAGCTATCTGGGGTGCAATCAACACGCCCCGGATGAGCACGTCCTGAAATCGGTGTGCCGAGAAGCCATGCAGGTTATGGCAGGCCTGTTCTGGGATATCGGGATCCACGCCCCTGGGGGCGCAACGACTTAGCAGGTGATGCAGGCCCCTATACCCAGGCTGCGCAGCTGGGAGCGCAGACCTGCGCACCCAGGGATCCTGACAGCCCTAGAATTTTGAAAGCGCCGAAACAACCCGGTGGTCAGCTGACAAAGCCTCCCCTCCGTTTTACCGCGTAAAGCCTAAGCATCAGGAGCTTGGCGGCTGTTTCAAGCCTGTTGTCACCGCCTTGAAAACCGCCGCCAGCAAGTCACGGCGCTGGACCGGTTTCATCAGGCGTATGTCCTCGGAGCGCAGACCATTGCCATGAATCGTTGACTCACTGGCATACCCAGACATGAAGACAACAGGGAGCTCTGGCGCGAGCTCTCTCAGACGTCGGCTCAGTGTCGTCCCCTGCAGCTTGCCAGGCATCACGATATCCGTCAGCAGCATGTCAAATCCGTCTGGGTCACGTGTAAAGATCTCCAAGGCCTGATCCCCTGATGCGGCCTCAACAACCTCGTAGCCCGCCTTTTCAAGAACGGTTACCAAGATCGCCAGCACTTCAGCCTCATCTTCAACCGCAAGAATTCGGCCACTTTGGGTATGATCCGCTTCGCTGCGCTCAATTGGGGGCGCGACAATGGCGTCAGGCTCATCTGCACTTACCGGGAAATACAGCTTGAAAGTTGTTCCGACATCGGGCTCGGAATACACTTGGACTGTGCCCCCTGATTGCTGCATGAAGCCTTCGACCATCGACAGCCCAAGCCCAGATCCAGCCCCCGGCGCCTTGGTTGAATAGAAGGGATCAAAAACATGCTGAACTGTGTCTTCTGACATGCCATGCCCGGTATCCGACACCGCCAACATGACATAGCGACCCGGCTCCAATTCCGCCAAGCGGCTGTCTACATAGGTTTGGTCAATGCGCATATTGGCTGTTTCGATCGTCAAACTACCCCCTTCGGGCATCGCATCCCGGGCATTCACAATCAAATTCAACAAGGCGCTTTCCGTTGAGCTTGGATCCGCTGTGATCTTCCACAATCCAGCCAAAAGCGTGGTTTCGACTGAAATGCGTGCTGACAAGGTGCGCCCGATCCAATTGCGCGCGTCACTCACCAAACGGTTGAGATCAATGATTTCGGGTTCCAGTCTGGCCTTGCGGGCAAAGGCCAGCATATTGCCGGTCAGATCCGCCCCGCGTTTTGTAGCGTTGATACTGCCGGTGATCAGCTGCCGGTGCTCTTCTTGTTCAATGTCATCCAGCAACAGTTCAAGATTGCCCATGATCACCGCAAGCAAGTTGTTAAAGTCATGGGCCACCCCACCGGTCATTTGACCAATGGCCTCGTTCTTTTGCGCACGGCTAGAGACCTCGCGTTCGTGTTCAAACCGGTGCTGCGCCTCGATCTCTCGTGTCACATCCAAGAAGAACGCTTCGACGACTTTTGCGCCATCGCTTTTACTGCGGGGTTGACTGCCAAAGAAATCCAGCCAGCGGGTCACTCCGCTTCGAGAGGTGATCTTGTACCGATGCTGGAATTGCGCACCTGTCTCGAGCGCCTGACGTCTGAGCTCTCTAAATTGTGCCAGGTCGTCGGGATCATGGGCACGGCTCAAAATGCCAGGGTCCGCCAGGATTTCCTCGGCGCTGGCCTCCCAGATCGCCTCGCACTTCGGGCTGACATAGGTGATCTTCGCCTGCCCCTCTGCGGAATACTCACTTTGGATAACGGCACCGGGCAAATTACGAATGATCAGGTCCAGCCGCTCTTCGGCAGCCCGTTGCATCATTTCAGCTTCGTGTCGGTCTGAAATATTTCGAACGACAAAAATCGTCTCCTTCCTATCGGAAACCGGGCAGACCCGAGCCTCGAAATGTTGGGTCTTTCCAGCGACGCCCAAAGTGTACTCCCAGGCCGGAACCCCGCCGGTTTCAACAACCTTCAGACGGATTTCTTCAAATTTCGCCCCAAGATCCGCGGGCAGAATATCAATGAACTTACTGCCCAGAAACGTTTCAGGCGACAAATAGAGATCGGCCTCGTTATAGGCCCGGTAGTCGAGTATTTCCCCTTCGGGCCCAACGCGGAAATATGTATCAGGCAAGGCCTCCAGCAGCGCGGACATCGTTTCAACCCGGTGCTGCCTATCGGCTTCTGCCTCTTGGCGTTCGTTTGAAATGCCCCGGATACTTTGGGTCAGGGCATCTATTTCAGTCACCGACGACGCGCTGAGCGGCGGCGCGGCAGAGTCAGATCCACCCTGGCGATCCACCAGGCGAACTACCTCTCGATGGAGGGCATTAAAGGGTTTGTAGACAGTGCGCTCCATCACCCTGGCGGCAAGCCTCCAAAGCAAGACGACCACGGCAGTTATCAGGGCCAAATGGAGCAAAATGCGGTTGCGGGCCCCCTGCAACGCCTCATCACCTGCAAGCCCCAAGCTGAGAAACAGCTTTTGATCGCCCCCTCCATCGTAGAAAACGCGATGAGAATAGACACGACGAACGCCGTCCCCGGCATCAAAGGTTTCAGCCGTTTCGGTCCTTTGCCAGTCTTTGCCCCCGCCAAAGTTTTTGGCGGCTCGGCCGTGCAGGTCCTCCTGTTTGGGAAAGGTGGCAACCATTTGATTATGAGAATCAATAATGTAGGCCACGGAATTTTCTGGCAAACTCTCCTCTGCCAGCCTGTCGCTCCACCAGTCCAAAGCCACAAAGGCAATGAGCACCCCGGCAATGTCACCCGTGTCTTTTGTTCGAACCGGGTAGGAAAAGCCAATGCTCGCCTGTTGCAGACCCCTATCAAACATATATGTCCCGGCGTTAAAGCCTCCCTCTTGCATTGTGTTTTGGAAATAGCCCTGATCGCCGAGATCAACAGGCTCGGCACCTGCTGCCCCGGCACAGACCATTTCACCCGATGCATCTGACACCCCAAGGTTCAGGTAATTCGGAACAAGAGGCAGCACCCCTGCTAAAAACGCCCCGCATTCTGGCGATCCGGGATCTTGCAGCGCAGGCGCCTGTGCAAGCTCAATCAAAAACGCACGGGTTTCATCTATTCGCCGCGCCTGCGCCCGCTCTATCCGCGCGGTGATCGCATCTGTTTTTGCAGCTCGTTCTTCCAGGAGCCTAGCGCGTTCCATAACCCCCATTTGGATCATGATGGCAATCGCCGGCACGGCAATGATCAACAAGAGAATTTCCAACCGAAACCGAAGGGACTTAACGATTTCAGAGCCTTTCACAGCTGCTTTGATTGGCACATCTTCTAGTGGCTGATCATTCATTTACTTTCTCAACATGGCGGGAAGCGCAGGATATTTTATGAAATCCGCACAGCTGCTAAATACCTTTCAGCAGCGGTTCACCCTCGACATGAAACTTTTATCTTTGCCAGACGGGGCTTTAGACAAAAACAGGGGGTGAGGCAGGCTTTCTAAAAACAGTAAGCCGCCAGCGGACAATGATGCAAGGACAATCCGTGCCCCCAAAAGCTGGCGCATCCGCCGAATGTGATCTGCCCCAGCCCACAAACACCAATGCACCAGCAGGGCAAAAACAAGGCCCCCGCCAAGCGTTGGCAGGGGCCTGTTCAAAAATACAAAATTCACTGCCCGTCGGCGCGGGATCTCTAAAGGAGCGTCAGCTCTTCAGATTTAGATCGCCGCCTTCAGGCTTTCATCCAGGTAGATCTCCCGCAGACGCTTGGCAATCGGCCCGGGCGTGCCATCCCCCAGCGCCACACCGTCGATTTCAACCACTGGCATCACAAAGGCGCTGGCAGAGGTGGTGAAAGCCTCATCCGCCTCTTTCGCCTCGTCAATGGTGAACAGACGCTCTTCCACTTCCATCTGCGCCTCAGCCGCCATGCGCAGAACCGCCTTGCGGGTGATGCCATGCAGGATATCGGTGCTCAGCGGGCGGGTCACGATTTTGCCATTCTTGACAAAGTAGGCGTTGTTCGAGGTGCCTTCGGTGACATAGCCGTCCTCGACCAGCCAGGCGTCATCCGCGCCGGCTTTCTTGGCCATCATCTTGCCCATCGATGGGTACAGCAGCTGCACGGTCTTGATGTCGCGACGGCCCCAGCGGATGTCCTCAATCGAAATGATCTTGGCGCCTTTCTTGGCAGCCGGGTTGTCCGCCAGACCGGGCTTGTTCTGGGTGAACAAAACGATGGTTGGTTTTGTCGTCTCGGGGTCGGGAAAAACAAAATCGCGGTCGCCATCAGATCCACGGGTGATCTGCAGATAGACCATCCCCTCAACGATGCCGTTGCGGGCAACCAGCTCCCGGTGAATCTCCAGCAGCTCATCCTTGGTACAGGCCGCAGCCATGTCCAGCTCGTTGAGCGACCGCTCCAGCCGCGCAGCGTGGCCTTCAAAATCGATCAGCTTGCCATCCAGAACGGATGTCACCTCATAGACGCCATCGGCCATCAGAAATCCGCGGTCAAAGATCGAAACGGTTGCTTCGGTCTCGGGCAGGTATTCGCCATTCACATAAACAGTACGGGTCATCGTGGTCTCCTCAACCCCAGAGCGCGGCCTTCGGCGGATGCACCCCGGCGGCGTCAAATTTCAATGGTTCATCGCGGTCTTCGGCCAGCAGAAGCGGCCCGTCAAGGTCTGTTACCAAAACACCCTGCGCCAGCAATGTCGCAGGGGCCATCGCCAGGGACGAGCCAACCATGCAGCCAACCATGACATCATAGCCCAGCGCCAGCGCCTCCTGGCGCAGTTTCAACGCCTCGGTGAGACCACCAGTCTTGTCCAGCTTGATGTTCACCACATCATATTTACCTTTGAGTTTTGGCAGGCTGGCGCGATCATGGCAACTCTCATCCGCGCAAACCGGCACCGGACGCTCCATGCCAATCAGCGCGTCGTCCTCACCGGCAGGCAGCGGCTGCTCCACCAATTCCACGCCCAACCGCACCAGATGTGGCGCCAGCTCGGCGTAGACCTCCGCAGACCAGCCTTCATTGGCATCAATGATGATCTTCGCCTCTGGTGCACCCGCACGCACGGCCTCAAGTCGGGGCATATCATCTGGTGTACCCAGCTTGATCTTCAACAGGGGACGATGGGCATTTTCCGCCGCCTGTTTTTGCATCTCTTCGGGGCTGGCCAGCGACAGGGTATAGGCGGTGATCTCAGGCCCCGGCGCAGGCAGCCCGGCCAGTTCCCAAACCCGCTTACCGGCTTGTTTTGCCTCCAGATCCCACAGCGCGCAATCCACCGCATTGCGAGCCGCCCCGGCAGGCAACAGATCTTGCAATTCTGCACGGGTAAACGCCGCCGGCAGGCCGGCTATCTCAGCGGTGACGCTTTCCAGGGTCTCATTGTAACGCGCATATGGCACACATTCGCCCCAGCCCACAAACCCTGATTTTTCCACCTTTACCGTCAGCACCTTGGCTTCGGTCCGCGATCCCCGCGAGATGGTAAAAACCTGCGCCAGCTTAAATACATCCGCAGTCACTGTGATTTTCATAAAGCAGCCCTTTGTTCATGCCCCCTGAAATCACCAAAGAGCCATGGATAGAGCCGCTGTAGAACGCGGCCCCATCTTTTCATCTTGCCAAAAATACCTCCGCCGGAGGCTCCAGCCCTAAAGGACAAGCACCTCCGGCGGGGATAGTTAGATCAGATCGCAGCCAAAGCGTCTACCAGACGGCCAGCCCCGTGACGGTAGGGGTCAACCGCAGGCAGACCCATACGCGCTTCGGTCTCTGCCAGATATTTTGTCGCTTCATCTTCAGACAGATGTTGCGTGTTCACAGAGATCCCAACGATCTTGCAAGCCGAATTGGCCCGCAGCGCCAGCGGCAGGGCCACATCACGCAGCTCTTCCAGCGAAGGAACCGAATAATCGGGCAGACCGCGCATATGCGACCGGGTCGGCTCGTGACACAGGATCAGCGCATCTGGCTGACCGCCATGAACCAAGGCCATGGTCACACCGGAATAGGACACATGGAACAACGATCCCTGACCCTCGATCAGGTCCCAGTGGTCGTCGTCATTGTCAGGGGTCAGATACTCAACCGAGCCCGCCATAAAATCAGCGATGACCGCATCCAGCGGCACACCGTGACCGGTGATCAGAATACCGGTCTGGCCGGTGGCCCGGAAGGTCGATTTCATCCCACGCTTTTGCATTTCGGCGTCCATCGCCAGGGCGGTGTACATCTTGCCAACCGAACAATCAGTGCCAACCGCCAGGCAGCGCTTGCCGGTGCGGTTCACGCCATTGGCAATCGGATAGCCATCGGTGGGCACCCGCACGTCATGCAAGGTGCCGCCATGGGTCTGCGCCGCTGCCACCAGATCGCCTTCGTCGCGCAACAGGTTATGCAGGCCCGAGGCCAGATCATAGCCCATCTCGAGCGCCTGAATCAGCACTTCTTTCCAGGCGTCGGAAATGACGCCCCCGCGGTTGGCCACGCCAATCACCAGCGTCTTGGCCCCCGCCGCCTTGGCCTCAGCCAGGGTCATTTCGGTCAGGCCAAGATCCGCGCCACAGCCAGGCAAGCGAATTTGGCCCACCGCGTGTTCCGGACGCCAGTCACGGATGCCAATGGCAACCTTGGCTGCCAGCATGTCAGGCGCATCGCCCAGGAACAACAGGTATGGTGTCTCGATCATCTCGGGCCCTCCATCAATTTACGTTTCCTCGCGACTCTAGTTGACTCGGCAAGCGATGCTGTCCCGTTTTTGCTTTTTCACGATCAGGATTTCGAAACATCCACCCCAAAAACTCTAAACCATCGAAGATTCTTCGTCAGGACGCCAACACACCGCCGATCCTTGCGCTGCAACGCCGCAAGTGACGCATATGCCGCGATAGCAATGCTGCAGATGCAAAGTTGCCCTTGCAAGCCTTCGCGCAATTTCTTACCACTTCCAGAGACAAAATCGTAATTTCCTTACTCAAAGGATTGCCGCTATGAGCTTTCGCCTCCAACCCACCGCCCCTGCCCGCCCCAACCGTTGCCAGTTGTTTGGCCCTGGCTCCAATACCAAACTCTTCGCCAAAATGGCCGCCTCAGCTGCCGATGTGATCAACCTTGATCTCGAAGATTCCGTGGCGCCCTCAGACAAAGACATCGCCCGCGCCAATGTCATAGAGGCGCTCAACACCGTGGAGTGGGGCAACAAATACATGTCCGTGCGCATCAACGGGCTGGACACCCCCTATTGGTACCGGGACGTGGTGGATCTGCTGGAACAGGCCGGTGATCGCATTGACCAGATCATGATCCCCAAGGTCGGCTGCGCCGAAGACGTCTATGCGGTTGACGCGCTGGTCACCGCCATCGAGCGCGCCAAGGGCCGCAGCAAACCAATTTCCTTTGAGGTCATCATCGAATCGGCTGCTGGCATCGCCCATGTAGAAGAGATCGCCGCGTCCTCTCCACGACTGCAGGCCATGTCCCTGGGCGCGGCCGATTTTGCCGCCTCCATGGGCATGCAGACCACCGGCATCGGCGGCACTCAGGAAAACTACTACATGCTGCGCGACGGCGAAAAGCATTGGTCCGATCCCTGGCACTGGGCCCAGACCGCCATTGTTGCCGCCTGCCGCACCCACGGTGTGCTGCCGGTCGATGGCCCCTTTGGCGACTTTTCCGATGACGAAGGCTATATCGCCCAGGCCAAACGCTCTGCCACCCTGGGCATGGTGGGCAAATGGGCCATCCACCCGAAACAAATCGGTCTGGCCAACGAGGTCTTCACCCCCTCAGAGGCGGCTGTGGCTGAAGCCCGCGAGATCCTCGCCGCTATGGAACAGGCCAAGGCCAATGGCGAAGGCGCCACCGTCTACAAAGGCCGCCTGGTCGATATCGCCTCGATCAAACAGGCCGAGGTCATCGTCGCCCAGTCCGAACTGATCGCCAGGGGTTAATCCTATCGCAAGGGCTAACCCTATCGACGACGTCTGATATGTGACTAGAGTGAAAGGAGCGCCAATCCGGCGCTCCTTATTCCGTTTGGAGGCGCCCCTTGACCGCACTCACCCTGTTTCACACCGCCGATGTGCACGTAGCGACCTTTGACCGTCTGGCCCCAAAGGCGGACCTGACCCATGTGGTGCGCCCAGACTGGCTGGAGCGTGCCCAGGGCGGCATGGATACAGACCTGAGACAAGAGATCACCCAGGCCATCAAGGCTGTGCCGGGGGCAAGCCTGTGCACCTGCACCACCATCGGCGCGGTGGCCGAAGAGGCAGGCGCCACCCGCATCGACTGGCCAATGATGCAAAAGGCTGCCGAAATCGGCGGCCCGGTGATGCTGGCCTACTGCCTGGAAACCACGCTCGCGCCCTCCACCGCGCTACTGGAGCGTGCGTTCCTGGACCAGGGCATAAGCCCCGAAATCCGCAGCCTCCCGCTGACAGGCCTTTGGCATCACTTCGCGGGTGGAGAAAGCGACAGGTTTCATAGGCAAATCGCCGAATGGATCACAACATCGCTGACCCTTGTATCCGATACCAAATGCGTGGTGCTCGCGCAGGCCTCCATGGCGGGGGCAGCGCAATACATCGACAGTGACGTGCCGGTGCTGGCATCGCCCGAGATCGCAGCACGCGCCCTGCTGGCGAACGCCTAAGCGCGCATGTCCTTGGGCGAGCCCATGACAACATAGGTGGTGATCGCTGTGACATAGGGCGAGGTGCCCAGAATATCCGTGTGAAACCGTTTGTAGCTGGATAGATCAGCGCATTCGACCCGCAACAGATATTCGATGGTGCCGGTGATATTGTGGCATTCCACCACCTCGGGTGCTTCATCCATGGCCCGTTCAAAGGCCTGTTGCGCCTCTTTGGTGTGCTCCCCCAAACCGACGCCGATATAGGTGACAAACCCCACCCCCATGGCGTCGCGATCCAGCACCGCCCGGTAGCCGGTGATCACCCCTGCCTGCTCCAGATCCTGCACCCGGCGCAGACAGGCAGAGGGAGACAGCCCAACCCGATCGGCCAGCTCCAGATTGCTGATCCGACCATCGCGGGACAGCTCCTGCAATATTTGCTGGTTTATGCGATCATTTTTAGCCATTCATTGCAAAAATAGACACAGAGCGCACAAAAACGCAATTTCATTCCGGGCAAAACGCGTCACTTTCACCAAATGACATATGACCTCTTCCTCGCCCTCGCGCTTTTTGCCTTTGTTTCCTCAATCACACCTGGCCCCAACAATCTGATGTTGATGGCCTCGGGCGCCAATTTTGGTTTTCGCCGCACCATTCCGCATATGCTGGGGGTGGCGCTTGGCTTTGTCTTTATGGTGGTGCTGGTTGGCGCTGGCTTGGTGCAGGTCTTTGATGCCTTCCCGATCAGCTACACGGTGCTGAAAGTGGCCTCGGTGCTCTACCTGCTCTACCTCGCCTGGAAGATCGCCAATGCCGGCCCGGCAGAGGCCTCGGGGAGCGGTGGCACGCCGATGACATTCCTGCAGGCGGCGGCCTTTCAATGGGTCAACCCAAAGGCCTGGGCCATGGCCCTTACCGCGATCAGCGTCTACACCCCGGATCAAACGCTCTGGGCGATCTTTCTGGTCGGGGCGGTCTTTGGCGCCATCAACCTGCCCTCGGTTGGCTCCTGGACCATTCTGGGACAGCAAATGGCGCGTTTTCTCACCAATCCGCAGCGCCTGACCCAGTTCAACTGGCTGATGGCCGCGCTGTTGGTGGCCTCGCTCTATCCGGTGATCTGGCCGCAGTGACGGCGGCCAGACCCTGTCGCCCAAACAGGTAACGGATATTACTTCAAAGGCAGGCAGATTTCGGTCAACAACTCCTCCGGCGCCACCGCGCGGGGATTGTTAAGGTAAAGCTCATAGCAAGGCGCCTCTGCCGGCTCTTCGCCTGACCCAGGCAGCCAGTTGCCAAACAGACTGTGATAGGCCGCCGAAATACCGGCATAGGGGCCTTTATAGGTCAACACCGCCACCTTACCCCATGCCAGATGCCGCTCTTCCATACCCTCCGGGGTCTCGGCTCCAAAGAACTCGCTCCCCGCATAGCTGCGCAGATCTGCGGCGGGAACACTGTCTGGATCATCGTAATAAATTGCCGCCATGGCCCCCAGATGCGGCCAGAGATTACGGGTTTCACAAAGCGCGCCAAAAGCTTCGAACTTTTTGCCAATCAGGTGGTAGTCGCCGCTATGAGCCAGGCCGATCAGACGGCGGGCGGGTTCTTGGCGCAGGGTAACAGGATACATGGGATAGACTCCGGTTTTGAAATCAGGGCGCGAGGGCACATGGCACCCCGCTTTGCGAAAGGCCGCAGGGCTTGCGCCATAGGCCTCGGTGAACGCCCGATTGAAGGAGCCCTGATTGGCATAGCCAACTGAACGCGATATCCGCGCAACAGCATCTTCCGTCATCACCAATGCGCTGGCGGCACGATGTAGACGAATGCGACGCACCGCTTGGGCGCAGGTCTCGCCGGTCACCGCATGAAATACACGGTGCCAGTGAAAGCGCGACATCGCCGCGACATCCGCCAACTGATCCAGCGACAGGTCCCCGGCAGGGTTATCGTGAATGTAGTCGAGGACACGCAGGATGCGCTTTTCATAGGGGGCAGACATTGCTGTTGGGCTCCTTCTCTCTGGCCTGTTCAGATCTGCCACGAAGCGGATTCACAAATCTTGCTGATCAGTGCCACTGCCATTGCTGCTTTGATTTTCCACACCGGAAACCAGACTATTGGGAATTTGGTTGACCCGAGGCAAGCCACAGAGTTGCATCTGGGCGCACAGAAGGCCATATACGGCAAAACCGCGTGAGCGAGGCGATATGACTCAGTACCTGGAATTTGAAAAACCGCTGGCCGAAATCGAAGGCAAAGCAGAAGAACTCCGCGCCCTGGCACGGGCCAACGAAGAGATGGACATCGCCGACGAGGCCGCGGCGCTGGACGCCAAGGCCGATCAGCTGCTGAAAGATCTCTACAAGGAGCTCACCCCCTGGCGCAAATGTCAGGTGGCACGGCACCCGGAGCGGCCCCATTGCCGCGACTACATCGACGCGCTGTTCACCGAATACACCCCGCTGGCAGGGGATCGAAATTTTGCCGATGACCTCGCAGTGATGGGTGGGCTGGCACGGTTCAACGACCAGCCGGTGATGGTAATCGGCCATGAAAAGGGCTCCAACACCAAGGCCCGCATCCTGCATAACTTTGGCATGGCCCGCCCCGAAGGCTATCGCAAAGCCGTGCGCCTGATGGAAATGGCCGGGCGGTTTGGCCTGCCGGTGGTAACACTGGTCGACACCACGGGCGCCTATCCCGGCAAAGGTGCCGAGGAACGCGGCCAATCCGAAGCCATTGCCCGCTCTACCGAGATGAGCCTGAAGATCGGCGTGCCGGTCATTTCCGTCATCATCGGCGAAGGCGGTTCTGGTGGCGCGGTTGCCTTTGCCACCGCCAACCGCGTGGCGATGCTGGAACATGCGGTCTATTCGGTGATCTCCCCTGAAGGCTGTGCCTCGATCCTGTGGAAAGACGCCGAAAAAATGCGCGAGGCCGCCGAGGCCCTGCGTCTGACGGCGCAAAACCTGCGTGAGCTGGCGGTGATCGACCGGATTATCCCCGAACCGCTTGGCGGCGCCCATCGCGACGCCAAGGCGGCCATGGCATCCGTGGCCACCGCCATTCAGGACATGCTGGATGAGCTGAAAGACAAAGACGGCGCCGAGCTGATCAAGGACCGCCGCCAAAAATTCCTCGACATCGGCTCCAAGGGCCTCGCCGCCTAAACGGTTTCAAAGACCCCAGTGACAACAAACAAAACCCCGGCTGTTGCAGCTGGGGTTTTGCTTTTCAGGGAGATATTAAACCACCAGCAACCGCAAACCCTGTGTCACGTCAGACCGCACCGCCAGACGCAGGCCCGGTTCATCCCCCGCCTTGAGCGCCGCAATGATCAGGCGGTGGTTTTGCGGTGGATCGGTACGCCGTAGACGCCCATAAAGCGCCCGCATCGTCGGCCCCAGCTGCAGCCAGACGGTTTCTGCCATGGCCAGCATCGCCGGGGCCTGGGCCCGCAGATAGAGGGTGCGGTGAAATTCCAGGTTGCTGCGGATATAGCCAACCGCATCGCGCTTGGAGACCATCTCGGCGATGGTGACATTGATGCTGTGCAGCCGGTCAATCAGCGCCATATGCGCCCGTGGCAGGGCGCGGCTGGACAGCTCTACCTCCAACAACGCCCGCAGGGCGGCCAGTTCTTCGATCCGTTCGTTGCTCAGCTCGGGCGTTGTGACCCGCCCGGAAGAAGACAGCGACAAGGCGCCCTCGGCCACCAGGCGGCGCAGGGATTCGCGCGCAGGGGTCATCGACACGCCGTATTCGCGACCAATGCCGCGCAGGGTCAGGGCCTCGCCGGGGGCGATATCGCCATACATGATCCGCGCCCGCAACGCCCGGTAAACCCGGTCATGCGCCGAAGCCGTGGTATCTGACGTGGATGAAGCGGTGGGTTTGGCAGAAATGGACATGGCCTATGCTGTGATCACAAATCAGCCCCTGGTCAACCTCCGAATACGCCGTGCTATCGAAATTGGCGCCTCTGACGCTAGCCAAACCGATAGCGGTGCAATCCAGCCCCCTCGCTCCGCAGCCACTGGCGGGGCGCGGCGCTATCACCATAGAGCTGCGCCACCACAGCCCAGAAATCCGCAGAGTGGTTCATCTCGACCAGATGCGCCACCTCATGCGCCGCCACGTAGGACAACACCTCGGACGGGGCCAGGATCAGGCGCCAGGAATACATCAATGTCCCGGCAGAAGAGCAAGACCCCCAACGCGAACGGGTGTCCCGCAGGCTCAGCTTACCGTAGGACCGCCCCACCTGGGCGGCATAGTGGTCCGATGCCGCCGCCAACCGGTCCCGTGCCAGTTCCTTGAGGTAGCGTTCAATCGACCTGGCCGGGTTATCGCCGCCGACCACAACCGCCTCCGGCTCCAGCCGCACACCGCGTTTGCCACCGGCGACAACCTGCCGCTGCTGCCCCTCAACGGGAAGCAGGGTCCCAAAGCCCACCTCAACCACCTCTGGGTGGCGCGCCAGGTGGGCGCGGATCCAGTCTTCTTTTTCGGCGGCAAAGTCCAGAGCCTCGCGGGCTGGCACACGGCTGGGCAGTGTCAGGGTCACCCTGCTATCCAGGGCAGAAATCCGCAGACTGATGCGCTTGGCCCGCGCTGAGCGGCGCAGGACAAGAGGAACCGGCGGGTTTCCTGGCAGGTGATATGCGCTCATGGCGGCGCCCCTTCACGGCAAAGGCTTTGACAGTGCTCACCTCATATGGCAAGGCAACTGAATCGTCGATACGACTCACCAGTAAATCAAGGGGACCCACATGCCCAACGAAGAATGGGGCGTAAAGCGCGTCTGCCCAACCACCGGCAAACGGTTTTATGACCTGAATAAAAACCCGATCGTCAGCCCCTACACGGGCGAAGTTGTCGAGCTGAGCACTGGCAAAAGCCGGATGATCGAAGCTGACGCCGCAGATGCTGCCAGCGCCAAGGCAAAAGAAAACGACGCGGATGATACAGACGTTCTGGAAGATGACGAAGATGTCGATCTGGATCTGGGCGATGATGTTCTGGACGATGATGACGATGATTCCGATACCGTGCCTCTCGAAGAGATCGCGGACGTCGCCTCAGAAGACGACGATTCCTAAGATCACCTGATGTGATTTTGCTCTCCCAAGCAGCCAGTAGGCTGCCTGGGGATCCAAGTGAGCAAATGCAGGCAGCCTTGCAAAACACCTGCAGGGGCGCCCGGCAAAAAAACTCTCGACGATGGTGCATTTTCCACTTGCGGCCTGCTGCATCGTCCCTTAAATCACCCTCACACCGCAAGACGGAGCGGCCAAATGGCCAGGATGTTCTAACGGTGTGATTTGGGGCCTTAGCTCAGCTGGGAGAGCGCCTGCATGGCATGCAGGAGGTCAGGAGTTCGATCCTCCTAGGCTCCACCAAATCCCTCTTAATAGCATCAGACAAGTCTCGCCGCCGCTTCAGAGTATTTGTATCTGCCGTGCAGATGGGTGCTGTTTTCCTACAAAAATTCATGCTGCTTCGATCCGCGCCCTTCGACGTGTTGATCCCGTCGCAGCCTTTCCCCTGTCACACCCGAGGATAGCCCATGAGCGACCAGTTCTTTGTCGTGACGGGCGGGCCAGGTGCGGGCAAAACCAGCCTGATCACCGAACTCGCCCGCCGCGGCTTTCACACAGTTCCCGAATCCGGCCGCGCGATCATCCGCGATGAAGTCCAGAGCGGCGGAGATGCCCTTCCCTGGGCCGATCGCCCGGCCTTTGCCCAGAAGATGCTAGAGCGCGACCTGGATGCCTATTCCGCCGCACAGGCGCTCACAGGCCCGGTGATCTTTGACCGTGGCCTTCCCGACACCCTTGGCTACCTGACCCTCTGCGGCCTCACCGTGCCGCCTCACGTCGCCGCAACGGCCAAAGCAACCCGGTACAACCGTCGCGTCTTCCTGGCGCCGTTCTGGGATGCCATTTTCCAACAAGATGCCGAGCGCAAGCAGTCCCGCGCCGAAGCTGAAGCAACCTGCACAGTCATGTGAGAGACCTACACCGCGCTCGGATACAAAATCACGGAGCTGCCGCGTATCGCCATACAGCCGCGCGCTGACGTGCTAGCGAGACAAGTGGTCTGCTGACGGGCCACAAGCGCCACCGCAAAGCCCAAGCGCGCCGGAGAAAGTGGCCTGCCCTTTGGGAACGGCTCTTTACCAGTGCCCATCATTGTTTTGTAGCGCGGCACCCGTAAGCCTGAAACAGAAAAACCCCCGCCGATTTCTCGGCGGGGGTTTCTATTTTTTCCGATGACCGGGCTTACCAGTCTTCGCGAACCACGACGCGGGTTTTCACCGGAAGCTTCATCGCGGCCAGGCGCAGGGCCTCACGGGCGATGTCTTCGTTGACGCCGTCGATTTCGAACATCACACGGCCAGGTTTGACCTTGCATGCCCAATAATCCACGGAACCTTTACCCTTACCCATACGAACTTCGACGGGCTTGGAGGTCACTGGGGTATCTGGGAAGATACGGATCCAGACACGACCCTGACGTTTCATGTGACGGGTCATGGCACGACGGGCAGCTTCGATCTGACGCGCGGTGACGCGCTCAGGTGTGGTTGCCTTGAGGCCGAAAGTGCCAAAGTTCAGATCGGAGCCGCCTTTGGCGTCGCCTTTGATCCGGCCTTTGTGCATTTTACGGAATTTGGTACGCTTTGGTTGAAGCATCTATTCTCTCCTTAGCGACGACCGCCACCAGCACCACGAGGTGCAGGGCCGTCCTGGAGTTCCTGTGCTTTACGGTCACGTGCCTGAGGATCGTGTTCCATGATCTCGCCTTTGAAGATCCAGGTTTTGATCCCGATGATACCGTAAGGTGTCATGGCTTCGTTGTGAGCGTAATCGATGTCGGCGCGCAGAGTGTGCAGAGGCACACGACCTTCGCGGTACCATTCGGTACGGGCGATTTCAGCGCCACCCAGACGGCCAGCAACGTTCACCCGGATACCCAGGGCGCCCATGCGCATGGCAGACTGTACGGCACGCTTCATCGCGCGACGGAAGGATACACGACGTTCCAGCTGCTGAGCAATGGACTCACCAACCAGCTGCGCGTCCAGCTCGGGCTTGCGCACTTCAACGATGTTGAGGTGCAGTTCCGAGTCTGTCATCGAGGCCAGCTTCTTGCGAAGCACTTCGATGTCAGCGCCTTTTTTGCCGATGATCACGCCAGGACGTGCAGTGTGGATTGTCACACGGCATTTCTTGTGAGGGCGTTCAATGATCACGCGAGCGATGCCAGCCTGCTTGCACTCATCCTTGATGAAATCGCGCAGCTTGATGTCTTCCAGCAGCAGATCACCAAAATCTTTGGTGTCGGCGTACCAGCGGCTGTCCCAGGTGCGGTTAATCTGCAGGCGCATGCCAACCGGATTGACTTTATGTCCCATTAGGCTTGCTCCTCAACTTGACGCACCTTGATGGTGATCTCAGCGAACGGTTTCAAGATCTTGCCGAAACGACCACGCGCCCGTGGACGACCACGCTTGAGGGTCATGTTCTTACCAACCCAGGCCTCGGCAACGATCAGCTCGTCAACGTCCAGGTTGTGGTTGTTTTCAGCATTGGCAATCGCGGACTGAAGGCATTTCTTCACGTCCTGCGCCACGCGCTTGTTCGAGAAAGTCAGGTCGATCAGAGCCTTGTCGACTTTCTTGCCGCGGATCATTTGCGCAACCAAGTTCAGCTTTTGCGGGGAGGTACGCAGCATGCGAGTTTTCGCCATTGCTTCGTTGTCTGCCACGCGGCGGGGATTTTGTACCTTACCCATGACTTATTTCCGCTTCGCTTTTTTGTCAGCGGCGTGACCATAATAGGTGCGCGTTGGCGAATACTCACCAAACTTCTGACCAATCATGTCTTCCGAGACGTTTACGGGAATGTGCTTGTGGCCGTTGTAAACACCAAATGTCAGACCCACGAACTGGGGCAGAATGGTGGAACGACGAGACCAGATTTTGATGACATCATTACGGCCCGACTCGCGCGCAGCTTCGGCTTTTTTAAGCACGTAGCTGTCGACAAAAGGACCTTTCCATACAGAGCGAGACATAAATTAACGTCCCTTCTTCTTGGCGTGACGCGAGCGGATAATCAGCTTTTGCGACGCTTTGTTTTTGTTACGGGTGCGCTTACCTTTGGTCGGCTTACCCCATGGGGTTACCGGGTGACGACCACCAGAGGTACGACCTTCACCACCACCGTGTGGGTGATCGATCGGGTTCATGACAACACCACGTACCGAAGGGCGGATGCCCTTGTGACGCATGCGGCCCGCTTTACCAAAGTTCTGGTTGGAGTTGTCGGGGTTCGACACGGCACCAACTGTGGCCAGGCATTCCTGACGCACCAGACGCAGCTCGCCCGAGGACAGGCGGATCTGAGCGTAGCCACCGTCACGACCAACGAACTGAGCGTATGTACCGGCTGCACGGGCGATCTGGCCGCCTTTGCCGGGCTTCATTTCGATGTTGTGAATGATGGTACCAATCGGCATGCCAGAGAAAGGCATTGTGTTGCCGGGCTTGATGTCTGCCTTTGCCGAAGCAATGACCTTGTCACCAACGCCAAGACGCTGAGGCGCCAGGATATAGGCCTGCTCACCATCTTCGTATTTGATCAGAGCGATAAACGCGGTCCGGTTCGGGTCATACTCGATCCGTTCAACGGTTGCCGCAATATCGAATTTGTTACGTTTGAAATCGACGATACGATAGAGGCGTTTTGCCCCGCCACCTTTGCGGCGCATCGTAATCCGTCCGGTGTTGTTCCGGCCGCCCTTTTTGGTCAAACCCTCAGTGAGAGATTTAACCGGACGCCCTTTCCAAAGCTCCGAACGGTCGATCAGAACCAGCCCACGCTGGCCCGGCGTCGTCGGCTTATACGACTTAAGTGCCATGCTTTCTGTCTTCCGTTTAGCTACGATGGGTTTCCCCATCGCTGCGGATCCTTAGGTTTTTGTCTTTGGACCCGCTATGTGTAAGCCCCCCGTCCGCCTGTCCCTATTGGACAATGACTACTAAGGTGGCCAGTCTTTAGGGCCCCGAAGGTCCCCAGCTCAAAGTATCCCACAAAGAATACGGCCCCAGAACGAATCTGAGGCCAGTAGGATTGGGCGGATGTAGCAGGGTTGGGGGTGGGTGGCAATGGGTAAGGCAAGAAACCTCATAAAGCCACTGTCAACGAAAGCCGTTACATGCAGTGTTAGCTGCAGTCCATTCTATCTCTCTATCTTAGCGCATAGGCCAATTATGAAAAAAGTCCAATGTACTCTCCCGCTGTGAGCTTTTTGGCTTCACAGAAGCACCATCGTAATAAGGTTCGGGAGCAATTCAAAAGCGCAGCCGACGAGTTCCTAATCGCCCATGAAATGTCGGTGAGCGCGAAAACTTCTTGCCTAGGTCGCTTCCAAGGAAAAAATGGCCTGACAACCTCGACCAAGAAACAAGAGTAAAAGCTGCGCAAAGCGCGCAGCTATCGGTCTTCTTTGTCCAAGGTATCGACCCCTGCGAGGTGCTTGTTGCCGAAGGATTGTACGGTCAAGCCGCGTCCTTAATTCGTCAGCATATGGAAATCATAGGAGCGATAGATGAGATTTGGGCAGGAAAACGTAGATCTAATCAGACCCCCAAAATTTCAAGCCTCCCTCATCGCCTTCGGCAGCACCACGGGGGCCTATCAGAACTCTCTCAAGCAGCCGTCCCCAAATATCTTGAAAATATTCATACCAGTAAGAGCGGCGAACTTGTTGGCGCATCGACAGAGCCGGGCTTCAAAACAGAAATAGCGCTTTTTCTATATAGGCTCGAACTTGGTCTCATTTTGCTCTTCGCCACCAAACAAGACGAAATTCTTCAAAGGATTTACGGAAAAGGTCTCGACGCTGATGAGGTTCGCTTTCTAGCAACGGCCGTAAATGTCGCCGACAAAATGGCCAAAACTGTTGACGAACAAACAAAAGGCTAACCAAGACCAGCTCGGCCGAAGGCCGGGCAGCGCCTGACCCTCCCCACGGGAGGGCGCTTTCGCACCCACCCAGGGTCAGGCGCCGCCCTCCCGATAGCACGCCCTCAACAAAAAAGGCCCCCGCTTCGCAGCGAGGGCCTCTCTATTAGTTCAAAAGAACCTGATCTCAGAGTCCGGTGGACACGTCGATTGTGTTGCCCTCTTCGAGCGTCACATAGGCCTTTTTCACGTCTTTGCGACGGCCAATCTGGCCGCGGAACCGCTTTTGCTTACCCTTGGTGATGGTGGTGTTGACCGCCTTCACTTTCACACCAAAGAGGGTCTCAACCGCTTCTTTGATCTGGGGTTTGTTGCTGTCGATCGCAACTTCAAAAACAACCGCACCGTTTTCGGATGCCATGGTGGTTTTCTCGGTGATGATCGGCTTGCGGATCACGTCGTAGTGTTCTGCTTTAGCGTTCATTTCAAACGAGCCTCCAGTGCTTCGAGACCAGCCTTGGTGATAACCAGGGTGTCACGCTTCAGGATGTCGTAAACGTTTGCACCCATTGTTGGCAGGATATCCAGACCTTCAATGTTGCGCGAGGCTTTCAGAAAGCCTGCGTTTACTTCGGCACCGTCGATGACCAGCGCGCGCTTCCAGCCCAGGTTTGCAACCTGTTTGGCCAGAGCACCGGTTTTGCCTTCGGCAGCAGCGTCAGAGATCACCACCAGTTCACCGGCTTTCGCCTTGGCGGAGAGTGCGTGACGCAGACCCAGCTTACGGAACTTTTTGGTCAGCTCGTGGCCGTGCGAACGCACAACGGGGCCTTTGTAGATACCACCACCGCGGAAGATCGGAGCAGAACGTGCGCCGTGACGTGCGCCGCCGGTGCCTTTCTGACGATAGATCTTCTTGGTCGAGTATTTGACTTCCGAACGGGTCTTTACCTTGTGGGTACCGGCCTGTGCGTTGTTACGCTGCCAGCGGACCACACGGTGCAGAATGTCCGCACGTGGCTCCAGACCAAAGAGGTCAGCGTTCAGCTCGATGTCGCCAGCTTTGCTGCCGTCGAGATTCATCACATCAAGTTTCATGCTTCACCACCTTCCGCAGGGGCTTCGCTCGCAGCGGCTTTGATACCAGCTGGGAAGGGAAGACCTTCAGGAGCTTTCTTCTTCACGGCATCCTTGACGGTGACCCAGCCAGACTTTGGACCAGGTACGGCGCCTTTGATGAAGACCAGACCACGGTCGGCGTCAGTTTTGACGACTTCCAGGTTCTGTGTGGTTACGCGGGCGGCGCCCATGTGACCAGCCATCTTCTTGCCTTTGAAAACCTTACCGGGATCCTGACACTGGCCGGTGGAACCGTGCGAACGGTGCGAAATCGAAACACCGTGTGTCGCGCGCAGACCACCAAAGTTCCAGCGCTTCATCGCACCGGCAAAACCTTTACCGATGGATGTACCGGTCACGTCAACTTTTTGACCTGCCAGGAAGTGCTCGGCCGAGATTTCGGCGCCGACTTCGATGAGAGCATCAGCAGGCACGCGGAATTCCACGAGCTTACGCTTGGGCTCTACCTTGGAGGCCGCAAAGTGACCGCGCATTGCCTTGGAGACACGCTTGACCTTAGCGGAACCCGCACCGAGCTGAACAGCTGTGTAGCCGTCTTTGTCATCGGTACGCTGAGACACAACCTGCAGCCCGTCCAGGTGAAGAACGGTCACAGGGATCTGCTGACCATCTTCCATGAACAAACGAGTCATGCCGACTTTTTTTGCAATAATACCAGAGCGCATTATTTATACCCTCCGTTCTTAAGATTGCAGTTTGATCTCGACGTCCACACCAGCGGCCAGGTCGAGCTTCATCAGCGCGTCCACGGTCTGGGGGGTCGGATCAACGATGTCGAGCATACGCTTGTGCGTACGGATCTCGAACTGGTCACGAGATTTCTTGTCAACGTGGGGACCACGCAGAACGGTGAATTTCTCGATCTTGTTTGGCAGTGGGATCGGGCCGCGAACAGTCGCGCCGGTCCGCTTGGCAGTGTTGACGATCTCTTGTGTGCTGGCGTCCAGTACACGATAGTCAAATGCCTTGAGCCGAATACGGATATTTTGGCTTTGCATTAGTCAGCCTTTATCTAGGCGTGGGGGTTGAGAGGAGGGGCAGCGACCACCGCTTACCCTCATCGAACCCAAAAGGCGGGAATCACCCCGCCTTGTTGTTCCACCAGGGAACTAGCGCCCTATACGCCTGAATGGCCCATGGGGCAAGACGTTTCGCGCGCGAAACAGTTGCATGAGGGGCGGACGGTGGGTTTGGGGTTTGTTACGGTCGACCAATGCAAACAAATACACGCCTCATACAAGTTTGGCACAAGTCTCAATTGAACGGCACGCCAACTCCAAAGCCAGCTTGGTTTTGTCTGAGATCGTCTTGTCTGAGTACCTTTTAGGCTTCACAAGATCCATGATGCAGAACCTAGAATTCCCCAATGCTGTTCCCTTGAAGGAATCAAGCAAGATTAGAGAGCCTATGTTTGCAATTCTTTGAGCGAGTTCCGGTTTTTGTGTCGCCCAAACTAGGTGCAGGTGACTCTGCCCCTTTTCGAAGGTACGAAACCAAGGGTCAACTTTTAACTCGATGTCAAAGTTAGGTACAGAGTAGACCCGCTCTTGATCAACTACTTCTATATGTTTGGCCTTCCCAAACTTTGCTATGAAGTGCTCAAAAGCAGCTTTGTTGTACTTACGTTCTGCTTCTTTAGTCGGTGTCTCCAAGATCCCTTCGATTTCTTTAGGGGAAGCACCTTCAATATGTTGATGAATGGCTTTTTTCAAAGACCAATGAAAGTTGTGACCAACACCTGGACTATTCAGCATGGTGTCAAGTGCACCTGCCAACTCGACTTGATCGAAATGGCAAAGCTTGATGAAAGTTTGCAGGCGCATTTTGAGCATTTGGCTCTCCTAATAGGTGCAACTACACAAAATCCCAAACAACGCGACAAGTAAAGGAAACTCAGTTTCTCTCCCACAAAGGCCAAAGTGGAACCTGCTGTTTTGCTTCATATGGACGTCTGGCCTCCCTCCTTCCTCACCCCAGCATTAAACTCCCCTAAACCCTGTATTATGCGCTACCATTCAACCCTAATGAGTCTCCAGCCATGACTCATCGTAAATTTTTGGAGAATTACATATGAGCAAAACACTTAAACCGGGACAAAAAGCTCCTGGCTCAGGCCAAGTTGAAATCGTTGGCCCTCGCGGAGGGAAGACAGGCCAAGAGCGCACTACGACAAAAGGCAACCCTCTGCCGCCCACGCCCAAACCCGGGCAGCGGTACGTACCTGTGGATGGCACAAAAAATAAAAGCGGCTTTAAAAAATAGCATTCGTCAGCAGTTCTACTTGACGCCTTTCCGGCTTGGAAAGGTGCCCGTGTAGGATTGAAAACTTGGGCTTTCTCGCAAGAAAAAGGGCGCCCCTTGGGGCGCCCTTTTGTAGAATTCACCTGTGTGGTTTTCGGGACATTCGCGCCTTGGCGCGAATACCCTGTCACCACCGGCCAGAACCCCAGCAAGCTGGGCTTCGACCTTACTCAGTGATTTTGGAAACGACGCCAGCGCCAACGGTGCGGCCGCCTTCGCGGATGGCGAAGCGCAGACCGGCTTCCATCGCGATGGGGGCGATCAGTTCAACGTCGAACTTCAGGTTGTCGCCTGGCATAACCATTTCGGTGCCTTCGGGCAGGGTCACGGTGCCGGTGACGTCAGTAGTCCGGAAGTAGAACTGAGGACGGTAGTTGGCGAAGAACGGCGTGTGACGACCACCTTCATCCTTGGTCAGGATATAGGCTTCGGCT
>CAJQNB010000035.1 GCA_905479575.1 uncultured Pseudophaeobacter sp.
GTTGCGAAAACCGGTGGTTTAGCGGTCATCAATTCGAATCCAAAAAAGCCGTTTCGAACGTACCACTAAAAACGTGGGCGGTTGGGCCGGTCATCCAGACGCCATCATCACGCCAGTCAAGGGTCAGCCAGCCGCCATCAACTTCGATCTGAACAGTTTTGCCCGTCAGGCCGCGTAGATTTGCGGCAACTGCTGTTGCGCATGCACCTGAACCGCACGCTAGCGTAATTCCTGTACCGCGCTCCCAGACGCGCATGCGGATTTCCTGTTTGGACCGGATCTCGGCAAATTCGACGTTGGTGTTGTTCGGGAACAATTCATGGTGTTCTGTCTCCTTCCCGAGTTCAGCAACATTTACGGCAAGAATGTCGTCCACAAAAAACACACAGTGTGGATTTCCCATGCTGATGGCGACGGGATCGCCATCTATTGGCAGATGTTGAGTATCAACGGCATGGGATAATGGGATGTCCTCCCAATCGAGTTGTGGAATACCCATATTTACCGATACCAAATCGTTGTCGGCTCGCCTGGCCTGCAAAACTCCACGCAGCGTTTCGATGGTTAAGGTCTCGGTACCCGTTTCAGATAAAACATGTTGAGCGACGCAGCGCGTGGCATTGCCGCATGCACCGGCGACGGTTCCATCTGCATTCCAGAAATCCAAAATTATGTCGGTATTCTCACCGGAACGAATTTCCGCGAGTTGATCAAAGCCAACACCGGTATTTCGGTTGCCAATTTTTCGTGCAAGTGCAGGAGTCGTCACAGCCTTCCGGCCCCGCGAATCGATGACTACGAAGTCATTCCCAAGCCCGTGCATTTTCATGAAGGCAAGGTTTTGTGTTGAATCTGAATATTCCATCGGATAGCGACATAACCTGCCATGCAAAGATTTGAAAGAACCGGAAATTTATGCTTGACGCGTTTAGGGGGCAGGGGTAGGCACACGGCTTGAGTGGGCCGTTAGCTCAGCTGGTAGAGCAACTGACTTTTAATCAGTAGGTCGATGGTTCGAACCCATCACGGCTCACCACTTTATCAAAGCCTTAGGCGGAAACGCCTGAGGCTTTCTCTTTTTCAGCACGGTGCAGCAGAGCGTCTCATGGGAATCCGGGGTGGGGTTGTACAGGGTACAAACTTCTGAGTTTTCACGATTGACCAACAGTGGAAGCGTGAATTGTCAGGCTCAAAAATACCACCAATGGATTAGAATAGGCACGACTGGTAAGAGCGCAGCAAGGGGGACGAAAAGCCCTACACACGGGCTTTTCGCATCTTAAAACAACAAGGCGCGGCTTAGAATGCGGCGTTGAACTGGTCCCGCAATGCGCGGCCTGCGTCTGAGTTTTCAAAGCAGATATGAAGCCCATGTTCCGCCAATGGGACGGGGTTGAATTCCAGTCGTTCAGCAAGCGCGGGCATATCGGCAAGCAGGTGCGCCATGACTTCGCGGTCGATCACAGCAGCATCGATGCGACCAGCGGCAACCTTTTTAAGGTTTGCGTCATCGGCGGTCACTTCCTGGGTTTGGAGCTCCCCATTGGCGACCATGGCGTCGAAACGGGCCTCGTTAAGATAGCCGGACACCACACCAATGGTGTAGCTGGTCAGGTCGGCGTGGTCAGACCAGGTGATTGGCGCGTCGATCCGCTGGGCAAAGCCAACCGGGCTGGTGCCAAAGGATTTGGAATACAGGCAGCGATCGCCACCTTTGTCGGCATCATCCGCTTCGGAGTAATATTCTGGGTAGACGCCAAGCCACGCCGGGTCTTTGGCGGCCAGGTTCACCGCACGGTTCCAGGGGAAGACCTGCACGGTGGTTTCGATGCCGGCGCCTTGCAGAATTTCGATAACCCGGTCGGTGCTGGTCCCAGATCCATCGGAATTCACATAGGGCGGCCATTCCAGGGTAGTGAGTTGCACAGGCTCCGCCATTGTTTTTGACGCCATGAGGGACGCAGTACACACAACCGCTGCCGCGAGGGTCAGGGTTTTACCAATTAACTTCATACGTATCTCCGCGATTTGTTGCCCTGTTTGGGCATTCATTTCGGGAGCAACGCTATAGGATCTCCCTGAATTTCTGGTGAATCCCTTGGTGGAGTGTCTTTGGGGCAGGACTCATTGGCTGCGTCTTATGGTGGACCAAGCGGGAGATTGAACTGTGCTTTGCGCGCGGTGCCGCTGATCGCATCAAAGCTCTTGCCCAACCGGTCTTCCGCCAGCAGGACCACCTGCGCTGCGGCGCGGGCATCTTCCCCGGCGTCGTGGTGTTGAAACGAAAGCCCCAGTTCCCTTTTTAGGTTGCCCAGCCCATGCCCGCCGTTGCCTTTGAACTCAGGCCAGGCCCGGCGGGCAATCTTGACGCTGTCACTCCAGCTCAGATCTGCATTGGGCAGGCGATAGGCACGGCAAGCTGCGCTGATGGCCCTGCTGTCAAAGCTGCTGTGCTGCACCAGATGATGTAGTTCTAACAGCGGCTTCAGCAGTTCCCATGCCTCTGGAAAGCAGGGGGCCTGGGCGACAGTTGCTGCATCAATGCCGTGTAATTCGGTGTTGAAGGCGGCAAAGCTTTGCTCGGGGTTTACATAGGTTGTGTAGGTTTCGATGTGGCTGTCCGCACGTACACAGGCAATGCCGATCTGGCAGATGCTGGCGCTGTCACGGCTGGCGGTTTCCACATCCAGCGCGATGAACCGAAAGGGGCCAGCCGGCAGGGCTGCGTCGGGTGAATAACCGATCATTTCATTCGGCCCCATCAATGCCAAGACGATAGGCACGCAGTGACAGCAGAAGGCGGCACTGTTGGTGCAGCGCCGCGCTGTCGCTGCTGCCGCCCTATGGCGACCCCGTGGAACTCCTGTTTCCACAAGGTTTTGAGAGCCATATCGACAAGGGTAGGCCGGTAAGGGGAGTCGGCGCGGGGCATTTTGATCCTTGGGTTGAAATGATCGGTGCACAGTCGGCATCGCACCCTGTTCCAAGGGGGATGAGTTGCCCCATGACTACGCGCTCTCGTAACAAAAAGAAACTCACCGCCGTCCATGGCGATCAGATGGCCTGTTTGAGGAAGACGAAGATGCAACCCAGTCGCTGATGGCCATGGGGCCAGTGGCGGGAGGCAGTGGAGGGGGCTTTGGATAGGCTCGTGGCCTTAGGGTCCGGTTGCGACACTTATGAAAAGCAGCACAAATTTCAACTGGGGGCGATCCATGATTGGCGGGCCAAGCTGTCGGGGCGTTGCGGCCTGATTCATTCTGAATTCGCATGAATTGGGCAGATAATCTCATTGGAATTCATGTCTGGTTTGCCTGATAACAGGGGCGGAACAGACAAAGGGATAGCCAATGGACCGCGCTCAGATCGTGCATCAAAACTTCCTGGATCGGGTTGCCTCCGGCGCCCTGCCGCAGGGCGCGGCGCCAGCGGCGGGGCTGGCACCTGAGCAGGCGGTGGGGATCTACCGGGCACAGGTGTTGAGCAGGGCGTTGGATATTACCAGCCGGGCGATGCAAAAGGCGGGCCAGGGGTTTTATACCATTGGTTCGTCAGGGCATGAGGGCATGGCGGCGGTTGCCCGTGCGCTGCGCCCCGATGATATGGCGTTTTTGCACTACCGCGATGCCGCCTTTCAGATTTCCCGCGCCGATCAGGTGCCGGGGCAACGCATTGCCTGGGATATGCTTCTGTCCTTTGCATGTTCATCTGAGGACCCAACCTCGGGCGGGCGGCATAAGGTGCTGGGCTCCAAGGCGCTGATGATCCCGCCGCAGACCTCGACCATCGCCAGCCACCTGCCCAAGGCGGTAGGTGCTGCCTATTCCATCGGTGCTGCCAAACGCCATGCGCCCGAACATCAGCTCATGCGCGACGACAGCATTGTCATGTGTTCTTTTGGCGATGCTTCTGCCAATCACTCCACCGCGCAGGGGGCGATCAATACGGCTGGCTGGACCTCGGTACAGTCAATGCCGCTGCCGCTGTTGTTTGTCTGCGAAGACAACGGCATCGGCATTTCGACCAAGACACCCCAGGGCTGGATCGAGACCTCGATGCGCGCCCGCCCCGGTATCAAATACTTCAAGGCGGACGGGCTGGACATCTACGCGGCCCATGCGGTGGCACAAGAGGCCGCCGATTACGTGCGCCGCCGCAAGAAACCCGCCTTTTTGCATCTGCGCACTGTGCGGCTTTACGGTCATGCCGGCGCGGATGTGCCAACGACCTATTTGCCCAAATCCGAGGTCGAGGCAGACGAGGCCAATGATCCGCTGCTGCATTCGGTGCGCCTGTTGGACCAGGCCGGCGCCTTGCCCCGGGCAGAGGCGCTGAAGATCTACACCGAGACCTGTGCCCGGGTGGAACGTATCCGCGCCGAGGTGGTGACACGTCCGCATCTGCAAAGCGGTGCCGATGTTGCGGCCAGCCTGATCCCGCCCACCCGCGCCTGCGCTGCCAGCAATGGACCCAGCGCAGCGGACCGCGCCACTGCTTTTGGCGGTGACATGCGGGCTATGTCCGAGCCGCAGCCGATGTCGCGGCTGATAAACTGGGCGCTGACCGATCTGATGCTGGCGCATAGCGAGATCGTCATGATGGGCGAAGACGTGGGCCGTAAGGGCGGCGTTTACGGCGTCACCCAAAAGCTGCACCAGCGCTTTGGCCCGGACCGGATGATTGATACGCTGCTGGATGAGCAGTCGATTTTGGGGCTAGCCATTGGCATGGGGCATAATGGTTTTGTGCCGATGCCGGAAATTCAGTTCCTGGCCTATCTGCACAATGCCGAAGACCAGCTGCGCGGCGAGGCGGCAACCCTGCCGTTTTTCTCCAATGGCCAGTTCAGCAACCCGATGGTGCTGCGCATTGCGGGCCTGGGCTATCAAAAGGGTTTTGGTGGCCATTTCCACAATGACAACTCATTGGCGGTGTTGCGCGACATTCCGGGGATCGTGATTGCCTGCCCTTCGGATGGGGCAGAGGCGGCGATGATGCTGCGCGAATCCGTGCGACTGGCGCGTGAAGAACAGCGGGTGGTGGTTTTTGTCGAACCAATCGCGCTCTACCCGATGCGGGACCTGCACGCGGCCAAGGATGGCGGCTGGATGCGGACCTACCCAGCCCCTGATCAAAGCATCGCTTTGGGTGAGGTAGGTCAGCATGGCGCAGGGACGGATCTTGCCATCGTGACCTATGGCAATGGGCGCTATCTGTCGACTCAGGCCCAGGCCGAGCTGGAGGCGCGGGGCATAAAGACCCGCATTATTGATCTACGCTGGCTGGCACCGCTGCCGGCAGAGGCGCTGCTGGAAGCGACCAAGAGCTGCAAACATGTCCTGATTGTCGATGAATGCCGCACCACCGGCAGCCAATCCGAGGCGCTGATGGCACTGTTTACAGAGGCCAGCGACCGCCCTGCCGCGCGCATCGCTGCCGAGGATTGCTTCATCGCCACCGGCCCGGCCTATGCCGCAACGCTGCCCTCAAAAGACAGCATTCTTGCCGCAGCCCTGGACCTGGTAGGAGCAAAACCATGACCCGCACCGCCGTTCTGATCTGCCCCGGCCGGGGCACCTACAACAAACCCGAGCTGGGCTATCTGCACCGCCATCACGCCGATAAGGCGGCGCTGTTTGCGGGTTTTGACGCGGCGCGGGCTGCATTGGGCCAGGAAGAGGTCACCGCTCTGGATGGGGCAACGCGGTTTTCGGTGGGGAAATACTCGCGCGGGGATATTGCTTCACCGCTGATCTATGCCAGCGCTTTGGCGGATGCGCAGTCACTGGCGGAGGATATCGAGGTGGTTGCGGTCACTGGCAACTCCATGGGCTGGTATATCGCGCTGGCCGCTGCCGGGGCGCTGTCAGCGCAGGACGGGTTTGAGTTGGTGAACACCATGGGGACCTTGATGCAGGAGCATCTGATTGGCGGGCAGCTGGTCTATCCCTTTACCAGTGATGACTGGCGCCCAGATCTGCAGCGCAAGGCCGAGCTTTTGGCACTGGTGGCGCAGATCAACGGCCGCAGCGGGCATGTTTTGGCGCTGTCGATTGATCTGGGGGGGATGCTGGTGCTGGCCGGAGATGACGCAGGCCTGGCTGCCTTTGAAGCTGCGGTGCCGCAAATCGCAGATCGTTTCCCCATGCGGCTGGCCAACCACGCCGGATTTCACACAGCGCTACAGGCTCCGGTGGCCGCTGAGGGGCGCAAACGTCTCGATGGCGCCATGCTGACGCAGCCCGCAGTGCCGCTGGTGGATGGGCGCGGGGCAATCTGGCAGCCGGGGTCTACTGATCTGGCAAGTCTTTGGGACTATACCCTGGGGCATCAGGTGGTGGAGAGCTATGATTTCACCCGTGCTGTGCAGATCGCAGCGCAGGAATTTGCGCCGGATCTGTTTATCGTCACCGGCCCTGGCACCACGCTGGGTGGGGCTGTGGCGCAATCGCTGGTGCATCAGGATTGGCAGGGTATGACGGACAAGGCGGCGTTCAAGGCGCGGCAGGCAGAAGAGCCGCTGTTGATCTCCATGGGGGATGATAGTCAACGATCTGTGGCGACTGCTCCTGCTTCGTAGGTAGGCTGTGGCTGCTGTCTGGTTTGAAATGGTCAAACCAGTCGGATCTGGTAAGCGGACAGCCTGACAGGCAAGGGGGGGCTCCCGCGCGCCGGGCCTGTTTTACTGACGCAAAACCACCCGGCCCTTGGGCCCGGCGCCGCCCGTTCCGGGCGGCGCGCCAGCACCTGCGGCAGGCGGTGCGCCTTGTGATCCCGTCTATTTTGGGCAACTTCAATTGCGCAGCTATTTGATGACTTTGACGGGAACGGGCGGTGGGCCACCTGGTTCGGGCTGGGGCTTACGGTCTGGCGCGATGAGGAAGGGCGCGAGAGCGTAGCTTTCGACTGGTTGGCTGACATTGTGCAGGCTCAAGGCGCCGAGAGGTGTGGCGTTTTGGCAGGAGCCTGGCAGCGAGTTCTGGCTGACCACGATCTGATGGCCCAGCGTCTTGCCATAGTCGCCAAGGCGGGCCGCGATATTGGCAGCCTGGCCAATGACGGTGAAATCCAGCCGCTCCCGCGAGCCGACATTGCCATAGGTCACGGTGCCATAGGCAATACCGCTGGCACATTTGAGTTCAGGCAGGTCATGCTCGGCTGCGACCTCCGCCAGAGCCGGGACAATACTGCGGGCGGACTTCAGCGCCTGAGCACGGGCCTGATCTGCATCCTGACCGCTCTCCTCGCCGGCGGGAAACACGGCCAGAACCGCGTCGCCGATGAATTTCAGCACTTCGCCGCCATTGTCATGCACGATGGTAGAGGCGGTGTCGAAAAACGCATTCAGCAGCTTGATATAGTCATGCCGCCCCAGCTGCTCCTCCAGAAGGGTTGAGCCACGCAGATCGCAGAACATGATGGCGGCGTCGATCTCATCGCCTTCACCGCGGCGGATCTTGCCGCCCAAAACCCGTTCACCGGTGCGTTTGCCCACATAGGTTTCCAGCAGGGATTGGGCGTTTTCGCGCTGCATGAATACCTCATAGTAGCGCGCCACCACGGCGGAACATTCAAAGATCAGGCCCAGATTGGCGGTAGAGAACCCATTCGGGTGATCCGAGGCCACGGTGAGCAGATTGATTCGCCCATCCGAGAAGGGCAGCGGCATGGCGACGTAATCCGTTGCCCCGGCGGCGCGCAGGTCGCTGAGGATGGGGAAGGCATCGTCGCTGTCTTCGGTGTCGATACGATGGCGCACACCGCCCAGGCCTTTGGAGACATGGCGCAACGGGCTGGCATTATAGGCGGGGTGTTCGTAGATTTCATAGCTGGGCGCATAGGTCGTCACCTCATCTGTGGCCTTCTGCCAGATGAAGTTTTTCCCCGCGATTTGTGGGTGCAAGGACCAGGCCAGTACCGATAGGCGCGACAGGTTCACGCCTTGCTCAAGCAGCTTTTCAGCAAAGGCCTTGGTAAACTCTGCTGGGGTGGGTAAAAAGGCAGCCTCACGCAGCAGCCAGTCGACCAGCGGACCGGAGATATTGCCATATTCAGGTGGCGCAATCTGATTCGAGCCAAGGTCGATCAGGGTGTCAGGATCAGAGACGAAGCCCACATGGCCTGCGATCTGCGAGGCCTCTGGCAGGGTGTTCTCATAGATCCAGACGGCGTTGTCGACGCGACCATCCTCTAGTTTCAGGTCATGGTAGCAGGCGGTGCCTTTGAAGGGGCAGAAGGTCTGCAGACCAACTTTGTTGGAGAGATCCACCACGAGATCATCGCGCGGAATGTAGATGGTTGGCTGTACCCGGGTTTCATACATCACCCGCGCGCGGGTGCTTTTGGCCAAAAGGCAACCACCGCGCCGCACCTGAACCTCGCCGCGCAGGGGCTCGACCAGAATGCCATAGCCATGATTTTGCGGGCCGCGATTCTGTGGCCCGGTACTGTTGGGGCCGGCACTGTTGGGGGGAGGCGGAACATGTGCGTTCATTCGGGGCGATCCTCTTGTCCCCCCGACGTCCGAGAGGCCTGTTGAGCCCCGGACGCAACGAGAGACACCCCAGGGCGCCTCCCACAGGGAGGCAGCCCTATATGTGGGGCTTTGGAGGTGAATATCCAGTGGCTGGAAGGATCATCTGTGCACAGGGGATGTGTTTTGCTGCCAAATCCACCCCGGCTCGCCAAGTTGTGACCAGCACTTGGCGCGCCCAGACACAGGCAGGCAGGTCAGACCATGCGGATGACGTCTTTGCTGATCGCCAAGACATAGCCGCGTTTGGCAATGTTTTTGACCAGAAGTTCGCTCACCATCTGGTTGCCCAGAGTGTCGCGCAGCCGCTTGATCCGGGTGGCGCCGGCGGCCTCTTCGCAATCGCTGCTGTGCTTTCCGGAAATCACCGCCTCGATCTCGGCGCCTGACAGCACGTCATCATCCATCCGGGCCTCGGCCAGGGCAGAGAGTGTCTCCATCGCGGCGGCGGTCAGTTTGAACCCCATGTTGTTGAGGTAGACAGTGTGTTCCTCGCGACTGATCAACAGCTCGGTCACCTGAATACCCGATCGTTCGATCTGGGCCATGCGGCGGTTGAGCAGCAAGAGCATTGCCAGCACCACCAGAGCGACAATCATCATGGCGGTGGCAAAGACCAAGAGCACAAAAATCACCACCCGGTAGCTGGCCAGGGTATCGGCAAAGGCGGTGCCGGATTGGGCCAGGATCTCCAGCAGTTTGATTTCGGCCTGGGCGGTCAGGTCGTTTTCGACAAAGAGCTGTTCCACCCGTGCGTTAAAGGCATTGGCGTCGGGCAGGGCCAGCAATAGCACTGTGCCAGTGATGGCCAACAGGGCGGCGATCAGGGCGATGCCAAAGGCGATGATACGGCTGCCTGCGGTGCGGGCCTCAGAAACGGAGAAAGTAGGATCCGGCATTGGCCTTCCTTTGTTGCAGGCCTTCGGGACCAAAGATCGCCATCACATTCAACAGGGTCCAGCCGGAGGCCGCAAGGCGGGACTGGATTTCCCCCTGCGCGGCGGCCTTGTTGCAGGCGCCCCGGATCTGGATCACCCCGTAATGCAATTTCAGCGGGTTGTTCTGCTTGGCCTTGTAATCGGCATAGCAATCGGCGGCCTGTGCGGGCGCAATCTGCGCCAACAAAGCAAAGCATATCAGCGGTATGGCAAGGGCGTGTTTCATCCGCACACCCTGCCCTGAAAACCGAATGAAATTCAATAACAACAGCCGTTTGTCCCATCGGTTATTCGATATCATGGCGCTGTTATTGCCTGTCTGAGCGGTGTGGGCCGAGTGTGAGGGCACAGATTTTAAACCCGCCAACATCCCTGCCATAACCCCTGCCGACATCACGGCAGACATGGCTGAAACACAGCGGGTTGCCGCCCTATCAGGCGGCACCACCAGACAGTAACACAATAGGAACCAATCCGATGACCCAGAGCACACAGCCTAAACAACACCGTAAATTCATCGCCGTCATTCTGGCCGCAGCACTGGCCATCACCGGGGCCTCCTCGGGGCCTGCGCGGGCCGGGGATGACTTTGGCAAGGTGGTCGCAGGACTGGCGGTTTTGGGCATCCTGGGCGCGGCAATTCACGATCACAACACGCGGGACCACCGCCGTGGGACTGTGACCCGGCCGCATCGCCCAAATCCAACGCCGCATCCCCGTCCGCTGCCGCCGCGCTTTGGTCGCTATGATCTGCCGGCACAATGCGTGAAGTATTTTCCCAACTTCCGAAATGGCAAAACCCTGGTGGCGCGCGGTTGCCTGCAACGCAACTACAATCAGGTCCGTTCCCTGCCGCAAAGCTGCAAGGTGACCTTCTGGAACGGTCGGAAAAATCGCACCGCTTACAAGCCCTGGTGTCTGAACAAGCATGGCTACCGCCTGGTCAATCGCTAAGGGGCACGCTGAAAAGTGACCCAAGTGCAACACGTCGAGCAGACTTGAGGGGGCCTTGGCCCCCTTCTTTTTGTGCCTCACAGCGGTCGGCTTGCGCCGAGAGCTTGCAAAACGGGATGATTTTGGGTCTGACAGGGACATGGAACAGCCAGACAACAGCCTAGAGCTCGCCGCCCATGAAAAGGGCTATTTGAGGATTGCCGGAGTCGATGAGGTGGGCCGGGGGCCGCTTGCCGGACCCGTCACGGCGGCGGCCGTGGTCCTGGATCTGGCGCAGCTGCCTGAAGGGCTGAATGATTCCAAAAAGCTGAGCGCAAAAAAACGCGCCGCCCTCGCCGCAGAGATCTGGGCCAGTGCCGAGGTTTCCCTCGCAGAGGCCAGCGTTGAAGAGATTGATTCCATTAATATTCTCCGCGCCTCGCATCTGGCGATGGAGCGCGCGGTGGCGGCCTTGGACCCGCCCCCGGATTACCTGCTGATTGACGGCAATATGATCCCCCGCGACCTGACAATTGAGTCGGAAGCAGTGGTCAAAGGAGATGGCAAATCAGTCTCGATTGCAGCCGCCTCGATCGTGGCAAAAGAGGCACGCGATTTGCTCATGGTGGATTTGGCGCAACAGTTTCCAGGATATGGATGGGAGCGCAACGCCGGATATCCTTCAAAGCAACACCGGGAGGCCTTGGTCGAATTGGGGGTGACACCACATCATCGGCGCTCCTTCAAGCCGGTACACAAGATATTGTATCAAGAGTGAACCGTAGAGGGCTGATCTAAAAAACAAATTGACCTCGAATCCCGGATGACTCATCCTGTGGATAACCAAAATGAGCGCAAAAATGCGCCGAGTGGTTTTGAGGCAGAGCAAATGACTAAAACAATGACGAAGGGCGCCGCGGCGCTTCCTTTAAACACGATTATTGACGGCGATTGTATCGACGTGATGGCCGGGTTGCCGGACAACTCTATCGATCTGATCTTTGCGGACCCCCCCTATAACCTGCAATTGAAGAACCAGTTGCACCGGCCCGACAACAGCAAGGTCGATGCGGTGGATGATCATTGGGATCAGTTCTCCAGTTTTGCGGCCTATGACGATTTCACCAGCCGCTGGCTACACCAGGCCCGCCGGATCCTGAAGCCAAACGGCGCGATCTGGGTGATTGGCTCGTACCACAACATCTTCCGCGTCGGCACCGCGCTGCAGGACGAGGGTTTCTGGATTCTCAACGATGTGGTCTGGCGCAAGTCCAACCCAATGCCGAACTTCCGCGGCAAGCGTTACACCAACGCCCATGAGACGATGATCTGGGCGTCGAAATCTGAAGGTGGCAAATATACCTTCAATTATGAGGCGCTGAAGGCGCTAAACGAGGGCATCCAGATGCGCTCGGACTGGGTGCTGCCGATCTGCACCGGCCATGAGCGGCTAAAGGACGAGAACGGCGACAAGGCGCACCCGACGCAGAAACCGGAATCCCTGCTGCATCGTATCCTGGTTGGCTCCACCAACCCCGGTGACGTGGTTCTTGACCCCTTCTTTGGCACCGGGACCACCGGCGCTGTGGCCAAGATGCTGGGCCGGGAATTCATCGGCATCGAGCAGGAAGAAAGCTATCGAAAAGTGGCCGAAGAGCGGATCAAATCCGTGCGCAAATTCGACCGCGAAGCGCTGCAGGTCTCGACCAGCAAACGTGCCGAGCCGCGTGTGCCCTTTGGCCAGCTGGTGGAACGTGGCATGCTGCGCCCCGGCGATGAGCTGTATTCGATGAACCAAAGACATAAAGCCAAGGTGCGCGCCGATGGCACGCTGATTGGGGACAATGTCAAAGGCTCGATCCATCAGGTGGGGGCACATCTGGAAAACGCGCCCTCCTGTAATGGTTGGACCTACTGGTGCTTTAAGCGCGATGGCCAGACGGTGCCCATCGACGTGTTGCGCCAGCAAATCCGGGCTGAAATGCAGAACTAGCCCGCCCGACTGTTTTCAAACTTATCCAAGTTAACCACCGGTCCCCGAGCCTGCGTCACCCAATGTGGCGCGGCATGAACATGGGGACCGCACCTTGCCCCGCCTGTTAGGCGGGGTTTTTTCGTGTTGCCTACCAGCTGGAGGATGTATGTTACCGAGGGACTGCCTATCTAGGGCACAGAAATAGGGATTTCCTGATGACTGACTCTGCTCTGATTCCGCCCAAGTCCAGATTGAATGATTTGTATCGGGTGACAGAGGTCGAAGACACTCCAGAGACGCAATATGTCTTGGCGGCGCTGGAAAACCACAAGCGTGAAGGCTTGGAACTGGCGGTGAAAGCGCGCTGGATCGCGATGACGATCTTTGCGATTTTTGTCGTCTCAGTGCACCCGCATTTTGAAGTCGCCTATCACATCGGCATCATGGCGCTGCTGTGCCTGAATGGCTGGTTTATCCAGCGTGTCGGGCGTGTTGGGCGGTCGCGCCTTGAGCTGTTCCTGATCTTTGTTGATTTGTTTTTGATGACCCTGGGGATGATCGGGCCGAACCCGTTGAGCGTCGATGCGATGCCGCTTGCGATGCAGTACAGGTTAGACAATTTCATCTACTTCTTTGTGATCCTGGCCGTTGGTACCATGGCCTATTCCTGGCGTACGGTGATTGCCATTGGGGTCTGGACCTTTGTGATGTGGCTGGGGGCGACGGCCCTGTCATGGTGGTTTGCCACGCCTGCTCCGGGGCTTACAGAGGCGGCGATTGATGCTTTTGGCGCTGATTCCGACTTGTTACAATTCCTGGACCCCAACAGCTATGTTCCCCAGTTGCGCATACAGGAGGTCATTGTCTTTCTCATCGTTGCAATCACACTGGGGATATCGGCGCGCCGGACCAATACCTTGCTGTTGAATAACGCCGGGCTTGAACGTGAACGCGCCAACCTGTCGCGCTACTTTTCACCCAATGTGGTGGAGCAGTTGTCGCAGAACGACGAACCTTTGAAGCAGGTGAAGATCCAGAGTGTTGCGGTACTGTTCATCGATATCATAGGCTTTACGCGGCTTGCCGCCGGACGGGATCCGCACCAGGTTATTGCCCTGCTGCGCGGGTTTCATGGCCGGATGGAGCGCGAGGTTTTTCGTCATAACGGCACGCTTGATAAATATCTAGGCGATGGGTTGATGGCGACCTTTGGCACGCCTACCGCCGGAGAACGCGACGCGAGCAATGCCTTGGAATGTGCCTTGGCAATGCAAGAGGCCCTGACGATCTGGAACCGGGAACGCCGCCGCATGGGCGAGCCGGAAATCCAAGCCGGGATTGGTATCCATTTTGGCGAAACCTTGCTGGGGGATATCGGGGCTAACCGTCTGGAATATGCGGTGATCGGGACAGCGGTGAATGTTGCAGCCCGGCTGGAAGAAATGACCCGGCGGCTAAAGACGCCAATTGTCATGAGCGATGCCCTGCGGCTGCAAGCTCAGCTGGAACATCCCAACTCTGAGATAACCCAGGGCTTTGAATGCCACCCAGAGCAAGAAGTGCGCGGTCTGGATGAGACGATGAAGGTTTGGGCAAAGCGCTAATTGACTTGCAGCCATGGGGTGCTCAGTAAGTTAATGTAATACCGCAACTGAGAAACCCCATGTTTCTATTTGGCTGCTTTCACTGCGCTAATGAAAATTCCCTTGGTTGTGTGGGTGGTGTTAAGCTTTTTTAAGGGTTGTATACGTCAGTATGCCCTTGTTGCAGTGCAGCAAGGGAGTTGTCCGTCCAAACTCACTTCCGACCTGTGCCTCATTGAGACCCTTGCCAAGGGTCTTATAAAGAACACTGACCCTTGGGCCGGTCAGTGTTCTTTTTCCGTTTCAGGCCCTTTCCGATTCAGACCATGGCACCCAGGCAGTATGAAGGGGTTTTCCCCTAGGCGCGCGGCATGGGGGTTTTGGCCTTGTTGTAGCTGCTCCAGTCGGTGATTTCGGGGTAATACATCTGACGCCAGCGCCGTACCCTTGGGTTCATCACCCGGCGCCACAGGGGTGGGATCATTGCCGCCACCGTCATCACCGGATAGCCATAGGGCAGTTGCGGTGCATCCGAGGGGGTATAGTTCTGCAACAAGGGAAACCGCCGATCCGGCCGGTAGTGGTGATCCGAGTGGCGTTGCAGGTTGATCAGCAGCCAGTTTGAGGCCTTATGAGCGGCATTCCATGAGTGATGCGGGCGGACATGTTCGTATTTCCCCTCGCCCAGGTGTTTGCGGGTCAGCCCGTAATGCTCCACGTAGTTGACCAGCTCCAGCTGCCAGATGGCAACGCCGGCCTGCACCAGGAACAGCACCAGACCGGTTACACCGCCAAGCAGCAGCGCCAGCATCAGCATGGTGATCTGCAATCCCCAGTAGCGGAAAAACGGGTTTTTGGCATGGGTCCAGGGCAGGTTCTTTTTGGCGAGCTTTTCACGTTCGGCCCGGAAGGCGGACTGCCAGCATTGTCGCAACACGCGCGGATAAAACCGGTGAAAGCCCTCGTTATAGCGGGCAGTGACGGGATCGCGGGGGGTGCCGACATAGCGGTGATGCACCAAAAGATGCTCAGAGCGGAAATGCGAATACAGGACCATGGCCAGCAACAGATCAGCCAGGCTGCGCTCCAGTCGGTTGCGCTGATGCATCAGCTCGTGGCTGTAGTTGATGCCGATGGTTCCGGTGACCACACCGGCACCAAAAAACACCCCGAACTTTTCCAGCCCAGACAGATGGCCGGCATCGCTGACATACCAGATCAGACCAAACAGGGTGAGAAACTGAAGCGGCACCCAGGCGGTGGTCAGGCTGCGATACCAGACCAGATCCTCCTCCGGTGTTGCCGGGTCGGCATTTTCAGGGTTGAGCCCTAAAACGCCATCCAGCACCGCAAACAGATACCAGGTCACCAGCGGCGGCAGCAGAATGATCCAGCCTCCAAACAGGGCGGCGGCCCAGATCAGCGGCAGCAGCAAAAAGGAGAGCCAGAAGGGCAGGGCGGATTGCCAGCGCGGCAGGATATCAGCGGCGATCATCAATCAGTCTCCAAAATCAGTGGCCTAGATCAGGCCTTGTGAGATGGGCTGAGCCTAGGCCCGTTTTATGCGAAACCCAAGGGGGCTGAGCAGCGACCAAAGGAGACAGGGCGCAGGGCTCTGCCTTGCCTTACCGGTCTTTGCCCGGATTGAAATCCGATCCGGCCCACAGATCAAATACCTTGCGCATCACTGTCGGCAGATCCTGGGGGCGAAAGTCATGCCGCGACAGCAGCTCCTGCCCCGGCAATAGGTTATGTCCCATGGGCAGCTCTGCCAGTTTGACCTGCAGGATCAGGTGGAAATGAGTGAAGGTATGGCGCACTTCGCCACCCAGGTCCTGCCACTCCGCCGCAAAGGGCGGGTGCGGTGCTGGGGCCGCGTTCCACTCCGATCCGGGCCAGCCCAGCATGCCCCCCAACAGCCCCTTGTCGGGACGGCGCTCCAACAGCCAGGCGCCATCGGCACTGCGGGCCAGATAGGCCACACCCAGCCGCGTTGGCTTGGGCTGCTTCGGGGTCTTCTTTGGCAGCTCGGGGGCGGTTCCGGCAACCCGGGCCAGGCACGGGCTGCGCCAGGGGCAAATGCCGCAGGCAGGATTTTTAGGGGTGCAGATGGTGGCGCCCAGATCCATCACCGCCTGGGCATAATCGCCGGGACGCAGTGTCGGCGTCAGGAGGCCGGCCTGCTCTTTTAGCACCGGTTTCACCGCAGGCAGTGGATCATGGATGTCATGAAGCCGTGCCATCACCCGCTCTACATTGCCGTCGAGCACCGTTTCGGCACGATCAAAGGCGATCGAGGCTATGGCGGCGGCCGTATAGGGGCCAATGCCAGGCAGTTTCAGCAGCGCCTCATAGCTGTCAGGAAAGCAGCCATCCAGATCCTGTGCGACCACGCGGGCGCATTTCAGCAGGTTGCGGGCACGCGCGTAATAGCCAAGGCCGGCCCATTCGGCCATCACCTGGGCGTCCTCAGCAGCGGCGAGATCCTGCACGCTTGGCCAGCGCTGGGTAAAGCGTTGAAAATACTCCGTGACGGCGGCAACCGTGGTCTGCTGCAACATCACTTCGCTGAGCCAAACCCGATAGGGGTCGGGGCGTTGGCCACGGGCGCGATCCGCCGGAGAGACCCGCCAGGGCATCGCACGGGCGTTGTGGTCGTACCAGGTCAGCAACTGCTGGTTCAGGGCAGAGCTGTCCTCCACTTTTGGGGGTTTGTCCAAATCACGCATTCTTTACCCCTTGCTATCGTTGTTTTGATGACCACGTTACAACGACCCTTTACAATAGGGGGACCAGTCACGCAAAACCAGATTATGGCATTCAGACGCAGTACCACACGCGGGTTCTCCCGCACCTCCCGGCTCCTGTCGGATCAGATTCGCAAGGCAGGCGAAAGCCGTGGCTTTGCGGTGTCGCGTCTGCTCACCCATTGGGAGGAGATTGCCGGGGCTGATATTGCGGCGATTGCCCGGCCAGTCAAGGTTGGTTATGGGCGCAGTTCCTTTGGCGCCACCCTGACGGTGCTGACCAATGGCGCCAATGCGCCAATGCTGGAGATGCAAAAGGAACGGCTGCGGGAAAAGGTGAACGCGGTCTACGGCTACAATGCCATCTCCAAGGTTTGGATCACCCAGACGGCCCCTACCGGGTTTTCCGATGGCCAGGTGGAATTCACACATGCCCCCAAGGTGCAAAAGCTGGCGCCGGTTGATCCCCAGGATCAGGCCGAGGCCGCCCAGGCTGCCGAAGGGGTTGAAAACGACGATCTGCGCGCCGCGCTCGAACGATTGGGGCGCAATGTGCTGACAAAAAAGAAAACTGAACGAAAGAGGTATGAATGACCCGTCTTATGTCTGGTGTTTTTGCTGCGGTGGCGCTTGCTGCCGGGGCCTATACGGTCAACGGCTACAACAGCCAAACCCGCCTGCCCGATCTTCCCCTGGTGGGGGCTGCCTCTGCACAAGAGGCCGAGGTTGACACCTCGACCATCACCGAAATGGTCATCGGTGCCGAAGATGCTCCCGTCACCCTGATCGAATATGCGTCCTACACCTGCATTCACTGCGCCAATTTCCACAAGGGCGTCTATCCGCAGCTGAAGGAAAATTACATCGACACCGGCAAGGTCAAACTGATCTACCGCGAGGTCTATTTTGATCGCTACGGTCTCTGGGCGTCGATGATTGCGCGCTGCGGTGGGCCTGAAAAATTCTTTGGCATCAGCGATCTGATCTACAAAGGCCAGTCCGATTGGACCCGCGCAGGTGGCGCAACTGAGGTCATCGATGCGCTGCGTAAAATTGGCGGCATTGCCGGGCTGGATAAAGACAGGGTTGAGGCCTGCCTGCAGGATGGCACCAAGGCACAGACACTGGTGGCCTGGTATCAGGAAAACGCGACGGCGGATGGTGTGGAATCAACCCCCTCTTTTGTCCTGAACGGCACCAAGGTCGCCAATCAGTCCTATGAGCAGTTCAAGGCCCTGATCGACGCCGAGCTGGAAGACTAAAGCGCTTATATCAAAGTGACTATGTCAAAGCCCGGGGGAAACCTCGGGCTTTGTTTTTTAGTGCTGTAGGGTGGTATCCTTGGCAACCCGCTAAGGCGCCGGGGCAATTGCCTTGAGCTGATCCATCAGCGCCTGATCATTGGCGATCTTCAGTCGCACCGGCAGGGTGATCACCTTATGGCGGAAACTTGAGGGCAGGCGCACTGCGTCTTTTTCTGTGGTGACCAGCTGAGCGCCGCGCATCTTGGAGTCGGCCTCCAACCGGGTCATCAACGCGGTGGACAGCGGCTGGTGATCATCCAGCGCCTCGGCGTGGATGATCCGAGCACCAAGGTCGCGCAGGGTATCGAAAAATTTTTGCGGATGACCAATGCCCGCAAAGGCAAGAACCGGAGTGTCCTTCCAGGGCATCCCCGTCTGCAGCGGCTCCAGCGCGGCCTGGACATGGGGCAGGTCTTGCAGGCTGGGCGACCACTGAGCGGCAAAGCGCGCTTGGGCGGCTGCATCACCGATGGAAAGCAGCAGATCCGCCCGGCGCAGGCCAGGCTGCACGGGCTCGCGTAGGGGGCCGGCGGGCAGGCAGCTACCATTGCCAAAGCCGCGGGTGGCATCCGCCACCACAATCGACAGATCCTTGATCACACTCGGGTTTTGAAACCCGTCGTCCAGCACGATAACCGTGGCGCCCGCCGCCTCGGCGGCTTTGGCCCCTGCGGCGCGGTCGCGGGACACCCAGACCTCGCCAAAAGCAGCCAGCAGCAAGGGCTCGTCGCCGCAGTCCTGTGCCCTGTGGGTGCTGGGGTCAACTGCCACCGGTCCCTGCAAGGTGCCACCATAGCCGCGTGTGATCACATGTGGATCATGACCCATGGCCCGCAGTGTCTCCAGCAGCCAGATCACGGTGGGCGTTTTGCCAGTGCCGCCGGCGTTGAGATTGCCGACACAGATCACCGGTACGCGGGCCTGGTACCCAGGCCGGCGCAGTCGTCTGGCGGTGGCGGCGGCGTAGACCCAGCCCAGTGGCGCCAAAACCAGGCGACGCAGATCAAAGGCTTGCGGGGGTTTGTTCCAGAACTCAGGAGGTCGCATCTTGGTCCTCGCGCAGGTCCAGGATGTCCTGAACTCTGTCTATCAGCTGATCGGTCATTTCTGCGCCTTCGGTCACTGCGGTCCAGCCGGCCAGTGCCCGTTTGGCCGCCATGTCCGGCGCGGAGAGATGGATCACCATCTTGGCCAGTGCCTGGGCGGTTTTGACCTGCTGCGTCGCCTTGAGCGGTGCAAGCTGGTCATAAATTACCCTGTGATGGCCGGTGCCCGGCCCGTGCAGAACAACCGATCCCAAAGCCAGCGCATCCAGTGGGTTTTGCCCCGGCATATCCTGAATCAGGCTGGAGGCGAGCAGGGTAATCGGGGCGAGCCGGTACCAAAGCCCCAGGTGGGCGCTGTCTGTGATCAGGATTTGGGTGTAGTCGTTGAGCTCTTCCCCGGCGTCCCAATCGGCGCATTGCAGACCACTGGCCTGCACCAGATTTCGGGCGCGGGCGCGGCACTCGGGGTTGTCCAGGGCGATAACCAACAGCATCCGATGCAGCAGCCGCAGCGCGGTGCGATGTGCGTCCAGTAGGGCGGGCAGTTCCTCCAGCTGGGCGCGGGCTGCCAGCCAGACGGGGCGGCTGCCAAGATCCTGTTGCAGGGTGCTCAGCGCCTCCTGATCGCAGCCCGGCGGCACGGTGGAAAGCCGCAGGCGACTGGTCAGCAGGACCTGCTCTGGTGACATCTGTCCGCCGCGTAGCAATTGGCTTTGTACGGATTTTGAAGGGGTGAAAACCGCATCAAAGGTGCTAAAAATGCGATGGCGCTGATCTGGTAGCCAGCGCAGCTTGCGGGCGGGCATTTCACTGTCCAGAATATCTACCAACAGTGCAGAGCCTCCCTGCTCGCGCAGCTGCCGCAACAGCCCCCGGCGCAGGTCGCCGCCGGCCCAGAGGCACAGATCGGGACGCCAGTGGCTGAGAAAGGCCTTGGCCTCGCTGGTTTGGTCACCTGGTAGCGGTCCGAGCATAAAATCACAGCCGTCAAACCCGGGAACCGCGCCCATTTCGGCTTCCCAGGTGGCCAGGACCACCAGATCCGGGCGCATCGCCTTGAGCCGCTGACCAATGTCACAAAGTGCCAGAAAGCGCTCAATGCTGGTGGCATGCACCCACAGAATTTCTCCCGCAGGTCGGGCAGGTGCGGCGAATGTATGCGGCTCTGTCATTGTTGCCCAGTCATATCTGCTGCGAGGAGGCCATTACCGGTCATTGCCCTGCAATGCCGGGACCTTTTGGGTCCAGGGCCTGCAGCAGTTCAAGATGCGTTGCAGGGGTTGCGGCGACAACCCCGTCCAACAGGGGCGTTGGATTGTTGAACAGCAAAGGCTTGTTCAACCGGTCGCTGATCACCCCCCCGGCTTCGCGCAGGATGAGATCACCAGCGGCAATATCCCATTCCCAGCTGCGCCGCAGGGTCAGCATGGCGCTATAGCCACCATCCGCCACCCGGGCCAGCCGATAGGCCAGCGAGGGGCGATAGCTGCGGTGAAAGGCGGGTGCGGCGCCTCCCAGCCAGTGCTGCGATGCTAGGTTTGGCTTGGCGGTGAGCACCTTTGTGGTACTCAGCGCCGCAGGCGCCGCCACACGGATGGGGGCGCCATTGCAAAAGGCGCCGCCGCCCTTGGCAGCGGTATAAAGCAAATCCCGTTGCGGCAGGTAGATCACCGCCGCAGTGATCTCACCACGATCTGCCACCGCCAAGGAATGCGCCCAGGTGGCGGAGCCTTCGGCAAAGCTGCGGGTGCCATCAATGGGATCAATGATGAAAACCCGGTCTTTGCTCAGCCGGGCGGCGCTGTCCTCGCTTTCCTCAGACAGCCAGCCGTAGTCAGGCCGCGCCTGTGGCAGCATGGTTTCGAGCATGGCATTGACCGCCAGATCGGCCTCTGTCACCGGGCCCTGGCCGTCGGGTTTTTCCCAGCGCTGCGCGGTTGGGCCAGAGTATTTGAGCGCGATTTCACCCGCGGCCCTGGCGGCCTGGATCAGGAGCGTGAGGTCTTCAGCTGCCGGCAAGGGTCATTCCTTCGACCATGAGCGAGGGCACCACCCGCGACAGGTAGCTGCGGGCGTCATTTGCCGGGGTAAGTGTTTTCAGCATGTCCCGCAGATTGCCCGCGATGGTGCATTCATTCACCGGATAGGCGATTTCGCCGTTCTCGACCCAATAGCCCGAGGCCCCACGTGAATAATCGCCGGTATTGGGATTGATGGTCGAGCCAATGAGCGATGTCACCAGCAGACCGGTGCCCATGCCTGCGATCAGCTGCTCGCGGCTGTGCTGGCCAGGGGTCAGCGCGATGTTCCAGTTCGACGGTGACGGAACAGAGCCAACACCCCGTGCCGCATTGCCGGTGCTTTGCAGGCCCAGTTTGCGGGCCGAGGCCAGATCCAGGGTCCAGCCGGTCAGGACACCATCCTGAATGATGGCGCGTCGCTGGGTGGGCAGGCCTTCACCGTCAAAGGGGCGCGACCCGGAAATCCGGGCGCGATGGGGATCCTCAATGACGGACAGTGTTTCTGGCAGGATCTGTTCGCCCACCGCGCCCTGCAACCAGGAGGATCCACGGGCGATGGCGGCGCCGTTGGCGGCGGAGAGCAGATGGCCAATCAGCGAAGACGAGACCCGTTCGTCAAACAAGACCGGGTAGCTGCCGGTCTTTGGCCGACGGGCGTTGAGCCGCGCTACGGCGCGCTCACCTGCGAGGCGGCCAATGTCTGTCGCACTGCGCAGGTCGTTCTGAAAAGTGCGGGAATCGCCATCATAGTCGCGCTCCATCCCGGCGCCGGTTCCGGCAATCCCGGTGCAGGACAGCGACCGGCCGGTGCGCTGGTAGCCGCCCGCAAAACCATTGGAGGTGGCCAGATAGATGCTGTGGTGGCCATAGCTGGCCCCTGCTGCCTGCACCTGGCTGATGCCCTCAATGGCGGCGCAGGCGGCTTCGGCTGCTAGCGCATCCTGTTGCAGGGCTTCTGGTGCGGGCTCGGCGCTGGGATCGCACAGCTCCAGCGCGTCCAGATCCCAGTTCTGGGCCAGCTGATCGGCGCTGGCCAGACCGCTATAGGGATCCTCGGGGGCCTCGCGGGCCATGGCCACGGCGCGTTCGGCCATGGCGGTGAGGGTTTCCGGGCGGCTGTCAGAGGAGGACACCTGCGCCTGACGCTGACCTACAAAGACCCGCAGCCCCAAGTCAGTGCCTTCTGAGCGTTCTGCATGCTCAAGTTTGCCTTCGCGCACCTCGATGCTGAGAGAGCGGCCCTCGGTGGCCATGGCATCGACGGCATCGGCGCCGGCACGTTTGGCGGCGTCAATCAGGGCGTGGCAAAGCGCTTGGGGAGACTGGGTCATGGGCACCTACTGAATTTGGATTGCAACAAGAGCTAGCCAGACCGGCGTGCTGCCGCAAGGGTGTGGCACAAAAAAGGGCCGCGCGGGGCGGCCCTGATTGCTTATTTTTTGCCGAACAGGCGCTTATTTGATGCGCTGACCATTGGCGAGGATCTGACCGTCCTCGGAGACCTTGATTTCCGATGTCAGGGTGTCTTCACCTTCGCCGGGAACGCCAAACATGCCCATCATCATCCGCGCGCCCATGGCATCGCTGTCGCTGACCAGTCCCATTTTGATCAGGTTGTCGATCAGGCCATTGGCGCCTTCCAACTTGATATTGGCAGTGCCATCGGGAGCAGGCATACCATCAAAGGTCACCAGGTCTTCGTTGTTGAAGGTAAAATCACCAGTGCCGGTCAGCTTGGCGCCAGCGGCGGTTACCAGCAGTTGCTTGATGGTGACGGCGTTGAATTCACCCGGTTTTTGAGCGCCACGTTCCATGGCTTTCATCGATTCTGGGTCGAACATGTCAAACAGCAGTTTGCCCTTGCCGGCCAGATCCAGCACAATTGTTGCCGGATCATGTGGCAGGGTGCCGGTGGGATCAACCATGCCCCACAGCATGTCAGGAACCGCAAAATCACGCAGGGTGATGCCAAGGCCAAAATCCTGCTCTTCGTCAGACTGGCTTACTGGCATCAACAGTTTGAAGCCGGCTTCCGCCATGGTGAGTGCCAGCGGGAAGGGGATTTCCGACCCGGAGACATCTACCGAGATATCTTTCTGACCAACGTCATAGGACAAACCGTCCTTGCTCATGGTGACGCCAAAATCGCCGCCCGCAGAGGTGCTTTGCATGTCAAAGCTGTCAGATCCGGTCACCGAAATGGCACTATTGCCGCCGGTATAGGCGAGCTTTGCATCAATGCTCAGACCCGCCTTGATCAGGTCAGCCATCTCCGGGCTGTCCAGACCGGATGGAATGGTGCTGACGGCCGTGCCTGTGATGTCGCTCATGCTGCCTGTGATGGTGCCGGCGTCGTCGGAATCCGGGTCTTGGAAAGCGATGTCATAGGCCAGTTTTGCCATCGACTGGGTTTGAGTATAGCTACGCTGACCATCAATCTGCATCACAGTCTTGGCGACCATATCGTTGATCACCACGGAGGCTTTCAAGGCATCCGCAGGCATCTCTTTGCCGTCGCCGATGATTTGGCCCAGTGTCAGGCTGGCCTGACCTATCGCATAGTCATAGGTCATAGCAGAGGTATCACCCGAGACCACCATTGGGCTGCCGTCATGGGAATACAGGATCTCAGCCGAGAATTTTTCGCCATCGTCTTCCCCGGCAAAGGTCATCGGGAAATCTTTGGGCAGCATCACATTGACTGTGCCATCACCATTCTCGACAAACTGGATCTCGGGCATGGTCACGCCGCCGGTGCCGTCCTGTTCGGGCATGGGCATTGTCATCGAGATATCGCTGACGGTGAGCACATTGCCGGACTGGCTTTCGGTGCCGGTCACGGTGTAGCCCGTGCCTGTCATATAGGCTTTCCAGTCCGACCAGACATCCTGGGCGCTGACGTCAGCAAATGCGCCTTGGGCGGAGATAATCAAAACCGCAGCAGCGCCCGTGCCGCGCGCGAGGGAAACTGTCATAGGATAACCTTTCTGCATATAAGCAAATACAATGGCCCATATGGTCAACTGCATGTCTTTACCCGTCAAGGTGCCAAGGGCTGGACCGTTCCCCCTAAGCAGTTTACCACATTTGGAATTAGAGGACTTGGAGATTTAGTTGATGGATATCAAGGGCAAAACAGTTGTCATCACCGGTGCCAGCCGTGGCATCGGGGCGGATGCGGCGCGCGTTTTTGCGCAGGCAGGTGCCAATCTGGCCTTGCTGGCAAGGAGCACCGATAGTCTGGCAGCCCTCGCTGAGGAGCTCGGCGGAAACACGCTGGCCTTTGCCTGTGATGTCTCTGAACCCGCAGCGGTTGCAGCCGCACTGCAAAAGGTACATGCGGATTTTGGCAGCATTGACGTCTTGATCAACAACGCTGGCATCATCGATCCGATCGCCCGAATCGAAGATGCTGACCCGGCGGCCTGGGGCCAATTGATGGATATCAACATTAAGGGCGTTTTTAACGGCATCCATGCGGCCTTGCCGTTGATGAAATCAGGGAATGGCGGCACCATCATCAATATCGGCTCCGGTGCGGCCTATAGTGCGCTGGAAGGCTGGAGCGCCTATTGCACCTCAAAGGCGGGTGTTTTGATGTTGACCAAGGCCCTGCATCTGGAGGAGGCCAGCAACGGTATTCGCGTACTCAGCCTGTCGCCGGGAACCGTGGCCACCGAGATGCAGCGCAAGATCAAGGCCAGTGGGATTAACGCGGTTAGCCAGCTTGACTGGAATGACCATGTGCCAGCGGAATGGCCCGCCAAGACCCTGCTGTGGATGTGCAGCTCGGATGCGGATGAATTTCTCGGCGATGAGGTCTCATTGCGTCTCGACCTGATCCGTCGCCGGGTGGGCCTGCTATGATCAATCTTGATATATCCGAGGCGGGGCTTTGGACCGTCACCATTAATCGGCCGGAAAAGGCCAATTCGCTGACCTCAGATATGCTGGAAGAGCTTGTCGATATCGCGACCCGGGCGCAGGCGGCGCGCGGGTTGATTCTTACCGGCGCTGGCAAGGTCTTTAGCGCAGGTGCCGATCTGGACGAGGCCCGCGCCGGGCTGGCGACCTCCACCGTTTGGGAACGCCTCTCGGCGGCGCTAGCGGCGGTGCCATGTCTCAAGATTGCGGCGCTGAACGGCACCCTGGCGGGGGGCGCCAATGGTATGGCGCTGGCCTGCGATATCCGTTTGGCGGTGCCTGGGGCAAAGGTCTTTTATCCGGTGATGAAGCTCGGCTATCTGCCCCAGCCTTCGGATGCCGGGCGCATGGCTGCGCTGATCGGTCCGGCCCGCACCAAGATGGTTCTGGCTGCTGGACAAAAGATCGAGGCGCCAGAGGCCTGCGCCTGGGGGTTGGTGGATCGTTTGGTGGCCCCAGAGGATCTGATGGCACAGGCGCAGGCCTTGCTGGCGGATTCGCTGGCGGCCAAGCCTGAAATCGCCAGCGGTATTCTGGAGATGTGCCAAAGCTAAAGCTCGGAAGCGCGGGCCTCGTCTTTTGTATGGTCCTTCGTTAGGTGCGCAGGCAGAGAGCCCTTCTGAAGTCAGGAGGCCAAAAGCGGGAAAGAGGCCGGGATGGATCAGGAACGGGTATGGGATGCGGTGGTGATCGGTGGCGGGCCTGCGGGGCTGATGGCTGCCGGTGAGCTTGCAGCCCAGGGCCATAGGGTGCTGCTGGTTGAGGCCAAGCCCTCATTGGGGCGCAAATTCCTGATGGCGGGGAAATCCGGACTGAACCTGACCAAGGATGAGCCCCTGGCGCAGCTGTTGCCACATTTTGGCGCTGCCGCTGCATCCTTGGCGCCGATCATTGCGGCGTTTGACGCTGCTGCCATTCAAGACTGGGCGCGGGGCTTGGGTCAGCCCTTGTTCACAGGCTCCACTGGTCGGGTCTTCCCTGAAAAAATGAAAGCCTCGCCGCTGTTGCGCGCCTGGTTGGGTGAGCTGGATAAACTGGGCGTGACCCAGCAGACCCGCTGGCGCTGGACCGGTTGGCAGGGGGCTGATCTGTGTTTTGACACTCCTGACGGGGCGCAGCAGGTCAAAACGCGCTGCACGGTGCTGACGCTGGGCGGCGCCAGCTGGGCGCGGCTGGGCTCGGACGGGGGCTGGAGTGAAATTCTTGTGGCGCAGGGGGTTGGCCTGGAGCCATTCAAACCGGCCAATGCGGGCCTACTGGTCGATTGGTCTGCGCACGTGCAGGGGCAGTACGGCCAGCCAGTGAAAGGCGTGAAATGGCAGGCAGGCAGCAGCGCGTCGCGCGGTGAGGCGGTGATCTCGGCGCGTGGGCTGGAGGGCGGCGGGATCTATACCGTCAGCGCTGCGGTACGCGATGGCGCGGATCTGAGCGTGGATTTGCTGCCGGATCTATCCGCTGGAGAAATCACCAAGCGCCTGTCGCGCCCCCGTGGCAAGGCCAGCCTGGCCAATCATCTGCGCCGCAGTTTGAAACTGGGGGTGGCCCGCACCGCCCTGTTGCATGAATTTGGCCGCCCGCTGCCGCAGGATCCGGGGGATCTGGCCGCATTGATCAAGGCGCTGCCGGTGAACCATGCGGGCCTGCGTCCCATGGATGAGGCAATCTCCACCGCTGGTGGGCTCAGTTGGGCAGAGCTGACGCCGGATCTGATGCTGGCCAAACGTCCCGGTACATTTTGCGCCGGGGAGATGCTGGACTGGGAGGCCCCCACCGGGGGCTATCTGTTGACGGGTTGTTTTGCCACTGGCCGTTGGGCTGGCCAGGGCGCCGCGCGCTATCTCGCGGCCCAGTAACAGGCCCAGTCACAACTGGGTCGGCGCAACTGGGCTGGGGGGCGGCTATGTCTTGGTGAGGGCCGCAACCCGCTGATGCGCCGCCCGCCCACGCATGGCCTTGCCGTAGTCCAGCATCGCTTGGTTATCCACTGGAAACTTGGCGCCAAAGGCCCAGCTCAGGCAATGGGTCAGAACGATATCCGCCAGGGTGAAGTTTTCCCCCAAGACAAAGGGGCCTTTGATCAACGGCGCGATTCGGTTGAGGTTGCGATTGAATTCCCACATCAAGCTGGGTTTCACATCTGCCACGCGCTGGTCCTTGGGTAGGGCAAAGCTGTGCCGTGCTGCTGTCCACAACACCGCGTCCAGCTCATCCAGAAACCGCTGGGTCATGGCATCTTGCTGGGCCCGCGCCAGCGTGCCGGCCGGCGCTGTGAGGCCCCCGTGTTTGTCCGCTAGATAGGTGATGATCGCGGTGGAGTCGGTCAGCACCGCGTCCCCCTCAATCAGGGCAGGCACCTTGCCCGAGTCCGTTACTTCCAGGATCTCGGGGCTTTGTGGCAGGGCCGGGATCAGCTCATAGGGCTGGCCCAGTTCTTCCAGGGCCCACAGCACCCGAAAGCTGCGTGTCATAGGTGCGCCGACAACTGTATACATGATGGTCTCTCCCTCTTGGACGTTGGCGCCAAGATGAAGCCTGGGGGCGAGAGGTCAAGGCTGGAAAGGAGATGTGACGCAGCGCGTACAGCCTTAGCGGGCGCGGCCCAGCATCGACAGTCGGATCAACGCACGTTCCATCAGCGCCAGGGCCGGCGCGGTTTGCCCGGCTGAGCGCAGCATAAGGTCGGTGTCTGTCAGGATTGTCAGGCCCCGTTGCAACCGATCGGCGCCCCAGTTTTGCGCCTGGCGCAACACCCTGTCGCGGCGCTTGCCATAGAGCGGCGGGCGCAAACGGCCAATACCCTGCGCCGGACCGCCGGGATCGGCGGCAACAGTGTAAAGTGTGCGAAAATGGCGGGTGGCGCCAATACACAGTGTTACTGCATTGGTGCCTTGCGACTGTAATCTACTGATCAAGGGGCCAATTTCGGCGGTGCGTCCCTCGGCCACCACGTTGAGCACATCATCCAAGGCCGCTTCGGTGGACTGTGGCGCCACCGCCTGGATATCCTCCAGTGACAAAGGCGCAGTGTCGCCATGTTTATAAAGCGACAGCTTGTCGATCATCCGCGAGAAATCCCCGGGGCCAATGTCATTGGCAATATCGGTCAGCGCCAGCATGCTGTCATTTGGCACATCGCGGATCTGCGCCGCCCCCAGGATACGCTCAATCTCAGCCCGCGAGGGGGGATCGTCATAGATACCGGTGGCATAGGCATTTGAGTGACTTTCAAACCCCTTGCGCAGCTTTGAGGTGGCTTTGAGCTGGCCGGCGGTGACGATAATCTGCGCGTCTCCCGGTTGCCATTCTTCGAGTGCGGCCAGGATCGCCGGGGCGGCGGTGTCGTTGGCCTCTTCTACAAAAACGGCGCGGGCGCCGGGGAAAAAACCGACCGCCTTGACCGCATCCAGCAACTGCGCGGGGTCTTTGCGCAGCTCGCTGCCCGGCATCCGGGCAAGGCGCATTTCTTCATCTGCACCAGGCCCCAGCAGGGCCGCGAGCATCTGCTGGCGCTTTAGCGCTACCCGCATGGCATCGGCACCATAGATCAGCAGCCCGGTCTTGGAGGGATCCGGGCGTTGGCAATAGGCGTCGGTGTCACGCGGCGAAAGCTTCATTCGGCGGCTGTGGGGGCCAGATCCGCTGAGGCCAGCAGGCGGGCAGAGATCTGATCCGCCAGAATGCGCATCAGGCGCTTATAGGCGTCGCGCTCCCCGGCAAGGGTTTCAACGGTTGAGCCAGTGGCAGAATAGCCGGTGAAGTTGGTCTCACTGCCGCTGGCCACCACCACCCCATCCGATTTTCGCGTCAGGCTGTAGCCCGCAGCGCCGATGATCGAATAGCGGGTGATCGAGTTGTCAGCGGTGATCGCCTGGCCGTCGGTTCTGGTCGTCAGGGTCAGGTCAAGTTGGTAGGCGCCACTGCTGGCGCGTCCCAGACGCTGTTCCAGATCCCGCACCAGGAAATAGGCGTTCTTGTCGCCAGTCGAATCGGGCAGGTCAGGAAAGGTGATATCCACCTCTCCATAGAGCGCATCCCCGGTGCCCCCCGGTGCATGCACCGGGGTAAAGCCACAGGCACTGACCACCACAGAGGCGGCCAGCGTTAAGATCAGCAAAGACTGTTTAAGCAACGACATTGACGATACGACCCGGCACCACGATGACCTTTTTCGGGGCGCCGCCATTCAGCGCCTTTTGTACAGCTTCGTGTGCCAGGGCGATTTTTTCAACCTCTGCTTTGTCGAGATCAGCCGCCACGGTGATTTCCCCACGGCGTTTGCCATTGATCTGGATCGGCAGGGTGACGCTGGCCTCGACCAGCATCGCCTCATCCGCAACCGGCCAGGGCGCTGTGGTGACCAGACCGGTCCCGCCCTGGTGAGCCCAGATGTCTTCGGCCAGGTGCGGCACCATGGGGGACATCAGCTGCGCTAGCACCATGATGGCCTGTTTCTGTGCCGCTTGCCCCGCCTTGGATTTGGCCAGGGTATTGGTGAAGCCATAGAGCCGCGCGATTGAGGCGTTAAAGCCAAAGCTTTCAATGCCAAGGGTCACGTCGCGGATGGTTTTATGCATCTCACGCAGCAGGTCTTCGTCGCCCTGACCAGCTGTTCCGGGCTCCATCGCGGCAATCTTGTCGCAGAGATTCCAGACCCGGTTGAGGTGCTTGTAGGAGGCCTCGGCGCCGGAGGCGGTCCATTCCACGTCCCGTTCGGGGGGCGAATCGGAGAGGACAAACCAACGCGCAGTGTCGGCGCCGTAGGACGAGATGATCGACAGCGGATCGACGACGTTGTTCTTAGACTTCGACATCTTGGCCGACGGGATGATTTTCACCTCGGCGCCGCTCTCTTTCAGGAAGGCGCCACCGTCGCGCAGCTCCACCTCTTCGGGGTAGTGGTAGACCGGTCGGCCATTGGCCCCCGTGCTTTGATAGATCGCATGGGTCACCATGCCCTGGGTGAACAGCGCGTCAAAGGGCTCTTCGCAGCCATCCGGCAGGTGGCCGCAGATCTTCATCGCGCGGGAAAAGAACCGGGCATAGAGCAGGTGCAGAATCGCATGTTCGACGCCGCCGATATACTGATCCACATTCATCCAGTATTTGGCCTCGGGCAGAATCGTGGGTGTTTTGGCATTTGGCGCGGTGAAACGGGAGAAATACCACGAGGAGTCCACAAAGGTGTCCATGGTATCGGTTTCGCGCCGGGCAGGTTTGCCACAGGCGGGGCAGGCACAATCGCGCCAGCTGGGGTGACGATCCAGCGGGTTGCCCGGCACCGAGAAATCAATCGCCTTGCCGTCTTCGTCATAGGGCAGGGCGATGGGCAGGTTTTCTTTCTTTTCCGGTACCACGCCGCAATCGGCGCAATGCACTACGGGAATCGGGCAGCCCCAATAGCGCTGACGCGACAGCCCCCAGTCGCGCAGGCGGAACTTGGTGACGCCCTCGCCCCAACCGGCCTTTTCGGCAAAATCAACGGTGGTGTTGATGGCTTCTTCGCCGGTGGCCTCGGTGAGACCGGCAAAATGGTCAACCCAGCGGACTTTTTCCGATTTGGCAGGCACCAGGGCCTCGTTTGCAACCGGTGTTGCGTCTTCCAATGTGAAGAAGGCGTTTTTCACCGGCAGATCGTATTTGCGGCAGAAATCCAGGTCGCGCTGGTCATGTGCTGGGCAGGCAAAGATGGCGCCGGTGCCGTAGTCCATCAGGATGAAATTGGCGATCCAGACCGGCAGTTCCCAGTCCGGGTTCAGCGGATGTTTCACCCGGATGCCGGTGTCGTAGCCCAGCTTCTCCGCGGTCTCGATGGCCTCTTCGGTGGTGCCGCCCTTGCGGCATTGTGCAACAAACTCAGCCACTTCAGCGGATTTCGCTTCGAGCTCTTTGGCAATGGGGTGATCGGGCGAGATACCGACAAAGGACGCGCCCATCAGGGTGTCTGGGCGAGTGGTGTAGACGTCAATCGGGTCACCGCCATCTGTGCGCTCAAAGCCAAACTGCAGACCGCGGGACTTGCCGATCCAGTTTTCCTGCATCAGGCGCACCTTGGCGGGCCAGTTGTCCAGCCCGTCCAGCGCGCTCAGCAGCTCTTCGGAATAATCAGAGATCTTGAAGAACCACTGAGTCAGCTCGCGCCGTTCCACCAGCGCGCCCGAACGCCAGCCACGGCCGCCTTCGACCTGTTCGTTGGCCAGAACGGTCATATCAACCGGATCCCAGTTCACCACGGCGTTTTTGCGGTAAACCAACCCCTTGTCGAGGAAATCCAGGAACAGTGCCTGTTGCTGGCCGTAGTAATCTTCGTCACAGGTGGCAAATTCACGCGACCAGTCGAGCGACAGGCCCAGGGGCTTCATCTGCTCTTTCATCGCGTCGATATTGGCGTAGGTCCAGTCCTTGGGGTGGCCACCGCTGGCCATTGCAGCGTTTTCTGCGGGCATGCCAAAGGCATCCCAGCCCATTGGGTGCAATACGTTATGTCCGGTGGACATCTTGTAGCGCGCCACCACGTCGCCCATGGTGTAGTTGCGCACATGACCCATGTGCAGCTTCCCCGATGGGTAGGGGAACATCTCGAGCACGTAGTATTTCTCTTTGCCAGGTATGCGTTTGGCCTCAAAAATACCGGCCTCATCCCAGGCCTTTTGCCATTTTTCTTCGATTTTGGTGGCAGCGTAGCGCGACATCACGACAGGTCCTTTAAGAATGAAAACGCCGGGTGGTGACCCGGCGCATGTAATACTGTTGTTTTGATCTCTGTTCCAGAGCCGTCGTCGCGGCCTGTCAGAGGTTCTTGTCAGCGATGCGCAACTGGCGGGCGCGTGACAGGATTGCGTCTTCGACGGCGCGGGTGGTCGATGCGCTGACAGGGCGGCCGCCCTTTGTCTGCAGCGAGACATTCAGAGACCGCGCGTCCAGGGCCGGGTCCTTGATGTGAACCGTGGCGCGATAGGAGCGGCCGCTGCCAGGAGGTGTGCCATAGCCGGTTACGATGACGCCGGTGAAGGGGTCAACCGATTGCACTGGCAGGAATTCCAGCACATCCAGGGTGGCATTCCACAGGTAGCGGTTCACCTGGACCTTCTGATCCGGCGTGCCGCCGAACAGATCCCAGATCGATGACTTGCTGCTTTGGGCAGTATCAATGTCATTGTTGAATTCTTGGGGGGCTGTCCCACGGGGACCGGTTCTGTCAGAGCGCCCGCCACAGGCTGCTAATCCAAGGCACACAACTCCGATAAGAGTTGTCTTTACTATCTTATGCAGTGTCATCGTCACTCCCGGCGCCAGTATCTTGCCGCACTCCTACCGTATCGACGGGTTGCGGAGCAAGGGGTTTAGCGATCTGCGCCAGCTTCCAGCGAATCGTGCGGGCGGACAGTTATATATGGGGCACAGCCAATTACGGGCAGGCTGGTTAGCTAGGGCCATGCGCGGACTGTTGTTGATTGTGATACTGCACAGGGCGCAAATCAGGTGGATTCAGAGGGGGAAGAGCCGGGGTAGGCTTAAGACTGTGGCAAAGCTGCACCATCCGAAAGAGCAATGCTGGCTGGCAGTTGGGCCGCTCTTGCCAAAACGGGGGTGAAAAAGCGAAACCCCTTGTCATACCCACACCGGATTCCCCGGTTTGGGCATCAGATTTGAAAACCGAGGGAAAAGACAATGAAAAAGGTTCTCTTCGCGACTACCGCGCTGATCGCCACTGCTGGCATGGCAGCGGCCGAGTTGAACATCAGCGGCTATGGCCGTTTTGGCCTGAGCTACGACAGTGGTGGACCAAATGCTGCTCTGGAAGGTACCGGTGGCTACCCTTCGAATGGTAACGACCGTGCAGTAAACGGTGTTTCCAAAACCAACATCATCAGCCGTCTGCGTCTGCAGTTCGATTATTCGACTGTAACCGACGGCGGTGTTGAACTTGGTGGTCGGATGCGCGCCGAAGCTGACAACGGCAATAACGCACCTCAGGTTATGCTGTGGAGCGCACCGCGTTTCTATGCGACTTACGGCGGCTTCACTGTTGGCGTTGGTAACATCAACGGTGCATTCGAAAACATGGCTGGAACTTACCTGGAAACCCGCGCTGTCGGCGCTGGCCTTGACGGTGCCCAGTTCATGTCTCACGTTGGCAACGTGAACAACGAATACTTCAACTGGGACTACTATGATTCCGATGGCAATGTGACCAACGGTGTAGAAGTAATGTACAGCGCTGGCGGCTTTGGCGGTCACATTTCGTACTCGACCTCTAACGGTGCCGTTGCAATGGACCGTATTGCTGCCAATCTCTCTTACACTTTTGGAGATTGGACCGTAGCTTTGGGTCACCAGTCTTCTGACAACGCTTGGGAAGACAAGACCGCAGTATCCCTTTCCGGTGATCTGGGTCAGTTCGGCGTTCGTGTAGCCTATGCCGACAACGAAGGTATCGACAAGTTCGGCCTGTACGGCAACGTAGAGCTGGGCGCTGCTTCCAGGCTGGTAGCATGGGTCACTTCGGAAGATGCCGTTTCTGCAGCTGACGTAGCTGCTGGCCGTGGTGACAACCGTGACAACGTCGCCGGTTCGAATGGCCAGGAAGGTACCTCTTACGGTATCAACTACTCCTACGACCTGGGTGCCGGTGCATCCTTCGAAACCGGCTACCGCCGCGGTTCGCAGGACAACAACACCTTCCAGGCTGGTGTTGTATTCAGCTTCTAAGTTGAACCACGCTTAGCGTGATTTGGGGCGGGCTCTTAGTTGAGCTCGCCCTTTTCTTTTGCCCTTAACATTTGCCTGCAAACAGTGTTTCTCTCCTCTCCAAACGAAGGATGAGGCCCCATGTCGCTGCAAGACATCAAATCCCGCATAGCCCAAGCCGAAGCCACTGCCGGTCGCGCCGCCGGATCGGTCACCCTGATTGCGGTGTCCAAGGTGCAACCCAACGAACGTGTGGCGGCGGTGCTGGATCAGGGGCAGCGCTGCTTTGGCGAAAACCGGGTGCAAGAGGCGGCGGGCAAATGGCCCGACTTTGCCAAGGAATACGACGATATCGATCTGCATCTCCTTGGCCCCTTGCAAACCAACAAGGCGCGTCAGGCGATGGAGCTGTTCAACGCCATTCATACGCTGGATCGCCCAAAGCTGGCCAAAAGTATCGCACGGCTGGCGCAGGAGCTGGGCCACTGCCCTGATCTGTTCATTCAGGTCAATACCGGAGCCGAACCACAAAAGGCAGGCATCCTGCCGGAGGAGGCCGATGGCTTTGTCGCCGAGTGCCGTGGGCTGGATCTGCCGGTCAAAGGCCTGATGTGTATCCCGCCGGTAGATGAGGCCGCAGCCGATCATTTCACCCAGCTGGCAGAAATTGCCGCCCGCAATGGGCTGGCGGGGCTGTCCATGGGAATGAGCGGCGATTTCGAGCAGGCCATCGCCCATGGGGCAACCCATGTGCGGGTTGGCTCAGCCATCTTTGGCGCCCGCGCTTATGATACGCAAGCCTGACCGAGCCTAAGCCAGATCTGGGACAATCACCCGGCTGCCCGGCTCTACGCGGGCGGCCAGCCACTGTAGATCACGCCGATCAAAGGCGATGCAGCCCTCGGTCGGATATCCCGGACGGCGCCATTGGTGGATAAATATGGCAGAGCCCTTGCCGGGGGTGGCATTGGGCCAGTTCCAATCCAGTATCAGTACCAGATCATACAAAGGGTCGGCCCGGCGCAGGTGCTCGTGGCTGAATCCATAAGGCGCTGTGACCAGGGTGTTGTAGTGGCTGTCGTGACTGTCATCCGACCACAGATCACCGGGGCCAGTCGGCCGGGCCCAGGCATTTGGTCTGGCCATGCGGTCCGGGCGGTACAGCATCCCGACAATGTGGTGCAGCCCGGTTGGCGTGGCCCCGTCGCCTTCGCGCTTGTTGCGCGAGATGCCGCCCTTGCCGATGCTGCAGGGTAACAGCCGTCCGGCAAAGCGCAGCCCGCGCTTGGTCAGCACCAGATCGGCTGCAGAATAGGGCGGTGTGGTGGTCATAACATGTGACCCGATTTGGCGGCCTTGGTGGCCAGATACTGCGCGTTGAAGGCATTTTCGCCAACTTTAAGCGCCACCCGCTCGGTGACCTTGATGCCGGTTTTTTCCATCATCGCGATCTTGTTTGGGTTGTTGGTCAACAGACGCACCTGGGAAAACCCCAGCTCTTTCAGGATGGCAGAGCCAAGGCGGAAATCGCGTTCGTCATCTTCAAAGCCCAGGCGATGGTTGGCTTCCACCGTGTCAAACCCTTGATCTTGCAGGGAATAGGCGCGCATCTTGTTGGCCAGACCAATGCCGCGCCCCTCTTGATTGAGGTAAAGCAACACGCCGCTGCCCGTCGCCCCCATCTGCGCCAGCGCCGCGTTGAGCTGCGGGCCGCAGTCGCATTTTAGCGATCCCAGAACATCGCCGGTGAAACAGGCCGAATGCAGCCGTGCCAGAACCGGCTGGTGTCGATCGGGCCGCCCCACTTCGATGGCGTAGTGTTCTTCGGCGCCATCTTCGGGGCGAAACACATGCAGCCGACCAGCCTCGGCAGCCTGCATCGGCAGGCGGGCGGCAGCGACGGCATGCAGCGGCGAGCTTTGGCTCATCAGCGGTTCAGCGGCAGCCTGCGGCAACAGGGTGAGCCCATGACTGACGGCAAACTGCGCGCCACTCTCAAGCGGCACCAACAATGCAGCGGGCAGCAGCCGCGCCGATTTCACCAGAGCAATGGCCAGACGGTGCAGGGTGGCGGAGCCCTCACGGGCGCTGACCAGGGGGCCTTTCATCGGCGCCTTCAGATCATCCGTCGGATCTGCCAGCGCCTGGATCCAACCCAGATCTGCTGCGTCTGGCAGGTGGATGCGGGCGGTATCGCCATCATAGGCGCGGGCCTTCAGGGTCTCGGCGCGGCGTGCGGTCAGGGCCAGGGTGACCTCTCCCAGCGCCTGCATTTCGCTCAGACGGTCCTGTGACAGGCTCTCGGCGGCGATCGCTAGGGCGGCTTGCCCCTCCTCAATCAGGACGACTGGCAGCCCCATGCGCAGATCTACCCGCGCGCGGGCCAAGAGTTCGATCATGGTGGGCATCAGGCTCATGCGGCAAATCCAGCATTGGGTGACATAAATACCGGCCTTTCCTAGGCTCAATTTCAACAGAAGTGAAATAATTCCTTTGCTACGGACACGACGGCGTGAATGTTTTGCAGCATATCTTGTCCTTTGCAGGGGGGAGGCGCATCTGTCAGTCACGCAAACAGGATCTAGAGGCGGGAGACCAGAACCATGGCGCAACTGAAGAAAATTCTACTGGTGGATGATGACGAGGATCTGCGCGAGGCTCTGAGTGAACAGCTGATTATGACCGAGGACTTTGATGTCTTTGAGGCCGAAAATGGCCAAGGCGCCATGGAGCGCGTGAAAGAGGCGCTGTATGATCTGGTGATCCTGGATGTGGGCTTGCCCGACACCGATGGTCGTGAGCTGTGCCGCCTGATGCGCAAGCAAGGCGTCAAGGCGCCGATCCTGATGCTGACAGGCCATGACAGCGATTCAGACACCATTCTGGGACTGGATGCCGGTGCCAATGACTATGTCTCGAAACCTTTCAAATTTCCGGTGCTATTGGCGCGTATCCGCGCCCAATTGCGCCAGCATGAACAATCCGAAGATGCGGTTTTTGTGCTTGGGCCCTATACGTTCAAGCCGGCGATGAAGATGTTGCTGACCGAGGATGAGCGCAAGATCCGGCTGACCGAGAAAGAGACCAATATCCTGAAATTCCTCTATCGCTCCACCGATGGGGTGGTGGCGCGGGATGTGCTGCTGCATGAGGTCTGGGGCTATAACGCCGGTGTCACCACGCATACCTTGGAAACCCATATCTATCGGCTGCGCCAAAAGATCGAACCGGATCCCTCCAATGCCCGTATCCTGGTAACGGAATCCGGTGGCTATCGTCTGATCAGCTAGCGCCTGTCTTTTTTCCCTCATCCCGCGCATGTCCGGGTTATGATGTGCACCTCCCTGTTGGACTGGGCCGGGCTTTATGCCCGGCCTTTTTTTGCGGCTTTTGGCTCTGTGCGCCCCCAGGGGGGGTGCAAACTGGATTTCACAAAAATCCCGTCTCTGCTCTCTTCTCCGGTCAGCAGCACTGTGATAGCGAGTGGCATACCCCTGCCAATCGGAGCATCTACATGGCTTTTTCCCTTGCGACCTGGAACATTAACTCTGTCCGCCTGCGCGAAGAGCTGGTGCAAAAACTTTTGCGCGAGGAAGGCCCGGATGTGCTGTGTCTGCAGGAGTGTAAAAGCCCGGTGGACAAGATCCCGACACAGGGTTTTGCCGATTTGGGCTACCCCTATATGGTTGCACGTGGGCAGAAGGGATATAATGGCGTCGCCATTCTATCGCGCTTGCCCATCGTGGAAGCCGGGGCTGAGGATTTTGCCAATCTCGGCCATGCGCGCCATATCGCGGGGCGGCTGGAAAATGGCGTGACTGTGCATAATTTCTACGTGCCTGCAGGCGGGGACAAGCCCGACCGGGAAGTGAATGAGAAATTTGGTCAGAAGCTGGATTACCTGAGCGAGATGCGGGACTGGTTTAAGGCGGAGAAGCCTGAAAAATCCATTCTGGTTGGCGATCTCAATATCGCGCCGCGCGAAGATGATGTCTGGGACCACAAGAAAATGCTGAAGATCGTCAGCCACACGCCGGTGGAGGTGGATCTGCTGGCAGAGGTGCAGGAGGCCGGAAGTTGGGCCGATGTGACCCGCGCTGATATTCCTGAGGGGCTGCTGTATAGCTGGTGGAGCTACCGGGCCAAGGATTGGGACGCGGCTGACAAAGGGCGCCGTTTGGATCACGTCTGGGCCACCGGGGACATTCGTCAGGCAGCGCATTCCAGCCGGGTTCTGCGCGCCGCCCGGGGCTGGGAAAAACCCAGTGACCACGCGCCGGTTTTTGCCACCTTTGATCTGTAACGTTCTTGAGGAACGGGGGGCTCCCGCCCGTCGTTTGGGCATCACAGATGCCCGCCTCCCGTTGGGCCCGGCGCCGCGCCAGGGCGCGGCGCGGGTGCGCTGTGTTGAGGTCGGACACCAAGCGTCTTAGGCTGGCGAGAAATGACAGTGGGACCAGGGCGGAGAGAACTCCACTCTTGGTTTCTGTGTTCCGGCGCTCCATATAGGGGCCAAGCTTCAAACGGAGAAGATTGAGACAATGGATATTATTGGCGGAGCGGGCACCGCAGCCCCCGCAGGTGATGTGATCAAGGACGTCGGTGAGGCGACCTTTATGCAGGATGTGATCGAGGCCTCGATGCAGGCGCCGGTCATCGTTGATTTCTGGGCGCCCTGGTGTGGTCCTTGCAAGACGCTTGGACCCGCCTTGGAGGCGGTTGTGACCAAGGCCAAGGGCGCGGTCACCATGGCCAAGGTCAATGTCGATGAAAACCAGCGCCTGGCCCAGGCTTTGTCGCAGCAGGGGTTGCCGTTGCAATCGATCCCAACTGTGGTTGCCTTTGTGGAAGGGCGCCCCATTGATATGTTTCAAGGCAATGTGCCGCCGAGCGAAATCGAAGCCTTTGTGAACAAGGCAATCGAGGCGGGTGGTGGCAGTGCTGACGGTGGCCTGAGCGAAGCCCTGGACGTTGCCGAGCAAATGCTGGCAGATGGTGACGTCGCGGATGCGGCGCAGACCTTTGCAGCAATTATTGGCGAAGATGACAAAAGCGCGGCGGCCTATGGTGGTCTGGCGCGGGCGCATATCGCGCTGGAAGATCTGGACCAGGCCGAAGCGGTTCTGAATGGCGCCCCGGCAGAGATTGCCGATGCCGCCGAGATCGAGGCGGCGCGGGCGCAGATCGAACTGGCGCGACAGGCGGAAAACGCCGGCCCCGTTGCCGAACTGGCAGCCAAAGTTGAGGCCAGCCCAGAGGATCTGGACGCGCGCTTTGAATTGGCGCAGGCGCTGCATGCCGCGGGCGATGCAGAAGCGGCGGTGACTGAGCTGCTGGAGCTGTTCCGCCGTGATCGCGAGTGGAACGACGGCGCTGCCAAGGCGCAGCTTTTCACGATCTTTGACGCGCTGCAGCCCAATGATCCGGTGGTTTTGAACGGTCGCCGCAAGCTGAGCTCATTGATATTTGCCTAATTGGGTCTCTGCCCTACAGTAATAGCCATGATGCATATCGCAGATCTGCCGGACACTATTGCTGTCTTTCCACTGCCCCGGGCGATTTTATTGCCCCGGGCCCGCCTGCCGTTGCATATCTTTGAACCGCGCTATTTGCAGATGTTCGAAGATGCGTTGAAGACCCCGGAGCGCCTGATTGGCATGATCCAGCCCTGCGCAGGTAATGGGAATGCTGAGGCGCTGCAGGCCATTGGCTGCGCCGGACGGGTGACGCAGTTCTCCGAGACCGAAGATGGCCGCTATATGGTTACCCTGTCGGGCCTGTCCAGGTTTCGTATTCTGGGTGAAGTCAGCGGCTTTAGTCCCTACCGGCGCTGTGACGTCAGCTGGACAGGGTTTGACCGCGATCTTGGCACTGCTGCCGAGACGGATACCGAGTTTGACCGTGCCGGTTTTCTGGCTTTGCTGGAGCGCCTCTTTGTGGCCCAGGGGCTGTCAACGGATTGGGATTCTCTGAAAGAGGCCGAAGATGAGCTGCTGATCAACTCCCTGTCGATGTTGCTGGAATTCGAGCCAGAAGACAAACAGGCCTTGCTAGAGGCGCCCTGCCTTGCCACAAGGCGAAAAACCTTGGTGACATTGATCGAGTTTTCCCTAAGGGGCGGCGCAGATGAGGATATCTTGCAATGAGTGATACAAAACCGGTGACCTTTGATCGCCGCATGTTGGAGGCTCTGGTGTGTCCACAAACCCAAGGCACTCTGGAGTATGATGCTGAGGCGCAGGAATTGCTGTCCAGAGCGGCTAATCTGGCCTTTCCAATCCGCAATGGCATTCCCGTTATGTTGGTGGATGAAGCCCGCGCCATTGAGTAGGCCTACAGCAGCACTTTCCTTTTGTTCTCGGCTAGATCGCTCTGGTCGTTTTGTTCTGGGATGAGTGCCGTCGTTTGAAAACTGCCCTGGTTCATGCTGCGGCAAAAGCAGCCGTTGCATGGTTTGGTAAAAAAGGGGGGCTCCCGCGCCCGCAGGTGCCCCTTTGGGGCGCCTTGGCGGCCTTGGGCCCGGCGCTGTGCTTACGCACAGCGGGCGCGCAATTTGGATCGTTGTGGCTTTGACGATCTATCGGCAGTGGTGCCGGCGGTCAGGGTGGCTTTTAGCTACAGCTGTGAAACCCGCGGTGCCGCGCCTTGCCGCTAGGCAAGGCGCTGGGCCCAACCAGATCGCAACACCGCAGATGTTGACGCAATGGGCGGGAGCCCCACCTTGCCGGGGCGGGACGTCAAATGGCTTCACCTTTGAGCAGACGCGGCAATTCGCCGGTCAGCCCGGCAGCTTCGCGCATGAAACCACGTCTCAGACCGGGCAGGCTGTTAACCAGCCCCATCCCCAGATCCCGGCCAAGGCGCAGCAGTGGGTTGTCGTTGGAAAACAGTTTGTTGACCATATCCGTGCCGGCGACAAGCGTGGCTGTATCAAAGCGGCGCCACTGCTGGTAGCGGTCCAGCACCAGCGAGGAGCCCGCATCTTCGCCACGCCGCCGGGCCTCGGTCAGCACCTCCGCCAAGGCACCAACATCGCGTAGCCCTGCGTTCAGCCCTTGCCCGGCAATGGGGTGCATGCCATGGGCCGCATCGCCAATCAGCGCCATCCGGGCGCCTATGAAACTATTGGCGATGGTCAGGTTCAGCGGATAGGTAAAGCGTTTGCCCGCCAGGGAAATCTCGCCGAGAAAATTGCCAAATCGCGGCTTTAGCGCCGTGATGTAATCCCTGTCATCCAGCCCCTGGATCGCCTCGGCCATCTCGGTCTTTTCGCTCCAGACTATCGAAGAGCGATTGCCCGGCAGCGGTAAGACCGCCAGTGGGCCGGGTTCCATAAAGAACTGATGGGCAATGCCGTGGTGCGGCTTTTCGTGATCAATGGCGCAGACCAGCGCGGTTTGGCCGTAGTCCCAGCCTGTACGCTTGATCCCGGCGCGCGCGGCGGTGCCGCTTTTGCGCCCATCCGCCCCCACCAGAATGCCGCCGCGCAGGGTGTCACCACTTGCCAAAGTCAGGGTAACGCCGGTCTGGTCCGTGTCTTGGGCCACCACGCGGGCATCGTTGATCAGGGAAATGCGGTGCTCCTCCTCCAGCGCCTTGAGCAAGGCGCGTCGCAGATAGCGATCCTCCAACATATAGCCCATCGGGCCTTCTTCGATCTCGCGGTGATCAAAATGCACAAAAAACGGCGCCGCCCCTTCGCCGGCATGGCCATCGCTGGCCTTGATTTCCAGCATTGGCTGGGCCTGCTCGGCCACCTGCGGCCAGATGCCAATCTGCGCCAGCAACCGCTGCGAGGCCAGGGCCAGGGCATAGCCGCGGCCGTCAAAGCCTTCATCCTCAAACCCACCGCGTGGCAGGGCGTCGACAACGGTGACGCTATGGCCGGTTTGTGCCAGGGCCAAAGCCAGGGCGGCGCCGTTCAAGCCGCCACCAACGATCAAAATATCGGATGTGTTTTTCATAGCTCGCAATATGCGCCGATTGGCGGAATTGTCCATGGGAGTGGATCAAAAGCAGGCAATTCTCAGCCGCTTTGCGGGCTCGTTTCGTCTCTTCGGGATTGTACCAGTTTGAGCAGAGGGCTACCGTCCTGAAAAATCAAATGGAGGGATGGCAATGCAGGACTGGCTAAAGATGAGCGCCGCAGATCTGGGGCGGGGAATTGCAGCACAAGAGATAGATCCTGTTGCTTTGGCGCAGTGCTATCTGGCGGCCATCGACAGCCATCCGCATCGCGATCGCATCTATAGCACGGTGACCCCTGAGCGCGCTCTGGCCGAGGCCGAGGCCGCAGCCGAGCGGGCGCGGGCGGGGCTGCGCCGCTCCCCGCTTGATGGGGTGCCGATCAGCTGGAAGGACCTGTTTGATTCGGCGGGGGCCGGGACCGAGGCGGGCTCGGCGCTGCTCAAAGGCCGGGTGCCGGATCAGGATGCCTTGGTTCTGGAAGTTGCGACCTCCATGGGGGCTGTGTGCCTGGGCAAAACCCATATGAGCGAGCTGGCCTTTTCCGGGCTGGGGCTCAATCCGGTGACAGCAACGCCGCCCTGTGTCAACGATGAGGCGGCAGTGCCGGGGGGCTCGTCCTCTGGCGCCGCAGCCTCGGTTGCTTTTGATCTGGCGGCAGGGGCCATTGGCTCTGATACCGGAGGGTCGGTGCGTATTCCCTCGGCTTGGAACGATCTGGTGGGGCTGAAAACCACCGCCGGGCGGATTAGCCTCGAAGGGGTGGTGCCGTTGTGTCTGAAGTTTGACACCATCGGCCCGCTGGTGCGCTCGGTTGAGGATGCGGGCCTGTTTTTGGGGTTGCTTGAGGGCACGGCTGGCCCCGATCTGCGTGGCGCGACGGGTCTTGAGGGGCGCCGATTTGCGGATCTGCAAACGATTGCGCAGGATGATCTAGATCCTGTAGTCGCCCAAAGCTACGCGGATGCGCTGCTAAAACTGCAGCAGGCGGGCGCTGAGATTGTGCCGCTGGAAGTGCCCGAACTGGTTGAGCCCATGGGGCTCAGCGCTATCTTGTTCACTACCGAGGCCTATGGGCTGTGGAAAGAGGTGATCGAGGCCAGCCCCGAGGTGATGTTTGACAAGATCCTGGAGCGTTTCCGCTCTGGCGCAGGCTTCTCCGGGCCTGACTACGTTGCCGCCTGGGGGCGGCTGGAACAGGCCCGCATGGCCTGGGATCAGGCCACGGCTGGCTTTGATGGCGTCCTGTCCCCCAGCTGCCCGATTCTGCCGCCCAATCTGGCGCGTTTGGAGCAGGAGGAGGACTACTATGTACAGGCCAATCTGCTGACGCTGCGCAATACCCGCATAGGCAACCTGATGGGCACCTGCGGGCTGAGCCTGCCTACGGGCACCCCCAGTTGTGGTTTGCAGGTCCTTGGCCAACCCAACTGTGAGGAGGCTTTGCTGCGGGTTGGCATGGGGATCGAAGCTGCCCTGGCAGTTTAACCCCGGGGCAGCCAATCGCCAAAGTCTGGCCGGAATGCCACAAATTTGCCCAAGGCCGCATCCTGCGGCTGGACGCATTGGCTCTTGCTCTGTAATTTGACTGCAAACGGGGCGCGAATGATCCCGAATTCGAGGCACAGCTATGAATTTCCCTGACCGGTTTGCGAACCTGCCAGCCTATGCGTTTCCGCGTCTGCGGGCGCTTTTGGACCATCACGCGCCTGGCGGCGATGTGGTGCATATGACCATTGGCGAGCCGAAACACCAATTCCCGCAATGGGTGACGGATGTCATCGTTGAAAACGCCGCTGGCTTTAACAGCTATCCGCCCAACGATGGTTCGGATGACCTGCGTGGCGCGATGGCGGGCTGGATTTCCAACCGCTACGGCGTGACCATGGACCCGGCGACACAGATTATGGCGCTGAATGGCACCCGCGAGGGGCTGTATAATGCTGCCATGGCGCTGTGTCCTGAGACAAAGAATGGCGAAACACCGGCGATTTTGATCCCGAACCCGTTTTATCAGGTCTACATGGTGGCCAGCCTGTCAGTCGCGGCTGAACCTGTGTTCCTGTCGGCCACAGCTGCGACAGGCCATCTGCCAGATTATGAGAGCCTGCCGGTTGAGCTGCTGCAGCGCACAGCGATTGCCTATATTTGCTCTCCCGCCAACCCCCAGGGCGCGGTGGCGGATCGTGCCTATTGGCAGCGGCTGATCGCCCTGGCCGAAAAGCATGATTTCTGTATTTTCGCCGATGAATGCTACAGCGAGATTTACCGCGATGCGCCGCCGCTTGGGGCGCTGACCGTGGCGCAGGAAATGGGCGCGGATCCCGAGCGGGTGGTGCTGTTCAATTCGCTTTCCAAACGTTCAAACCTGCCGGGGCTGCGGTCGGGGTTGATTGCCAGCGGGCCGGAGAATATCAAACGGATCAAGCAGCTGCGGGCCTATTCCGGGGCACCGCTGCCGGGGCCGTTGCAGGCTGCCGCGGCAAAGGTCTGGGCGGATGAGGCCCATGTGGTGGAAAACCGGGCGCTCTATGTTGAGAAATACACCATTGCAGATGAGGTGTTTGCCGGGTTGGACGGGTACGTCTCTCCCCATGCCGGGTTCTTCCTGTGGCTGCCGGTTGCGGATGGAGAAGACGCCGCGCTGAAGCTGTGGCAGCAGACTGGCGTGCGGGTCTTGCCGGGGGCCTATCTGGCTCAGGGCAGTGGTGACGAAAACCCCGGTAAAGGCTATATCCGGGTGGCGCTGGTGGCCGCGCCTGAGGTGACACGGGAGGCGCTGAGTAAGCTGCGGCGCTGTCTCTACGACGACTGAATGACTGCGATTGCCTGCCAGAGCGGGGGCATCGCCAATACAAAAGACAAACCGATGATCCGATCCTGTGGTACAATTCAGGGCACATCGGCAACAATGAACCGAGGTAGGCATGGCATTTCAAACCCGCAGCAGGGACCCCCTGCTTGACAGTTCGATGCAGGCGGCGATCGAAAAGCGTGGCAAGGAGCTGATTGGAATCTTTCTGATCGCGCTTGGCTTGCTTGTGGCTGCAATGGTTGGTTCCTACACCCCGGATGATCCCAACTGGATGGTCTCTACCGATGCGCCGGTGCAGAATTGGATGGGGCGCCCTGGGGCCTCGATTGCGGCACCGTTGTTCCTGATTGTGGGTTGGGCTGCCTGGAGCCTGGCGCTGACGCCACTGGCCTGGGGGCTGCGTTTTTTGTTCCACAGTGGCGAAGAACGCGTGCTTGGCCGGATGATCTTTGCGCCGGTTTTGTTGGCGGTGGCCTCGATCTATGCGGCGACGCTGGTGCCCGACGCCGATTGGAAAACCACCCATAGCTTTGGGCTGGGTGGGCTGTTTGGCGATACCGTGATGGGGGCCTTGCTGACGCTTTTGCCGGTGAGTTCACATTTTGCGGTGAAATTGATGTCGCTGCTGATGGCCATTGGCATGTTGTCCCTTGGCGCCTTTGTGGCTGGGTTCAGCCGCGAGGAGATCAACCGCGCCGGTCGCTATCTGACCTTGGGCTTTGTGCTGATCTACGGTGGCATCGCCAGCCTGCTGGGGCGCGGCGCTACCAGCGGTTTTCGGGCTGCGATGACCCTGCGCGAACAGCGTCGTGCCGCCAAATTGCAGGCCGAAGAAGAGGCCTGGATTGCCGAGGACACTGAGGCGCAGATGTTTGAGAGCTATCCCCAGGGCGGTGATGCTGAGGCGAGGCTCGGTGACGATGATTTTGTGGTGGAAAAACCCGAAAAAACCAGCCTGTTTTCCCGTGTGCCAGGGCTGATGCGCCGGTCTGACCCCGACGATATCCCAGATCAGATGCCGGAACCTGAGCTGGTTGAGAATGCGCAAACTGGGGAAGCCCTGCTGTCGGGCGACGCGCGTATTTCGGAAAAGATCGCCAGCGCGGTGCGCATTCGCCGCGCGGCCACCCAGGCAGCTGCGAGCAATGACGCAGATCTGCCCCTGACCAAGGGGCGCGGCAAGCGGGCGGAGCCTTTGCTGTTCAATCCCAATGCTGCCACGAATGGCCTGCCCCCCGAGCCGCCGTTGACCGCCACCCCCGCCATTCCCGCAGCACCGGGCGCTACAGCATCGATGGCGGCATTTGTGCCCTCTGCCCCAGAGCTGCAGGCGGGACAGGGCTATGACGCGACACCTGTTGCAACCGGACCTGCAGATACCGGACCTGAGTATGCAGAGCCCACAGCAGACCATGCCGAAGCTGAGACAGCGACAATGGAGCCAAGCGCGGCGATGGGGATGCCCTCTGAATTGGCGCCGGACCGGGTTGTTTCAGAAGAACTGCCCGCAGGCCGGGTCATCAACCGGGAATTTGGCGCGCCCGCAAGCCCCGCTGCGGCACAGCAGGCACCAGAGCCGGTGGAATATGACATTCCCGTTGCCACCCCGCGCAAGGCGGTGGTCGAGCAGCCGCAGCGCAAGCCGGTCCAGCCCTCGACACGGGCTAAGGCTGAGGCGCAGCCAGGTCTGGCCTTTGAAGAAAGTGCATCGGATTTTGAACTGCCGCCGCTGTCGTTGCTCAGCCATCCCAGTGGGGTCGAACGTCACCATCTGAGCGATGAAGCCCTGGAAGAAAACGCCCGGATGCTGGAAGTGGTTCTGGATGACTACGGCGTCAAAGGTGAGATCGTCTCGGTGCGCCCCGGTCCTGTTGTCACCATGTATGAGCTGGAACCGGCGCCGGGTCTCAAGGCGTCGCGTGTGATTGGTCTGTCTGATGATATCGCGCGATCCATGTCGGCGCTATCGGCGCGGGTGTCTACCGTGCCTGGGCGCACTGTCATCGGCATCGAGCTGCCCAATGAAAAGCGCGAGATGGTGAACTTCCGCGAAATCCTGTCGAGCCGCGATTATGGCGATGGCACGCAGAACCTGCCGCTGGCGCTGGGCAAGGATATTGGCGGCTCCTCGATGGTGGCCGATCTGGCCAAGATGCCCCACTTGCTGATCGCGGGAACCACGGGCTCTGGTAAATCGGTGGCCATCAACACCATGATCCTGTCGCTGCTGTATAAGCTGTCACCGGATGAATGCCGCCTGATCATGATCGACCCCAAGATGCTGGAACTGTCTGTCTATGATGGCATTCCCCATCTTTTGTCACCGGTTGTGACCGATCCCAAAAAGGCGGTTGTTGCCCTGAAATGGGTGGTGGGCGAGATGGAAGATCGCTACCGCAAGATGTCCAAGATGGGCGTGCGCAACATCGCCGGCTACAATGGCCGCGTAAAAGAAGCCCTGGAAAAGGGCGAAATGTTCAGCCGCACCGTGCAGACCGGGTTTGACGATGACACCGGCGAACCCGTGTTCGAGACCGATGAATTCGCCCCCGAAGCGCTGCCCTATATCGTGGTGATCGTCGATGAGATGGCGGATCTGATGATGGTTGCCGGCAAAGAGATCGAGGCCTGTATTCAGCGTCTGGCGCAGATGGCGCGGGCCTCTGGGATCCACCTGATCATGGCCACCCAGCGCCCGTCGGTGGATGTGATCACCGGCACCATCAAGGCCAACTTCCCCACCCGGATTTCTTTCCAGGTGACCTCGAAAATCGACAGCCGTACGATCCTGGGCGAGATGGGCGCCGAGCAGCTGTTGGGCATGGGCGACATGCTTTATATGGCGGGCGGCGCCAAAATCACCCGCTGCCATGGGCCCTTTGTGTCGGATGAAGAGGTCGAAGAGGTGGTGAACCACCTGAAACAGTTTGGCCCGCCGGAGTATATGGGCGGTGTGGTCGAGGGGCCGGATGACGACAAGGCCGAAAACATTGACGCGGTTCTGGGGCTGAATACCGGTGGCAACACCACCGGCGAGGATGCGCTTTATGATTCCGCAGTGCAGATCGTGATCAAGGACCGCAAATGTTCGACCTCCTATATTCAGCGCAAGCTGGCCATCGGCTATAACAAAGCCGCGCGCCTGGTGGAGCAGATGGAGGACGAGGGTCTGGTCTCTCCGGCCAACCACGTGGGCAAACGGGAAATCCTGGTGCCGGAGCAGTAAGGCTGGGTGAAAATCGGCTTTCCCAATCAAGAAACCGCGAGGTCGGCCCGCAAGCGGGGCGGCCTCTTTTCTTTTCCGCTCCAAGGATTATCTAACGCATATGAAAAAACTTCTTTGTATCTTGGCGCTGGGCGTCACAGCGTCGCTGTCCGGCACTCTGGCCTGGGCTGACGAAAAGCTGAGCCTGGATGAGATTTCCGGCTATCTGAACGAGATGAAGACCGCCACGGCGAGCTTTACCCAGATCAATGATGATGGGTCGCTGACCACCGGCAAGCTCTATCTGCACCGTCCGGGCCGGATGCGGTTTGAATATGATGGGACCGATGGTGGCACAGTTGTGGCCGGCGCAGGCGCGGTGCGCATTCACGACCCCAAATCCAATCAACCGCCCGAGACCTTCCCACTACGCCGCACTCCGCTGTCGATCATCCTGGCCAAGCGGGTCAATCTGGATCAGGCCAATATGGTTGTCGGCCACGGCTTTGACGGCACCTCGACGGTGGTGCAGGCTCAGGACCCGGAAAACCCGGACTACGGCAGTCTGGAGCTGATGTTCACGGATGCGCCGGTGGAGTTGCGCAAATGGGTGGTACATGACGGGGCCGGGGGCAAGACCACCGTGATCCTTGGTGCGCTGGAAACCGGGATGCGCCTGCCCTCAACCCTGTTCAGCGCCGGTGGCGGTGGCAATTCACCCTAGAAACACCAAAGAATGGCCAGGTGAGGCAGAGTGGATATTGCCTTGCGGCGGAAATTCTACATGGGGTCTGCCGAGCTCTCTTTAGATCGTCTTAAGTATTTGATTTGTCTATCTGACGGAGGAAAAAATGTCATTTGAAGCTTGGCTGGCATTTACGTTGATATCTGCTGCAAACATCATAACACCAGGTCCTGCGATCTTGAATACGATCCGACGGGCCGCGCAACTTGGCTTCAAACAATGCCTGCCGACGATTGCTGCAAACGCGGCCGGTCTCGCTGTCGCGGGTTTTGCATGTGCGTTCGGCGTCGCCGCATTTGTTCTTGCCTCTGAGTGGCTGTGGTTCCTGTTTCGCTGGGCGGGGGTGCTCTATCTTGCCTATTTGGGGCTGCGCCTGATTTTTGTCCGCGAAACGCTTGACCTTGGCCAGTCAGCATCCGCGCCACCATCCGTATCGACCCGGACATTGTTTCTGGAGGCGTTCACTCTGGCCGTGTCCAATCCCAAGGCGGTTCTTTTTTATGTGGCGATCTTTCCGCAAGTCATTCAGCCGGACGCGCCAGCCGGGCCGCAGGCGCTGGTGCTGGTGTCCACCTATTGTGCGATATCCCTCGCCTCGCTGACGACCTATGCGGCACTAGCGGGGGTGTTGCGGGCACGCTTTCTGACACAGTCCAGATACCGAGGGTTTCGGATTCTGTCTGGGATGCTGCTTTTGGGGTTTGCCGGAAAGCTGGCAAAAGAAGTTCGCTAGATCTCAGGCGCCGAGCTGCCGTTCTAAGCAGTGCGGAGAACGACAGCCTGGTGTGTGTGACCTAGATCAGCGGGCGCGACGGCAGGTGGCAAGCTGGGCCTGGTACATCTGCGAGCGGGCTTCGACCTTGCTGGCGACCCGCAGCAGCCAGGTTTTTGCTTTGTAGGTTCCGCGTGCATAGCCGGTGTGACCGTCGTGATAGGCTAGGTACTGGTTGCGCGCGTCGTAAAGCGGGATGCTGTTCTTCTCGAGGCTTTTGTTCATATACCAGCCCATAAAATCGGTGGCGTCCTCGATCCGGTCGCGTTTGGCGCGGCGCCGTCCGGTGTCGCGTTTGTAATCCTCCCAGGTGCCGTCCAAAGCCTGGCCATAGCCATAGGCGCTGGATTGCCGCCCCATGGGGATCACCCCCAGCAGGTATTTGTGCGGGGTGCGGGCATTACCGCGGAATGCGCTTTCCTGATGGATGGTGGCCATTTGCACATGGATGGGCACGCCCCAGCGGCGCTCGGTGGCGCGAAAGGCGTGCAGGTATTTGGGCCGCTCCTTGATGATGGCGCACGCGTTTTCCAGATTGCGGGGTGGGGTATTGGGACCACCTCCGCAGGATGCGACAACCAGAAGAAGGGCGAGTACGACGATGATTCTGCTCATTGCCTCTGCCTATTCGTTATATTTTTTTGTCATTCTAGCTTGTTTGGCCATCCGTGAAAATCACAAATCAATCAAAAGTGACAGCACCAGCGGCAGGGCCGCAATCGCCATCAGGGTCGAGACCACCACAAGCCCGGCAACCGCTTCTGCATCAGCACCGAATTTTTCGGCCAGCAGATAGGAGGTGACGGCGACGGGGGTGGCCAGTTGCAGAACCAACACGCCAAAGGCGATCTGGTCGAGGCCAAAGGCCCAGCCCAACCCCCAGCCAATGGCGACACTGGCGATGAGCTTGGCAAGAGACAGCAAAACCGCCAGCCCAGTTTTGCCCGGCGTCAACCGGGCGATGGCCACGCCCAATGTGATCAGCATCATGGGGATGGCCATTTGGCCAATGAGATCCAGCGCATTGGTCAAGAATTTGGGGGTCTGCCAGTCTTGCCACAAAAACAGCGCGCCCAGCAAAGTGGCCCAAACCATTGGTTCGCGCAGGGCCTTGGCGCCGCCGCCCTTACCCGCCACCAAGGACAGGCCGAGGGTAAAGGACAACACCGCCGATACGGCCAACATGACCACCGCATAGCCAAGGCCCGCCTCGCCAAATGCAAACAGGGCCAAGGGGATGCCAAGATTGCCGGTATTGCCAAAAATGAAAGGCGCCAGATAGGTTTGCCGGTTCAGGCGTCCCGTTTTGATCAGCACCGAACCCACCAGGGCGAGCAATACATGGCCCAAAATGGCAGCGATAACAAAGACCCCAAGCGCAGACTTGTCGAGCTCGGTTTTCATCAAGGCAGTGAAGATGAGTGCCGGGACCGCAAGGGTCATTGCTAGGCGGGTGACAAACTGAATGCGGTATTCAAATCCCAGTTTCACCCAGGCAAAACCGACACCCGCGAGCAGGAAAACGGGGGCGGTAATTTCAAGCACTGTTAAGGCCAGGTTCACAGACTGTTTCCTCGAAAATTTGTCTCAAGAGTTGGACATCTGCCAGTGTTTCACGTTAGTAACAAGTCACGGAGACAGTCTGCCAATGCTAAGAACACGTGCAAAATATAATCTGGGACAGGTTGTCCGTCATCGAAAACACCCGTTTCGCGGTGTGGTCTTTGACGTCGATCCAGAGTTCGAGAACACGGAAGAGTGGTATGAAGCCATTCCCGAAGACAGCCGTCCGGTGCGGGATCAGCCGTTCTACCATCTGCTGGCAGAGAATGATCAGACCTACTATGTGGCCTATGTCTCTGAGCAGAATCTGGTTGCGGATTATTCCGGTGAGCCAATCAGCCACCCGGACTTGCCAGAGATGTTTGATCAGTTTGATGGGGCGGCCTACGCCTTGCAGTATCAGCTCAACTGAACGTCCCCGGATCGACGATCCGCTTTTCTATCACTCGTTTTGAAACCTGGCTCCGGCCGTGGTCCCCCTCTTCTCGGGCGGGTTCTGATACAGGTCGCGCTTGGCCGACCTGTCAGGTGTTTTGCTGGACTTCTGGCTGGCAATTTCACGACTGGCAATTGCACGGGTGTTTTACCCGCACCGACCCCCAGGTCCGGCGCGGGTGCGCGTTTTTCAATACGTCTTGGTCAACGGTCGGCTAGCCTCAATAGCCGAGGGCGCAGCCATCCTTGCGCGGGTCGCTGCCACCTTCCAACAGCCCATCAGGGTGGATCTTGATCGCCTGAGCGCCGCCAATGGCGGTGTCCGGGATTTCAACCTTATGACCCAGATCGCTCAGGTCTTGCCGCGTTTGATCGCTGTAGCCCTGTTCAACTTTGAGAACGCCGTTATCGGAGAAGCTGCGGGGGGCATCAATTGCGGTCTGCGCATCCATGCCAAAGTCCTGCAGGTTGGATACAAACCGGGCATGGCCATTGGGCTGATAGGCCCCACCCATCACCCCAAAGGGCATCATCACCCGTCCCTGATGCCGGAGCATGCCTGGGATGATTGTGTGCATTGGGCGCTTGCCACCTGCCAATTCGTTTGGGTGCCCCTGCTGAAGGGTAAAGCCGGCGCCCCGGTTTTGCAGCAGGATGCCGAATTTCTCAGAGGCAAGGCCCGAGCCAAAGCCATGAAAGATCGAGTAGATCAGCGAGACTGACATGCGATCTTTGTCCACCACGGTGATATAGATGGTGTCTTTGTGGATGGCTTCGGTAAGCGGAGCGGCAGCAGCCATGGCGCGCTTTGGGTCAATAAGCGCTGCAAGTCGGCTGGCTGTTTCGGGCGACAGCATATGGTCGAGCCGCTGCATATGCGCCGGGTCAGCCAGAAACCGGTTGCGTGCATCATAGGCCAGCTTGGCGGCTTCGGCCTCGATATGGGCGCGTTGGGCGCCCAGAGGGTCCAGGGCTGCGATGTCAAAATGTGAGAGGATATTGAGCATCAGCAAGGCGGTCGCCCCCTGACCGTTGGGGGGATGCTCAACCAGATCAACGCCTTTGTAGTTGGCCGAAACCGGGGTGACCCGGTCGCAGGCGGCGGCGGAAAAATCTGCCACCTGGTGGGTACCTCCCGCGGCCTGAAGTGTCGCAACCATGTCTTCGGCGATTTCACCGGTGTAAAAGGCATCGCGGCCATCGCGCGCGATGCGGCGCAGGACTTCGGCCTGGCCGGGGGCACGAAAGATCTGGCCAACCTTCGGAGCCTTGCCATCAAAGAGGTAAGCCTCGCGGGCCGCGCCCTGCAGGGTGGCGGCATCATTCGCCCAGTCAAAGGCAACACGTGGCGCCACCGGGACGCCGGTTTCTGCATACTGAATGGCGGGGGCAAGCAGGGCATCCAGGCCAAGCTTGCCTTCGGTTTCCGCGAGATGGCAGAAGGTCTCGATCGCGGTGGGAATGGTGACGGCATCGGCGCTTTGCAACGGGACGCTGGTCAGGCCCTGATCCCGCAGAGCCTGGGCCGTGGCACCTGCCGGTGCCCGCCCCGAACCATTCACCGCCTGAATTTCATCGCTGTCGCTGCGTGAAAAGAGCACAAAGCAATCGCCGCCAATCCCGGTCATTTGTGGCTCGCATATGCCGAGAAGAACAGCCCCGGCAATGGCGGCATCCATGGCGTTTCCGCCGCGTTTCAACACATCAATAGCAGCGCCAGCTGCCAGCGGGTGCGATGTTGCACAGAGACCGTTCTGGGCAAAGACGGCAGAACGTCCGGGAGATTGAAAGTTGCGCATTGACCGACCACTCCTGTTAGGCTGCCCGGCAAAGTAGTGACCCTGATTGAAATGACAATGAGATTTTGTGATTCCGCGGGGTGATACGCAGCCCTGCGGGGCGCAATCTGGGAGGTCTGGTGGGAGGTCTGGACTGAGGAGGAGGATTGTCCCTGGCGTCGTACGATCGGTGGGGGCTTGGATGTCCGACGCCAGGAGAAGCTATGTCAGCTACGGGTTAATCAATGCCTGAGACCTGGGGCGAGAGTGGGCCGGAAATGTGGTGCTTTTGCGGCGCGGGTTCACCCCGTGCCCCGCTCTTGCGTGATCCAATGATCTGAGCTGAGGCTTGCTTGTATGGCTCATCAGCTAATTTTGTTTGGCCTGCATATCAAAAAACAGCGACAACTGGTTGCTGTCGGCCTGTCTTTCGTAGTGCAGGCGACAGGTTAGCGCACGAATAAGATGCCAGCCAAATCCCCCCTCCGGCAGCGTCTCCATGGGGCCGCTGATATCAGCGGGCAGGCCGACTGGCAGCTCGCCGTTGGGCAGCGGAGGGCCGGTGTCGCTGATGCAAATTTGCAGTTCGTCCGGCGACAGATCGCATTGGATATAGATTTCGCCGTCTGAGAGGTCAGAATAGGCGTGCTCTACGATGTTGTTGACAGCTTCTGCCAGGGCTATTTGCACATCTCCGGCCCGGTTCACCGGCAGATCAATATCGCGCAGTTGTTGCATTACCGCCGAGATACAGGATCTGGCGCCTTGTTCGGTTGCTTTGAACGAACATGCAAAAGTCTCAGCCATTCATTTCTCGCTTCCCGCCCCTATGCGGTCGGTTGGACAGAACTCAGGTGTTATTTGCACTGACAGCGTCATTCAAAGAGGCGTAGAGATTGAAAATTGTATCCATGCGGGTCAGGCGAAATACTTTTTCTACCATTGGTGTGGGCCCAGCCAGGTCCAGACGGCGGTCGCGCCCCAATTGCTTCATGGCGGCGACAATGGCGCCCAATCCGCTGGAGTCGATGAACTGTACCAGTGACAGGTCCAAAATGACGCGGTCAGGTCCGCTTTCGGTCTCTGACCGCATGTCTTCTTTGAATTGAATTGCCATGGCTGCATCGATGCGATCCGCATTTACAGTCACAATTTGTGCACCATTGGCCTCTGTACTTGTCAGGCTCATAGTGATCCCCCAGGAAAGTTGTCTCAACGTATTTATACCAGTCTAGACCTCAATCCTTAGCATTCAGTATGTTTATTGGCGACGATTGGAGGAATATCTGATGAAAAATGTTGTGATTGCCGGCGCGGCGCGCACCCCTATGGGTGGATTTCAGGGGGTCTTTGAAGCCCTGCCCGCATCTGAGCTGGGCGGGGTCGCCATCAAGGCGGCGCTGGAAGGGGCCGGCGCCAAGACCGTTGATGAGGTGCTGATGGGCTGCGTTTTGCCAGCAGGACAGGGCCAGGCGCCCGCACGGCAGGCAGGTTTTGCCGCCGGGCTTGGTGAAGAGGTTCCGGCAACCACGCTCAACAAGATGTGTGGCTCGGGCATGAAAGCGGCAATGATCGCCTATGACCAGATCGCCCTGGGACAAACTGACACGGTTGTTGCTGGCGGTATGGAGAGCATGACAAATGCGCCCTATTTGCTGCCAAATCAGCGTAGTGGCGCGCGAATCGGGCATGGCCAGGTCATTGACCACATGTTCCTGGATGGGCTGGAGGACGCCTACGACAAAGGCCGCCTGATGGGCACCTTTGCCGAGGACTGCGCCGAACACTACCAGTTCACCCGCGAAGCACAGGATGACTATGCGCTAAAGTCGCTCTCCAATGCTTTGGCTGCGCAAGAAAGCGGAGCTTTTGAGGGTGAAATTGCCAGTGTTACGATGAAAACGCGGAAAGGCGAAACCACCAGCGCAGCTGATGAGCAGCCCGGCAATGCCCGTCCCGAAAAGATCCCAACACTGAAACCGGCCTTCCGCAAGGACGGCACCGTGACTGCGGCGAATGCCTCGTCGATTTCCGATGGGGCGGCGGCTCTGGTTTTGGCCTCGGAAGAGGCGGCAACCACCCAGGGCCTCACTGTGCGGGCCCGCGTTCTGGGCCACGCCAGCCATGCTCAGGCGCCGGGCTGGTTCACCACTGCGCCGGTTCCTGCCGCCAAAAAACTGCTCGATTCAATTGGCTGGGCCGTAGAGGATGTCGATCTCTGGGAAGTGAACGAAGCCTTCGCCGTGGTTCCCATGGCCTTTATGCATGAAATGGGCATCAGCCGTGACAAGGTGAATGTGAACGGCGGCGCCTGTGCGTTGGGCCATCCCATTGGCGCATCGGGCGCGCGCATCATTGTGACGCTTCTGAATGCTTTGGAAAAGCGTGGGTTGAAACGCGGCGTTGCGGCGATTTGCATTGGCGGTGGCGAAGGTACGGCCATTGCCATCGAAGTGGTCTGATTTCCATTTGGACAAAAATATCCTCGGGGATGAATTGACCCGGAGGGGCAAGAGGGGGCAGAAGAGCCCCCTCTTTTGCTTTTAAAGGACAGTGACATGGCTGTGGATTACAATACCTTGTCCAAGACACTTGCCTCTCTGACCGAGGGTGAGGATGACACCGTGGCGCTGATGGCCACTGTTGCCTGCGAATTGCATCACAGCGATGATCGATTTGACTGGACCGGGTTTTACCGCGTTGTCGCGCCTGATCTATTGAAGATCGGCCCCTATCAGGGCGGCCATGGCTGTTTGCAAATCCCGTTTTCGCGCGGTGTTTGCGGTGCAGCAGCGCGCAGTGGGGAGGCACAGCTGGTGGCGGATGTCGACGCTTTCCCCGGGCATATCGCCTGCGCCTCTTCTACCCGGTCTGAGTTGGTGCTGCCGGTGTGGAATGCGGCAGGGCAGTTGATTGCGGTTTTGGATATCGATAGCGACCAGGCAAATGCCTTTACCCTGGACGACCAGCAGCAATTAGCTGCGATTTTACAGCAGGTATTTGCCAGGGCTTGAGGGAGGCACCCGCAAGAGGGGCTTTGCCCCTCGGCCTGCGGCCTCACCCCAAGGTATTTTTGGAAAGATGAAAGCCGAAAGGGCGCGCGCCTGTTCGCGCCGTCTTTTGGAGCCCATTGCTACGACGGGGCTGCGAGGGATGTGAAAAAAGGTTTGAAAATTTCACCGGATCGGCACATAGTGAAAAAACAGGTAAAAATTTCACCAGCATTTTGCGGAGGGAGATCTCAGCCGTGACCAGTCAAGCCCCGCAACCGGCAACTTTGGGTGCAGATATTCGGGCCCTGCGCAAGGCACGCGGGCTGACGTTGACTGATATCGCGGGAAAACTGGATAAATCTGTTGGTTGGCTGAGCCAGGTGGAGCGGGATCTGTCAGAGCCTTCGATTTCAGATCTGCGGCAACTTGCCAGTTGTCTATGCGTGCCAATGTCGATGCTTTTTGCCCATACGGACGCCCCGGCAAATGAACATGGCTATATTGTTCGGGCGGGATCACGGCGGCCCATGGGCTCGGGCGAGGAGGGGCTGATCGAAGAGCTGCTTTCGCCTGATCTGACCGATGATTTTGAAATGGTGCATTCTACGTTTCTGCCCCATTCCAAGATGCAGAAACCGGCAGACCGTCCAACCCAGGAGGTGGGCTATATGATCTCGGGGCGACTGGACCTTTTGATTGACCAAAAGCCCTTTACGGTTGGCCCTGGTGATAGCTTTCGCATCAAACATCAGCCCTACCAATGGGCCAACCCCTACGATGAGCCAGCCATTGCGGTCTGGGTTATCGCGCCGCCGGTCTATTGAGTGATGAGTTTTGAGGCCTGGACCATATTTGTAGTGTTCTGGGTGGTCTTTGTGACCACTCCGGGGCCAAATGCGGTAAATTGTATCAGCAATGGTATGAGTTTGCACTTTTCCAAGGCGATGCTTGGGGTCCTGGCGATCCTGACACAGGCGGTTTTGTTTCTGGTGCTCTCGGCACTGGGAGTGACGGCCCTGATTGCCGCATCACCAACCGGATTTTTTGTCGCCAAACTCGTAGGGGCGGCATTTTTGATCTTTTTGGGGCTGCGCAACTGGCGCAATGCCAGCACGCCCACCCCAGCGGTGGAGCGGCCTGCGCGCCATGTCTATCTGCATGCCCTGGCGGTGGCGGTGATCAACCCCAAAAGCGTCGCTGGCTATCTTGCGGCCTTTTCCCAATTTGTGCAGCCGGATGTGCCGATCTGGCAGCAGATGGGGGTGATCATGCCCACAGCGCTGGTGCTGACCACGCTCAGCTATACTGGCTTTACCCTGTTGGGGATGATGATGGGCAAGGCGGCGCTGAAGGCGGTGTTTAACATCTGGATCCGCCGGGGGCTGGCCCTGTGTTTTATTATCTACGGTGTGCTTCTGGGCGCCAGCAGTATGCCGCAAGCGGAGGTGATGCGATGACGGATCATGTGATCAGGGGATCCTGCCTGTGCGGCGATATCCGGTTTGAGACTGCGGCGGAGCCACAGGGGGCCTCGATGTGCCATTGCGGCCAGTGTCGCAAGCAATCCGGCGGCATCTGGTCTTCGGCCTATGTGAAGGACAGCGCGCTGACCATTTCTGGCCCTGTGCGCTGGTTTGAGGCCAGCCCACAGGCCAAACGGGGCTTTTGTGGGCGCTGTGGGTCCTCCCTGTTCTGGAAGGCCCATGACGAGGACACCACAAGTTTTGCCCTTGGCGCTGTTGCGGCGCCCACGGGGCTGAGGATCGAGAAACATATCTTTGTGCGTGACAAGGGCGATTTCTATGAGATCGCCGATGGTGTTTTGCAAAAAGACTAAGGCCGGGGAGCAAACATGTCTGATTTTCCAACCAAGGCCCGTGTGGTCATTATCGGCGGCGGCGTGATTGGCGCCTCTGGTCTTTATCATCTGGCCAAGAAGGGCTGGAGCGATTGCGTGCTTTTGGAAAAGAACGAGCTGACGGCGGGCTCTACCTGGCATGCGGCGGGCAATGTGCCGACCTTTTCGACCTCGTGGTCGATCATGAACATGCAGCGCTATTCGACCGAGCTTTATGCCCGCCTTGGAGATGAGGTCGATTATCCGATGAACTATCACCAGACCGGGTCAATCCGTCTGGCGCATTCCAAGGAGCGGATGCAGGAGTTTGAGCGCGCCTGTTCCATGGGCCGTTATCAGGGCATCGAGATGGAGATCTGGACGCCCGAGCAGGCCAAAGAGCACTATCCGTTCCTGGAAACCCATGATCTGGAAGGGGTGCTGTGGGATCCAAGTGATGGCGACATCGACCCGGCGCAGGTGACCCAGGCCCTGGCCAAAGGCGCGCGCGACATGGGGGCTAAGATCATCCGCTTTTGTCCCGCCACTGGCGTCACCCAGAAGGCAGACAAAACCTGGATCGTTCATACCGAGAAGGGCGATATCGAATGTGACTATGTGGTCAATGCTGCGGGGTATTACGCCCAGCGCGTCGGCGAATTCTTCAAACCCTATGGTGGGCGCACAGTGCCGATGATGGTGATGTCGCACCAGTATCTGCTGACCGAGCAGATTGATGAGGTAGAGGCCCATGTCAAACAGACCGGTAAGAAGCTGCCGCTGATCCGCGATGTGGATGTGTCTTACTATCTGCGCCAGGAGAAGAACGGCTATAACCTTGGGCCCTATGAACCCAACTGCCGGGGTCATTGGATGACGGATGATGACCAGATGCCGGAGGATTTCTCCTTCCAGCTTTGGCAGGATGATCTGGACCGGATCGAGGATATCGTTACCGATGCCATGGCGCGGGTGCCGTTGATGGCAACCTCCGGGGTCTCCAGCGTTATCAATGGCCCGATCCCCTATGCGCCCGATGGCCTGCCGCTGCTTGGCCCAATGCCCGGTGTCGACAACGCCTTTGAGGCCTGCGTCTTTACCTTTGGCATCGCCCAGGGCGGGGGCGCCGGCAAGGTTCTGGCGGAATGGATTGTCGATGGTCAGACCGAATGGGACATGTGGTCGGTCGATCCGCGCCGTTACACCGATTATACCGATCAGGACTATTGCGACCAGAAAGGCATGGAAGTTTACGGTAACGAATATGCCATGCACTTCCCCCACCACGAATGGCCTGCTGCCCGGGATAAAAAGGTCAGCCAGGTGCATGGGCACCTCAGGCAACTGGGCGGACAAATGGGCGCCTACAACGGTTGGGAACGGGTGAATTGGTTTGCCAAAGACGGGGATGATATCTCTGAGGCTGCTACCCATACCTGGGGTCGCTCCGGCCCCTGGCAGCAGCGCATCAAGGAAGAGTGCGAAGCGGTGCGGGACGGGGTTGGCGTCTTGGACCTGCCGGGCTTTTCGCGCTTTAATCTCGAAGGGGAGGGCGCGGCTGAGTTTCTGCGCGGTCTGGTCACCGGCGGGCTGCCCAAGGTGGGCCGGATGAACCTGGTCTATTTCTCCGACGATCGCGGCCGTATTCTGACGGAAATGTCCTGTCTGCGTCACGGCGAGGATCACTTTACCATGATCACCGCAGGATCGGCCCAGTGGCACGATTTTGATGTGCTGAAAAAGGCGCTGCCGACCGGGCTGACGCTGAGCGACCGCACCACCGAATTTGCCACTATGATCGTCACCGGGCCAAAATCACGCGACCTGTTTGCCGATATCTCTGACGCCGATCTGTCCCTTGGTTGGTTGACCCACCAGACGGCCACGGTTGCAGGTCAGCCGGCCCTTTTGGCGCGGGTGTCCTATGCGGGTGAGCTGGGCTGGGAGGTGCATTGCGCCAATGCCGATCAGGCGGCGATCTATGATGCGCTGCTGACAGGCGGTGCCAAACCCTTTGGCATGTATGCGCTGAACGCCCTGCGGATCGAAAAGGGCTACCGCAGCTGGAAAGGCGATCTGTCCACCGATTACACCCTGCTCGAAGGGGGCTTGGGGCGTTTTGTCAAACTCGACAAGCCACAGGAGTTCCCCGGCAAGGCGGCGATCCGCAGTGAGCTGCAGCAGGGACCAAAAAAGGTCTTTGTGACGCTGATTGTGGAGGCAGGCGAGGCTGATGCACCCTATATGTCCTGTATCTGGAAAGATGGGGAAATTGTCGGAGAGACCACCAGTGGCGATTATGGCTACCGCGTGGATGCCTCGATCGCGCTGGGCATGCTGCGCCGTGACCTGGCCCTGCCGGGCACCGAGGTCGAGGTCGAAATCTACGGCGAGAAATGCCGCGCCATTGTTCAGGAAGATCAGCCCCTGTGGGATCCCACTAACGCTCGCCTGCGTGCCTGATAGGGAATACTGCCGTACAAAAGACCAAAATAATGGGGCGGCAGGCTGGTCCTGGTGCCATAAAAGAGAAGACGCTTATGCAGATCACCTTGTTGGATGGCTCGGTTGGCCAGGAAGTTGTCAAACGGTCCGGGGAGCGGCCAACGCCGCTTTGGTCGGCTTCGGTGATGATGGATCAGCCGGATTTGGTCGGCGCGGTTCATGGTGACTATTTTGCTGCCGGGGCCACCATTGCCACCACCAATACCTATACGGTGCACCGGGATCGTCTGCTGCGCGCTGGGCTGGAAGACCGCTTTGAAACCTTGCTGGACATTGCCATGGCACAGGCCAAGGCCGCACGGGATGCCCATGGGGGTGGACGCATCGCCGCTGCGTTGGGGCCGCTTGGGGCCAGCTATCGGCCTGATCTGAACATCCCGCTGCAAGAGGCAGCGCGGCTGTTTGCGGAACTGGTGCGCCTGACGGAGGACACGGCTGATCTGTTCCTGATCGAAACGGCCTCGTCACTGGCGCAGGCGCGCGGCGCCCTAATGGGCTGTTGCGCAACCTCCAAGCCGGTCTGGCTGGCGGTCTCGGTGAAGGACGATGACGGCAGCCGCCTGCGCTCGGGTGAGCCCTTGTTGGACCTGGCGCCGGTGCTTGCAGAATTCCAACCCGCCGCCGTTTTGATCAACTGCTCCCGCCCCGAGGTGATTGGCGCCGGGCTGGAGATCCTCCAACGCTTTGACCGCCCCTTTGGGGCCTATGCCAATGGCTTTACCGGCATCACCGACGGTTTCCTGCAAGAGGCGCCTACGGTGGACGCGTTGCAGCAGCGGCAGGATCTGGGGCCGGCTGAATACGCGCAGTTTGTGATGGGTTGGGTGGCCATGGGCGCCACGATTGTGGGCGGCTGCTGCGAGGTTGGCCCCGGCCATATTGCCGAGCTGGCCCACCAGCTGCGCGCGGCCGGACACGAGATCATCTAACCTGAGATCTGCAAACGGGGGAGGCGTGACATGACACAGCAAAAGGCGACAGGCGCTCCGACCTCCCCGCCGCGCGTCTGGACGGTGGATATTCTGCTGGCCGAGGGCTTTGTGCTGACAGAACTGTCCGCCGTGGCAGAGACCCTGCGCATCGCCAACCGGGTGTTGGCGCAACCGCCGTTTCGGATCTGCTTTCGCTCGGCTCAGGGCGGGCAGCTGTCCTGTCGGGCGGGGCTGCTGGTCGATACCGATCCATATATTGATCGCCCCGACGCGGATTTTGCCTTTGTTCTGGGCAATACCGACCCGGACCACCCGGCGCTGTCCCTGGGGCGAGTGCTGAAACGATACACCAGCCGGGGGGCGCGGGTCTTTTTGTTGGCAGAGGCCGCCGCGCGCTATCTCAAAGATCAAGGCAGGGGCGGGGCCACCCATTGGGAAAATGCCGCGCTGCTGCGCGAACGTCAGGGCCTGTTCGAGGCCAGCCACGCGCTGGCCAGCGAGGATGGCCCAATCATCACCTGTGCCGGAATGGGGGCCACCACTGATATCGTGCTGGCCTTGATTGGGCGGCTCACCTCGGCGGCCGCACAGGTCAGCGTCGCCAATATCATGCTGCATGAACAGGTGCGGGACTATTCCTCCTTGCAGCCATTCTCTGGGGCCAGACCGACGATCACTGGCGACCGGGATCTGGACCATGCTATCCGTCTGATGCAGGCCAATATCGAAGAGCCACTGCCCATTGGTGAGATCGTGGCGGAGCTGGGGGTTTCGACCCGATCGCTGGAGCGCAAGTTCAGGACCTATCTGGCCACCACCCCCAATGGGTTCTACCGGGAAATGCGACTGAACAAGGCCAATAACCTGCTGCTGAACACCACCATGAGCGTGCGCGAAATTGGCCTCGCCTGTGGGTTTCAGAACGGATTTTCCACCCTGTACAAATCGGTCTTTGGAATCACCCCCTTTGCGCTGCGCAAGCGTCGCCGCCTGGGGGCAGATCAGTCGCCGGATTTTCAAAACGTCGGAGAATAGCCCTGGGTAACTGGCGCTTTTGGCACCTTTTGTGACGCCTGCCTGTGATAATCTGAGTGGAATTCAGGTTCTTTCGGAGTGCTGACATGAGTGAACTTCCAACTCAGGCCCGTGTGGTCATTATCGGGGGCGGCGTTATTGGCTGCTCGGTTGCCTATCATCTGACCAAGCTGGGCTGGACGGATGTGGTGCTGCTGGAGCGCAAGCAGCTCACCTCGGGGACCACCTGGCATGCTGCCGGTCTGATTGCCCAGCTGCGTGCCACCGCCAATATGACCAAATTGGCCAAATACTCCCAAGAGCTCTATGGCGGGCTGGAACAGGAAACCGGTGTCGCCACCGGCTTTAAACGCTGTGGGTCGATCACTGTTGCTCTGACCGAAGAACGCCGCGAAGAAATCTTCCGCCAGGCCGGCATGGCGCGGGCCTTTGGCGTTGATGTGGAAGAAATCTCACCTCAGGAGGTGAAGGCAAAATATGAACACCTGAACATTGGTGACGTAAAGGCCGGTGTCTGGCTGCCCAGGGATGGTCAGGGTGATCCGGGCAATATCGCCCTGGCGCTGGCCAAGGGGGCGCGTCAGCGTGGCGCCCTGATCAAGGAACGCACCAAGGTCACTGGCCTGTCAAAGACTGGCCGCCGGGTGACCGGGGTTGACTGGATCAGCGATGATGGGGCGAGCCAGGGTCATATCGCCGCCGATATGGTGGTGAACTGTGCTGGCATGTGGGGCCACGAGGTCGGCCGCATGGCGGGGGTGAATGTGCCGCTGCATGCCTGCGAACACTTCTATATCGTCACCGAGGCCATCAAGGGCCTGACCCAGCTGCCAGTGCTGCGGGTGCCGGATGAATGCGCCTATTACAAGGAAGACGCGGGCAAGATGCTGCTGGGCGCATTTGAACCCAATGCCAAACCCTGGGCGATGTCGGGTATTCCCGACAGTTTTGAATTTGACCAGCTGCCGGAAGATTTTGACCATTTTGAACCCATCTTGGAAAACGCCTGCAATCGAATGCCGATGTTGGCCGAGGCCGGGATCCACACTTTCTTTAACGGGCCGGAGAGCTTTACCCCCGATGACGCCTATCATCTGGGCCTGGCGCCCGAGATGGACAATGTCTGGGTCGCGGCGGGTTTTAACTCCATTGGTATTCAATCCGCTGGCGGCGCTGGCATGGCGCTGGCGCAATGGATGGACGAGGGGCAGAAACCCTTTGATCTGGGCGATGTGGACATCTCGCGGATGCAGCCTTTTCAGGGCAACAAACATTACCTGTTTGAACGCTCCAAAGAGACCCTGGGACTGCTTTATGCAGATCACTTTCCCTATCGGCAAAAGGCCACCGCGCGGGGAGTGCGCCGCACACCGTTCCATCACCACCTGAAAGAACAAGGCGCGGTGATGGGTGAACTGGCCGGCTGGGAGCGCGCCAACTGGTTCGCCAATGCGGGCCAGACGGCGGAGTATGAGTACAGCTGGAAGCGGCAGAACTGGTTTGAAAACGCCGCAGCCGAACACCGCGCCGTGCGCGAAAACCTCGGCATGTATGACATGTCGTCGTTTGGTAAACTGCGCGTCGAAGGGCCTGATGCTGAGGTGTTCCTCAACCATGTGTGTGGCGCCAACCTGTCGGTGCCTGCGGGCAAGATTGTCTATACCCAATTCCTCAACACGCGGGGCGGCATCGAGGCCGACGTCACCGTCACCCGCCTTTCGGAAACCGCCTATCTGGTGGTAACCCCGGCAGCGACCCGTCTGGCGGATCAGACCTGGATGCAGCGTCATGTGGGCGATCATCGTGTGGTCATCACCGATGTAACTGCGGGTGAGGGCGTCTTGGCGGTGATGGGGCCAAATGCCCGCAAACTGCTGGAGCGTGTCTCTCCCAATGATTTCTCAAACGCGGTGAACCCCTTTGGCACCGCGCAGGAGATCGAGCTGGGCATGGGGCTGGCCCGGGTGCACCGGGTCACCTATGTGGGGGAGCTGGGCTGGGAAATCTACATGAGCGCGGACATGGCAGGCCATGCCTTTGAAACCCTGCACGCCGCTGGTCAGGACATGGGGCTAAAACTTTGCGGTATGCATATGATGGACAGCTGCCGGATCGAGAAGGGCTTTCGCCACTTTGGCCATGACATCACCTGCGAAGATCATGTGATTGATGCCGGGTTGGGCTTTGCGGTGAAAACCGACAAACCGGCTTTCATTGGCCGCGACGCGGTGCTCAAGCGCAAGGAAACTGGCCCCAAGGCGCGGCTTCTGCAGTTCAAACTCAGCGATCCTGAGCCACTGCTGTACCACAACGAGCCGCTCCTGCGGGACGGGGAGATCGTCGGCTATATCTGTTCGGGCAACTATGGTCATACCCTGGGGGCGGCCATTGGCATGGGCTATGTGCCCTGCGAGGGGGAGACGGCAGCGGAGGTGCTGGCCTCCAGCTATGAGATTGAGGTCATGGGGGTGCGGGTACAGGCCGAGGCTTCGCTCAAACCCATGTATGACCCAAAATCGGAGCGGGTGAAGGTCTAACCCAAGGGCGGGCAAAGCAGGCCATGGCTTTTGCTTTGCCCCGGCCAGACCGGACGATTTGGTCCACTCTTTGGTAATGTTTCACCGATGTTTGTCCCGCGGTCTTTCGTCAGCATCAGCGAGGTATGCTTGACGCATGGTCAGCATTGTTTGCACACCGGGGGCTGCGGCTAGACTAGGCTAGGCCAAAATGCGGGTCTGATAACAACAAGAAGGGGGAGGCTGATGTGGTCGTGTCGCGAAGGTGGTGGAAATTTGAAGGTGGCGTAATCTCCGGGTGAACTGAACCCACCCAACCGGCGGCAGCAACCGCCAGGGAGATCACGCCATGAAGAACAATACCGACACTGCCGCGCTTTCGCTACTGG
>CAJQNB010000036.1 GCA_905479575.1 uncultured Pseudophaeobacter sp.
CCACCGCCTCAACGAAACGCCGCGCAAGTGCCTTGGCTACCGGACGCCCGCTGAGGTCTTTGAAAGCAACCTGATGGAAATTCAGAACCGGTTGGAGTAAAACGAGATATCAAGAACTGCACTTCACCGTGAGTTCACACCCAGATGCCGGGGGGCGGAAGAATACAGGGTTTGGCATTCTTTGAGATCCGCAAAAGCGGGCGCCGCCAAACAGAAATATGCGCACAGGCAAACAAACAGTTTTTTCATTTGATGGCTCGCTTGAAATTTTTTCTCCTAGACAATCAAGGATTGATTTTTGCGATTGGCTTGTAAAGTAAAAAGCTTTGAAGAGGCCAAGACCGAAGGGCGCGGTTTAAGCTGGGCTGACTACGCCATGACGCCGTCTGATCTTGTCGGGACGGCCGGGTAAAGACAGCTCTGCATCGCCACGGGGAGAGCGGGCGATTACCTTGCCCTTTGCCACCACGGCCAGACGGGCAGGGCGCAAACGGACGGCCTCGGTGGGATTGGCCGCGTCCAGCACCACCAAAGAGGCCTGCGCGCCAGGCTTGAGCCCGTAGTCCTGGGCACCAACGATCTGGGCGTTGGTTTCGGTCACCATGGTGAAACAGCGTGCCATTTCATCCGGGTGGGTCATCTGCGCCACATGCAGCCCCATAAAGGCAACATCCAGCATGTCGCCGGTGCCCAGAGAGTACCAGGGATCGCGCACGCAGTCCTGCCCCCAGCCAACCGGGATGCCAAGCGCCTGCATTTCCTTCACTCGTGTCAATCCACGCCGTTTGGGGTAGCTGTCATGGCGGCCCTGCAACACGATGTTGATCAGCGGGTTGGGGATGGCCGAGATCCCGGCCTCGGCGATCAGTGGCAGCAGTTTGGAGACATAGTAATTGTCCATCGAATGCATCGAGGTCAGATGCGATCCGGCAACCCGTCCCTGCAGCCCCAGGCGCTGGGCCTCATAGGCGAGGGTCTCGATATGGCGCGAATGCGGATCGTCGCTCTCGTCGCAGTGCAAATCCACCATCAGGCCACGGTCTGTCGCGATCTCGCAGAGATCGCGCACCGAAGCGGCACCGTCGGCCATGGTGCGCTCAAAATGCGGAATGCCACCAACAACCTCGACACCCATATCCAGCGCCCGCAGCAGGTTCTCGCGCCCTGTCGGGCTGCGATACAGCCCATCCTGGGGGAAGGCGACAAGTTGCAGGTCGATGTAATCTTTGACCTTTTCGCGCACCTCCAGCATGGCGGTGACGGTGTTGAGGTGATCCGGTGTGGTGTCCACATGGCTGCGGATGGTTAACAGGCCGAGGCTGGCAGCCCAGTCACAATAGGTCAGGGCGCGGTCGACCATCTCGTCAACCGATGTCTGATCGCGCAGCTCTCCCCACAGCGAGATGCCTTCCAGCAGGGTGCCAGAGGCATTCACCCGCGGCAGCCCGTAAGACAGTGTGGCATCCAGATGGAAATGTGGATCGACAAAAGGCGGCGCCACCAGATCGCCAGTCGCGTCGATCACCTCATGCGCCTGCGCCTCGATCTTTGGCTCGATTGCGGCAATGCGGGTGCCTGTGATGGCAATATCGCGCTGGGTGCCGTCGGGCAGGGTGCCACCCTTGATCAGCAGGTCAAGCATCATCTCTCTCCCTTGTTGAACGGCACCATCAGCGCCGCTGGGATCTCGGCGCGGCGGGACATCACCACCAGGGCCAGAATGGATAGGAAATAGGGCAACATCAGAAAGACCTGATAGGGCACCACGGCACCAATGCCGGTCTGTTGCAGGCGGATTTGCAGGGCGTCAAAGGCGGCAAACAGAATGGCGCCCATTACCGCTTTGCCAGGTTTCCAGGCGCCAAAGACCACCAGCGCAATGCAGATCCAGCCGCGGCCATTCACCATGTCGAAAAAGAAGCTGTCAAAGGCCGAGAGCGTCAAAAACGCCCCCCCCACAGCCATGAAGCCAGAGCCAACAATCACCGCTCCCATGCGGATTGCAGTGACGGACAGGCCCTGTGCTGCCACCGCCGAGGGGTTCTCTCCGGCAGCCCGCACTGCCAGTCCCAGGGGGGTGCGGTACAGCACCAGCGCCGTCAGCGCCGCAAGGATAAATCCGGCATAGGTCAGCGGCGTTTGCGAAAACAGCGCAGGCCCCACCAGCGGCAGGTCTGACAGCAGCGGGATTTCGTAGGGTTGAAAGGCGGTGATCTTGGGCGGCGAGGATACCTCGGGCAGCACCACACGGTAGGTGTAAAAGGTGAGCGAGGTGGCCAGCAGTGTCAGGCCAATGCCCACCACATGTTGCGAGAGGCCAAAGGGCACGCTGAGGATGGAATGCACCAGTCCCAGCATCATGCCCGTAAGCATCGCCACTGCCACGCCGCCCCACAGCGGCAGCCCCGCCCAGACCGCAATCCAGCCGGCAAAGGCGCCGGCCACCATGATGCCCTCAATACCAAGGTTCAGCACCCCGGCGCGCTCACAGATCAGCTCGCCCAGGGTGGCAAAGATCAGCGGCGAGGCAATGCGGATGGCAGCGGCCCAGAAACTGGCGGAAAGCAGAATATCGAACAGATCCATATCAGTCCCTCCGCACACGGAATTTGGTCAGCAGGATTGCCAGCACCATGAACAACAGCGCCGAGGCCAGCATGATATCGGCAATATAGCTGGGTACGCCGACGGCGCGGCTCATACTGTCGGCGCCGACGAAAATGGCCGCGACAAACAGCGCCGCAACCACCACACCCAGGGGATGCAGCAGCGCCAACATGGCAACCACGATGCCGGTGTAGCCAAAGCCGGGCGACAGATCGAGCGTCAGCGCGCCTTTGAGCCCGGAGACCTCGGAGAAGCCGGCAAGCCCGGCGAGGCCGCCAGACAGCAGTGCGGTTTTTAGGATGACGCGGGTGACGGGAATGCCGGCAAAGCCTGCGGCCTCGGCGTTTTGGCCCACCGCGCGCATCTCGTAACCCAGTGTGGTGCGGGTGTTGATCACCCAGACCAGCAAGGCGGCGGCCAGCGCCAGGGCAAAGCCCCAGTGCAGCCGCAAGCCGTCGACGATACGCGGCAGCCGGGCCTCTGATGTCAGGCGCGCGGATTTGGGCCAGCCCATGCCCATGGGATCCTTCAGCGGACCCTCAAGCAGGTAGGAGACAAACAGCAGGAAGATGAAGTTGAACAACAGGGTTGTCACCACCTCATCGACACCCAGTCGGGTTTTCAGCAAGGCAGGCCCCAGCAACAACAAGGCGCCAGCCAGCATGGCGGCCAGGGCGCAGAGCGGCAGCATCAGATAGCTGGGCAAACCCAGCGCGCCGGTGCCTAAGATTACGGTCAGCACCGCCCCGGCATAAAGCTGCGCCTCGGCACCGATGTTCCACAGTTTGGCGCGAAAGGCGACGGCAATGGCCAGCCCGGTAAAGATCAGCGGCGTGGCGCTGTTGAGCGTTTCCAGCAGGGCAAATTTGGAACCAAAGGCGCCGTTCAGGATCAGGCCAAAGACCGCAAAGGGGTTACCCCCGGCAATCAGCGCCAACAGGGCCGCTACCAGAAATGTCGCAGCCATGGCCAGCGCGGGCGGCACAATGCGGCGCACCGGGCTGGGGGAGGCAATAGGTTCAAGCCGCATCGGGGGCCTCCGCATCAAACCCATGGCCAGCCATCCAGGCGCCCAGCTCTTCGGGGCGCATGCTGCCACGGGCAAAGCTCGGGCTGAGCCGCCCTTCAGAAATTACATGGATCACGTCGGAAAGCTGCATGATTTCATCCAGATCCTCGGAGATGAGCAAAACAGCCGCGCCGCGATCGCGGGCCTTGGCCAGTTCGCCGTGCACATAGTTCACCGCACCGATATCCAGGCCGCGAACGGGCTGGTTGGCCAGAATGATCTGGGGGGATTCTTCCAGCACGCGCCCCAGGATCAGCTTTTGCATATTGCCGCCTGACAGCAGGCGAATGCGAATGTCGGGGCCGGGGCAGCGCACATCATAGGTTTTGATCAGATCCTTGGTAAAGGCGCGGGCGGCGGCCCAGTTCATCCAGCCCCGGCGGCTGAACCGGCTGGCATAGGTTTCCAGGATGGCGTTCTCGGTGAGGTCAAAATCGGCGATTGTGCCAGTTTTGTGCCGGTCTTCGGGAATGCGGGCAATGCCTTTGGCGATGGCGCTTCGGGGGGACCAGTTTTTCACCGGCTCCCCCGCCAGCTGCATCTCGCCCCGCGTTGGGCTAATCAAGCCAGAGAGCAGATCAGACAGTGCTGCCTGCCCATTGCCGGAAACACCGGCAAGCCCGGTGATCTGCCCCGCCGCCAGGGTGAGGTTAAGCGATTTCAGCCCCGGTGCTGCGCCGTGATCCGGGGTGCAGACCTGGCGGAGCGCAAGCAAAGGCGCGCCGGGGGGCGCGGTTTCGATACTGGGGGCGGTGACCTCGGCCCCGACCATCAGCGCTGCCAGCTCTTCGCGACTGCTGTCATCGGTGGCGCGTTCTGCCACCAACCTGCCATGGCGCAGCACCACAACACGGTGAGAGATCGCCATGACCTCGTGCAGTTTGTGGCTGATGAAGATCACCGATAGGCCGGTGGAGATTGCCTCGCGCAGGGTGGCAAACAGCGCCTCGGCCTCTTGCGGGGTCAGCACGGCGGTGGGTTCATCCAGGATCAGGATTTTGGCATCCCGGTACAGCGCCTTGAGGATCTCGACCCGCTGGCGTTCGCCCACCGTCAGGCGACCCACCTTGGCCTCTGGGTCGACTTTGAGATGGAATTGCTGCGACAGGGCGCGAATGCGGGATTTTACCTGTCGGGGTTTCAGCGACAGCCCGGACAGATGATCAACGCCCAGAACGATATTTTCCCAGACCGTCAGATTGTCAGCCAGGGTGAAATGCTGATGCACCATGCCAACGCCGGCATCCAATGCCGCGCGCGGCGCACCTGGGGGCAGCGGCTGGCCGAACAGCTCAACCGATCCGGCATCAGCGGTATATTGACCAAATAGAATATTCATCAGCGTGGTCTTGCCCGCGCCGTTTTCGCCAAGCAAAGCAATGACTTCGCCGCGATGCAAATCAAAGCTCACCTCCTCATTGGCCGTGACCGGACCAAAGCGTTTGGTGATGCCTTGAAGGCGCAGGACAACCTGCGCCTCGTTTTCTGTGCTCATGCGATCAGGCCCAGCTCAAGAAGACTTGGGCTCTTCGTCGTTGATGGCAACAGTATAGGAGCCATCCTTGATCGCCGCAGTACGGGTGGCGATGAGATCAAGGGCAGCCTGCGGGATCTTGCCCTCAAAGGTGCCATAGGGCGCCAGGGAACAGCCGCCTTTGGCCATAAAGGAATAGATGCCGTAGTCTTTGGCAGTAAAGCTGCCCGCCTGCACGGCGGCAATGGCCGCATCCAGGGTGGGTTCAAAATGCCAGATCGCCGAGGCCACAACCGTGTCCGGATAGTCAGACTGGGTGTCGATCACATTGCCGATGGCCAAGAGACCTTTTTCCTTGGCTGCATCCGACACGCCAAAGCGTTCAGCATACAGCACATCGGCGCCATTTTCTGCCATGGCAAAGGCGGTTTCCTTGGCCTTGGGAGGATCAAACCAGGAGCCAATAAAGGAGACCTGGAACTTCATCTCCGGGTTCATTTCCTTTGCGCCGGCCATGAACGCATGCATCAGGCGGTTCACTTCCGGGATCGGAAAGCCCCCAACCATGCCGATATTGCCGGATTTCGACATCGCCCCGGCGATGATACCCGACAGGTAGGCGGCATCCTGAATATAGTTATCAAACACCGACAGATTGGGCACGGCGGCGTCTTCTTTGAAAGAAGACCCCATCAGGAAGGCCACATCCGGGTAGTCAGCCATGACTTCACGGGCCTCGGCCTCGACGCCAAAAATCTCACCGATGATCATCGTGTAGCCGCTTTCGGCATATTCACGCATCACCCGGGCGTAGTCGGAGTTGGAGGTGTTTTCGGAATAGCTGTAGCTGATGTCACCGCGATCCTGCGCTGCCAGCGCGGCCACATGGATGCGGCTGACCCATTGCTGTTCAACCGGGACGGTGTAGATGCCGGCCACTTTGATGGGCTCGGCTGCCATCAGTTTTGCAGGGGACAAAGCGGCACCGGCTGTGAGGGCGAGCGCTGCGCTGCTGGCGAGAAAACGACGGCGCGACGGTGCGGCCAAAGTGGATTTGGTCATAAAACTTCCCCTGTGTTGAAAAGGTCGATCCTTTGCAGATCTTGTCCAAAGGGTAAAAATTTCACGGCGCTCTGGCAAGGGTGCATTCGCAGATTAGCTAGCATCTTGGGAAGGTTGGTCAAATTTTGCACATCTCGGAACGGAGTTTGGTGTTTTTGCGTTTAGAAAATGAGTTTCTGGCCGATAGCACTGGTCAAATAGCACTGGACACACGGGCCGGGATCAGCGGGTGGCGCGCACCAAAGTAAAACAGGATTGACAGCCGGGGCGGGTTTTAGCCGAGTTTGGTTTATCGGTAGGATTTGTCACGGGAAACGGCCAAACTGGGAACGACGGAAACATCCCGGTTCTCCGTTTATTTTTTGGTGCCCGTATTGGGGCCAGCCCAGAACCAGCCCAGAACCAGTCCAGCGCCTGTCCAGAGCCTGTCAAAAAGGTAGCCCGTTATGAACCTCCGTCCTCTTCTCGTCGTGCCGCCCCTTGCGGTTGGAATTTTGGGGTTTGCTTGGATGACCGCGCGCCCGGAGCCGCAGGTGAGCGCGCTGCCCGAGGCTGAATTGGCGGTGCGCGTTCAGCCGGTGGTGCGCCGAGAGATCATCGCCAGCGCCGAGGGGTTTGGCCGGGTTGAGGCCGAACACAGCTGGGCAGCCATTTCCGAGGTGCAGGGCCGTGTTCTGGAGGTCTCTGCGGGATTGAACACTGGCAGTATCGTCGAAGAGGGCACCGTACTGGTCGAGATCGACCAAACCGACAATGAACTGTCGCGACAAAAGACTCTGGCCAATATCGCCGCCGTCGATGCCGACCTGGCGGAACTTGCCCGCGAGGAAGACAACGCGCAGCGGCTGCTTTTGGTCGAGCAACGGATCCTCAAGGTGGCTCAGGCTGAACTGGCGCGGGTGACATCTTTGCTGGATCGCGGCGCAGGGACACAAGCCACTGTGGATACAGCAGAAAAATCCTATCTGGCGCAGCAGACCTCGGTGACCAATCTGACCAATACGCTGTCGCTTTTCCCCGCGCGGCGCGATGCGCTGCACGCGACACTGGCGGTGCGTCAGGCCGAATTGGCCGAGGCGGAGCGGGCGCTGGACAAATCTGTCATCACGGCGCCATTCCGGGGGCGTGTGGCCAGCAAAAGTATCGAAGTTGGACAATTCGTCAGGACGGGGGATACGCTTTTGTCCCTGGACAGCACGGCCGCCGCTGAGGTGACAGCAGAGGTCCAGCCCAGCAGTTTTGGCCCTGTAGTCCTTGCTGGGGCTCAGAACGCGTTTCTGCAAAACAGCAGTTTTGATACCAGCCAATTCACCCAAGCCCTTCGCCGTGCGGGGGTGAGTGCTCATGTGGAGCTTTCGACGCCGGAGCAGTTTGCGCCCTGGGAGGCCGAAATTGTGCGCCTGCGGGGTACCATGGATGCAGAGACCGGCACCATGGGCATTGTCGTCAGAGTTGCAGATCCATTGGTGGCGCAACAGGGGCTGCGCCGCCCGCCCCTGCATACCGGCAGTTTTGTCCGTGTGGTTTTCTCCAGCGCGCCGAGGCCAGACAGTATCGTGGTGCCCCGCAGCGCCCTGCATGTGAGTGACAAGGGGACGCCCTTTGTCTACCTGGCCAACACAGAAGAGCGACTGGCCATCCGTGAGGTGGTGCCCGGGCAGGTCATTGGTGGCGAGGTGATCATCCGCTCTGGTTTGACCGGAGGGGAGACCCTGGTGCTGGGCCTGCCCAGCCCGCCTGTTCCGGGCATGAAGCTGGCCTTGGTGCCGGTTTCTGCTGTTGCGGAAGGCCAGTGATATGATCTCTTATTTTGTGCGCCACCCGGTTGCCTCTAATCTGATCATGGCGCTGTTCTGCCTTCTGGGGCTTGGTGTTCTCAGCAGTCTGGAGCGCGAGACCTTCCCCGAGTTCACCGCCTCCACCGTGGCGGCCCGGGTGGTCTATGCCGGCGCCTCGGCGCGGGATGTAGATGAGGAAATCTGCACCCCGCTGGAAGCGGCGCTCACCGGCACCTCTGGAATGACCGAACTCACCTGTCTTTCTGTTGACGGTCTGGCAACTGCCACCGCCGAGCTGGAGGAGGGCGGCGATCTGACGTTGTTTTTCAATGATGTTTTTTCAGCGGTCTCCAGCATCAATGATTTCCCCCTGAATGCTGAAACACCCACGGTGGAAATTCAGGCGCGCAGCGATCTGGTGGCGCTGGTGGCGGTCTCTGGGGTGTCTGGTAAACAGGGGTTGATCGAATATACCGATCAGCTGGCGGACCGTCTGCGCGCTGTGCCCGGTGTCGCCGAGATTTCGGTTTCGGGCATTACCGACCGTGAGCTGCAAGTGGTGTTTGATCAGGGCGCGCTGCACCGGTTTGGCCTGTCACCGCGCAATATCGTTGATGCGATCCAGGCCCGCAGCCTGAGCCAGCCGTTGGGCAGTGCAGATCTGGACGAAAACAGCCTGGTGCTGCGCTACGCCGACACCCGCCGTTCGGTTGCCGATCTCGAAGATCTCATTGTCTTGCAAAACCAGTCGGGCAGTTTTGTCCGGGTCAGCGATCTGGCCGAGGTGCGGATGATGGATGCCGACGAAAACATCGCTTCCTTTATTGATGGCGATCAGGCCGCGATCATTTCGGTGTCCAAAGCCAAGAACACCGACAGTATCCGGGTGTTTGAGGCGGTGGACAAAATCCTTAGCGCCGAGCGGGCGGCCTATCCCGATCCGTTTCAGATCACCGTCACCAACAACATGACAGAGCTGGTTGAGGAACGCCTGAACCTGATTTCGGAGAATATTGCCGTTGGTCTGGTTCTGGTGTTTTTTACCATGTGGCTGTTCTTTTCCCTGAACGAGGCCCTGTGGATTTCCGCGGCACTGCCGGTGTCCTTTCTGGGCACGTTGTTTGTGATGAGCCTGTTGGGCATCACCATCAACATGATCACTCTGGTGGCACTGCTGATGGCGGTTGGGCTGATCATGGACGATTCCATTGTGATTGCGGAAAACATCGACAAATGGCGGACCCGTGTCGGCCCCACCGAGGCCGCCTCCCGTGGGGCGCTGGAGGTTCTGCCTGGGGTGTTGTCGTCGTTTCTGACAACCGCCTGCGTCTTTGGCCCCTTGCTGTTTGTTACCGGCGACATGGGGCAGATCTTGCGGTTCATTCCGCTGGTGCTGCTGATCACCCTGGCAATTTCACTGTTTGAAGGGTTCTTCATTCTGCCGCATCATCTCAGCCATGGGAGACTGGCGCGGACAAGTGTTCACAAGACCCGTTTGGCGGAACGTGGCCTGGACTGGATCAAAGAGCGCTGCGTCTTGCCAATTGCAACCTGGCTGGTGACTTGGCGCTATCTGACCTTGGGGTCGGTCTTTGCTGTCTTGATCCTGTCGATCAGCCTGATTGCCTCCGGTGCGGTCAAGATGATCGGCTTTCCCTCCACCGAAAGCGACACCCTGACGATCCGCTTTTCGCTGACCTCCGGGATCAATCGTGAGCGCTCTGTCGAGACCGTGGAACAATTGCTGGCGGGGCTGCGTCAGGTGGATGCGGAATTTACCCCCCAAACCAAGGGGGGGCTGCCTCTGGTTGAGCGGGTTTTGGTGCGTTATGCGGTCAATAGTGAGGTCTATGACAATGGCTCCAACACCGCCACGATCACCGTGGATCTGCTCACCAGCTCTGAACGCAATGTGAGTGCCGATACGGTGCTGGAGGCCTGGAGATCGGCGGCGGGGCCGATACCGGATCTTGTCCAATCATCGTTTTCTCAGGCTGAAATGGGTCCGGGAGGCTTTGACCTGGATGTGGAACTTACCGGCTATGATCTGGAAGAGCTGGAGGCGGCCTCTGCTGAGCTGCGCAATACCCTGTTGGCGCGTTCTGACGTGGTGGAAGCGTTTCAGGATTTCTATGGTGGCCGACAGGAGGTGCAGCTGGCGCTGAATGAATATGGCTATCTGATTGGGCTGACACCCCAGGCGATGTCGGATCAGCTGCGCAGCGCCTTTCAGGGCACCGAGACGGATAGCTTTCGCTCCAGTCAGTCAGATATGACGGTGCGGGTGAAACTGGATGACACGGTGGCCAATCTGGTCGAGCTGGAACGCTTTCCGATCCTGGTGGGCGATGGCAAGCTGGTGGCGCTGTCAACCGTGGCTGAGATGACCCTGTCGCAGGGCTATCCGACAATCACCCGCAAGAATGGCAAGGCGCTGGCGCGTATTCGCGGCAAGATCGACAACGCCACTGTGACCTCGGCGCAGATCTCGGCGGTGATCACCAACGAGTTGGGCCCGGCGCTGCAAAAGAGCTTTCCCGGTGTTGAGATCGGCATCTCGGGGGCCAGTGCCGAACAGGCCAAGTCGCAATCCTCGATGATGAAACTGCTGTTATTGGGCCTTGTGGGGGTCTTTATGGTTCTGGCTTTCCAGTTCCGGTCCTATTCGCTGCCGGTTGTGGTGATGCTGTCTATTCCCTTTGCGCTGGTTGGCACCATCCTGGGCCATTGGGGGCTGGGGATGGATATCTCAATGCCCAGTTGGATCGGATTTGCCTCGCTTGCCGGGATTGTCGTCAACAATGCGATCCTGTTCCTGACGTTCTTCCAGTCGCACCTTGATGGGGATGACTATGTTGCCGCCTCGCTGGATGCGGTGCGGGCGCGCTTTCGGCCAATTCTGCTGTCGACCTCTACCACCATCGCTGGTCTGGTCCCGATCCTGTTTGAGACCAGTCCGCAGGTGCAGACCCTGGTGCCGGTCGTGGTCTCGGTGGCCTTTGGCCTGTTGGCCTCGATGGTTTTGGTTCTGTTGGTGCTGCCCGCGCTGATTGCGGTCTATTTTGACGTGGTTGATGTGCGCAAATGGGTGGATCAATTCCAGCGCAGTGAGAATGTGTTCTAACCGGCAGGTCCCACCACGCATAGGCAGGCGGCACCCCGCATGGAGGTGCCGCCTTTGATCCGTTACAGTCCCAGATCCGACAGGCCGGGATGATCATCGGGGCGACGCCCCAGCGGCCAGTGAAACTTGCGATCGCTCTCTTTGATGGGCAGGTCATTGATGCAGGCAAAGCGGTTCTGCATCAGGCCGTTTTCGGCGAACTCCCAGTTTTCATTACCGTAAGAGCGATACCAGTTGCCGCTGTCATCATGCCATTCATAGGCATAGCGCACCGCGATGCGGTTTTCGGTAAAGGCCCAAAGCTCCTTGATCAGGCGATAGTCCAACTCGCGGATCCATTTTGCCTCGAGAAAGGCCTGGGCCTCGGCGCGGCTGCTGACAAAGGTGGCGCGGTTGCGCCATTTGGTGTCCGGGGTATAGGCCAGGGCCACCTTGGCCGCATCGCGGCTGTTCCAGCCATCTTCGGCCAGGCGTACTTTTTCAATGGCGCTGTCGCGGGTGAAGGGCGGCAGAGGCGGGCGGGTTTCCATGGTAAGCTTCCTTTTTGTCAAATCAGAAGGGGAGGGGGAGGTTAAAGATCGAGTTCCAAGGCTGCGCTGCCTTTGGCAGGGCGGGCGCAACACAGCAGGGCTTCGCCGGGGGGAATCTCGGCTTGTGGTGGGGAGCGGTAGCTGACGCTGCCTTGGGTAACTTTGGTGGCGCAGCTGCCGCAGGAGCCTGACCGGCAGCTAAAATCGGGCGTCAGCCCCTGGGCCTCTGCCAGCTCCAGCAAAGACCCGTCTTTGGCGTGCCACTGTGTTGCCCCCGCAAGACTGGCAAAGCGCACTTCGGCGGTCTCGGCTTCGTCCTCGGCGCAGGGATCCGCCAGCTGATCCGCTGGCTGGGCGCCGGCCGAGACATCGGGGGCGCGGCGCAGCGCGGCGGGGCCAAAGCTTTCGGCAAAGATCCGGGCATCGCTGACCCCAAGGCGGCGCAGGCTGTCATAGATCCCCTGCATGAAGGGCGGCGGGCCACAGAGGAAGAAATCATAGTCATCCAGCGCCAGCACCTGCCGCAGGGTGTCGTCAGTGATCCGACCGGTGCCGTTATAGTCCAGGCCGGGTTCTTCGCCCTCGGCAGCCGTGCCTAAAAGAGACAGGTAGCGGATCTGCCCCTCTGTCGCTTGCTGCAGGGCGCGGAACTCATCTGCAAAGGCGCGCTGGGCGCTGTCTCGGCTGGCATGTAGCACAGTCAGCGGGCGCAGGTGCCGGGTCCGCAGACCTTCGCGCATTACATGGTTGGCCATTGCGACCATCGGCGTGATGCCAACGCCCCCGGCCAAAAGCACCGCCGGCCGCCTTTCGGCAGGATCAATATAAAAGGCACCACGGGGTGCTTTGATCTCCAGGATGTCGCCGGGCATGATCTGGTCATGCAGTAGGTGCGACATCGCACCCTGTTCTTCGCGTTTGACCGAAATCCGGTAGTGGCGCTCACCAGGGGCAGAGGAGACGGTGTAGCTCCGGCTCAGGATCTGGCCTGCGGCTTGTTCCTGTGTCGGGGTCTTGGATCTGGCGCGCAGTGTCAGAGACTGGCCAGCCTCAAACGGCAACAGCGGCGCGCTATCGGCAGGTTCCAGATAAAAAGACCGAATGACCGAGCTTTCTTGCTGCACCCGAGCGACCCGGACCCGGCGCCAGGCATTGCGACCCTCTTCCTGTCTGGACCGTGCGGCGCGGTCTGCCCAGGTGTCGGCCATCAGCGAATGCGGTGAAAAGGCGCCCAGTTTGGCGCGAAACGGCAGCGCATCCTGCAGCCAAAGCCCATGATCCAGGGTAAAGCGCCAACCACGATCGGCACCGTGAAAGCCGCGTATTTCCGGTGCCTCCTTTGACAGCAGCTCAGTGGTGCCAGTGAGCATCAAAAGGTCGCCGGTGGCAAAATCGGGAAACACCAGCCCGGCCTTGGGGTTCAGCAGGAAATTGCCAAAGGTGTTGAAGTGGTTGTTGCCGGGGAAATCGGGAATGATCAGGCTATTGCCATCAACCTGCACAAACCCCGGCCGCCCGCCACGATGGGAGACATCGACGCCCTCGACGGTGGGGTTGTCACGGGACTCTACCGCGCTGGCGACAAAGAACACATCCGCTGCCTCGATCATCCGACGCGCCTTTGCGCCCAGCTCTGTGAAACGCGGCGAAGCCTGTGCCGGGGAGCTGTCCGCAGCAGGGCGAAGAAAGGTGATGTCGCGGTGTTGGATATACTGCGGGCAATTGCCAAAGGATTGGTCAACTCGCAGCTGGAGCTGGCTTTCCCCTAAGGAGGAGACGCGTCCGTTCATCCTGTTGCGACGGCGGCTGTGCATCTCAATTCCCAGCACGGCCATTGGCGTTTCAGCCTGCAGGGCACGCCGTACCGGATCCGCCTGTGCGGCGTTCAAAGTGATGTTCAGGTGGCGGTTGTCCGGGCTTTGGGCAAACCCGGGGGTGCCTGGAAACAGGCTGGCCCAGGGCCAGCCTTTGGCATCCACAGCGCCCACTACCACAAAGGGCAGTTGGGCAAAAAAGGCCCGGTGTTGCTCTGGCATATAGGGGCGGATCACCTTGCGGCCAAATTGTTCCAGCATGTCGCGGCTGCCGTTGGCGCGTTGCAGCTGCTGTTCGCCGGCATGGAAGGGGGAGGCGGCCTGGGGGTCGTCAATCTGGGCGGGGATGGCGGGGGGCATGGCGGACCTCTTCACGGGATGCAGTTTGAACAAATAGGCGGGGGCTGGGGAGGCGCCATTGATGGCGGTCTGTCCGGGGCGGGCGATCCGCCCCGGTGGTTGGTTTTGAACGCTAAGCGATCAGGCCGCAGCGGAAAGACCAACAGGCGTGACGGGCATTGGCTTAAAGCCTTTCAGGCCTTCAATGTTGCTCAGCAGGCGGCGCACATTGGGGTAGGCGGCCAGCGAAACATCGCCTTCGGGGGCATGGGCCACATAGGAATAGATCGCCACATCCGCGATGGTGGGCGCAGTACCAACCAGAAAGTCCCGCCCGTCCAGGTGGGCTTCCAGTTTGGCCAAAAGGCGCTCGGCGACGGTTTTGCAGAAGTCCGCATCCAGGGGGGCGTTAAAGACATTGATCAGACGCGCGGCTGCGGGGCCAAACGCCACCTCGCCGGCTGCCAGGCTGAGGAATTTCTGCACCTCGGCTTCGGCAACCGCATCGCTGGGCAGATAGGACGGCGCGTATTTGCGCGCTAGATAGACCAGGATAGCGTTGGAATCACTGATCACGGTATCGCCGTCTTCAAGGACTGGAACCTGACCGGCAGGGTTCAGCGCCAGAAAGGCCTCTCCTTTGTGTTCCCCATTAGCCAGATCGACGGTGATGACCTCATGGGCGATACCCGCCAGGCTGGCAAAGAGTTCAACCCGGTGGCCATGACCGGAGAGGGGGAAGCTGTGGATGCGCAGAGTATTGGACATAGGATGTTCCTCATGGGGTTACCGCGTGAGCGGCGGGAGTGGTGAGCGACTGGGTAAGAGCCGCCGTTTCGATGAGGAAGAGATACATTCAGAACGACTGGGTGATAATATGTCATTCTGTAGAGTAAGTATGTACGTATTGGCGATAATGAGATACCTTGTGCGGGCGAAAGAGAAGCCGAGGGTCAGGCGATGGACACATTGGATTGCATGCGGACTTTTGTTGCGGTTGCGGCGCAACATTCCTTTACTGCCGGGGCGCGCCAGATCGGCATCAGCACCAAACTGGCCAGCAAATATGTGGCCCGGCTGGAAGAGCGCCTTGGCGCACAGCTGTTTAACCGCACCACCCGTTCCGTCACCCTGACCGACACCGGTCAGGCCTATCTGGAGCGCTGCCTGCCGGTATTGGATCAGATCGACGAGATGGAAGGGGTCATTCAGGAGCGCCAATCCGAATTGGCCGGTCCCATCCGGCTCACCGCGCCCACGGGGTTTGGCAGCCGCGAGCTGGTGCAGGCGGTGACGCCGTTTCAGCAGAGCCACCCCAAGGTGCAGATCGAAATGCTGCTGTCGGATTATCACGCGCCCATTGTCGAAGAAGGCATTGATCTGGCCATCCGCTTTGGCAGGCTACAGGATTCGACCCTGGTGGCGCGTAAGCTCTGCGACATGCGGCTGGTGGTGGTGGCAGCGCCGGACTATCTGGCACGTCACGGCGAGCCGGGGCACCCCAAGGCCCTGGCGACCCATAACTGCCTGTTGCTGCAATCCGCAGCGCAGCCGGAGCGCTGGCGGTTCAACGTGGCTGGAAAGGTGACCTCTGTCCTGGTGAGCGGCAGCTTTCGGGCCAACTCGCCGCGTGCGGTGGCCCATATGGCGGCGGGTGGCCAGGGCATTGGTCGCTGTCCCTATTACACGGTGAAACCCTTTGTTGAAACGGGCCGGTTGCAGCTGCTGTTTGCAGACCGCGAAGACGCGCCGCTGCCGCTCTATGTGGTCTATCCGCCAAGCCGTCACCTGACAGCGCGTATTCGGGCCTTGATCGAACATCTGGCCAAATGGTTCCAGTCAACCGAACAGAACCTCTGGGGGCCGTGACCGCGCTGTCTGCTTTGCTAGCGGCAGATATCGCAGATGGGCTGTGCTGTACTAAGGTCGCTTTGAATACGGATAAAGTCATGTTCCGCAAGGCCAAGCACCGTGCAGTCCTGAGCCCATTGGCCGATCACCTGTCGCGGCGTGGTTACGGCGGCGGTCAGGGCGTCTTGTAGCGCAATATCGCAGTGGCTGACGAGGATGCGCAGCGCTGTGGTGAGGTCAAGATCTGCGCCCGCCAGGGTGCCATCCGCCAGGGTAAGCCGCCCGTTCTGGCGCAGGATCTGGCGGCCCTCCAGCTGAAACGAGGTCAGGTCACTGCCGGCCGGGGCCATGGCGTCACTGACCAGGTAAATTTTGCCCTCAAGGCTGGCATTGCCCATCTTGGCAGCCCAGGCGGTGCGCAGCGCGGCGGGATGTACATGAATGCCATCGGCAATCAGCCCGGCAAATAGCTGCGGATTGTTGAGCGCCGCGCCGGGCACCCCGGGGGCGCGGTGGCCAAGGGGGCTCATGGCGTTGAACAGATGGGTGACACAGGTGACTCCGGCCTCGGCATAGTCCATCGCCTGTTCATAAGGCGCGTCGGTGTGCCCCAGGGACAGGATGACCCCGGCCTGCCGCAGTGCCTTGATCTGATCCAGGTTGACGCTTTCTGGCGCCAGCGTAACCATAAGGACCGGCAGGGCCTCAGCCGCGGCCAGCAGCATGTCCAGATCCGCCGAGGTCATCGCCCGGATCAAAGCCGCATCATGGGCGCCTTTACGGCTTTGGGCCAGATGTGGGCCCTCCAGATGCAACCCGGCAATGCCGGGCACCCCGGCGCTGATGGCCTGCTGGGTGGCGGCGATGACCTGAGCGGTTTTCTGTGGTGTATCGGTGATCAGCGTTGGCAGGATTTGCACCGCGCCAAGCCGTCGGTGCGCCCTGGCAATGCGGTCCAGCCCGGCGCAGTTGGGCTGTGCATTCAACATGATGCCATCGCCGCCATTGACCTGCAGATCCAGATAACCGGGGCTGAGGATATCGCCAGCAAGGTCCACATAGGTCTCATCCGCTGCGAGGGGGCGGTGCGGCATCAGGCTGACCAGCCGACCAGCTTCAAACCGAGCGCTTATGCCCTGTTGCAGGCTGTGGCCATCAAAGATCGGGCCGCCTCCGTAAACTGTGCTTGGTCGGCTCATTGGGGCGTCCTGACGGTGGTGTCCGCCACACTGTGATCTTTGGCAGCGAACTCCCGTGCCAGCGCCAACGCCCCGGTCAACGGATCACCCTGCGGCGGTTGCAGCGCGTCTTGCATTTCTGGCGGCAGATAGGCCTGGTACTGCGGCGCCAACCCACCCGTGAGGCAGAGCGCATGGCCGGGTGCCCAGCCGATCCGTGGCAGGGTGTCGGCAATATAGCGGGCGCCTTGGTGCATCAGATCAGTGGCCAGGGCATCCCCCTGGTTGGCATGGTAAGTGACATCGCGGGCCAGCACGCCCAATTCCATCGGGCTGGCCTGGGCGGCAAAGGCGACGATTTCGGCAGAGCCCGAAAACCGGGCGAGAAGCTGGGTGGTCAAGGTGGAGGCGGGCGCGAGACCGTCGACCATATCCAAGGTGCGCGCCAGGGCCAGACGCCCCAGCCACTGCGCAGAAGCCTGATCGCCCAGCTGCTGTCCCCAGCCGCCAATGATACGGCGCGCGCCCTTGATTTGGCTGGCCAGAAAGGACCCGGTGCCACAATGGGCAATCGCCCCTTCGCCATCGCCAATCGCCCCACGCAAAGCAGCGGGTCTGTCGTCTGTGATGCGGGTTAGGGTCAAGGGCAGGTGGTGCTGCAGCCGCTGGGCAATGTCAGCACTGACAACCCCGGCCAGCCCAACATAGGCGGGGAGCGCGGCCAGCTGCGCCAGCGTCAGGTCAGTGGCGGCACAAAGGCGCTCCAGCCCCAGATGGATCTGCGCCAGGGCCCCGTCAAAATCGCTGGAAACATTTGCAGGCCCGCTGTCGACCCGGATGACCTCACCGGCGCGCTCCAGTGCGATCCGGCAACGGGTTCCGCCGCCATCTATGGCCAGTATTGCGGTGAGTGGGCTCTGTTTCATACACACAGGTATAGGGGGGGGACCAAATGGGAGCCAGCCCCAGTTTTTGACGCCAGACTGTGGATGCCAGTTGAACAAAGTGGAGTAGCCCTGAGCCAGAACAGCAGGCGCATCACATTGATTTTCGGGGGTGAAACTGTGGGAGGCTTACAGAGGGAAAGTGGTGGCGTGGGGGAGACTTGAACTCCCGACCTATCGATTATGAGTCGATCGCTCTAACCAACTGAGCTACCGCGCCATCTTCTGTGAGGGGCGATTTACGGAATGGCGCCTCTGGGGTCAAGGCGCAAATGCAGAGGAAACCGGCTTTCGGGTATGTTTTTTTGCCCGGGTCGCCAGTTTTCTTGGTTTTCAACCCGTTGTCAGGCGCTGGGCAGGGCCTGCACCGTGGCGCGAATGAAGTCATTACACAGCGCCGGGGCGGTAATTGGCAACATATGCCCAAGGTCTGGGGCGATTTGGCAGCTCAAACCAAAGGTTTCCATTGTTTTGCCCTGGGACTGAGGGCCGAGAATGGCGTCCTCGGCCCCAAAGAGAATCGCCCCCGGTGTGCTGAGCTCTTTTGCGTAGCGGGCGGCCTGGTCCTCAATCGCCAGGTAGAGAAAGGACGCATCCGCTGAGGCGGCGACAAAGCTTTCGGGGCGCAGCCCCAGGGCGCCGCCGGCCTTGATCAGGAAATCATCCGGGCAGGCTTCGGGCGCAAAGATCTGTTGCAGAACCGGTTCTGCGGTACGTTGTGCGGTAGGCACAGCCACAGTCTGGGCCATCAGGTGGCGCATGAGGTTGGAATGCACAATCAGCCCCTTAAAGGCCTCAGCCCCCTGTTTTGAAGGATGGGTCAGCGGTGCCAGCAGGGCCAGACCGCGAATTTTCTCTGGGGCCTGCAGCGCCATTGCCAGCGAGACGGCGCCGCCCAGGGAATGCCCCACCAGAACCGGCTGGTGGACCTGGAGCTTGTCCAGAACGTCCAACAGGGTCTTTGCCTGTTCCGGTAGACGCGCCATCGCATCGCTGGTGCGGGTGGAATAGCCACATCCGGGCCGGTCAACTGCGATGACCCGGTAATCCTGGGCCAGGGCGTCGGCCAGGGCATAGGTGAAATGCTGCAATTGGCCGCTTAACCCATGGATAAGCACCAGGGGCTGGGCATCGCGCGGGCCTATGTCGATATAGTGGATTTTTCCCTGCAGGGTGTTGCAGAACTGGCCGATGGGCGGCACCAATTGCCGGGCCTCGCGCGCGAGTTTGCGGGTTTTGAGATGCGACGCCCCCATCAGGGCCGCTGGGGCAGCGAGGGCGATCAGGGCAAGACTGCTAAGGGCGGACATGGGCATACTCCGGGATAAGGGCGGGGATCACTAGGCAGGGGATCGCTAAGCTGGTGGGCGCTGGTCCAGCGCCTGAAGCTGTGGGCGTGGTAATTTGTCCAGCAGGGCAAAGACCCGGGCGCGGCAGGTTTCTCCGGCCCAGGCGTCGGGGGGGAACCCTGTGGGCAGCACCGGGTGGCGCAGGGCAATTCTGCGCCAGTGGTGCACGATTAGGGTGCGCAGGGTGGCAATCTGCTCTGGTGACAAGTCGGCTGCGGGGGGCGGGATTTTGGCCAGCGCGTCAAGCAGGGACTGGCAGGCTTCGATCAGATCCTGCGGGAACAGCCGGGCCTGCAGCCAGCCGGGCACCGAAAACGCGGAGACCTGTGCCACAAAGAGATCGTCAAGCCCGTCGGGCGCGGGTCCGTAGCCAAGCGCAGTGCGGCGGTTGACCTGGGTGTATTGCGGCAGCAGCAGGGTTTCTTCCAGCGCGTTCTGGCCGCTGCTGTCCTCTGCGATCAGCAGATGCCAGGTCTGTGGCGGTTGCGGGGCGCGGGCGTAGATGCGTGGGGTCACGGCAGCGGATTGATTGCGGCCGAACTCGGTCAGATAATGCACCGAGGCGCGCCCCGAACGGGTGCTTTCGATCCAGCCGTCCTTACGCAGACGGTGCAACGCCACCCGGATTGCTTCGGGTTTGATCCCCATCGGAGTGATGATCTGGGTGAGGGTGGCGCCACTGATCTGATCGCCGGGTTTCTGCGCCAGATCGCCAAACAACGAGACGATGATCGACCAGACCCGCAGGTTTTGCAGGTCGGTAAGCTGGGCGATGCTCGCCTGGTAATTCTGAGAAAGTGTTGCTGTCATGGCAACAAGATAGGCATTCCGGGCCAGTTAGACCAGCCCGGAGCGGTACGGCTTTGGCTGTTTCGGCGCCTTAGAAGGCGTTCATGGTCAGCAGTTCATATTCCGCAACTTTTTCATCGTCTTGATTGGTCAGGGTCACATGCCAGCGGACCTCACCATATTCATCGTTGCGGGGGGTCTTTTTCTTGACGCTGAGGCGAACCTTGATGCTGTCGCCCGCCGAAACCGGCTTCATAAAGCGCAGGTTGTCCAGGCCGGTATTGGCCAGCACAGGTCCTTCATTGGGTTCGACAAACAGACCCGCAGCAAAGGAGAGCAGCAGATAGCCATGGGCGACGCGGCCGGGGAAGAAGGGGTTCCGCTTGGCGGCGGCGTCATCCATATGAGCATAGAAGGTATCGCCGGTGAATTTGGCAAAATGTTCGATATCTTCCAGCGTCACCTGGCGTGACGGGCTGTGGAGGGTCTCGCCAATTGCCAGTTCGCCAAATTTGCGGGTGAAGGGATGCGCAGGAGCTGCCACTTCGCTGCCGCCGGGGACCCATTGTTCGCCAATGGCGGCGAGAATGTCGGGGCTGCCTTGAATGGCGGTGCGCTGCATGTAGTGTTTCACCCCGCGAATACCGCCGAGCTCTTCTCCGCCGCCCGCGCGACCGGGACCACCATGCACCATATGCGGCAGCGGCGAACCATGGCCGGTGCTTTCTTTCATCGAGGCGCGGTTGTTGAAATAGATCCGCCCGTGATAGGCGCCCGATCCCAGGGCAACTTCGCGGGCCACCTCTGGGTCATTGGTGATGCAGGAAGCCACCAGCGAGCCCTCTCCCCGGTTGGCCAGGGTCACGGCATGGTGCAGATCCCGGTAGCCCATGACGGTGGATACCGGGCCAAAGGCTTCGGTGTCATGCACGCGGCTTGCGGCGTCAGGGTTTTCACAGTGAAATAGCATTGGCGGCACAAAGGCACCTTTGTCCGCATCGACACCAGTCACGGTAAAATCATCCGGGTTGCCGTAAACGCGGGTGGCCTCAGTGGCCAGAATCGCCGCCTTTTCCAAAACATCGCGTTTTTGGCTGTTGGAAACCAGCGCGCCCATGCGGGTGCTTTCCAGGCGGGGGTCCCCAATGGTGGTTTTGGCCAGTCGCGCCGACAGGGCCTCAATCACCGCCTCAGACTGCGATTCCGGCGTGATGATGCGGCGCACGGCGGTACATTTCTGCCCCGCCTTGGTGGTCATTTCGCGGCTGACTTCTTTGATGAAGAGATCAAATTCCGGCGTGCCGGGGATGGCATCGGGCCCCAGAATGGAGGCGTTCAGGCTGTCTTGCTCCGCCACAAAGCGGATCGAGTTTTCCAAAATGACCGGGTTTTGACGCAGCTTCAGCGCGGTCTGGGCAGAGCCGGTAAAGCTGACCACATCCTGCATGGTCAGATGGTCGAGCATATCGCCGAGACTACCAGACACCAGCTGCAACGCACCGGCGGGCAGGATGCCACTGTCGAGCATCAGCCGCACCGCCAGTTCTGTGACATAGCAGGTGGCCGTCGCGGGTTTCACGATGGCGGGCACCCCGGCCAGCAGGCTGGGGGCGAGCTTTTCCAACATGCCCCAGACCGGGAAGTTGAAGGCGTTGATATGCACCGCAACACCCTGCAAAGGCGTGCAGATATGCTGGCCCAGGAAGGTGCCGTTGCGCGACAGTTGCTCGACTTCGCCATCCAGGTAGACCTTGGCGTCGGGCATTTCGCGGCGCCCCTTGGAGGCAAAGACAAACATGGTGCCGATGCCGCCATCAATGTCGATCATGTGATCGGACTGGGTGGCGCCAGTTTCAAAGCTCAAGTCATAAAGCGCCTGTTTGTGCTGCCCCAGATGCGTCGCCAGCGCTTTGATCATACGGGCGCGGTCATGGAAAGTCAGCGCGCGCAGGGCCGGGCCACCGGTGTCGCGGGCATAGGCCAGCATGGCCTGCACATCCAGCGCGTCATTGCCGGCCTGCGCCAGCGGCGCGCCGGTTACGGCGCTGGCGATGTTGCGGGCACCGGCGCCGGGGGCGATCCATTCACCGGCGGCAAAACTTGATACGTCTAGAAGGCTCATGCTCTGTCCTTTTCTTTCCTGATGGGGCGCTGTCGGCGCGGGGCCGGACAACGGGCTGAGGCGGGGCCTCGTATTTGCTTTGAATGATATATTGACCGTCCGGTCGGTTTATGCAAGAAATTTGTCAAAGGGATTTCACGGCTCGCTGGTTCTGACTGGCGCAGGAGCTGTATGAGGGAGAGAGAAATGTCCGAGTCTATTCTGGTTGCGGATCATGGCGCTTGGGTGGAGATCACCCTGAACAGGCCCGATCGGCTCAACAGTTTCAACGATGAGATGCACTATGCCCTGCGCACCGCAATCGAGGCCGCACGTGATGGTGGCGCGCGGGCGATTCTGCTGACGGGCGCCGGACGCGGATTTTGCGCCGGGCAGGATCTGGGGGATCGCGACCCCAGCAAGATGGATGGCCCGCCGGATCTGGGCAACACGGTGCGGACCTTTTACGCGCCGCTGGTGCGACTGATCCGGTCGCTGCACTTTCCGGTTATCTGCGCCGTCAATGGTGTCGCTGCCGGAGCGGGCGCCAATATCGCGCTGGCCTGTGACATGGTCTTTGCGGCTGAAAGCGCCAAGTTCATTCAGTCTTTCTCCAAGGTGGGGCTGATCCCTGACACCGGCGGCAGCTGGCATCTGCCGCGCCTGCTGGGAGAGGCCCGCGCCAAGGGCCTGGCCTTTACCGCCCAGCCCTTGTTCGCCAAACAGGCCGAAGACTGGGGGCTGATCTGGAAGGCGCTGCCGGACGGCGATCTGATGGAAACGGCGCGTGCCATGGCCGCGCAGCTGGGCAATGGCCCAACCCTGGGACTGGGGCTTAGCAAGCACTGCATTCAGGATGCCGCCGTTGCCACATTGGACGCGCATCTGGAGCAAGAGGCCGACGCGATGAAGACCTGCGGCGAAAGCGCAGATTATGCCGAGGGCGTTTCTTCCTTCCTGGAAAAACGTGCGCCGAAGTTTCAGGGGAAGTGACCATGACCGCCACCATGACCCCGAAAGAACGGGCTGAGAAATCGGCGGCCTCCATGTGGGCCAGCGACAATGCCTCAAAATGGGCGGGGATGGAAATCACCGCAATTGATGAGGGCAGCGCCACCCTGGAGCTGACGGTGGAACCGCATCATTGCAACGGCCATGGCATTTGCCATGGCGGCGTGACCTTCATGCTGGCCGACAGCGCCTTCGCCTTTGCCTGCAACAGCCGCAACCAATCTACGGTGGCGCAGAGCAATTCCATCACCTTTACCGCCCCCGGCAAACTGGGAGAGCGGCTGATTGCCCGCGCCACAGAGGTCTCTTTGACCGGGCGCAGCGGCATTTATGACGTGACAGTAGAGACCCAAACCGGCCAGATGATCGCTGCCTTTCGCGGGCTTTCCCGTGCGATCAAGGGTCAGTTGTTTGAAGAATAGGTGAGGAGAACACCATGAAAGACCTGTCCCCCAACAAGGCCGACCTCGATGCCATCGAGATTGCCTCGATCGACGAAATTCGTGCCCTGCAACTGGAACGCCTGAAGTGGTCCCTGCGTCACGCCTATGACAATGTGCCCATGTATAAAGAGCGCTTTGATGCGGCTGGCGTCCACCCGGATGACCTGCAACAGCTGTCGGATCTGTCGAAGTTCCCCTTCACCTATAAAAACGACCTGCGCGACAACTACCCTTTTGGCCTGTTTGCCGTCCCGCGCGAACAGATCATCCGCCTGCATGCCTCCTCTGGGACCACGGGCAAGCCCACGGTCGTGGGCTATACCGCCAATGACATCTCCAACTGGGCCGATCTGGTGGCGCGGTCCCTGCGTGCCGCGGGTCTGCGCAAGGGCAATATGGTGCATAATGCCTATGGTTATGGGCTGTTCACGGGTGGCCTTGGCGCCCATTACGGGATTGAACGCCTGGGCGCGACTGTGGTGCCTATGTCTGGTGGCCAGACCGAAAAGCAGGTGGGGTTGATCACTGATTTCCAGCCTGATGGCATCATGGTGACGCCTTCTTATATGCTCAATATCCTTGAGCAGTTTCACAAGGTTGGCCTGGACCCGCGTGACAGCTCGTTGCAGGTCGGCATTTTTGGCGCCGAGCCCTGGACGGATGCCATGCGCCGCGAGGTCGAAACCGCCTTTGATATGCATGCGGTTGATATCTATGGGTTGTCCGAGATCATGGGACCGGGGGTGGCCAGCGAATGCGTCGAGACCAAGGATGGCCCGGTGATCTGGGAGGACCATTTCCTGCCCGAGATCATTGACCCCAAGACCGGCGAAGTGCTGCCCGATGGCGAAATGGGCGAGCTGGTCTTTACCACCCTCACCAAGGAAGGCCTGCCGATGGTGCGCTACCGCACCCGCGATCTGACCCGGCTGTTGCCCGGCACCGCGCGCAGCATGCGGCGGATGGAAAAGATCACTGGTCGCAGTGACGATATGATCATCCTGCGCGGGGTCAATGTCTTCCCCAGCCAGATCGAAGAGCAGCTGATGGCCACGGGTGGTCTGGCGCCGCATTATCAGATCGAGCTGTACAAATCCGGTCGCATGGATGCGATGCGGGTCTTTGTCGAGGCGAACCCGGACGCCACCGATGAGCTGAGCAAAACCGCTGCGGCGCGGATGTTGACCAAACGGATCAAGGATATGGTTGGCGTCTCCACCGAGATCATCGTTGGCGAGCCCGGCGAGGTCGAGCGCAGCCAGGGCAAGGCCAAGCGTGTCATCGACAACCGCGACGCCGATTAATCAGAGAGTGAGTTGAGCCCATGGCCCGCACCATTGCAAAAGATCACGATGAAAAGCGTGCCCAGATTCTGAAATCTGCCGCCAAGGTCTTTGCCGAGGCGGGCTATGATCGCGCTTCGATGACCCAACTGGCGCGGCAATGCGGGATCTCCAAGGCCAATATCTATCACTATTACGACAGTAAGGAGGCCGTGTTGTTCGGCCTTCTTGATACCTACCTCTGCGAGCTGCGCGACCGGGTCTGTGGTGTGGATTTGAACGGGGTCTCCCCCGATGATCGCCTGCGCCGGGTCGTGGCAGAGATCCTGTTGGCCTATCAGGGGGCTGACGACGAACACAAAGTCCAGTCGGGCGCAATGGGCGCGCTGCCGGAAGAGCAGCAAAAATTGCTGCGTGCCTATCAGCGCGAGATGGTGCAGTTCCTCAGCGACACCCTAAAGGCAGTGGCTCCAGAGGTGTTTGAAGAAAACGACGAGAAACTGCGCTCTGCCACCATGTCGGTTTTTGGCATGTTGAACTGGTACTACATGTGGAATTCCGGCGCGGGCTCAGCCGCGCGCGAGGACTATGCGGAGCTGGTGGCAACCCTGACCCTGAACGGGGTGCGGGGGCTATAAGAGCGGCGCCCCTGTGGCCACGTGTTGGCCCCACCACGTGTGTTGGCGGGGGCACAAAACGCTTGGGCTGTGTGTTGACCGGCGCTATTCGTCGCGCCCTGGCTCGTTTGGGTCGCTGGAGAACAGAGCGATTTTATTGCCCTGAGGGTCCCGCAGATAGCACACATAAAAATGCGCGCCATATGCGTCACGAAACCCTGGCTGACCGGCATCAAAGCCCCCTGCCGTCAGCGCGGCCGCGTATAGGTCACGCACCTGGCTTTGACTGCGCGCCTCAAAGGCGGTCATGGCACCGTTGCCAGCCGAGGCCGGACGCCCGTCAAAGGTTGGTTTGACGTAAAAATCCGGCAGCGCAGCAGCTTGGTCGGGTGGTGCAGGCAGCGCGTAGCTGAGCCCCTCAGGACCTTCTGTCAGACTGTAGCCAAGGGCGGGCAGGATCGCGGCGTAAAACCGTTTGGCGCGGGCGATGTCATCTGCCCCGACGGTGACATAGGCAATCATGCTTGGTGGTCCTTATCGGTGGGGTCGCCAATGTATCGAAACCACTGTAGCGATGGAAAGTCACCATAGAAACCTGTCTCTGGGCGCGCCCAGTTTGCTGCACTGATTGCCTTACTGATTGCCGCACTGAAAGTCATACTGGCAGTCGCTGCAGGGGGCGCAGTCGTCCGGCCTGGACGCCCTTTGGTCAATAAATTGGGCATAAAAAAACCCGCCCTGATTTCTCGGGGCGGGGGCAATGTTGGAAATGGATCGGCTGGGTTTTTAGGCTTCAACCGGTGGGATCAAGCCGACGATGTCATAGGTCTGGCGCAGGATCGGCGCGGTGATGGCGCGGGCGCGCTCAGAGCCGCGGGTGAGGATCTTGTCGATCTCATCGGGGTGTTGCATCAGCCGGGCCATCTCGGTGGAGATCGGTGCCAGTTTGGCCACCGCCAGATCCACCAGCATGGGTTTGAATTCCGAAAACTGTTTGCCGCCGACATCCGCCAGCACCTGATCGACGCTCTGTTCGTTCAGGGCTGCATAGATATTGACCAGATTGCGGGCCTCGGGGCGTTCTTCCAGGCCCTTGGCCTCGGAGGGCAGCGCATCCGGGTCGGTCTTGGCCTTGCGGATCTTTTTGGCAATCGCCTCGGCATCGTCTGTCATGTTGATACGGCTGGCATCCGAGGCGTCGGATTTCGACATCTTTTTGGAGCCATCGCGCAGGGACATCACGCGGGTGGCGGCGCCTTCGATCACCGGTTCGGTGAGCGGGAAAAAATCGACGCCATAGTCGTGATTGAATTTGGTTGCGATGTCGCGTGTCAGTTCAAGGTGCTGTTTCTGATCCTCACCAACCGGCACATGGGTGGCGTGGTAGATCAGGATGTCGGCTGCCATCAGCGAGGGGTAGGCGAGCAGGCCAAGGGAGGCGTTTTGCGCGTTCTTGCCTGCTTTGTCCTTGAACTGGGTCATCCGCTGCATCCAGCCCATCCGGGCGACACAGTTGAAGATCCAGGCCAGTTGCGCGTGTTCAGGCACCTGGCTTTGGTTGATCAGGATGGATTTTTCAGGGTCGATACCTGCAGCAATGAACCCGGCGCAGAGCTCTCGGGTGGCTTGGCGCAGGTTGCTGGGATCTTGCCAGACGGTGATCGCGTGCAGGTCAACCATGCAGTAGATGCTTTCCACATCGCGGTCCTGCCAATCGACAAAGCGCTTTAGGGCGCCAAGGTAGTTGCCCAGGTGCAGGTTGCCGGAAGGCTGAATGCCGGAAAAGACGCGCGGCGTAAATGTCGTATCGCTCATGGGGCGAAACTCCCGTCTGGAATTATGATCCCTAGTCGCTTACCCATGGGCCAAGGCAGCGTCAACCGGGCAGCGCCCATGGGCGTGCTGTGCAGGGGCTGTATCTGCCACAAATGAACCGTGACAGGCCAACGTGACAGGCCAACGTAACAGGCCAAGGAGTACGACAAGCTATGAGTGACGATCCAAATATCTCTCCCGTCAACCCATTGCCGCCGGCAGTGGTGGCGCTGGTTCTGGTGATTATGGGGATCGAGGCGGCGTTTTCGCTGGGGATGCGGGGCATCATTGGTGGGCCTGAGGCCATTGGCTGGCGACTGGAGGCCTTTCAGTCTTATGCGTTTTCCTCAGAAATCTTCTGGTGGATGGTCGAGACCGGGCAATGGCCGGCCGAGCATCTGATCCGGTTCTTGTCTTATACCTTTGTGCATGGCGCCTTTACCCATGCGCTGTTTGTCTGTGTCTTTGTGCTGGCGATGGGCAAGATGGTGGGTGAGGTCATGGGCGATCTGGTGATGGTCATCATCTTTATGGCCTCGGCCGTGGGCGGTGCGGTTGGATATGCGGTGCTGATCAATGGCGAGGTGCCGTTGATCGGGGGCTTTCCGGCGGTTTATGGCTTGATCGGGGCCTTTACCTATATCCTGTGGCGGCAATTGTCCCTTGTGGGCGCGCAGCAAAGCCGTGCCTTTTCGCTGATTGCCTTTTTGATGGGGATCCAGCTGCTGTTTGGCCTGCTGTTTGGCGGCCAAAAGGACTGGGTTGCCGATCTGTGTGGCTTTGCCACCGGATTTGGATTGTCGTTCTTTCTGGCCCCTGGCGGCTGGGCGCGTATCCGCAGCAATATCCGTCGCGACTAGCAACCAAAGGGGGGGGCTCCCGCCCGTCTCGCAGCATCAAGATACTGCATCCCGTTGGGCCGGGCGCCGCGCTGACGCGCGGCGCTGTTGCGCAGATGGCTGGCGAGGGGGCGGGCCTGCGAGCGGGGCCGCAGGTCGTGTGGCCTTAACCCTTGCCGCGACGCAGGCTGGATTTGAAATCTGACAGCCGGAAGGCACCGATACTGGCACCAATCGCAAAATAGCCGCAGATGCCGATCAGGACCAATAACGCCAGCGCCGGATAACGGATGCCGGCGCTGAACAGCCAGGGCTCCAGTGCCAGGGCAGCGCCCCAGAGCAGCCCTCCCATCAGCAGGGCCGCCACCAGAATCCGCCAGACCCGCTGTTTAAACCTTGCATCAAACCGCGCACTTTGCCCCATATCTTTGGTGCCGCGCGCCAGTTGCCAGACCATGGCCCAGCCTGCCACCGTGGTGCCGATGGCGGCCCCGATAAAGCCAAGCAGCGCCGCGCCTGCAATGGCCACCAGGGCGTTGACCACCATCGCGTTCAGCGCAAAGCGGAACGGGGTTCGGGTGTCTTCGCGGGCAAAATAGAGCGGCTGCAGCACCTTTTGCAGCACAAAGGCAGGCAAGCCTAACCCGTAGATGGCGACGGCAAGGGCGGTGGCCTGGCTATCCGTGAAGGCAAAGGCGCCGCGCTCAAACAGGACCGAGACAAGCGGCAGGGGAATGGCCACCAGCGCGATGGCAGAGGGAATGGTCAGCGCCAGGGAGATCTCACCAGCGCGGCTGAAGGCGTGTTGCGCGCCTGCCGCATCCTCAGCGGCCAATCGGCGGGACAGATCTGGCAGCAGGACGATACCCACTGCAATGCCCACCACACCCAAGGGCAGCTGATACAGCCGGTCCGCATAGCTGAGCCAGGCAATCGCCCCGTCAAAGAAGCTGGCGACTTGACGCCCGACCAATAGGTTGATCTGCACCACCCCCCCGGCCAACATTGCAGGTGCGGCGATCACTGCCAGACGTTTCAGATCCGGGGTGAGCTGTGGCCGACGCGGGGTCAGGCGATAGCCCGCCCGACTGGCAGCGACCCAGACCAGGGCCATCTGCGCGACCCCGGCTAAAAGCGTGGCCCAGACCAGTAACGTCCCCTGGGAAAATCCAGGCAAATCAGGGCGGCTGGCTGGAAGGTAGGCATCCAGCAGACCGCTTTCGCCAAGTAACAACGCGCCAACCAGGATGATATTGAGCAAGACCGGAGCCGCTGCCGCAGCAGCAAAACGCCCCGAGGCATTGAGCACCCCCGAGAGCAGCGCCGCCAGCGAGATAAACAGAATATAGGCAAAGGTGATGCGGCCAAAATCAACCGTCAGATCAAAACGCGCATCATTGCGAAAGCCGCTGGCCATGGCCAGAACCAGCCAGGGCATTACCAGCTGTGCCACCAGGGTAAAGACGATCAGAACCGTCGCTAGGCCGGTCAGCGCATCGCGGGCAAAGCCGACGGGATCGTCGTTCTTTTGCAGCTTTTTGGAAAACAGCGGCACAAAGGCGGTGTTGAACGCGCCCTCGGCAAAGAAGCGGCGGAACATGTTGGGCAGGCTAAAGGCCACCAAAAAGGCCTCGGCCACCGGGCCGGTGCCCAGGAAACTGGCAATCATGATATCGCGGGCAAAGCCCAGGATCCGGCTGGCCAGGGTCCAAAAGCCAACCGTCATAAAGCCCGACAGCAATTTTACCGGCTTCATGATCGCGCCCGTTTAGACCCTTCGGAGATCGCCTCGCGCAGTTTGCGTTCCAGGAAATCCTGTTTTGATTTTGTGTGGTATTTCAAGCCAAACATATCCTTGACGTAGAAGGTATCCACCACCTGTTCACCATAGGTCGCGATCACCGCATTGGCGATATAGACATTGGCTCCGGCCAGTGTGCGGGTCAGATCATACAGCAGCCCGGTGCGGTCGCGGGTGTCGACCTCGATGATGGTGTAGATCTCGGATCCCTCATTATCAAAGGTGATATGGGTGGGGACCTTAAAGGCCTTTTCGCGCTTCTTGAACTTGGCGCGGGACTCCAGCGCCTCACCGGTCATCACCTCTCCATTGAGGGTCTTCAGGATCATCTGGGTCAGTCGCGGCAGCCGCGATGCCTCAAACGGATGCTCATCCGCATCCTGGATCCAGAAGGCATCGGTCACATATCCGTCCTTGGTGGTGTAGCTGCGGGCATCGACCACATTGGCCCCGACCAAAGCCAGGGCGCCGGACAACCGGGCAAAAATCCCGGGATGGTCGGCCATGACAAAACAGGCACGGGTGGCGTCGCGATCATCGTCCGGATGCAGGCGAATACCCACCTCACTGGCATCGTTTTTTGCCTCAAGCTCTTTCAGCATTTCAGCAAAATCCACATGGGCGGTGACATGAAGCCCCTGCCAATAGGGGTCATAGTGGCGCCCGGTTTCGCGTTTGAGATCGGTCTTGGACCAGTCGGACAGGGCGGCGCGCAGGGCCTTTTTGCCGGCGGCACCACGGTGTTCGCGGTTGAGCGCCTCCATGCCATTTTCCAGCGCCTCGCGGGTCTGGTTGTAGAGCGCACGCAGCAACGCAGCTTTCCAGTTGTTCCAGGTGTCCGGGCCAACACCGCGAATGTCGCAGACCGTCAGCAGCAACAGCAGATCCAGCCGCTTGACCGATTGCACCGCCTTGGCAAAGCCCCGCACGGTGCGCGGGTCGGCAATATCGCGTTTCTGCGCCATATCCGACATCAAGAGGTGATTGCGCACCAGCCACTCCACCGTTTCGCTGTCCACCTTGTTGAGACCGAGACGCGGGGCCACCTTGCGGGCGATCTGCGCCCCCAAAATGGAATGATCCAGCTCACGTCCCTTACCGATGTCATGCAGCAGCATGGCAACCAACAGGACCTTGCGGTTGATCCCCTTGTGGATCACTTCCGACGACAGGGGCAGCTCTTCTTCCAGTTCGCCCTTCTCGATGGCGGTGAGGTTAGAGATCACCTGAATGGTGTGCTCATCCACGGTGTAGGAGTGATACATGTTGAACTGCATCATCGCCACGATGGGTTCAAATTCGGGGATAAAGGCGGAGAGCACGCCAAGCTCGTTCATCCGGCGCAGGGCGCGTTCCGGGTTGCCATGTTTCAATAGCAGATCAAGGAAGATCCACCGGGCTTCCTTGTTGTTGCGCATATCGTCGTCGATCAGATCCAGATTGGCGGTGACCAGCCGCATGGCATCCGGGTGGATCAACATGCCGGTGCGCAGCGCCTCTTCAAAGATCCTCAACAGGTTCAACTTATTGTTGAGAAAGGCCTCTGGGTCATTCACATCCAGCCGGTTGTGAATGACTTTATAATCCGATTTCACTTTGGGGCGGCGGCGGAAGATCCGCTCCAGCAGGGGCGCGTCTTTTTGCTGGCTGGCCTCAAGCTTGGTCAGCAGGATCCGGGTGATATCGCCCACAGTTGTGGCATGGCGGAAATACTCCTGCATGAAGATTTCAACGCCGCGCCGACCGGCGCGATCCTTGTAGCCCATGCGGCTTGCGACCTCGACCTGCAAATCAAAGTTGAGCTGCTCAGTCGGGCGCTTGGTGGCCAGATGCAGATGCGAACGCACCGCCCACAGGAAGTTGGCCGCAGTGGAAAACGTGTCGAGCTCTTCCGGGGAGAACAGGCCCAGGGGGACCAGATCAGCGACGTCCTGCACCTGATAGACATATTTGGCGATCCAGTAGAGCGATTGCAGATCACGCAGACCGCCTTTGCCCTCTTTGACGTTGGGCTCAACCATATAGCGCTGGCCCTGTTTGGAATGACGATCGTCGCGCTCGGTCAGTTTTGCTTCGATGAAATCATGGGCGTCGCGGGAAAACAGCTCGCTGCGCAGACGGGTTTCCAGCTCATCTGCCAGATCTCCGTCGCCGGTTAGGAATCTCTGCTCCAGCATGGCGGTGCGGATGGTGTAATCTTCCGTCCCAAGCCGGATGCAGTCCTTTATCGTCCGGCTGGAGTGTCCCACCTTGAGCCGCAGATCCCAGAGGATATAGAGCATCGATTCAATGAGGCTCTCAGCCCAGGCGGTGATCTTGTAAGGGGTAAGGAACATGAGATCGACGTCGGAAAACGGTGCCATCTCGCCGCGGCCATAGCCCCCCACCGCGATGAGGGCGATCCGTTCACCCGATGTCGGGGTGCCCACGGGATGCAGATAAGTGGTGGCCACATGGAAGGCCGTCAGCACCAGCCCATCGGTCAGATAGCTGTAGGATTTTGTCAGGGCGCGGGCAGAAAAAGGGGCCTCGGCAAAGGCCGCTGCAATGATGGCGCGGCCCTGCTGATTGGCCTCACGCAGCAGGGCAACGGCTTCGCCGCGCAGGGCGTCTGGCGCAACCTCTTTGGCAAGGGTTGCAAGCTGGGCCTGGACCTCAGCGAAGTCAAAAATAGCGGTAGCATCACAAATCAGCCCAGAGCCAAAGGGAGCTATGGGCTGATCTTGATGGGCCGTCCGGGCAGGATCAGGATCCTGCGCCGGGGAAGCTGCTGGGGGCTGCGTCAATGATGACTACCTTCTGTTCTTGAATCGTTGCAATGGCCAGGCCGCGGTCATTGGTGCCATCAGGGCGCAGACGGAAGATACCGCCGGTGCCGTGGAACCCTGCACCCTGTGTCAGCGCTGCAGCTGTCAGAGCATCCGCTTTGCCAGCGCCGACCAGCGCGCCAATTGCGGCGATCCCATCATAAGCCAGCCCACCAATGGAATGGGGCGCATTGCCATAGGTCGCCTCGTAGCGATCGCGGAAGCCACGGGCCTTGCCGGGATCCGGCATGGCGAACCAGCTGCCCTGAACCCCCGGCAGCGCCAGTGTCTGGGCGGGAACATCCCAGCGGGTCAGGCCAATATATTGCACGTCGGTGGGTTTGACCCCGGCTTCGGGCAGCAACTGTGTCAGCAGTGGCAGGGCGCCGGCCGTGGTGGCGGTCAGGAACAGCGCATCCACGCCGCCGCTGCCTGTCGCAGAGCGGATTTGTGGAATGGCGTTGATGACGCCTTTTTGTGACAGCTCGTAGCCAATGCTGCCGGAAACATTCACACCGGACTGGGCCGCAGCGTTGCGGATCGCAGCTTGTCCTGCCAGCCCCGAGGCGTTGTTGCCGCCTGCAATCAGGATATTGTTTTTGCCCTGGGACTTGGCATAGGCGGTCAGGCGGCGGGCGGTGTTGTCATAGGTTGGCCCCAGAATGAAGACGTTGCCGCCCGCGATCGAGGTGGTGTTGGAAAAGGCCAGAACATTGACGCCCTTGCGGGCGGCGGCGATGCCAGCAGCATTGGCGGCTTCGGCATAAACCGGGCCCAGAATGATCCGGGCGCCACCATTCACCGCCTCTGTGGCGGCGGCGGCGGCACGGGTCGGATCGCCGGCCGTGTCATAGATGCGCAGGTCAATCTGCACGCCCTGCAGATCCGCGATCGCCAGACGGGCAGCGTTTTCCAGACTTTGCGCCAGCACCGAGTCGCCAGACTGGGCGGAGCCGCGCGGCACCAGCAGCGCGACAGGAACGGGTTTAGACGTATTGATTGTGGGTCCGCCGCCGATCGCAATCGGATCGCAGGCGGCCAGTGCAAATGTGGAAATCGCGGCGATTGCAGACAAAGTTGCCTTGCGGGCCCGCTTGAAAACAGCAAACATAATAGACTTGTAACTCCCCTTGTCCGGCGCTTGTGCACCGTGTTGGTTCCAGGGGGATAATAAACGACCAAAAAGGCGGGTCCAGCGTGAATCATCAGATCGTCAATTTGTTGCCGGGACTGTATTTTGTGGCAACACCTCTGGGCACGGCGCGCGACATCACGCTGCGGGCGCTGGATGTGCTGGCCTCGGCAGATCTGATCGCCGCCGAAGACACCCGGTCACTGCGCCGTCTGATGGAAATCCACGGCGTGCCGCTGGGTGAGCGCCATGTCATTGCCTACCATGACCATAGCGGAGTGGGTGCACGCGGCAAATTGCTGGCCGCATTGGCGGCCGGAAAATCGGTTGCCTATGCCTCCGAAGCGGGCATGCCACTGATCGCCGATCCTGGATATGGCCTGTCCAAAGCCGCCGCGGAGGCGGGACATCTGGTGACGTCTGCGCCCGGAGCCACAGCTGTGACCACGGCGCTGGCGCTGGCGGGTCTGCCGACAGATGCGTTCTTTTTTGCGGGCTTTTTACCCAATGCCAGCGGGGCCCGGCGCAAACGGCTGGAAGAGGTCGCGGCGATTCCCGGCACTCTGGCCTTTTACGAATCCCCCAAACGGATCGCCGCCTCGGTTGCGGATATGGCGGATGTGCTGGGCAATCGCCCGGCGGCCCTGTGCCGCGAGCTGACCAAGAAATTCGAAGAGGTGCGGCGCCTGCCCTTGGCCGATTTGGCCACCAGCCTGGAGGAAAAGCCGGTGAAGGGCGAAATTGTCGTGCTGGTGGATCGGGCCTCGCAGGTGGTCGTAAGCGACGGTGATATCGAAAGCGATCTGCGGGCCGCTCTGGTCGATAACTCGGTTAAAGATGCCGCCGCCATAGTCTCGGAGGCCCATGAAATGCCGCGTCGCAAGGTCTACCAGTTGGCGCTGAAACTGGCGAAAGAGAGCTAAGATGCCCAAGCCGCCTGCCTCTACCGGATTGCGCGCGCATCTTGCGGGGGCTGCGGCAGAGGACCAGGCGGCGCGCGCCTATGAGGCGCTGGGTTATGCGCTGGTTGAACAGCGCTGGCGCGGGGCCGCCGGAGAGATCGACCTGATCCTGCGCAGGGGCGCGCTGCTGGTCTTTGCCGAGGTCAAGACCGGCCCCAGTTATGCGGCGGCACTTGCGCGGATCACGCCCCGGCAAATGCGCCGGGTGCAGGCCTCAGCCGCCTTGTTTCTGGATCAGCAACCGGAGGGCGCCTTGAGCGAGGCGCGCATTGATGTGGTGCTGGTCTTTGGCACAGGCGAGGTCGAGATCCTGGAAAACGCCTATGGTCAGGGCTGATCCTGGTCGCAGCAATTTGAACAAGGCATATTGAACCTCGCCCCCGGCTGCGCCATCTATGGCGAAAGCAAAAGGGAACCTGCCATGAAAATTGCCTTCCAGATGGACCCGATTATGGGTGTGGACATCAACGCTGACAGCAGCTTTCGCCTGGCGGAAGAGGCCCAGGCGCGGGGCCATGAGCTGTTTTTCTACCTGCCCGATCAACTGGCCTATCAGGAGGGCAAGATCACCGCACGCGGCCAGGACATGACCGTGCAGCGGGTGGCTGGGACGCCCGCTATCCTGGGAGAGATGCGCGAAGTTGATCTGGCCGATTTTGACGTGATCTGGCTGCGTCAGGATCCGCCTTTTGACATGCATTACATCACTTTGACCCATCTTCTGGACCGGCTGAAAGACGACTGCCTGGTGGTGAATGATCCCTTCTGGGTGCGTAACTATCCGGAAAAACTGCTGGTTCTGGACTTCCCCGACCTGACCCCGCCCACGGCCATTGCCCGCGATCTGGACACCATCAAGGCCTTCAAGGCCAAGCATGGCGATGTGATCTTGAAACCGCTTTATGGCAACGGCGGCGCCGGGGTGTTCCGGTTGGATGCCAATGACCGCAACCTGACCTCATTGCATGAGCTGTTCACCGGCTTTAGCCGCGAGCCACTGATCGTGCAGAAGTTCCTGCCCGATGTCAGCAACGGCGACAAACGGGTGATCCTAGTGGACGGCGAACCTGTCGGGGCGATCAACCGGGTGCCTGCGGCGGGCGAAACCCGCTCGAACATGCATGTGGGGGGGCGCCCTGAAAAGGTCGGCCTGACCGAGCGCGATCTGGAAATTTGCGCCGCAATCGGGCCGCTGTTGAAAGAAAAGGGCCAGATTTTTGTCGGTATCGACGTGATTGGCGACTACCTGACCGAAATCAACGTGACCTCCCCCACCGGCATCCAGGAGTTGGAGCGCTTTGACGGGGTGAATATCGCTGAAAAGATCTGGCAGGCCATTGAGGCCAAAATCAGCTGATGAGCTGGCAGCGCCGGGCCATCAATACATGGATGCGCTATGGGGTGAAGCCGGTGCTGGAGCGGGCTGGACACCCCGATATGGCGCGGCGCAGCTTTGAGTGCCTGGCACCTGTGCTCAGCCCGGCACTGCCGCTGACCCGGTTTCAGCGTCGCCCGGGGCCGGTGCCGCTTTATTTGCTTTCGCAGGGCAAGTGCCAGCCGGGGCGGGTTATTCTGTTTCTGCATGGCGGTGCCTATCTGGCCGGCAGTGCGCGCAGCTATCAGGGGATGTTGTCGCGCCTGTCCCGTGCCTCTGCGACAGAGATCCTGGTCCCGGACTATCGTCTGCTGCAGCAAGCGCCGTTCCCCGCCGCCTTTGACGACGCGCTGGCCTGTTGGCACCATCTGCGCCGCAGCGGATTTGCTGCCCGTGATATCCTATTGGCCGGTGATAGTGCTGGGGGCGGCCTGGCACTGTCCCTGTTTGCGCATCTTCTGTCGGAGCAGGAGCCAAAGCAGGAGCGCCCTGCCGGGCTGGTGGCGTTTTCACCCTGGTGCGATCTAACCCTGAGCGGTGCCAGCGTTCAGGGCAACCGCCACCGGGATGCCATCATACCCACGGCACGGATGCAGGAGGCGGTTGATCTTTACCTGGGCGGTGCCGAACCGACAGATGCGCGGGCCTCACCATTGTTTGCCGATTTTCCAAACCCGCCGCCGGTGCTGATCCAGGTTGGCGATGGCGAAGTGCTGCGATCCGATGCGGATCGCATGGCGGCGCGGCTGCTGGCAGCAGGCGGTGAGGTGCATTTGAAGGTCTGGCAGGATGTGCCCCATGTCTGGCAGTTTTTGGCAGGCATCCTGCCCGAGGGCCAGGCGGCGCTTGAAGAGGCCGCAGTTTTTGTGCGTACAGTCTTTGCCGCAACCTCAGCTGACTAATGGCAGGCGAAAGCTCAGGGCCTCGGCCAGATGTGGGCGTTCAACCTGATCACAGCAGGCAAGGTCGGCTATGGTGCGGGCAACGCGCATCACCCGGTGATAGCCACGCGCCGAGAGGCCGAATTGTTCAGCGGCGCGCTGCAACAGCTGGCGGCTAGTGTCGGTCAATGCGGTGGCCTGCTCCAGCACCGCGCCTTCGGCATCCGCATTCAGCCAGACCTCGGGCAGGTCGCGATAGCGCGCCGTCTGGATTTCACGGGCGATGGCCACCCGCTGCGCCGCTTCGGGGGAGCCCTCATCCGCGGCGGGCAGATCCAGATCTGTATAGGCCACGGGCGGCACTTCGATACGCAGGTCAAACCGGTCCAGCATCGGGCCGGAAATGCGCCCCAGATAATCCTCGCCACAGCCCGGCGCCCGGGCGCAGGCGCGGGCGGCATCGGCCAGATAGCCGCATTTGCAGGGGTTGGCCGCCGCTACCAGCATAAACCGGCTGGGGTAGCGGATATGGGCATTGGCCCGGGCAATCATCACCTCGCCGGCCTCCAGCGGCTGGCGCAGGGTTTCCAGCACCGCGCGGTTGAATTCAGGCAATTCATCCAGAAACAACACGCCGTTGTGGGCCAGGCTGATCTCACCGGGTTGCGCCCGCCTGCCGCCACCAACGATGGCTGCCATCGAGGCGGTGTGATGGGGTTCGCGAAAGGGGCGGCTGCGATTGATGCCGCCTTCGTCGATGAGGCCACAGAGGGAGTGGATCATCGCGGTTTCCAGCGCCTCAGCCGGGGTGAGCGGCGGCAGGATCGAGGGCAGCCGGGCCGCCAGCATGGATTTTCCGGAGCCGGGTGGGCCGACAAGCAGCAGATGATGGCGTCCGGCGGCGGCGATTTCCAGGGCGCGCTTGGCCTGTTCCTGCCCCTTGATGTCGCGCAGATCGCGCCGAATGGGATCGCTGCGCATCTCTCCGGGGCGGGCCGGGGCGAGCGGCATCTCGCCGGTAAAATGGCGCACCACTTCGGTCAGGCTGGCCGCGCCTATGACCAGCGCATCACCGGCCCAGGCGGCCTCCGCCGCCGAGACTTTGGGGCAGAGCAGATGCCGGTCGGTGGCAGCGGCCCCCATTGCGGCGGGCAGGGCACCGGTGACAGGCATCAGCATGCCATCCAGGGACAGCTCGCCCAAAGCGACGGTTTGCGCCACCGCGTCCGGCGGGATGAGACCAATGGCAGCGAGCAGGGCCAGAGCGATGGGAAGATCAAAATGGCTGCCTTCCTTGGGCAGATCCGCAGGCGACAGGTTGACCGTTATCCGCTTGGCCGGCAGGGCAATCGACATGGAGGCAAAGGCGGCGCGCACCCGTTCACGGGCTTCTGATACCGCTTTATCCGGCAGGCCGACGATGGCAAAGGCAGGCAGGCCAGCCACCAGGGAGCATTGCACCTCGACGGGGCGTGCATCTATGCCGTGAAAGGCAACTGTGTTTGCACGGCTGATCATGCCACTCCATTCCCTTGAACAAACAAGGAAAAATCATAGCCTCCGTGGTATCGGAGTCTGCACGTCTGGTGGGAAACATGGCGCTTTTTGTGCTGATTTCCCGCAAGCCTTACGCTGTTGGCTGCTTTGGACCGCAACCAGGTCGAGGGCCTGCGGGAAAAAAAAGGGGGCAGGCGATTGGGCCAGGCTAGCCGATGGGCCAGGCCGCCCGCTCCAGATCCAGAAGGTAGGGTTCGGGATCGTAGGTGACCTCCCGTGCGAGGCTCTGCCATTTCAGAACCGCCGGATCTGACAGCAGCAGCTCGCAGTAGGCGCGGGTTGCGGCAGAGACCGGCAGGTCATAGCCAATGATCCGCGCGGCCACTGGGGTGTAGAAGACCTCTGCCAGCGAGTAGCTGCCAAAGAGATAGCCATCCGGCGCACCAGAGATTTTGCGGGCATGGGCAAAAAGCGCCTCAATCCGTGCAAGATCTGCCAGCACCGCATTGGAGGGGGTGAACCCCTGCCAGACATGGGACAGCTGCATCGGACAATCGCCGCGCAGGGCTGAAAACCCGGCGACCATTTCGCTCACCAACCAGCGCGCTGTGGCGCGTTGATCTGCAGCCCTGGGCCAAAGCCCGGCCGTTGGGAAATGTTCAGCCAGAGTTTCCCCCATGGCCAGGCTCTCGCCAATCACCAGCCCCTGATCGGTTTCCAGCGCCGGGACCAGGCGGGCAGGGGCCAGATGGGCCATATCCTGCGCCATGGTGCCCGTGTAGAGCCCCACCAGATGGATGTTATGCGGGATTGCAAATTTTTCGAGCATGAGCCAGCCGCGCAACGACCAACTGGAATACATGCGATCACCAATATAAAGTTCATAAGCCATGGCAGCAGCTTAGCAACGCAAGGTGTATTCTCAAATCGAATATTTGTGAGGGAATACATCACAAATTTTGATGAATTTTGACCTTAGATAAGCTGGTTGAGCGCACCGCTGCGCCAGCCCTCTGGTCCATAGAACAGCTCACTAACCGACAGGTTGTCAATACGCTGCGAGAAAGCCGCCTCTGCGCTGAGGCCTGCTGCCCGCTGAATCTGCGTCAGGATCTGGCCAAAATGGCCGACCACCACCAGATCACGCCCGGCATGGGTGGCGAGCAGGCTGTCAATGGCATCGTTGACCCGGGCACAGACTTCATTCCAGCTTTCCCCTCCGGGAGGGGTGGTGTCGCCGGGGGTCTCCCAATAAGCCCGAATGCGGCTGGGGTCTTCGGCGTCGATCTCTTTCCAGCTGCGCAGCTCCCAGTCGCCAAAATGGATTTCGCGCAGCGCCGGCATATGGGGCAGGCGCTGGCGGTTGCCTTGCACTGCCGTTGCGGTTTCAACCGCGCGGATCAGATCTGAGGACACCACCAGAGCCTCGGGTGGTAATGCCGCCTCCAATCGCGACAGGGCAGCAGTATCCGAAAGATCTGCGGGCAGATCAGACCAGCCAACCATGGTTTTGGCATGAGTGGGACCATGGCGGACAAGAAACAGGCGCGATGTCATAGCTGACCTTTCAAAACCAGTGGCAGCCCAGCGGTGACCTGCACCACCGTATCGGCGCGCGCCGCCAGCGCAATGTTGAGCCGCCCCTGAGCCTCGCGGAACTGACGCGCCAGGGCATTTTCCGGCACAATGCCAAGACCAACCTCATTGGAGACAATCACCAGCTCTGCCGGGCAGGCCTCGATGGCCTCCAGCAGCTCTGACTGGGCCGTTGCCAGATCGTGCTCAGCCAACAGGTGGTTGGTCAGCCACATGGTGGCGCAGTCCAGCAGGCAGATGTGATCCTGGGGCAGCTGATGCAACAGCTTGGCGGCCTCCAGAGGTTCCTCATAGGTGGTCCAATCTCTGCCGCGTTGCCGTAAATGGGCCGCGACCTTGGCTTGCATCTCATCATCAAACACTTGTGATGTAGCAAGGTAAGACTTTGGCTTAGTTGATTTAAAACACAAATCCTCGGCGAATTTCGACTTTCCCGACGCGGCGCCGCCCAGAATGAATGTGACAGGTGCAGACAAGTTCTTTACCCTTGGACAGGAACGGTTTCGCTTTTGTGCGTACCTGCTGGAGGCGCCCAAAACAAGGGGCAGACAGCATCCGTGCCGCTGCGCTGGCCTGCCAGTTTGCGCGATAGCCACTCTGCACGGCGGGCAGGGGTCTGACGACAGACCTGAGACGCAGATTTTCGAGGCAGTACCGTGGCATTGCGCTGCGCAGATACCGATCCTAGGCCATGTCTGAGGCCAAGGCAGTGCCGCGCCTTAATCTGCCGCTTTTCAAGACGATCTGAGCCCGGAGGGAACAATGACGCTTGACCATATCACCGTAAACCCATTGCCCAAAAAGGCGATGAAAGCAGAGCTGCTGGATGCAGAAACAGAGAAACGGCTGGCGCATGCCTGGCGTGATGACGGCGACGTTGAGGCGCTGCATCGGCTGATCAATGCCTATATGCGGCTGGCTATTTCGATGGCGGTGAAATTTAAACGCTACGGCGCGCCGATGAATGACCTGATACAGGAGGCCGGCCTGGGCCTGATGAAGGCCGCGGATAAGTTCGACCCGGATCGTGGCGTGCGGTTTTCGACCTATGCGGTCTGGTGGATCAAGGCCTCGGTGCAGGACTATGTGATGCGCAACTGGTCGTTGGTGCGCACGGGGTCCACTTCGTCGCAGAAATCGCTGTTCTTCAACCTGCGCCGGGTGCAGGCCCAGCTCGAACGACAGGCCGACACGCAGGGGGTGCGGCTGGACAAACATCAGTTGCATCAGCAAATTGCCTCTGAAATCGGGGTGCCTATCCGGGATGTTGAAATGATGGATGGCCGTTTGTCGGGCAATGATTTTTCGCTCAATGCGGTGCAGTCGAGCGAGCCTGACGGGCGCGAATGGATCGAGATCCTCGAGGATGACGGCGCCCAGGCCGCAGAGCTGGTCGAGAGGCGCCATGATCGTCGCAAGTTGCGCGGCTGGTTGGTGCAGGCGATGCAGAGCTTGACCGGCCGCGAGCGGCGGATCGTGATGGCGCGTAAACTACGCAGCCCGCCGCGCACGCTCGAGGACCTTGGGCGCGAGCTGAGCCTGTCCAAAGAGCGGGTGCGTCAGCTGGAGGCGGCGGCCTTTGTCAAAATGAGAAAAACGCTTGATCGTCGCTCAGGGGAAGTGCAAAACCTGCTTTTATGAACAGGCATGGTTGTTTTGTCGGATACATCCGAGCTCGCATGGCCGCCTTGGTCGGTGCCGTTGGGACAGGCCGGACTGTAAGTGTCCGGACTGTAATTAGGCGGGATGTGGTATTACGGGCCGCGATCAGAAAACCTGTGCGGATCAGCGCTGCAGCGGTTCTGACAATTGGTCTCGCCACAGGTCTCACGACCGGTATTGGTCTGACATCAGCTGCTCGGGCTAAGGCGACGGCGCCTGGGCTTCAGGCGCAGAGATTGGCGCAGACGGTGGTTCAGACGGTGGCGCAGGTCGCTGATGTTCTGGCCGGGGCGGATGTCATCATTCTGGGCGAGGTGCATGACAACAAAAGGCATCATCAGGTGCAGGCCGAAGTGGTCGCAGCACTACAGCCCAGAGCCGTAGTCTGGGAGATGATCACTCAGGAACAGGCCGAGGCGCTGACACCGCAGATCCTGCAAAACCCAGCAGAGACTGCCTGGGTGTTGGAGTGGGAGGCTTCAGGCTGGCCTGATTTTACCCTCTATGCACCGGTGTTCAAGCGGGCGGCGCGGGCGATGCAGTTCGGCGCCTTGGTGCCGCGCGCGCAATCCAAGGAGGCCCTGCAGCTTGGGGTCGCCAACCATTTTGGCGCGCAGGCGCAGCAGTTTGGGCTGGATCAGCCATTGCCCGTCGCAGAGCAGGCTACGCGGGAAGCGGAGCAGATGGCAAATCATTGCAATGCCTTGCCGGACCATGTCCTGCCGATGCTGGTGGATGTGCAGCGGCTGCGGGACGCCAGTCTTGCTGCCGCGGCAAAACGGGCGCTGGAGCAGACCGGCGGCCCGGTGGTGGTGATCACCGGCAATGGTCATGCGCGGCTGGACCGGGGCCTCGCGGTCTATCTGCAACGCGCGCTTCCTGATGTGGTGATCCGGGCCTTGGGGCAGATGGAAGAGGGGGCAATCCAGGGGCAATTTGATGTGGTGTTGTCGGCGCCGACGGTGCAGCGTCCCGATCCCTGCCTGGGTTTTGCCAAATCCGATTAAGACACCTGTCGTGCCGCTGAATGTGGGCCGCCGCCGCGCGGCAAAAGCGTTTCACTCTTTGTCCCGCAACGGCTAGGGTTGCCGCGGGCTTGTGACCAAGTCCGGTTAACAAAGGGCAGTTGAGATGCTGGCAGGAAAGAAAATTCTTCTGATCATTGGCGGCGGCATCGCGGCCTATAAATCACTGGAGCTGATCCGGCGCCTGCAGGATCAGGGTGCCAGCGTTACACCGGTTTTGACCCGCGCAGGTGAAGAATTTGTCACGCCCTTGTCGGTCTCCGCCCTGGCCGGGACAGCGGTGCATCGGGATCTATTTGACCTGACGGCTGAGGCCGAAATGGGCCATATCCAGCTGTCGCGCAGCGCGGATCTGGTGGTGGTCGCTCCTGCGACTGCGGATTTGATGGCAAAAATGGCCCAGGGTCTGGCCAATGATCTGGCCTCCACCCTGCTGTTGGCGACGGACACTCAGGTTCTGCTGGCGCCTGCGATGAATGTGCGCATGTGGGAGCATGCGGCAACCCAGCGCAATATCAAAACCCTGCGCGGCGACGGGGTGCAGTTTATCGGCCCCAATGAGGGCGGCATGGCCTGTGGTGAGTTTGGCCCAGGCCGGCTGGCGGAACCGGATGAAATCGTGGCTGCCATCACGGCGCAGCTGGGGGCGAATGCACCGCAGGGCAGCCTGGCCGGGCGTCGCATCCTGGTGACCTCTGGCCCGACCCATGAGCCCATTGATCCGGTGCGCTATATCGCCAATCGTTCCTCCGGGGCGCAGGGGACAGCGCTGGCCCGTGCTCTGCGCGATCAAGGCGCGGAAGTGGTGTTTATCACGGGCCCTGCAGAGATCCGCCCCCCCGAGGGGGTGGAGGTCGTGGCGGTGCAAAGCGCGCTTGAGATGGAGGCCGCAGTGCAGGCGGCCTTGCCGGTGGATGCCGGGGTCTTTGCGGCGGCTGTTGCCGATTGGCGCGTCGCCAGCGCCTCGGACCGCAAGCTGAAGAAATCAAAGGATGGCCTGCCGGTGCTGGAGTTCGCCGAGAACCCGGATATCCTAAAAACGGTGTCGCGGATGGCGCAGGGGCGGCCACCGCTGGTGGTTGGCTTTGCTGCCGAGACCAATGATGTGGTGGAAAACGCCACCGCCAAGCGCCTGCGCAAGGGCTGTGACTGGATTGTCGCCAATGACGTCTCGCCCGCTACGGGTATCATGGGCGGGGATGAGAACGCGGTGATCCTGATTTCCGATCAGGGCGCCGAGGAATGGCCGCGCATGGGCAAGGCAGAGGTTGCCACCCGGCTGGCCGCCCGTATTGCCACAACGCTCAACAGCAAAAGCTGACGCCCGTGAACATTAAGCCCAGCAGTCCGTGCCGCGTTGCATGGCCCCTTTTGTTGTTACAGAACCCAAATCAATGAGGCCCCTATGGTTGAGATCAAAATAGCCCATGATGCAGGCGCAGATCAGAGCCTGTCCCTGCCCGCCTATGAAACTGCCGGAGCAGCCGGGGCGGACCTGCGGGCCAATCTGCCGGATCGCGCCAGCCTGACTCTGGCGCCGGGGGCGCGTGCTTTGGTCCCCACAGGGCTGCGGTTGGAGATCCCTCAGGGCTATGAGGTGCAGATCCGCCCGCGATCAGGGTTGGCGCTGAAACATGGGATTACCCTGCCAAACAGCCCCGGCACCATCGACAGCGACTATCGCGGCCCGCTGGGGGTGATCGTGATGAACGCCGGAGAGGCAGATTTTACCATCGCCCACGGGGATCGCATCGCGCAGATGGTGCTGGCTCCGGTGTTGCAGGCGCAGTTCACCCTGGTTGGCACCCTGTCCGAGTCTGAACGCGGCAGCGGTGGCTTTGGCTCCACCGGGAGAGGCTGATGCTGCGCATTCTGGCTCTGGCTGCGTTTATCTGGTGGGGTGGCGCCTATCTGGGCTGGAGCCGCGCCATGCGGGCCTGTCTGCTCTCGGTGTTGTTTGCCGCTGTGCTGCTGCTGCAGTTAACCCTCCCCGAGGGCCATAATTTGCGCACGGTAACAGGGGGATCAGCAAAACCCTGGCTGATCCTTGGCGGTTTTGGCCTCTTGGCGGCGGGTTATGGCTGGATTATCTCTCAGCTCAAGACCCGCGCCCATGCAGAAGGCAGCCCCATGTCACAGCCTCCCTCCCTGTTTTCCGACACTGAGCTGAACCGCTATGCCCGCCATATCGTGCTGCGTGAGCTGGGCGGACCGGGGCAAAAGACGCTGAAACAGGCCAGGGTGCTGGTGATCGGTGCCGGCGGGCTTGGGGCACCTGCCTTACAATATCTGGCTGCGGCCGGGGTTGGCACCATCGGGGTGATCGACGATGACGAGGTGGAAAACGCCAACCTGCAGCGGCAGGTGATCCACCGGGATCAGGATATCGGCATGCCCAAGGTTTTCTCTGCCGAGGCGGCGATGCGGGCGCAAAACCCCTATGTGGAGGTGCGCCCCTTTCATCGCAGGCTGACCGCGGATATCGCCGCGGATCTGTTTGCCGATTTTGATCTGATCCTGGATGGAACCGATAATTTTGAGACCCGCTATCTGGTGAACGAAACCGCGGTGAAACTCGGCAAGCCGCTCATTTCCGGTGCATTGTCGCAGTGGGAAGGCCAGCTGAGCCTGTTTCACCCCAAATCAGGCGGCCCCTGCTATCAATGTATCTTCCCCGAAGCCCCGGCCGAAGGGCTGGCGCCCTCCTGTGCGCAGGCCGGGGTGATCGGCCCGCTGCCGGGGGTTGTTGGCGCAATGATGGCGGTGGAGGCGATCAAGGCGTTGACCGGCGCGGGCGCTACTTTGCAGGGTGAAATGTTAATCTATGATGGGCTTTATGGCGAAAGCCGCAAGATCCGCCTGTCGCCCCGCCAGGATTGTCCGGTGTGCGGCAGCGATAGATAAGACGAAAGCATCCCTGCATTTGAACGAAGCCTTTTTCATTACCGCCCTCTGCGGTGCCCTATTTGGCGGCACGCCTGAAGCCGTGCATGATTTCACCTATCCCGACGGCGCCGCCTCAATCCGGATAGATTGCGAGAACGACCGCCGGGTGGTTGAGTTCGGCCTGGATAAGCGCAGCAGCCTGGACAGTATTCAGCAGGCCCTGTTTGCCGCCGAGGTGACCGGCAAGGAGGCGGTGGTGGTGCTGATCGACACCGATGGGCGCATTGGCCGGTTTGAATGGCGCATCGCGCGCGCAGCCAATATTGCGGGGGTGCCGATCCGCATTCTGTCGGCCACTCTGGTCGACAGTCCTGAGGTGGGCGGCTAAATTTACCCTGTTCATGTGCATTCATGTGGCTGGCCCGGCTCATTTGATTTTGCAGACCGCTTGGGACCCTGATTGCAGCCGCCCAAGTTTGCCGCTAGCGTCGCGACCAAAGGAGTTTTGACATGTCCAACCCCCTCTTGGCCCCCTGGGACACCGCTTTTGAAATTGCCCCCTTTGATCAGATTACCGACGCGGATTTTGCGCCCGCGTTGGATCAGGCTTTGGCGCAGCAACAGGCCTGGATCAAGGAAATCGCAGAGAACCCAGAGCCGGCCACATTTGCCAATGTGATCGAGGCTTTGGAGACGCCGGTGCAGGCGCTGGAGCAGGTTTTGTCGGTTTTTTACACCGTGGCGGGCGCAGACAGCAATCCAGAGCGGCAGGCGCTGCAGCGGCAGTTCTCTCCTAAACTGGCCGCGCATTTTTCATCCATTACGGCAAACAAGGCGCTGTATGCGCGCATCAAGCAGGTTTGGGATCAACGCGACAGTCTGGATCTCAGCGCTGAGCAGCAGCGGGTTTTGATGCTCACCCATCGTGGCTTTTTACGCGGTGGCGCGGCGCTGGAAGGGGCGGCTGACACCCGCATGCAGGAGATCAAGGGACGGCTGGCCACCCTGGGCACCGAGTTCACTCAGAACCTTTTGGCGGATGAGCGCGACTGGTACATGGAACTGGGCGAAGAGGACCTTGAAGGTTTGCCGGATTTTGTGGTGGATGCCGCACGTGCCGCCGGACAGGAGAAAGAGGCCGCTGGCCCCGTTGTGACCCTGTCGCGCTCGATCATTACGCCATTTCTGCAGTTTTCACCCCGCCGAGATCTGCGGCAAAAGGCCTTTGCAGCCTTCACAGCGCGCGGCGCCAACGGGGGAGAGACGGATAACCGCGCCATCGCCGCCGAGATCCTTTCCTTGCGTGCCGAACGGGCGGCGCTACTGGGCTATGACAGCTTTGCTGACTACAAGCTGGAAACCGAAATGGCCAAAACCCCGGACGCGGTGCGGGGCCTGTTGATGGATGTTTGGCAGCCTGCCGTGGCGCGGGCAAATGCGGATGCGGAAATTCTGGCGCAGATGATGCATGAGGATGGTATCAACGGCGAGTTGGAGCCCTGGGACTGGCGTTACTACGCCGAGAAGCGCCGCAAGGTGGAGCATGATTTGGATGAGGCGGAACTAAAGCCCTATCTGCAACTGGACCGGATGATCGAGGCCAGCTTTGCCTGCGCCAACCGGTTGTTTGGGCTGGAGTTCACCCCGCTGGATGTGCCGCTTTATCATGCGGATTGCCGCGCCTGGGAGGTCACCCGCGATGGCAAACACCTGGCGGTGTTTATTGGCGACTATTTTGCCCGTGGCTCCAAACGCTCTGGGGCCTGGTGTTCTGCCATGCGCGCCCAGGCTCATTTCCCCAAAGCAACCAGCCCGATCGTGATCAATGTCTGCAACTTTGCCAAGGCTGATCCGGCGCTGTTGTCCTGGGATGACGCCCGCACCCTGTTCCATGAATTTGGCCATGCGCTGCATCAGATGTTGTCGAATGTGCGCTACGAGAGCATTTCCGGAACCTCGGTGGCCCGTGATTTTGTCGAGCTGCCCAGCCAGCTTTATGAACATTGGCTGGAAGTGCCCGAGGTCTTGCGTGAATTTGCCACCCATGCCGAGACCGGCGAAGCCATGCCACCTGAGTTGCTGAACAAGGTTCTGGGGGCCTCGACCTACGATATGGGATTCCAGACGGTTGAATATGTTGCCTCGGCTCTGGTTGATCTGGCCTTTCATGAAGGCGCGGCGCCTGAGGATGTGATGGCAAAACAAGCGGAGGTTCTGGCAGAAATTGGCATGCCCCCTGCGATCAAAATGCGCCATGCGACCCCCCAGTTTGCCCATGTCTTTTCTGGCGATGGCTATTCTTCGGGGTATTACAGCTACATGTGGTCCGAGGTCATGGATGCAGATGCCTTTGCTGCCTTTGAAGAGGCTGGCGGTGCCTTTGATCCCGAGCGCGCCCAGGCGCTGGAGACCCATATCCTCTCTACTGGTGGATCGGTGGATCCGGTGGATTTGTACACCGCGTTTCGCGGGCGTCTGCCTGGGGTGGAGGCCTTGCTGAAAGGGCGCGGGCTGGTCGAAGCCTAAGGGCAGGAGCGAGCCGGGTCAGGGGGGCGCTGCCCCCGGTCTGCGACCTCCCCCGAGGTATTTTCTGTAAGATGAATTGGGGGAGGGAGTTGCCTTGTAGCCCGTGTTGGTAGCGGGTGTTTGCCGCTTGGGTGGATCAGTAGCCGAGCTGGCGATTGACCTGGTTGAGAAAGGGGAGGCTGCTTTCGCCGCGCTGGATGTTTTTGGCAATCATCTGTGCGGCTGTCAGCGGCCGCGTTTCTGCGGCGATATGGGGCGTGACCGTGATGCGTGGGTGAGGCCAGAAGGGGTGGTCCATTGGGAGGGGCTCCTGACGGAAGACATCCAGGGTGGCATGGGCGATCTGTCCACTGTCCAGGGCTGCCAGCAGGGCTGCGTCGTCGATCAAGGGGCCGCGGCCGGGATTGATGATGCGTGCGCCTTTGGGCAGCATGGCAAGGGTTTCTGCATTGAGCGTGTTTTCTGTTGCAGCGGTTTCTGGCAGCAGCAGTATGAGGATCTGCGCCTGTTGCAGGGCGTTTTGAAAGCCTTCGGTGCCATGTTCACAGGTGATCCCGGCGATAGATTTGACCGAGCGTGACCAGCCGGTGACTGGAAAGCCGAGCTGGGCCAGGGTCGTGGCACAGGCGGTTCCGAGGGCGCCGAGACCAAGCAGGGTGATCGGGCGCTCCTGGGCCAGGGGCGGTACCACCGGGTCCCAGCGGTCCTGGGTATTGAGGCTGCGATCTAGATCCAGGTGGTAGCGCAGCACATGGCCTGTGACCCATTCCACCATTCCGGCGGTCAGGCCGGGGTCAACCATGCGGCACAGCGGCTGGGTAAGGGTTGTGTTGCCGGTGATTTTCTCCACCCCGGCCCAGAGGCTGAGCACAGCCTTGCAGGCGGTATAGCTGGTAAAATCCTGCAGGTCAGAATTGGGCGCATAGATCACATAGTCCACCTCTGCTGCCGGGTGATCCTGGCGTAGATCCACCTGCAGCCCGGCCTGGGAAAAGGCAGCTTTCAGCGGGGCCTGGTAGCTTTCCCAGCGTTCGGGGCGGGCGGCAAACTGAACCTTGATCATGTGGCAAATACTCCGGTCATGTCCTTGAAGCCCTTGATTTCAATTGGATTGCCGGCAGGGTCATGGAAAAACATGGTGCTTTGCTCGCCGGGCTCGCCAGCAAACCGTGTCACTGGCGCCAGGGTGAAGTCAAGCCGAGCTGCGGTCAGCTGGTCCGCCAGGGCCTGCCAGTCCTTCTGCGGCAGGATCACCCCAAGGTGGGGCATGGGAACCATGTGGTCACCGACCTTGCCGGTCTTGCTGGTGGCAAAAACCGGACCGAGATGCAGGGAGATCTGGTGACCAAAGAAGTTGAAATCGACCCAGGTGTCGGTGCTGCGTCCCTCGACACATCCCAACAGGCCGCCATAAAAGGCGCGGGCCTTGTCCAGATCATCTACGTGGTAGGCGAGGTGAAAGATGCTCATGTTGCGGGCTCCTGATTGGGCGCTTTTGGTTCGGGCCGATGGGTGATGCAGTCGACACCTGGGGGTTACAATTTGCTGCCGGGGGGCAGTTTCTGCAGGATGGAGTAGGCGCTGAACTGTGTGCAGCAGATCCTGTAGGGCGGCGGGGTGGATTAGCGCGGGCGGTGAATATTGGCGCTTTGCACCAGACCAAAGGCCGCCAGCAGCACCAGCATCGCCGAGCCGCCATAAGAGACCAGCGGCAGCGGCACCCCGACGACAGGCGCGAGCCCCATCACCATTCCCGTGTTGATCAACACATATAACGTGAAGGTAGCGACAACGCCGACAGCCATCATTCGCGCGAAATGAAGTTTCGCCTGCATGGCTATGGAAAGGCCCACAAAAATCACCGCGAGATAAACCAGCAACAGACCAATCGCGCCGACAAATCCGAACTCTTCACCAAACACAGTGAAGATGAAGTCAGTCTGCATTTCCGGCAGAAATTTCAGCTGCGCCTGCGTGCCTTCCATAAAGCCTTTCCCTGTAAGGCCGCCTGACCCGATTCCGGTTTTCGATTGCAACAGGTGATAGCCCTGCCCCAGGGGGTCACGCTCAGGATCAAGGAACGTCGTGATCCGCCTGAGCTGGTATTCTTTTAAAATATCGAAACGATACGCGGCGTAACCCGCAGCGACGCCGCCCAAAATGCCGAGAAAGCCGATCCGCCAGGAAAGTCCGGCGACAAAAATCATGATCGCGCCGGTGGCCGCAAGCAGAAGCGCTGTACCGAGATCGGGCTGGATAAAAATCAGCCCGACAGGCGCGCCAACCATCAGCGCCGGCGGAATGAGATAGAGGATATGCGAGACCTGCTCGGCCCGAAGGCTGTGATAATAACGCGCCAACCCCAATACGAGACCGATCTTCATCGCCTCTGACGGCTGGAACTGCATCCCGCCGAATTCGATCCAGCGCCGCGCGCCCATATTCACTTCGCCAATGAACGGCACAAGCGCGAGCGCCAACAGCGCTGCAAAGTAAGTAGGATAAGCCAGCGCCATCCAGTACCGGAT